>NZ_JBQEPY010000001.1:0-621911 GCF_052045915.1 Burkholderia sp. 22088
TCCTGGCTCGTGACGGGCAAGACGATCGGCGGGCTGCGCATGTATCCGCAGCGCAACCTGCTCGATCGCGAGACCGCGCTGCGCATGTGGACCGAATACGTGACGTGGTTCTCGAACGAAGTCGGCAAGAAAGGGCGGATCGCGGTCGGGCAGCTGGCGGACGTGGTCGTGCCGGATCGCGACTTCTTCGCGTGCGCGGAGGACGACATCGCGGGCACGACCGCGTTGCTGACGGTGGTCGGCGGCCGGATCGTGTGGGGCGCGGGCCCGTTCGCGTCGCATGACGCGCCGATTCCGCCCGCGATGCCGGACTGGTCGCCGGTGCGCGAGTACGGCGGCTACGGCGGCTGGGGCGCGACGCAGCGCAGCGGCGCACCGTTGCAACGCGCGGCGGCGGCCGCCGCGATGTGCGGCTGCGCGAATGCGTGCAACGTGCACCAGCATGCGCACGCGAGCGCGTGGGGCAGCGCATTGCCGACGTCGGACACGAAGGGCTTCTGGGGCGCGTTCGGCTGTTCCTGCTGGGCGGTCTGACATGGCGACGACAACCGGCCGGTACAGCCCCGCGTGGATTCGTGCGCTGCTCGCGCAGCCGTGGATCGGCGCGCTGGTTCGACTTGCACTCGTGTCCGCCTTTCTGATCGGCGGGATCAACAAGGCGATGCACTTCGACGCAGCAATCGCGGAGCAGGCGCATTTCGGTTTGCACCCGCCCGCGTTGTGGGCTGCACTGGCGGTCGTCGTCGAGATCGGCGGCTCGCTGTGCATCGTGTTTCGCCGCTTCACGTGGCTCGGCGCCGGCGGCCTCGGCATGCTGACGCTCGTCGCGATGGCGGTGGCGAACGACTTCTGGAACCAGACGGGCGCCGCGCGTTTCATGGCGCTCAACAGCTTTTTCGAGCATCTCGGGCTGATCGCGGCACTCGTGCTCGCGACGCGGCTCGCCGATGCGACGTATCCGGCCGGCAACGGCCGTGCCACTCGATGACGATCAACAACAAGGACATCCAGTCATGAAATCGATTCGTTCCGCCTTGCTCGCGCTGGCGATCGCCGCCGGCCTCGTCGCGGCGCCGGCCGCGTACGCGAAGCCGCCCGTCCTGCCGGCGGCCACGCCGACGCTCGCCGTCGGGCCGCAATACGACACGACGCACGTGTACGTGGCGCCGGAGGATTTCGATCGCTTCACCGACAGCTTCGTCGCGACGTTCGGCGGCAGCAAGTCGAAGCAGGGCGTGTTCCAGGTCACGCCGACACCGAGCCAGACGATGTCGCAGCTCGTGTTCACGCCGGCCGGCACGATCTCGGTGTTCGGCTTCAAGACGCCGACTCCCTGGCCGTTCGGCGCGGAGCGCACGGGTTATCTCGTCACGGACATGGATGCGGCGATGAAGGTGGCGCGCGAGCACGGCGCGGAAGTGATCGTCGACACGTTCCCCGATCCGATCGGCCGCGATGCGGTGATCGCGTGGACGGGCGGCGTGAAGATGCAGCTCTACTGGCACACGCAGGCGCCGAAGTACGACGCACTGCAGACGATCCCCGAGAATCGCGTGTACGTGTCGCCGCAGAGCGTGCGCAAGTTCGTGCACGACTTCGTCAAGTTCTCGAACGGCAAGGTGGTCTCGGACGATCTGAAGGCGCCCGGCGTCGAGATCGGCCGCCCGAACGACACCTATCGCCGCATTCGCATCACGTCGGGCTTCGGCAAGATGACGGTGCTCGTGACGGACGGCCACCTGCCTTATCCGTACGGGCACGAGACGACGGGCTACGAGGTGCCCGATCTGGCCGCAACGCTGGAGAAAGCCAGGGCGGCCGGCGTCGACGTGCTCGTGCCGCCGTACACGGCGGACGGGCGCGACGCGGCGCTGGTCCGGTTCCCCGGCGGTTATGTCGCCGAAATCCACGCGGGTGTGGCGCGATGAAGCACGAGGATACGATTCTTGCCGCGGTGGCCGGCTTCGTCGACACGCTGAGCTTCGTCGCGCTGTTCGGGCTGTTCACCGCGCACGTGACCGGCAACTTCGTGCTGATCGGCGCGGGGGCCGCGGGGTTCGGCCAGGGCGTCCTGCTGAAGCTGAGCGTGTTTCCCGCGTTCGTGTGCGGTGTCGTCGCGAGCAGCCTGATCGCGCGCGCGTTTTCCGGGCGGCCCGCGTGGCAGGGCACGCGGGCGCTGCATGCGGTCCAGGCCGTGCTGCTGCTCGGCTTCTGCGCGGCCGGCGTGTGGGCGTCGCCCGTCACGCAATCCGACAGCCTGCCGGTGCTGCTGGCCGGCATCGTCGGCACGTTCGCGATGGGCATCCAGAACGCGCATCCGCGCGTGATCGCGCGCGCCGGCGTGCCGAACACGGTGATGACCGGCAACGTCACGCAGGCGATTCTCGACGTCGTCGACCTGCTGTCCGCCGGCACGCCCGACAGCGTGCGCACGGCGGCACGCGCGCGCTTCGCGAAGATGTGGCCGGCGATCGTCGCGTTCGCGCTCGGCGCGATGGCCGGCGCGCTGGGCTTTCGCTATCTCGGGTTCTGGGCGCTTCTGGCTCCGGCCGTCGCGCTGGCGGGACTGGCGGCCTGCGCGGGGATGTCCGCCGGCACCGCCGCGCGGGAGCATGCGTGATCGGGCGGCGCGGCGGGATGCGCGGCGGCCGCGACCGGCGAGCGGGTCGCGCGGATGCACGCGAGCGCGACCGAACGGCCGCGGCGGGCGGGCAGCATCGGGCGACGCCGCGAGCCGCTCGCCTCGACCGGCTTGCCCGCGCGTCGCTCGTCGCGGGGCTGCTGCTCGCGGGTACCGATGCGGCTCGAGCGGATGCGGAGGCCGCACCGGCCGCCGCCGATGGCGCACCCGCCGCGACCTGCACGGCCAAGCGGCCGACCGTGCTGTTCAACCGCTGGCAGGAGGACTGGTCGGTGCTCGCGAATCCGTGCGTGCCGCGCGCACCGCTCGACGGCTTGAAATATATCCCGCTCGGTAACGATCCGGCTTCCTATCTGTCGCTCGGCGTGAACCTGCGCGAGCGCCTCGAGACCAACGACGCGCCGTTGTTCGGCATCGGCTCCGCGCAATCGGATACGTACCTGATCCAGCGTGTCGAGGTGCATGCCGATGCGCATCTCGGCCAGCACTGGCAGTTCTTCGTGCAGCTGCAGGACGACCGCGCATTCGGCAAGAACACGATCTCGCCGGTCGACAGGAACCCGCTCGATCTCGAGCAGGCGTTCGCGACCTACACGGGGGCGCTCGGCGGCGGGACGTTCAAGTTCCGCGTCGGCCGTCAGGAGATGGCGTTCGACCTGCAGCGCTTCATCGCCGCGCGCGACGGCCCGAACGTGCGGCTGGCGTTCGATGCGGTGTGGGCCGACTACGAGTACCGGAAGTGGCGCTTCATCGCGTATGCGACGCAGCCGGTGCAGAACCGCACCGTGTCCGCGTTCGACGACGTGTCGAACCGCGACCTCACGTTCAGCGGCGTGCGCTTCGAGCGGCAGTCGGTCGGGCCCGGCGACCTGTCGGGCTACTGGTCGCGCTACAACCGCAGCAGCGCGCGCTTTCTCGATGCGAGCGGCGCGGAGCGCCGTGACGTGTGGGACCTGCGTTACACCGGCACGCACGGCCGCTTCGACTGGGATCTCGAAACGATGCTGCAGACGGGCACGGTCGGCAGCAGCACGATCCGCGCGTGGGCGGTCGGCTCGATCGCCGGCTACCGGCTCGACGCGCCGTGGTCGCCGCGCATCGCGCTGCAGGTCGATGCGGCGTCGGGCGACCGGCATCCGCACGACGGCCGTGTCGAGACCTTCAATCCGCTGTTTCCGAACGGCTATTACTTCACGCTCGCCGGCTTCACCGGGTATTCGAACCTGATCCACGTGAAGCCGTCGGTGACGCTGAAGCCGTCGCCGAACCTGTCGCTGCTCGGTGCGCTCGGTTTCCAGTGGCGCGAGACGACCGGCGATGCGGTCTACCAGCAGGGCAACGCGGTGGTGCCGGGCACGGCAGGCAAGGGCGGGTCGTGGACGGGGATGTACGTGCAGCTGCGTGCCGACTGGACGATCGCCGCGAACCTGATCGGTGCGGTCGAGGCCGTGCATTTCCAGGTCGGCGATGCGATCCGCGAGGCAGGCGGGCACAACGCCGACTATGTCGGGGTCGAGCTGAAGTACGGCTGGTGACGCGCGCGCACCGATGAAAAAAGGGCGGCCGGGAGGCCGCCCTTCGTGCCTTCGGGCCGGCGATGACACCGGCCCGCCTGTCTGTCGCGATGCCGTTACAGGTTCGGCGACAGTTGCAGCGCGTTCGTCAGGTCGCCCATCGGCTGCCCGCCGTTGGCCTTCAGCGCGTCGTCGCGCTGTTGCAGGCCGGCGAGGCGCGGCAGCGAGAAGCGGCGCGTGATGAAGCGCAGGATCGACGCGGTGTCGTACTGCGTGTGGTCGACGAAACCCTTCTTCGAGAACGGCGACACGATCAGCGCCGGAATGCGCGTGCCCGGGCCCCAGCGGTCGCCCTTCGGCGGCGACACGTGATCCCAGAAGCCGCCGTTTTCGTCGTACGTGACGACCACGACCATGTTCTTCCACTGCGGGCTCGCCTGCAGGTGCGCGAGCACGTTCGCGATGTGCTGGTCGCCGCTCGCGACGTCCGTGTAACCCGGGTGCTCGTTCAGGTTGCCCTGCGGCTTGTAGAACGCGACCTGCGGCAGCGTGCCCGCGTCGATCGCCTTGATGAACTCGCTGCCGTCGGTGCCGCCGTCGAGCAAGTGCTGCGCGCGGCTCGTGCTGCCCGGCGCCTGGTTCGCGTAGTAGTTGAACGGCTGGTGGTGCGGCTGGAAGTTCGGCGCCGTCATGTTCGGGCCGTAGATCACGTTCGCCGTGCCGCTTTGCGCGGCCTGCAGTGCCTGGTTCCACGCACCGCCGTACCACGCCCACGACACGCCCGCGTTGGTCAGCAGGTCGCCGATGTTCTGTTGCGACTGCGGCGGCAGCGTCGTCGCGGCCGACGGGTCGGCGAGGTTCGGATCGCCGCCCGACGCCGCCTTGTTGCCGCTCGGCTGGTACGGCGGCTGCATCGTGTTGATCGCGTAGAAGTCCGGCGTCAGGTTGCCCGAGTTCACGAACTTCGGCGCGCCGTCGAGCGCGGAAGCGGGCGAGTTGCTCGCGAGCTGCAGCGACTTGCCGTCGGCGGCGACGGCCGAGATCGAACCGGCGGCCGGGCTCTTGTCCGCGTTCGCGTAGAACGGCGCGCACGCGCAGATCAGGTACTGGTGGTTCAGGAACGAGCCGCCGAACGCGCCCATGAAGAAGTTGTCGGCCAGCGTGAACTGCTGCGCGATCTTCCACAGCGGCAGCTTCGTCGCGTCGGGCGTGTAGTGGCCCATCACGAGGCCGCCCGAGTCGGCCCATGCGGCGAACATGTCGTTCTTGCCGCCGTTGATCTGCATCTGGTTCTCGTAGAAGCGGTGATACAGGTCGCGCGTCGTCACGCTCATCGGCGTGTTGAAGCCGTTCGGGTCGTCGATCGCGAACGGCGCGTTCGGCAGGTTCGCCGTCATCGCCTCGGTCACGGCCGGCGTCACGCCCTTCGCGGTCAGGCCGCCCCAGGCCTTCGGCAGCGTCGCGAGCGGCTGGCCGTTGCGGTCCTTCTGCTGCGCGCTGGCCGCGGTCACGTTCTGCAGGCCGTTCGCGCCGGGGAAATTGCCGTACAGGTTGTCGAAGCTGCGGTTTTCCGCGTAGATCACGACGACGTTCTTGACCGTCGACAGGCCCTGCTGCTGCACGTCGTCGCCGCCGCAGGCGGTGAGGGCGGCGGCCGCGGCAACGGCGATCGGTGTAAAGCGAATCCAGGCGTGGTTTTTCATCCGTTGTACTCTCTATCTCTCTCTTGTCGCGTGGGGAACCGGCGCATTCGTGTACCGCCGGTTCGCGAGGTGACCGTGGCATGTCCGGCTTCACGCATTTTGAGGGTGCGATTTGACAGGCGGGTGTAGGCGTCCTTTCGATTGGCTGTCGACGAGTCGTCATGCAACGGTCATGCGGCTGACATAAACTCCGGCCGCTCCTGAACCTACTTTCCGACGAATCGATGAAGCCTCGCCAACCGACAGCCGGCGCGTTCGCGCGTTCGTGGCTGCATCTCGCCGGCGCATTCGCGCTGGCCGCCACGCTCGTCACCGTTGCCGGCTGTGACGGACAGCCCGGTGCCGGTGCGCCGTCCGCACAGGCCGCGAGTGCGCCGGGCGGCGCGCACCCCGTTGCGTCCGCAACGGTTGCCGCGAGCGGCGCCGTGGTCGCGACGAACCAGCCGCAGACACGGGCACAAGTTTACGAAGGCGTGCGCCGGATGACGGCGCTCGGCAAGCAACTTTTCTTCGACCCTACGCTGTCAGGTTCCGGCAAGCTCGCGTGCGCGTCGTGCCACAGCCCCGATCACGCATTCGGGCCGCCCAATGCGCTGGACGTGCAGTTCGGCGGCGACGACATGAAGCATCCGGGCTTTCGTGCGGTGCCGTCGCTCAAGTACCTGCAGGGCGTGCCGCAGTTCACCGAGCACTTCCACGATTCCGACGACGAAGGCGACGAGAGCGTCGATGCGGGCCCGACGGGCGGCCTCACGTGGGACGGCCGCGTCGACACGGGCGCCGAGCAGGCGCGCATTCCGCTCACGTCGCCGTTCGAGATGAACAGCTCGCCGGCAAGGGTCGCGCAGGCCGTGAAGGCCGCACCGTACGCGGAGGAGTTCCGCGCGGTGTTCGGCGTGAAGGTGCTCGACGACGATGCGGCCACGTTCAAGGCCGTGCTGCGCGCGCTCGAGACGTTCGAGCAGACGCCCGAGCTGTTCTCGCCGTACACGAGCAAGTACGACGCATATCTCGCGGGCCATGCGCAGCTCACGCCGGCCGAAATGCGCGGCCTGCAGTTGTTCAACGACGAGAAGAAGGGCAACTGCGCGAGCTGCCACATCAGCCAGCGCGCACTCGACGGCACGCCGCCGCAGTTCAGCGATTTCGGGCTGATCGCGATCGCGGTACCGCGCAATCGCGCGCTGCCCGTCAATCGCGACCCGCGCTTCCACGACCTCGGCGCGTGCGGCCCCGAGCGTACCGACCTGAAGGGCCGCGACGAATTCTGCGGGTTGTTCCGCACGCCGTCGCTGCGCAACGTCGCGCTGCGCAAGACGTTCTTCCACAACGGCGTCTATCACACGCTCGAGGACGTGATGCGCTTCTACGTCGAGCGCGACATTCATCCGGAGAAGTTCTATCCGGTCGTGCACGGCAAGGTGCAGATCTATGACGACCTGCCGAAACGCTACTGGCCGAACATCAACCGCGAGGCGCCGTTCGACCGCAAGCGCGGCGAGCAGCCGGCGCTGAACGCGGCCGAGATCAAGGACGTGATCGCCTTCCTCGGCACGCTGACTGACGGATATCAGCAAGCGGCCGTGCCGGCCGGCCACTAGAAGGCGGTGCGGACGGCACGCATGCTATCCTCGCTCGCTGACAGGCGCAGTGTGCGTGCCAGTTCGCCGGCATGCGCGGTGCGCCGTTCGATCGAACATCCAAGGAGAACAACATGTCGATGCGTGCATCCCTTTCCGTCGTCACGCGTGTGCTGGCCGGCGCCGCGTGCGCAGCCGCGATGCTGCCCGCCCATGCGCAGAACAACCTGAATTTCCTGAACGACACGCCGCTCAGCTACTTCAGCAAGGCCGACCGCGCGTCGCTCGCGAAGGCCGCCGCGCAGGTGCGCGACGAAGGCAAGGACGGCGAGACCACGGCGTGGCAGAGCAGCGGCCGCGGCACGCAGATCGATGCGAAGCTCACGCCGACCACGACCGAGACGGACGGCAAGACCTGCCGTGAAATCGCCACCGAAATCACCGCGAAGGGCCAGACGATGACGCTCAAGCCCGTCTATTGCAAGACCGACGCGGGCAAGTGGCAGTTGCAGAAGCGCTGAGCACGCGCGTGATGAAGCGGGGCGACGCGCCGCGCACGGTGTCGTGCGGCGTCGTGATCCTCGATGCGGCCGGCCGCGTGTTCCTCGCGCATGCGACGGACACCACGCACTGGGACATCCCGAAGGGACAGGGCGAGCCGGGCGAATCGCCGGCCGACGCCGCGCTGCGCGAACTGCTCGAGGAAACCGGCATCGCGCTGGCGCCGGCCCGGTTGCTCGATCTCGGCCGCTTTGCGTACCGGCACGACAAGGATCTGCACCTGTTCGCGGTGCAGGTGGCCGAAGGCGAGATCGATCCCGCGCAGTGCACGTGCACGTCGCTGTTTCCGAGCCGCCGCGACGGCTCGATGATTCCCGAGATGGATGCGTATCGCTGGACCGTGCCGGCCGACATCGACGCGTATGCGAGCCGCAGCCTCGCGCGGCTGTTTCGCACGAAGCTGTCGCTGGTGGATCTGCATCGGCGGTTGACGGGCGCGTAACCCCGGCATGCAATAAAAAAACCGGCGCAAGCCGGTTTTTTTCATGGTTCGTCCGATTCGCCGCCGGCGAGTCAGGTCAGCCATCGATCGGTGTCGCGATGCTGGTCGAGGCCGATCGCTTCGAATTCGTCGAACGCGTCGCCCCTGGCGACGCCGAGTTCGCGAAGCGCTTCGTTGATCGCATGGTCCGACACGACGAGCGGGCCGCTCGCGCGGCCATCCGCGAAGCGCGCATGCGCCTGGGTGCCGCTGCCGCCGAAAAATTCGGCTTCGACATAGGCCAGTGCAGCGTGCGCGCTCAACTGTTCGCACAGCAACAGAAGTGCCGGCGGCAGCACCGTGTCGTCCCCGTCGGTCAACGGGCAGAACGGGATGGCGTGAGCGTTCCGGAACGCGGTGTCGAGCGGGATCATGTCGATGTCGCCGCGCAGGCGGACGACGCGCAGCCCCCGCGGCAGCGGCGCGGACGCAAATGCGCCGGATCTGGCGACGATGGCCTGCAGCGAATAGGGCATGACGACGGTTCCTGGCGTGGCATTCGGGGCCGGCTGCCCCGGCGAGCGGCCGGTCGGGCTGCGCATCGGCGCAGCCGTTGTCGTGCATGACGAACGGGTCAGGCGCGGGCGACCGGCGCCGCGCCTGTCCGATCCGTCAGGCCGGCTTGCCCCAGCTGTCGCGCAGCCCGACGATCCGGTTGAACACGGGCTTGCCCGGCTTCGAATCGACACGATCGGCCACGAAGTAGCCGTGACGCTCGAACTGCACGCGCGTTTCCGGCGCGATGTCGCTGTTGCCCGGCTCGACGTATGCCTGGACGATCTTCTTCGAATCCGGATTCAGCGCCTCGAGGAAGTTCGCGCCGCCCGCGTCCGGATGCGGCTCCTTGAACAGGCGGTCGTAGATCCGCACTTCGGCCGGCTGCGCATGCTTCGCGCTGACCCAGTGGATGTTGCCCTTGACCTTGTAGTTGTTCGCGCCTTCGGTGCCCGACTTGCTGTCCGGGAAGTAGTTGCAGTGCACGGCCGTCACGTTGCCGTCGGCGTCCTTGTCGAAGCCCGTGCACTCGATCACGTAGCCGTAGCGCAGGCGCACCTTGTTGCCCGGGAACAGGCGGAAATAGCCCTTCGGCGGGTTCTCGACGAAATCCTCGCGCTCGATCCACAGCTCGCGCGAGATCGGGAACGTGCGCACGCCGCGATCCGGATGGTGCGGATGCACGGGCGCCGTGCACGCTTCCTCGAGGTCTTCCGGGTAGTTGTCGATCACGAGCTTCAGCGGATCGAGCACGGCGACCGTGCGCGCTGCCTTGTCGTCGAGGTCGTCGCGCAGCGCGCCTTCGAAGATGCTCATGTCGATCCACGAATCGATCTTCGTCACGCCGATCCGCTCGCAGAACAGGTGGATGCTCTCCGGCGTGAAGCCGCGGCGGCGCACGCCGACGATCGTCGGCATCCGCGGATCGTCCCAGCCGTCGACGTGGCCTTCGGTGACGAGCTGCAGCAGCTTGCGCTTGCTGGTGATCGCGTACGTGAGGTTCAGCCGCGAGAATTCGATCTGTTGCGGCAGCGGGCGCGTGAACATGCCGGCTTCCGCGAGTTCGTTCAGCACCCAGTCGTACAGCGGGCGGTGATCCTCGAATTCGAGCGTGCACAGCGAATGCGTGATGCCTTCGAGCGCATCCGAGATGCAGTGCGTGTAGTCGTACATCGGGTACACGCACCACGCGTCGCCGGTGCGGTAGTGGTGCGCGTAGCGGATCCGGTAGATCACCGGGTCGCGCATGTTCATGTTCGGCGAAGCCATGTCGATCTTCGCGCGCAGCACGTGCTCGCCTTCCTTGAACTCGCCGGCCTTCATGCGGCGGAACAGGTCGAGGTTTTCTTCCGGCGTGCGGTCGCGGAACGGCGACGGCTTGCCGCCTTCGGTCAGCGAGCCGCGGTTCGCGCGCATTTCTTCCGCGCTCTGGCTGTCGACGTACGCCTTGCCGCGCTGGATCAGCAGCTCGGCGAATTCGTACAGCTTGTCGTAGTAGTCGCTCGCGAAGTACTGGTGATCGACAGCGTCCTTGCGCCAGTCGAAGCCGAGCCAGCGCACCGCGTCGACGATCGAGTCGACGTACTCGACGCTTTCCTTTTCCGGGTTCGTATCGTCGAAGCGCAGGTGGCACACGCCGCCGTAGTCGCGTGCGACGCTGAAGTTCAGGCAGATGCTCTTGGCGTGGCCGATGTGCAGGTAGCCGTTCGGCTCGGGCGGGAAGCGTGTTTCGACGCGGCCGCCCCATTTGCCGGTGCGGTTGTCGTCGTCGATGATGTTGCGGATGAAATTGGAAGCCGCGGGGGCGTCGTTGCGTTCGGTGCTCATGCGGATGGCGTCAGGTTGTGTCGGCGCGTCGCGCCGGTTTAATCCCGTGATTCTACCTGACCGGGGTCCGTCCCGCGCGGCTGGCGGCGCGGCAGGCACGGGTTTCGACGGATTATCTCGATATTGTGTCGGCTGTAACACGACGTAAATCGGATTGCCCGGGCCGTTTGGCGTTGCCTATGATGGCTTCACCGATTCGATACCGCCGTTCGCATAACCGCGCGGCGAGAGGACACCAACAATCATGATGAAGAAGACCACGTTTATCGTTCGTACCGCCGTGATCGTCGCGGCCCTGTCGCAACTCGGCGCGTGCGCCATGACGCATACGCAGCGCAATGCCGGCATCGGCGCGGCCGCGGGCGGCGCGCTCGGTTACCTGGTGACGGGCGGCCCGCTCGGCACGGTCGCCGGCGCCGCGGCGGGCGGTATCGTCGGCGCGAACGTGCGCTGATCGATGACATGACGCGAGCCGCGTGCAACGCGGCTCGTCGTCCGGTCGCGACGCCGTCCCGCACGCGTCCCGGCCCCTTGCACATCCTTCCGGTTTCAGACAGGCAGCATCAGGGAGGAACGGGTGTGCGACACTGCGTCGACGCCATATAACGATTTCACCCGTCGACGCACCTTCCATGAGCTCATTTCCCGTTCTCGTCCTGCCGGGTTACGCCAATTCGGGCCCGCTTCACTGGCAGAGCCGCTGGGAGCGTGCCGATGCACGTTTCTCGCGCGTCGCGATGCCCGACTGGGACCGTGCGTTCCGCAACGGCTGGTGTCTCGCGCTCGATCGCGCGGTCGAAGCCGCGCCCGGGCCGGTGCTGATCGCCGGCCACAGTCTCGGCACGCTTACCACCGCGTGGTGGGCGACCCGCTATGCGCGCCCGGCCGCGCTCGCGAAGGTGCGCGGCGCGCTGCTCGTCGCGCTGCCGGACCCGGGCGGCCCTGCGTTTCCGGCCGATGCGCACGGCTTCGGGCCCGTGCCGCTCGAACGGCTGCCGTTTCCGACCTGCGTCGTCGCCAGCAGCGACGATCCGTACGGCTCGCCCGCGTTCGCGCGCGGTTGCGCGAACGCATGGGGCAGCGCTTTCCACGATATCGGCCCGCGTGGCCACATCAATGCGGACAGCGGGCTCGGCGACTGGCCCGAGGCGCGCGGCTGGCTCGACGCGCTCGCCCGCCGCGGCTGACGGCGGGCGGCGGGGCGGCCGCGGCCTGCCCGCCGGCGCCCGCGCCGGGCGCCGTGCCCGGATCGCTTCTCGGATCGCCTCTCAGATCGCCTGTTTAGCGCGCAGCCGGGCGATCTTCGCGTCGTCGTAGCCGAGCATGTCGCGCAGCACGTCGTCGGTCTGTGCGCCGAGCAGCGGCGGGGCGGTACGCGCGTCGGGCGGCGTCACGCTCATCCGGATCGGGTTGCGCACGAGCTTCGCGTCCGCGCCGCTCGGATGCGGCAGCGACACCTGCATCCCGCGCGCGACGACCTGCTCGTTGTCGAACACCTCGTCGAGATCGTTGATCGGCCCGCACGGCACGCCGGCCGCTTCGAGCGCGTCGATCCAGTCGGCCTTGCCGCGCGCCTTCACCATTTCCGCGAGGATCGGCACCAGCGTGTCGCGGTGGCGCACGCGCGACGGATTCGTCGCGAAGCGCTCGTCGTCGGCCAGCTCGGGCCGGCCGCCCGCCTCGACGAACTTGCGGAACTGCCCGTCGTTGCCGACCGCGACGATGATCCACCCGTCGCTCGTCTGGAACGTCTGGTACGGCACGATGTTCGGATGCGCGTTGCCCCAGCGCACCGGCGGCTTGCCGCTTGCGAGGAAGTTGGTGTTCATGTTCGCGAGCAGCGCGACCTGCACGTCGAGCAGCGCCATGTCGATGTACTGGCCTTCGCCCGTCCGGTCGCGGTGGGTGAGGGCGGCGAGCACCGCGATCGTCGAGTAGAGGCCGGTCGCGAGGTCGGCGATCGCGACGCCGGCCTTCTGCGGGCCGCCGCCCGGCTCGCCGTCGCGCTCGCCGGTGATGCTCATGAAGCCGCCGATCCCCTGGACGATGAAGTCGTAGCCGGCACGATGCGCGTACGGGCCCGTCTGGCCGAAGCCGGTGACCGAGCAGTAGACGAGGTCGGGCTTCACCGCGCGCAGCGATTCGTAATCGAGCCCGTATTTCTTCAACTGGCCGACCTTGTAGTTCTCGAGCACGACGTCGCTTTGCGCGGCGAGTTCGCGCACGATCTGCTGGCCCTCGGGTGTGGCGATGTCGACCGTCACCGAGCGCTTGTTGCGGTTCGCCGCCAGGTAGTACGCGGCCTCGGCGGTATCCGCGCCGTCCGCGTCCTTCAGGTACGGCGGCCCCCAGTGGCGCGTGTCGTCGCCGGCGCCCGGGCGCTCGACCTTGATCACGTCCGCGCCGAAATCGGCAAGCGTCTGCGCGCACCACGGGCCCGCGAGCACGCGGGTGAGGTCCAGCACGCGGATATGGCTCAGGGCACCCATCGTCGAATCGTCTCCTTTCATGGCTGGCCTTGGCGGGCAAGGCGAATTGGCATGCCGAGCATCTTAAGGCGAATCGGCCGTCCGGGTGGCCCAGCTGGGCCGTCCGGATGGCCGAGCCGCTTTGCTGGCGCTTTGCCCGGAAGCCGGCCCCGATCCCGTATAATCGACCGTTTCCGAATCCATGCCGCCGCGCGCCGCCCAAGGGCGCCGGCGTTTGAAGCCGTCTTTGCCAGACTGTCCCCGCACGCCATGAAAGCTGCCGAAATCCGCGAGAAATTTCTCAAATTCTTCGAATCGAAGGGCCACACGATCGTCCGCTCGTCGAGCCTCGTGCCCGGTAACGACCCCACGCTGATGTTCACGAACTCGGGCATGGTCCAGTTCAAGGACGTGTTCCTCGGCACGGACCCGCGTCCGTATTCGCGCGCCACGACGGCGCAGCGCAGCGTGCGCGCGGGCGGCAAGCACAACGACCTCGAGAACGTCGGCTACACGGCGCGCCACCACACGTTCTTCGAGATGCTCGGCAACTTCTCGTTCGGCGACTACTTCAAGCACGACGCGATCAAGTTCGCGTGGGAACTGCTGACCACGGTCTACCAGCTGCCGAAGGACAAGCTGTGGGTCACCGTGTACCAGGAAGACGACGAAGCCTACGACATCTGGGCGAAGGAAGTCGGCGTGCCGACCGAGCGCATCATCCGCATCGGCGACAACAAGGGCGCGCGCTACGCGTCGGACAACTTCTGGACGATGGGCGACACCGGCCCGTGCGGCCCGTGTACCGAAATCTTCTACGACCACGGCCCGGACGTGTGGGGTGGCCCGCCGGGGTCGCCTGAAGAAGACGGCGACCGCTACATCGAGATCTGGAACCTCGTGTTCATGCAGTTCAACCGCGACGCGCAGGGCAACATGACGCGCCTGCCGAAGCAGTCGGTCGACACCGGCATGGGCCTCGAGCGTCTCGCCGCGGTGCTGCAGCACGTGCACAGCAATTACGAGATCGACCTGTTCCAGAACCTGATCAAGGCCGCCGCGCGCGTGACCGAGATCAGCGACCTCACGAACAACTCGCTGAAGGTGATCGCCGATCACATCCGCGCATGCTCGTTCCTGATCGTCGACGGCGTGATCCCCGGCAACGAAGGCCGCGGCTACGTGCTGCGCCGCATCGTGCGCCGCGCGATCCGCCACGGCTACAAGCTCGGCCGCAAGGGCGCGTTCTTCCACAAGCTGGTGGCCGACCTCGTCGCCGAGATGGGCGTCGCGTATCCGGAGCTGAAGGAAGCCGAGCAGCGCGTGACCGACGTGCTGCGCCAGGAAGAAGAGCGCTTCTTCGAGACGATCGAGCACGGCATGTCGATCCTCGAAGCGGCGCTGGCCGACGTCGAGGCGAAGGGCGGCAAGGTGCTCGACGGCGAGCTCGCGTTCAAGCTGCACGACACGTACGGCTTCCCGCTCGACCTCACGGCCGACGTGTGCCGCGAGCGCGGGATGACGGTCGACGAGCCGGCATTTGACGACGCGATGGCGCGCCAGCGCGAGCAGGCGCGCGCGGCCGGCAAGTTCAAGGCCACGCAGGGCCTCGAATACACGGGCGCGAAGACCACGTTCCACGGGTACGAGGAAATCGCGTTCGACGACGCGAAGGTCGTCGCGCTGTACGTCGACGGTTCGTCGGTCAACGAAGTGAAGACCGGCCAGGACGCGGTCGTCGTGCTCGACCACACGCCGTTCTATGCGGAATCGGGCGGCCAGGTCGGCGACCAGGGCGTGCTCGCGAACGCCGCGACGCGCTTCGCGGTGGCTGACACGCTGAAGGTGCAGGCCGACGTGATCGGCCACCACGGCACGCTGGAGCAGGGCACGCTGAAGGTCGGCGACGTGCTGCGCGCGGAGATCGACGCGCACCGTCGTGCACGCACGCAGCGCAACCACTCGGCCACCCACCTGATGCACAAGGCGCTGCGCGAAGTGCTCGGCGCGCACGTGCAGCAGAAGGGTTCGCTGGTCGACGCGGAAAAGACCCGTTTCGACTTCGCGCACAACGCGCCGATGACCGACGACGAAATCCGTCGCGTCGAGCAGATCGTCAACAACGAAATCCTGGCCAACGCGCCGGGCATCGTGCGCGTGATGCCGTACGACGAAGCTGTGAAGGGCGGCGCGATGGCGCTGTTCGGCGAGAAGTACGGCGATGAAGTGCGCGTGCTCGACCTCGGCTTCTCGCGCGAACTGTGCGGCGGCACGCACGTGAGCCGCAGCGGCGACATCGGCTTCTTCAAGATTGTCGTCGAAGGCGGCGTCGCGGCCGGCATCCGCCGTGTCGAGGCGATCACCGGCGACAACGCGCTGCGCTACGTGCAGGAGCTCGACGCGCGTGTGAACGAAGCGGCAGCGGCGCTGAAGGCGCAGCCGTCGGAACTGACGCAGCGTATCGCGCAGGTGCAGGACCAGGTGAAGTCGCTCGAGAAGGAGCTGGGCGCGCTGAAGTCGAAGCTCGCATCGAGCCAGGGCGACGAGCTCGCGCAGCAGGCCGTCGAAATCGGCGGCGTGTACGTGCTGGCCGCGACGCTCGACGGCGCGGACGCGAAGACGCTGCGCGAAACGGTCGACAAGCTGAAGGACAAGCTGAAGAGCGCGGCGATCGTGCTGGCGGCCGTCGAAGGCGGCAAGGTCAGCCTGATCGCGGGCGTCACGCCGGATGCGAGCAAGAAGGTCAAGGCCGGTGAGCTCGTGAACTTCGTCGCGCAGCAGGTCGGCGGCAAGGGCGGCGGCCGCCCGGACATGGCGCAGGCGGGCGGCACCGAGCCGGCGAACCTGCCCGGCGCGCTGGCCGGCGTGAAGGGCTGGGTCGAAGAGCGGCTCTGATCGTCACGACCGATGCGATGCCGTCTCGTTGAAGGCGGCGTCGCTCGACATGAAAAACGGCCCGACCGGTTGATACCGGTCGGGCCGTTTGTTTGTGCGCGGTGGAAGCGGGGGCCGGCGGTTCAGACCGGCACGGCCACCGGCGGCTTCGCCGCGCCATCCGGCTGCCGTGCGGCTTCGGTGAGCGCATCGCGCAACGCGGCCAACGCCGCCGACGCATAACCCTGCCGCCACGCGAGCAGCGTGTCGATGCCCTCCAGCTCGGGGATCACGTGCGCGGCGATGTTGCCGGTCTCGGGCTGCAGGTCGAGCACCGACCGCGGCGCGACCGCGACGCCGGCACCTGCCGCGACACACGCGACGATCGCATGATACGAGCCGAGTTCGAGCACGCGCGCCGGCTTGACGCCGTGCGCCGCGTACCACTGTTCGACGTACTTGCGATACGTGCAGCCGCGCTCGAATGCGATCAGCGTCGGCAGGATCACGTCGCGCGGCGTGCGCACCGGCGGATGGCCGCGCGGCGTGAGCAGCACCAGATCCTCGCGGAAGACCGGCACGGTCTCGAACGTGTCGGGCAGCGTGTCGGGTGCCGGCGGGCGCGCGAACAGCGCGGCGTCGATCTCGAAGTCGCGCACGCGCTCGATCAGCCAGCCCGTCGTGCCCGTCACCAGTTCGAGCGACACGTCGGGCCACGCGTGGTGATAGCGCGCGAGCACGGTCGGCAGCCGGCTCGCGGCCGTGCTCTCCATCGTGCCGAGCCGCAGCCGCCCGCGCGGCGTGTCCTCGCGCACCGCGTCGCGCGCCTCGTCGGCGAGCGCGAGCAGGCGCTCCGCATACGGCAGCAGCGTGTGCCCGGCCGGCGTCAGCACGAGCCGGCGGCCGTCGCGCACGAACAGCGCCGCGCCGAGTTCCTCCTCGAGCTGCTTGATGCGCGTCGTGACGTTCGACTGCACGCGATTGAGCTTGGCCGCCGCGCGCGTCACGCCGTTCTCGCGCACCACGGCCCGGAATATCGCCAGCGCCGCCAGATCCATGATTCTCTCCGAGCGATGAATGGATTCTCAATTATTCATTTTTCGAGAACGTTTGGTCAAGCTACGATGGAAACGTTCCGATTTCCGATCCGGCCGGCGCGTTTCGCGCGCGGCCCATGCCGCCATGTCCCGTTCCGATGCCCCGAGCGCCGCCGCCGGCGTACAGCTGCCCGATGATGCCGACGCCGACCGCCGCGCCCGCGCGGCCGCGCTCGCCTGCATGATCGGGCTCGCGGTCGCGCTCGGCGTCGGCCGCTTCGCGTTCACGCCGCTGCTGCCGCTGATGCTCGCCGACGGCTCGATCAGTCTGAAGGCCGGCAGTTGGCTCGCGTCGGCGAACTACGCGGGCTATTTCGTCGGTGCGGTCAGCTGCGCGGCGGTGCGCGCCGCGCCCGCACGGATGGTGCGCATCGGGCTTGCCGCCACCGTGCTGCTGACCGCCGCGATGGGCGTCGGCCATCTGTTGCCGGTGTGGCTCGTGGTGCGCTTCGTCGCGGGCGTCGTCAGCGCCTGGACGTTCGTGTTCGTGTCGCAATGGGGGCTGCGGCGGCTGGCCGAACTGCACGCGCCCGAGTGGAGCGGGGTGATCTACGCGGGGCCCGGCGTGGGCATCGTGGTGACGGGGCTGATCGGCAGCGCGCTGGCCGGCCAGCGCGCGGCGCCCGGCTGGCTCGGTTTCGCGGCGCTGTCGGCCGTGCTGTCGATTGCGATCTGGCGCACGTTCGGCAGTGCGCCGGTGTCGGCAGCCGTGCCGACGGCCGAGCCTGCCCGGCATGCGGCGACGGTCGCGGCACCGCACGACGCGCGGCGCCATCGGGTCGACGCTGCGTGGCTCGTCGTGCTGTACGGGATGCCGGGCTTCGGCTACATCATCACCGCGACGTTCCTGCCGGTGATCGCGCGTGCCGCGCTGCCGGCCGGCTCGCCGTGGCCCGACCTGTTCTGGCCGATGTTCGGCGCGGCGCTGATCGTCGGCGCGATCGCCGCTTCGCGATTGCCCGGCCACTGGGACAACCGGCTGCTGCTCGCCGCCGGCTGCGCGACTCAGGCGCTCGGGATCGCGGCGGGGATCGTGTGGCCGAACGCGGCCGGCTTCTCGGTCGGCAGCGCGCTGCTCGGCCTGCCGTTCACCGCGATCACGCTGTTCGCGATGCGCGAGGCGCGGCGGCTCCACGGAGAACGCGCGGCCGGGCTGATGGGTTATGCGACCGCGTCGTACGGGGTCGGGCAGATCCTGGGGCCGCTCGTCGCGGCGCCGCTGGTTGCGCGGTACGCGTCGTTCACGCCGGTGCTCTGGCTCGCGGCCGCGGTGCTGCTGGCCGGAGCCGCGGGCTTTGCGACGATCGCCGTCGCACGCCGGCATCGCACGGGATAAATGAATAGGATTGCGATGTTTCAGCTCGCGAAGGCTGATACACGTCTCTAATTGAACGAAAAATGCCGCGCTAATTTCGTACGTGCCCTACATACACGCGGACTATCGATCGGTAGCATGCCCCGAATTATTTGATTGCCGGCGAGTATCCGGCAACTCGATTCAGGGTGCCGCGACGCATGTGGGTAGAACCAATCAGAATCGTCGTCCGTTGTCGTGACGACATCGACCGTTTTCCGGCGGCGGGCCTTCGCGCTGCCGATGAGTATGCCGGGGTGATCGGCGCTCGCGGCATGCGGCGAGCGACCGCCGGCGTCGGCCGCGCGATGTGCCTGTCGCTGCTGTGCGGAGCGGGTGCCGCGAGCCTGTTCGGCCACGCGTATGCGCAGGCGCCGAACGCCGGCTCGGCGATGCGCGACATCGAGACGTCCCGGCCGAACCTGCCGGCGGAAGCCGCACCCGACCTTGAGATCGTGCCGTCCGGCAGCGCCGCGCAGGCGCCTGCCGAAACCGGGGCACGTGTTTGGGTGCGCAGGTTCGAGGTCGGCGGTAATACGGTATTCGACAGCGCAACGCTGCAGGCGCTCGTCGCCGATCTGGCCGGCGATGCGCTGGGCTTCGCCGATCTTCAGCGCGCGGCCGAGCGGATCTCCGCCTTCTATCGCGCGCGCGGCTACGTGCTCGCGCGAGCCTATCTGCCGAAGCAGGAGATCGACGACGGCGTCGTGCGCATCGAAGTCGTCGAAGGCCGCTACGGCCGCATCGAGATCCAGAACCATTCCCGCGTATTCGACGCCGTGCTGCGCCAGCCGCTCGCGGCACTGCGCGCGGGCGACGTCGTCCGTGGCGCCAGTCTCGAGCGCCGCCTGCTGCTGCTCGACGATCTGGCGGGCGTCGGCGCGCGCGGCACGTTGCGTCCCGGCGACGCGCCAGGCACCACCGATCTCGTCGTCGAGGCCGGGCGCGCGTCGCCTGCTTCCGGGGCGCTCGAATTCGACAACTTCGGCGATCCGTCGACGGGGCGTTACCGCGTCGGCGGCAGCGTCGACGTCAATGCGCCGCTGCGGCTCGGCGATCGCCTGAGCCTGCGCGGGCTCGTCAGCAATGAACGGCAACGCTATTGCCGCGCCGCCTATCAGGTGCCGGTCGGACCGGCGTCGACGCGGGTCGGGGTGGGGTATTCGTCGCTGCGCTACCGGCTCACCGGCGGCTTTTCCGATCTCGACGCGAGCGGGCGCGCGAGCGTGCAGACCGTGTACGTCGCGCAGCCGATCGTGCGCGCACGCAACGCGGGCCTTACGGCCCAGATTCAGTACGAGAACAAGAACCTGCATGACGAATACGGCGTCTTTTCGTTGCGCAACGACAAGAACGTCGGCTTGTGGACTGTCGCGCTCAGCGGGAACAGCCAGGACGGCTGGCTGGGCGGCGGTCGCAACGGCTTCTCGGTGATGTTCGGCGTCGGGCGCTTGCGCAGCAACGATGCGCTCGGAGCGAACGAGTTGACGAACGCGATCGGCAGTTTCACGAAGCTGAACCTGAACCTGCAGCGCATTCAGGCCGTGGGCAGCCGGTTCCAGGTGTACGCGCAGGTCAGCGGCCAGCTTGCGTCGCGCAATCTCGATTCGTCGGAGAAATTCAGCCTCGGCGGACCATACGGCGTGCGCGCGTATGCGCTCGGCGAAGGCAGCGGCGATCAGGGTTGGCAGGCAAGCGCGGAACTGCGTTATCTCGCCGCGCCCGGATGGCAGGTCAGCACGTTCGTCGACGCGGGCGGCGTGCAGCTCAACCGGCATCCATGGACGCGCGAACGGAATACGCAGCACATGCAGTCGGTGGGCTTCGGCGCGAGCTGGTACGGCTCGACCCGGCAGGTGTCGCTGACTGCCGCATTGCCGCTCGGCAGGGGAGGCGACTCGCCGACCCGCGCGCCGAGCGTATGGGTTCAGGCCGCTCGGTATTTCTGAGCGAGCGTGATCGCAGTCCGTCTGGCAAGACGGTCTTTCTTGAGTAAATTGAAGAGGATCCCAAAATGAATAAAGCCTACTCGTTGGTATGGAATGAAGCGCAGGGAGGCTGGTGCGCGGTCGGGGAAACGGCGCGCCGTCGTGGCAAGTCGAGCGGCGGCAAGCGCCTGCTCGCGGCGGGCGTGTCGCTGCTGGGTCTCGCGGCGTCGGGCGCGTATGCGCTGCCGACGGGCGGCGTGATCGAGTCGGGAAAGGCGAACATCGACACGTCGGTGGACGGCAAAACGATGTCGATCCACCAGCACACGGACAAGCTGATCACGAACTGGCAGGACTTCAGCGTGGGCAGCGGCGAGCGGGTGTCGTTCAAGCAGCCGGGGAGCCAGTCGATGGCGCTGAACCGGGTGCTCGGGTCGAACGGCAGTCAGATCCTGGGTCAGCTCGACGCGAACGGCCGGGTGTTCCTGGTGAACCCGAACGGGGTGATGTTCGGTGCGGGTGCCCAGGTGAACGTGGGCGGTCTGGTGGCGTCGACGCAGAACCTGTCGGACGCGGATTTCCTGGCGGGGCGCTACCGGTTCGCGGGGACGTCGAGCCAGTCGGTGCAGAACGCGGGGACGATCACGGCGGCGGACGGCGGCAGCGTGGCGCTGCTGGGCGCGCGGGTGTCGAACACGGGTGTGATCCGCGCGCAGATGGGGCGCGTGGCGCTGGGCGCGGGCAATGCGTTCAACGTGAACTTCGACGGCCAGGGGCTGCTGAGCCTGCAGGTGGAAGGCGGGGCGGTGGACGCGCAGGCGCACAACGGCGGGCTGCTGCAGGCGGACGGCGGTGAAGTGCTGATGACGGCGCGCGCGGCGGGCGATCTGCTGGGTTCGGTGGTGAAGAACAGCGGCGCGATCGAGGCGAAGGGCCTGAGCAGCCGCGACGGGAAGATCACGCTGGACGGCGGCCAGGTTCATGTCGGCGGGAAGCTCGACGCGAGTGCGCAGGACGCATCGACGGCAGGCGGCACGGTGACGACGCGTGGCGAGCGGGTGACGGTGGCGCGCGACGCGCAGGTGGATACGCGCGCGGCGTCGGGCCGCGCGGGCCGGTGGACGATCGAGGCGGCCAACGCAGGGGTCGGCTCCGGAGCCAACGCGATCGACGGGGAGACGCTGTCGCGCAACCTGGGCACGACGAACGTCGCGTTGACCAATACGTCGGGCGATCTGACGGTGAATGACGCGGTGACCTGGACGGGCGACAACGCGCTGACGCTGACGTCGCAAAAGGGCAACGTCGACCTGAAGCAGTCGCTGACGGCGAGCGGCGCGAACGCGGGCGTGGCGGTGAATGCGGCGAAGCGCGTCCGTATCGGCAACACGTTGGCGCTGACGGGCGAAAACGCGCACCTCGAGCTGAATTCGGGCAGCGGGCATACGCTGGCGAACGACGGTGCGGTGGTCACGCTGTCGGGGCGCAATGCATCGTTCTCGGCAAACGGGGAAGCGTATCGCGTGATTCATGACCTCGCGGGGTTGCGCGACGTCGACGGCAACCTGAACGGCCGTTACGTGCTGGGCAATGCGATCAACGGCAACGGCGCCCAGTTCCGCAGCCTCGGCGGCAACAGCAACGCATTCGGCGGCGTGTTCGACGGCCTCGGCAATACCATCGGCAACCTGTCGGTCGTGAATCCCGGCGCAGCCTTCGTCGGGCTGTTCGCGAGCAACGTTGGCCGGATCTCCAACCTCACGCTGGAGAACGTCAGGGCGCAAGCGTTTGGTCAGCCCAATCGCGCTCCCGTCAGCGTCGGCGCATTGGCAGGCGCCAACGCGGGCAAGATATCGAACGTGAAGGCGAAGGACGTGTTCGTGAGCGGCGAAGGCCTGACGTATGTCGGCGGCCTGGTCGGCAGCAATCTGAGCGGTTCGATCGATCGCGCGTTCGTGTCGGGCCGGGTCGAAGGCGACAAGAATGCGTTGGCGGTTGGCGGCCTGGTCGGCGAAAACCGCACGGTCCTGTACCCCGACCTCGGCGACGCGACCATCGCGAACAGCCGCGTCGACGTTCAGGTGAGCAGCCGCTCGGCGGGCGGCACGGGCGGCCTGGTCGGGGTCAACCGGGGCATCATCGCGGGCTCGTCGGCTGCGGGCAGCGTCAACGCGCCGGGCAGCGGCGGGCGTGTCGGCGGTCTCGTCGGCTTCAACGAAGGCGGGGACAAGGCCGGACGGATCAAGGCCTCTTCGTCGAGTGCGACCGTGAAGGCGGGCCGCTACGCGACGGCGGGCGGCCTCGTCGGCTACAACGCCGCATCGATCGAAGCGTCCGACGCGAAGGGCAGCGTGACCGTGGGCGACAACGCGAAGGCTGGCGGTCTGGTCGGCGAGAACGGAAACGGCGGCACCCTTACCGCGTCCTCCGCGGCGGGCGACGTATCGGCCGGTGCGAACAGCAGCGCCGGCGGGCTCGTCGGCAAGAACGCCGGCACGGTGGCGAGCGCCAGCGCGAGCGGGGCCGTGACCGTCGACGGAGCCGGCGATGCGGGCGGTCTGGTCGGACGCAATGACGGCAGCGTATCGTCGTCGAGCGCATCGGGTGACGTCGTTGCCGGAACCGATGGCAACGTCGGCGGACTGGTCGGCATCAACTCCGCTGGCGCATCGATCAATGCGTCGGACTCGTCGGGTTCGGCAAAGGGCGGTGATTACAGTTGGGTCGGCGGTCTCGTCGGCAACAACGCAGGCAGGATCGCGTCGTCGTCGTCGTCAGGCAAGGTGTCCGGCGGGCGTAATGCGCGGCTGGGTGGCGTGGCGGGTGGAAACTTCGGTACGGTCGAGAACTCGAGCTCGAGGAGCCGTGTTGCGTACACGGCCGGTTACGACCAGTTCTACGGCGGGCTGGTCGGCCTCAACATCGGCTCCGTGCGCGGCAGCAGCGTGAGCGGAAGCGCGGCGGCGGTGCCGGTCGCGGGCCTCGATTTCGGCGACATCCGGAACTGATCGCCGCATTCCGGGAGGCGGTGTTCGTGGTGGTGATACACGCCTTCCGGGAACGTCGCGCCATTGCGGCTTCGATCCGACACCCGCCCGGCGTGCGTGCCTGACGGGATGGCCGGCCGGCGATGGCGGCACGTATGCCGTCGCCGGGTGGCCTTGGTCGCGGTCGTGCCGCGCAAAGGGGGCTTCACGCCGAGCCGTGAAGCCCCCTTTTTCGTGGTGTGCCGCGCGCGCGGGGGAGCGGCAACGGTCGGGATTCGGCACGCGTCGCGCGAGGGGCGGCCACTGTCGTCCGCTTTCACGGGCGACGGCTTGCGGCCGGCAAACTCGCTAGAATGAGGCCTTTCCCGCGCCCGCCAGATCCCCATCGATGACCACCGCCGACTACCGCTTCTGCCCGCGCTGCGCGAGCCCGCTCACCGAGCGCGCCGATCCCGACCATGAAGGCGGCCGCGTCCGCCAGGCCTGTCCCGACGACGCATGCGGCTACGTGCACTGGAACAACCCGCTGCCGGTGGTGGCCGCGATCGTCGAGCTCGACGGCAAGATCCTGCTCGCGCGCAACGCGGCCTGGCCCGAAGGCATGTTCGCGCTGATCACCGGTTTCCTCGAGAACGGCGAGACGCCCGAGGACGGCATCGCGCGCGAGGTGTTCGAGGAAACGGCCCTGAAGGCCGAGCACGTGTCGCTCGTCGGCGTCTACGAATTCATCCGCAAGAACGAACTGATCATCGCGTACCACGTGCGCGCGTCGGGCACGGTCGCGCTGTCGCCGGAACTGCTCGAATACAAGCTCGTCGATCCGCCGCTGCTGCGCCCGTGGCGCGCCGGCACGGGTGTCGCGCTCGCCGACTGGATGCGTGCGCGCGGCCTCGATTTCGAATTCGTCGACCGGCCGGGCCAGTGACGGGCCGGCCAGTCGGGTTGCAGCCGCCGTGCCGCGAGCGATCGCGGCGCCCGGCTTCTTGCCGGCGCGCCGTGCCACGCGGCCGCCGCGCTTCGTCCTCAGCGCTTTCATCGTCCTGACCGCCATCGCCATGTCCGACAAGCCGCAACCGCGTCCGCGCGACGCCTATCGCCACTTCCTGCCGATCACGACCCGCTGGATGGACAACGACGTCTACGGGCACGTGAACAACGTCGTCTACTACAGCTACTTCGACACGGTCGTGAACGAATACCTGATCCGCGCCGGCGTGCTCGACGTCGAGCACGGGCAGACGATCGGCCTCGTGGTCGAGACGCAGTGCAACTACTTCGCGCCGCTGGTGTTTCCGCAGTCGGTCGACGCGGGCTTGCGGGTCGTGAAGCTCGGCACGTCGAGCGTGCGCTACGAGGTCGGGCTGTTCGCGCAGGGCGACGCGTCGCCCGCCGCACAGGGGCATTTCGTGCACGTGTACGTCGATCGCGGCACGCGCCGCCCGGTGCCGCTGCCCGACGCGCTGCGCGCCGCGCTCGAGCCGCTCGCGGCCTGACCTCGCGGTGCACGCATTCGCGCTCCAGGCCTTCAACGGCCTCAGCTACGGCTTGCTGCTGTTCATGTTGTCGGCCGGCCTCACGCTGATCTTCAGCGTGCAGGGCGTGCTCAACTTCGCACACGCGAGCTTCTACATGCTCGGCGCGTATGTCGGCTACAGCATCGCGGCCCGCGCGGGCTTCTGGCCCGCGCTGGTCCTCGCGCCGCTCGCGGTGGGGCTGCTCGGCGCCGGCTGCGAACGCACGCTGCTGCGCCGAGTCCAGGCGCGCGGCCATACGAGCGAACTGCTGCTGACCTTCGGGCTCGCGTACCTGATCGGCGAGGGCGCGAAACTCGTGTGGGGCCTGGCGCCGCTGCCGGCCCCCGTGCCGGCGCTGTTCGACGGCGCGCCCGCGACCGTCTTCGGCCTCGCGCTGCCGCGCTACCGGCTGTTCATGATGGGAATGTCCGCGGCGATGCTCGTTGCGCTCGGCGCGTTGTTGCGCACGTCGCGCATCGGGCTCGTGGTGCGCGCGGCACTCACGCACCGGGCGGCCGTCGAGGCGCTCGGCTACGACGTGCCGCGCGTGATGACGGCGCTGTTCGGCGCGGGCACCGCGCTGGCCGCGCTGGCCGGCGTGATCGGCGCGCCGCTCGCGGTGATCGAACCCGCGCTGGCCGAAACTGTCGGTTCGGTCGTGTTCGCGGTCGTCGTGATCGGCGGGCTCGGTTCGCTCGGCGGCGCGTTCGCGGCGTCGCTCGCCGTCGGTTGCGCGCAGACCTTCGCGGCCGCGAGCGATACGTCGCTGCGCGACCTCGCGTCATGGGCCGGCATCGCGCTGCCCGACAGCGTGGCCACAGTATCGATCGCGCAGCTCGCGCCGCTGGTGCCGTACCTGCTGCTGGTCGCGGTGCTGGTCGCGCGGCCGCGCGGGCTGTTCGGCGAGCGCGCCGATGCGTAGCCGCACGCTTGCCGCCGGCCTGGCGCGCGGGGCGCTGTTCGCCGCGTGCGTCGCGCTGCCCGCGTGGCTGTGGCCGCATGGCGCGGTGCTCGGTTATCTCGCGCAGACGGCCGCGCTGGTCGTGCTCGCGCTGTCGTACAACCTGCAGCTCGGCACGACCGGGCTGCTGTCGTTCGGGCACGCGGCGTTCGCGGGCCTCGGCGCGTTCGCGGCCGCGCACTGGTTCAACCACTTCGGCGGCCCGCTGCCGCTGTTGCCGCTCGTCGGCGGCATGGCCGGCGCCGGTTTCGGCTTCGCGGCCGGGCTGCTCGCGACACGCCGTTCCGGCACCGCGTTCGCGATGATCACGCTCGGGCTCGGCGAATGCGTCGCGGCCGCCGCCTGGAGCGTGCCCGCGTGGTTCGGCGGAATCGGCGGCGTGCCGATCGACCGCGCGAGCGGCACGCCGTGGGGCGGCTGGCATTTCGGCGCACCGGTGCAGGCGTATGCGGTCATCGCCGCGTGGTGCATCGCGTCGGCGTGGGCCATGCACGCGCTGACGCGCATGCCGCTCGCGCGGCTCGCGAACGCGGTGCGCGACAATCCCGCGCGCGTCGCCGCGCTCGGCACCGATCCGCGCCGCGTGCGGCTCGCGATGGTCACCTGCGCGTCGTTCTTCGCGGGTGTCGCGGGCACGCTGACGCTGATCGACGTCGAAATCGCGACGCCCGACAGCGTGTCGATGGCGCGTTCGGCGACCGTGCTGATCGCCGCGGTGATCGGCGGCACCGGTACGTTCTTCGGGCCGGCGGCCGGTGCCGCCGTGCTGACCCTGCTGAGCATCGTCGTCGCGGGCGTGTCGCGCGCGTGGGCGCTGTATCTCGGCGTGCTGTTCGTCGCGATCGTCGTGGCCGCGCCGCGCGGGATCGCCGGGATCGTGCAGGCGCTCGCGCAAGCATCGCGGCGCGGCGCGCCAGCGGCCGAGCGGTGGCGCATGCTGTGCGCGGTCGCCGCGTGCGTGTTCTGGGGCGTCGCGATCGTCTGCGCGGCGGAGCTCGGTTATGCGTGGCGCTTCGCGCAGGACGACGGCGCAGGCTTCGCGTTCGGCGCCTGGCGCATCGACGCCGATACGCCGGCCGGCTGGGCCGTCGCGTGTTCGGCGGCCGGCATCGGTGCGTTGCTGTGGGGCTGGCGCGCGCGCTTCGCGCCGGGCGGGCAGGCGGGCAAGCGGGAGGACGTGCGATGAACGGCAACGCGATCGCGCTGCACGGCGTCGTGCAGCGCTTCGGCGCGCAGACGGTGCTCGACGGCGTCGAGCTGAGCATCGCGGCCGGCGAGCGTCATGCGCTGATCGGGCCGAACGGCGCGGGCAAGTCGACGCTGTTCGGCGTGATCGCCGGTGCGACGCGGCCCACGCGCGGGCGCGTGGTGCTGCATGGCGTGGAGCTGCGCGGGCGCGGGCCGGTCGTCGCGAGCCGGCTCGGCATCGGCCGCAGTTTCCAGCAGACGAGCGCGTTCGCGCGGCTGTCCGTGTTCGACAACCTGCGTTGTGCGGCACTGCATGCGCCCGCCGAACGGCGGCGCTGGTGGAACCGGCTGCGCGAATCGGCGTCGGTCGATCTCGCGGCCGGGCGCGTGCTGCACGACATCGGCCTCGACGCGCACCGCGACACGCCGGCCGCCGAACTGGGCTATGCGGAACAGCGCGCGCTCGATCTCGGGATCGCACTCGCGAGCGGGGCGCGCACGCTGCTGCTCGACGAGCCGACGGCCGGCATGAGCCGCGCGCAAGCGGCGCGGATGATCGCGCTGATCCGTGCGACGACGCGGGGGCGAACGGTCCTGCTGATCGAGCACGACATGGACACGGTGTTCGGGTTCGCCGAGCGCATCACGGTGCTCGTGCGCGGCACGGTGGTCGCGACCGGCGCACCCGATGCGATCCGCGCCGATCCGGCCGTGCGGGCCGCCTACCTGGGCGAGGGCGGCCTGTGAGCGCGCTGCTCGACATCCGCGGCCTGCGCGCGGGGTACGGCCTGCAACCCGTGCTCGACGGCGTCGATCTTGCGCTTGCACCGGGCGAGACGCTCGCGCTGCTCGGCCGCAACGGCTCGGGGCGCTCGACGCTCGCGAAGGCCGTGATGGGGCTCGTGCGCACGGCCGGCTCGGTGCGCATCGACGGCGCCGAATGCGTGGGCGCGCGCACGTTCGAGATCGCGCGGCGCGGTGTCGCTTACGTTGCCGAAAGCCGCGACGTGTTCCCGCTGCTGACGGTGCGCGACAACCTGCGGCTCGGGTTGCGCGGCGCCCGCGGTGCGGCCGAACGCGCGGCGCTCGAACGGCTGTTCGACCGCTTTCCGCTGCTGTCCGCGCGCGCGGACGTGAAAGCCGGGCGGCTGTCGGGCGGCGAACAGCAGGTGCTCGCGCTGGTGCGTGCGCTGGCCGGCCGCCCGCGCGTGCTGATCGTCGACGAACCGGCCGAAGGCCTCGCGCCGCTCGCGGTCGACGAAGTCGGCGCGTGCCTGGCCGCGCTGCAGGCCGACGGCGTCGCGATCCTGCTGATCGAGCAGCGGCTGCAGTTCGCGCCGCGGCTCGCGCGGCGCGTCGCGGTGATGGGGCGCGGACGGATCGTCTACGACGGCGCGCTCGACGGCCTGGGCGGCGAGGTCGCGAACGCCTGGCTCAGCGCCGGCTGACGGCGCGCGAGCGATTGTTCGGAAAACGCCGCCAGTCAATTCGTGTCGAGCCGCTTTATCGCTGCGGTGCCGCACCGTACATTGCCATGCATGCCGGTCGCCGCATCGACACACTGCGCGGCAACCGGCGCCATCCATCGAAGGTCTTTTGACTGAGGAATGAAATCATGAGCAAGCTGGCAGGCAAGGTCGCGATCGTCACGGGCGGATCGAAGGGCATCGGCGCGGCAATCGCGAAGGCACTGGCCGCCGAAGGCGCGTCGGTCGTCGTCAACTATGCGAGCAGCAAGGCGGGTGCCGACGCGGTCGTCGGCGCGATCGTCGAAGCGGGCGGCCGCGCGGTCGCGGTGGGCGGCGACGTGTCGAAGGCAGCCGACGCGCAGCGCATCGTCGATACGGCGATCGACACGTACGGCCGTCTCGACGTGCTCGTCAACAATTCCGGCGTGTACGAATTCGCGCCGATCGAGGCGATCACCGAAGAGCACTATCGCCGGCAGTTCGACACGAACGTGTTCGGCGTGCTGCTGACGACGCAGGCCGCCGTCAAGCATCTCGGCGAAGGCGCGAGCATCATCAACATCAGCTCGGTGGTGACCAGCATCACGCCGCCCGCCAGCGCCGTCTACAGCGGCACCAAGGGCGCGGTCGACGCGATCACCGGCGTGCTCGCGCTCGAACTCGGCCCGCGCAAGATTCGCGTGAACGCGATCAACCCGGGGATGATCGTGACCGAGGGCACGCACAGCGCGGGCATCATCGGTTCGGATCTCGACAAGCAGGTGCGCAGCGAGACGCCGCTCGGCCGCCTCGGCGAGCCGGACGACATCGCGTCGGTGGCCGTGTTCCTCGCGTCGGACGATGCACGCTGGATGACCGGCGAGCATCTCGTCGTGAGCGGCGGGTTGAACTGATCGTGCGGGGCGGTGCCTCGGCGCGCTTGCGCCGGTCGTGCCCTTGTCGTTACGCGTGCGGCGCGAGCGCGTAACGGCCGACGTGCCACTGCAGGCTCTCGACGACGAGCGCGTGATTGTGTTCCGAGTCGAGCCCCGCGATCGTCATCGCGCCGACGATGCCGGCCCCGGCGACGCGCAACGGCACGCCGCCGCCGTCGAGCGCGTAGTCGTCATCCGACAGCCCCTGCGACTGCAGCGACCAGCCGGCGCGTCGAAAGCGCTCGCCGACCGCGAGTGAGCTGAGGCCGAAGCGCAACACCGTGTTCTGTCGCCGGCGGATCGCGTCGCTGTCGTTCGCGTGGCTGCCGTCGAGCGCGCAATAGAACAGCGGCGCCTGCTCGCCGACGATGCTCACCGCGATCGGCAGCCCGCGGCGCGACGCGAGGTTGACCGCGATCTCGCCCATCCGGCGGGCAAGCGCCGCATCGAAGCGCGGCAGCGCCGGGTTCGACGCGTCGTCGTCGAACGGGTGGGGATCGAGGCGAAAGAGGGTCGTCACCATGGCGGCTCCGTGGCGTTCCCGGCTCTGGGTGCGCGTGCCGGGCATCGCATCGTCACGGGCCGCGCGCGGGCCCGTCTTCCATTCAGCGCTTCGGCGCCGCGTCGAGCATCCATTCGTGCGCGGGGTCGTTCCTGAACGCCCACGCGCGGCTGGGCCCGGCCATCACGTTCAGGTAGTACAGGTTGTAGCCGTGCGGCGCGACGACCGGATGGTAGCCGCGCGGCACCATCACGACGTCGTGGTTCTCGACCGCGCACGCTTCGTCGAGGCTGCGGTCGTCCGTGTACACGCGCTGGAACGCGAAACCCTGCGGCGGATCGATCCGGTGGTAGTAGGTTTCCTCGAGCGAGGTTTCGTCGGGCGCTGCGTCGCGGTCGTGCTTGTGCGGCGGATAGCTGCTCGAATGGCTCGCCGGCGTGACGACCTCGACGACGAGGAGGCGTTCGGCCGCCGGGTTGTCGCCCATCAGGATGTCGCACACGTAGCGCGTGTTGGTGCCTTGGCCGCGTACCGAGCGGCGCATCCGTTCGCCGTCGAGGCGTTGCACGGGCTTGTCGCCGCTTGCATACGGCGCGGTGCACAGCGCGATTTCCGCATCGCGCGTCGCGACCAGCGTGACCGTCTTGCCGCCCGGCACGTACAGCGCATCGGGCGATACGTCCTCGAATACGCTGTCGCGCTTGCCGAGCGCATCGTAGGTCGTGCCGTCGACTTCCGCGCGCACCGTGCCCGTGAGCACGACGACGCACAGTTCCCGCGTGCCCGTGTCGAGCGTTTCGGTGTCGCCGGCCTTCAGGCGCAGCGCGCGAAAGCCGACGTGCTTCCAGCCGGCCGATTCCGGCGTGACGTTGCAGATTTCGCGCTCGGGCGATGCTTTGACCAGCAGGGGAGAAATCGTCATGGGGTGGGGCTCCGCAATGGGGTGACAGCGGGGGTGACGGGGCTCACGCGCTCAACCGGTCGACGATCGCGCGCAGCGATTCGTAGCCCTTCTTCGCATACGCATAGCTCGGCGCGACGGCCGGATCCTGCTCGGCCTCGACGACGAGCCAGCCTTCGTAGCCGGCATCCTTCAGCGTGCGCAGCGTCGCCTCGTAGTCGAGCGCGCCGTCGCCGGGCACCGTGAAGGTGCCGTTGATCACGCCGTTCAGGAAGCTCCAGCCGTCGTTGCGCGCCTGCGTGACGACCTGCGGCCGCACGTCCTTGCAATGCACGTGGACCACGCGCGATACGTGTTTCTTCAACAGCGTCACCGGGTCGGCCGCGCCGCCGAAATACGCGTGGCCGGTATCGAACAGCAGGAATACCTTCGCCGGATCGGTCAGCGCCATCAGCCGGTCGACGTCGTCGGGCGATTCGACGTATGCGCCCATGTGGTGATGGTAGGCGAGCTTGATGCCGTAGGTCGCGAGCAGGTGCGCGCCGAATGCGTCGAGGCGTGCCGCGTAGCGCCGCCATGCGTCTTCGTCGACGAAGCGCGGCCGCTTCGCGACCGGCGTGTCGATGTTGCCCTGGATCGTGCCCGCGCATTCGCCGTACACGACCACGTTCACGTCGTTGTACTGCAGCTTCGTCATGTGCGCGCGGCAGCGCTCGATTTCCGCGGCGACCGCATCGGCGTCGCTCATGCCCGGCGCGACTTCCGCGAGGAAGCCCGAATACCAGCCCGACACGCACACGAGCCCGAACCCGGCGAGTTTCGCCTTCAGCTCGGGGCCCGTCTTCGGGAACTTGTTGCCGAGCTCGAAGCCCGCATAGCCGATTTCGGCGCCTTCCTTCAGCGCCGTTTCGAGCGGCGTCTCGCCGCCGAGCGACGGCAGGTCGTCGTTCATCCACGACAGGGGATTGATACCGATGCGGACGTTCCAGCTCATGACGGGCTTCCTTGGTTCGAATGTGTTTTTCGCGGGGAGGGTGCGTGGGCAGCGTGCGTCATCAGCGCCGCTGCCGGGTCTTCGCGTCGAGATACGCGCGGTGCGCGTCCTCGACGCCGGCGCGTTCGGACACCTGCGGCACGGCGACTTCCCACCATGCGCCGCCGTCGTCGGTCGTGCGCCGGTGCGTGGTGTCGATCACGAGCACCTGGCTCTTCTTCGCCGCGCGGGCGCGCTTCATTTCGCTGCGCAGTTCGCCGATATCGCGCACGTGCACGGCTTCGGCGCCCATCGCGCGCGCATGCATCGCGAAGTCGATCGTCGAGCGTTCGCCGCCTTCGGGCACGCAGTCGTCGAGCATGTTGTTGAAGCTCGCGCCGCCGCAGTTCAGTTGAAGCCGCTCGATGCAGCCGTAGCCGCGGTTGTCGAGGATCACGACGACGATCTTGCGGCCGAGCATCACGGAGGTCGCGAGTTCCGCGTTGAGCATCATGTACGAGCCGTCGCCGACGATCACGATCACTTCGCGCTCGGGCCGCGCGAGCTTCGCGCCGAGGCCGCCCGCGACTTCGTAGCCCATGCACGAGTACGCGTAGTCCATGTGGTAGTTGCCCGGCACGCCGCTGCGCCACAGCTTGTGCAGTTCGGCCGGCAGCGTGCCGGCCGCGCACACCACGAGGTCGTCGCGCGCGCTGTCGCGCCCCGCGTCGGCCGCGGAGTCGCGCACCGCGCCGATCACTTCCGCGTCGTAGGGCAGCGTGTCGTTCGGCACGCGCGTCGTGAGTTCGGTCACGCGCGCGTTCCATGCGGCGGCCTGGTCGCGGTTGCTGGCCGTCCATGCCGGATCGGCGTGCCAGCCGGCCAGCGCGGCCGACAGCTGGCCGAGGCCCGTGCGCGCGTCGGCGACGAGTTGCCGGCCGCGTTTCTTGCCTGCGTCGAACGGTTGCACGTTCAGGCTCAGCAGCGTTGCGTTGCCGTAGAGCGCATGCGAGCCGGTCGTGAAGTCCTGCAGCCGCGTGCCGACCGCGAACACCACGTCGGCCTGCGCGGCCGCGCGGTTTGCGGCGGGCGAGCCCGTCACGCCGATCGAGCCGAGGTTCAGCGGGTGGTCCCACGCGAGGCTGCCCTTGCCGGCCTGCGATTCCGCGACCGGCACGCCATGCGTATCGGCGAACGCACGCAGCGCGTCCCACGCCTGGCTGTACAGCACGCCGCCGCCCGCGACGATCAGCGGCTTCTTCGCGGCCTTCAGCACGTCGAGCGCATCGGCGAGCTCGAGCGCGTCGGCCGGCGGCCGGCGCATCCGGATCACCGGCGGCGCGAAGAAATCCTCGGGCCAGTCGTACGCGAAGGTCTGCACGTCCTGCGGCAGCGCGAGGCACACGGGGCCGCACTGCGCGGGGTCGGTCATCACCTGGATCGCACGCGGCAGCGCGACGAGCAGCTGCTCGGGCGACGTGATCCGGTCGAAGTAGCGCGTCACCGGCCGGAAGCAGTCGTTCGCGCTGACGTCGCCCTGTTCGAAATCCTCGACCTGTTGCAGCACCGGGTCGGGCAGGCGCGACACGAACACGTCGCCGGGCAGCAGCAGCAGCGGCAGGCGGCCGACGTGCGCGAGCGCGGCGGAGGTCAGCATGTTGGTCGCGCCGGGGCCGATGCTCGACGTCGCGGCCATCATCCGCTGGCGGAAGTTCGCTTTCGCGAACGCGATCGCCGCGTTCGCCATCCCTTGCTCGTTGTGCGCGCGGAACGTCGGCAGCCGGTCTTTTTCAGCGTGCAGCGCCTCGCCGAGCCCGGCCACGTTGCCGTGGCCGAAGATCGCGAACACGCCGCCGCAGTAGGGCAGGATCTCGACGCGGCCGTCGGGCTGGACGACTTCGGCGCGCAGGGCGGCCAGGTAGCGCACGAGCGCCTGGCTGACGGTCAGTCTTACGGTAGAGGTCATGTCGGTCGGTGAAGAGGATTCGGGTGGATCATCGCGGGCGTCGCTTCGTGTCGCGTCACGTCATGTCACGCCGCGGCGGCGCGGGCGGCCGCCGCACGGCGGCCGAGCCACGCGTCCACGAGCTGCGCGAAGTTGCCGGCCACTTCATCGATCAGCGCCTGGTCGTCGATCCGGCCGGCGAACCAGTTCAGCGACGCATCGGCCCACAGCGTGCGCCCGACCATGAAGCCCTTGACGATCGGGTTGGTCGCCGAGCGGAAGCTGTCGACGAGGTACTGCAGCGGCTGGTTCAGCCCGAGGATCACCGCGCCGCGGCAGTGCGGGTCGCGCTCGGCGATCAGCGCGGCGAGCCGTGCCCAGCCGTCGGCGCTCAGCGGCGTGAGCTTCCACCATTCGGGTTTCACGCCGAGGTTGTAGAAGCGCGCGATCGTGCGCAGCACCGCGTCGTCCTCGGTGCCGGCCGGCGTGACCGCGCGCGGCGGAATCATTTCCAGCAGCAGTTCGTTGCCGCTGGCGCGCGTGGCTTCCCACAGTTCCAGCACGCGCTGCTCCTGTTCGACGCGCAGGTCGACCTGGTCGTCCGGATGATAGTGAACGAGGCACTTCACGACCTGTTCGGTCGGCCAGTGCGTGAGCGACGAGCCGACCGAGCGCGTTTCGTCGAAGCGCAGCGGCCGGGAGCCCGGCAGCTCGACCGGGCGGCCGACCCACCAGCCGCGCCCGGTGGCCGACGCCAGCGCGTCGCTGCCGTAGCCGCCGCCGTCGATCAGCACGCCGACATGGCCTTCGATCCGGCGCTCGCGCTCGACCTGCTCGACCGCGCGCACGAGCAGGCGCTTCAGCGTCCTGATCCGTGCTTCGTCGGCGCCGGCCTGCACCGCGAGTTCGTAGAACTGGCTGCGATGATCGAACGCCATCACGCACAGGTCGTCCCATTCGCGGCGCGGCACCGTCACGCGATGCAGGTGCGCGAGCGTGTGATCGGCATCGACCACCGGATTGCGGCTGCCGTCGAACCAGTGCGCAAGCTCGGCCGGCGTCGGCATCGCCGCGGAGCACGCGTGGCGCGATACGACGATCGCGCCGCACGCGTTCGCGATGCGCGTCGACTCGGCCCAGTCGCGGCCGCGCAGCAGCCCCGACAGCAGGCCCGACAGGAACGCGTCGCCCGCGCCGAGCACGTTGAGCACCTCGACACGTTCGCCGAGGAAGGTCGGCGCATCGTCGATGCGGGCGGGAATGTCGCCTTCGATCACGCAGCAGCCGAGCGCGCCGCGCTTGACGACCAGCGTCGCGTTCGTGATGGCGCGCACCGCCTGCAACGACCCGATCAGGTCGTGCGGCACGCCGCCCGCGATCAGGAATTCCTCCTCGGTGCCGACCAGCAGGTCGAATTCGCCGAGCACCTGCTGCAGCTGACGCGTCACCTGCGCGTCCGGCACGTAGCGGTTCTCGCCCGCGCCGCGCGCGGTCAGGCCCCACAGCACGGGCCGGTAGTCGATGTCGAGAATTCGCACGACGCCATGGCGGCGCGCATAACCGAGCGCGGTCAGTGACGCCTCGCGCGTGCCCGGCGTCGACAGATGCGTGCCGGTGATCGCGAGCGCGCGGCAGCCGGCGATGAAGTCCTCGCTGATCTCGTCGGCGCGCACGGCCATGTCCGCGCAGTTCTCGCGCACGAACAGCAGCGGGAACGTGTCGCGATCCTTCAGCCCGAGCAGCACCAGCGCGGTGAGGCGTTCGCGGTCGGTCTGCAGCTGGCTCGTGTCGCAGCCTTCGCGCTCGAGCGTCTCGCGCAGGAAGCGGCCCATCTGCTCGTCGCCGACGCGCGAGATCATCGCGGTCTTCAGCCCGAGCCGCGCCACGCCGAACGCGACGTTGCCGGACGAGCCGCCGAGATACATCTGGAAGCTGCGCGCGTCTTCGAGGCGGCTGCCGTACTGCTGCGCATAGAGATCCACGGCCACGCGGCCGAGGCAGGCGAGATCGATGGGGCGGTCACTCGGAAAGTTCAGCAGGCTCATATCACGTGTCACGCTCGCGGCCGGCGTTCGGCAATGCCGGCGGATTAGGGGGCCGATCCGGTCGCGACCGTCCGCACCGTGTATTGCACGACGCGGGACTGCCTGCCGCAAGGAATCGGGCTACGGACGCAGCCTAGACTTTTTGGAAATCCAGTTCCCTAGGTGAAATCACGTAGAAATAAATTTCCAAATTTTCGAGGAAGTGATCTACAGTTTCATCCGGATGCTTCAGTCCGTATCGGATTCGATCGGACTCGGCCCGGCGGCGCGCAACGCGCCGTCTTCCGCCCCCCGGAGATGAGGAGACAGATTGATCATGAAGACCAAGCTGATGGCCGTCGCGGCCGCCGCGATCCTGGCTGCGCCGCTCGCGCATGCCGAGAAGATCGGCGTGACGATGGCGTCGTTCGACGACACGTTCCTGACCATCCTGCGCAACAGCATCGCCGATTCGGCGAAGAAGGACGGCGCGACGGTGCAGATCGAGGACGGCGGCAACGACGTCGGCAAGCAGTTGAGCCAGGTCCAGAACATGATTGCGCAGAAGGTCGACGCGATCATCGTGAACGCGGTCGATACCGATGCGACGCCGAAGATCACGAAGATGGTGACGGCCGCGAAGATCCCGCTCGTCTACGTGAACCGCAAGCCGGTCGATTTCGACAAGCTGCCGGCCGGCGTCGCGGTCGTCGCGTCCGACGAGAAGCAGTCGGGCACGCTGCAGGCGCGCCAGGTGTGCAAGCTGCTCGGCGGCAAGGGCGACCTCCTCGTGCTGATGGGCGAGCTGTCCAACGAATCGGCGCGCGCCCGCACGAAAGACATCGAGGACGTGATCGCGACGAAGGATTGCGCGGGCATGAAGATCGTCGACAAGCGCGAGGGCAAGTGGAGCCGCACGCAGGGCCAGGACATCACGATGAACTGGCTGAGCTCCGGCACGAAGTACGACGCGATCATCTCCAACAACGACGAGATGGCGATCGGCGCGATCAATGCGCTGAAGGCCGCGCGCAAGTGGACGCCGAAGACGATCGTCGCCGGCATCGACGCGACGCCCGACGGGCTCGCCTCGATGAAGAGCGGCGAGCTGAAGGTGTCGGTGTACCAGAACGCGTCCGGGCAGGGGCAGCAGGCCGTCGCGGCCGCGCTCAAGCTCGCGAAGAAGCAGCCCGTCGACCGCTACGTGAACGTGCCGTTCGAGCTCGTGACGCCCGAGAACATGAGCCAGTACGCGAAGCACTGACCGGTGATCCGTTGAACTGCGCGTGCCCGGCATGACCGGGCACGCGCGCGACTCGTCGAGGAACGTCCATGTTTACAGCCAGGATCGCGCGCCCGATGGCCGGCGACGATGCGTCGGCCGGTGCGTCGGGTTTGTCCGGCTCGTCGGCCCCGCCGGCTTCTTCCGCGGCCGACTGCGTGCTCGAGGTGCGCGGTGTCGGCAAGTCCTTTCCGGGCGTCGTCGCGCTCGACGGCGTGCAGTTCCGCGTGCGTCGCGGCACCGTCCATGCACTGATGGGCGAGAACGGCGCGGGCAAGTCGACGCTGATGAAGATCATCGCGGGCGTCTACACGCCCGACCAGGGCGAGATCCTGATCAACGGCGAGCCGGTCGTGCTGAACGGCCCGCTCGATGCGCTCGACCGCGGCATCGCGATGATTCACCAGGAACTCAACCTGATGCCGTACATGACGGTCGCGGAGAACATCTGGATCCGCCGCGAACCGAAGAACCGCTTCGGCCTGATCGATCACGCGGCGCTGCGCCGTCAGACGGCCGCGCTGTTCGAGCGGTTGTCGATCGACATCGATCCGGAAACCGACGTGCGCACGCTGACGGTCGCGAGCCGCCAGATGGTCGAGATCGCGAAGGCCGTGTCGTTCGACTCGGACGTGCTGATCATGGACGAGCCGACTTCCGCGCTGACCGACAAGGAAGTCACGCACCTGTTCCGGATCATTCGCCAGCTGCGCGAGCAGGGCAAGGGCATCGTCTACATCACGCACAAGATGAACGAGCTGTTCGAGATTGCCGACGAGTTTTCGGTGTTCCGCGACGGCAAGTACATCGGCACGCATGCGTCGAGCGACGTCACGCGCGACGACATCATCCGCATGATGGTCGGGCGCGAGATCACGCAGATGTTCCCGAAGGAGGAGGTGCCGATCGGCGACGTCGTGCTGTCGGTGAAGAACCTCGGCGTCGACGGCGTGTTCCGCGACGTGAGCTTCGAGCTGCGCGCGGGCGAGATCCTCGGCGTAGCCGGCCTCGTCGGCTCGGGGCGCTCGAACGTCGCGGAGGCGCTGTTCGGCGTCGTGCCGGCCACGTCGGGCGAGATCCGGATCGACGGCAAGCCGGTGCGGATCGCGACACCCGCGCAGGCGATGAAGCACGGGATGGCCTTCCTCACCGAGGATCGCAAGGACACCGGCTGCTTCCTGAATCTCGACCTGCTCGCGAACATGGAAGCGGCGGTGCTCAGCAACCGCTACGTGAAGTTCAATTTCGTGCGGCAGGCGCAGTTGAAGCGCGACTGCGAGGAAATGAGCCGGATGCTGCGCGTGAAGTCGCCCGGGCTGCACGAGGAGATCCAGAACCTGTCGGGCGGCAACCAGCAGAAGGTGCTGATCGGCCGGTGGCTGCTCACGCAGCCGCGCATCCTGATCCTCGACGAACCGACCCGCGGCATCGACGTCGGCGCGAAGGCCGAGATTCACAGGCTCGTCAGCGCGCTCGCCGGCAAGGGCGTCGCGGTGCTGATGATCTCGTCGGAAATGCCGGAAGTGCTGGGAATGAGCGATCGCGTGATGGTGATGCACGAAGGGCGCATGACCGGCATCGTCGATCGCAAGGACGCCGACCAGGTCCGCATCATGGATCTCGCGTCGCGCTGAGCCGAAACAAGACTGGAGACAAATGAAATGGGCAACCTGAATCCGGCTGCGGATGCGCAGACCATGACGATCAAGGCGCGGCACATGAAGTGGCCGCCCGAACTGAGCATCTTCCTCGTGCTCGTCGGCATCAGCCTGTTCTTCGAGATCGTCGGCTGGATCGTCGTCGGCCAGAGCTTCCTGTTCAATACCGAGCGGCTCGAGATCATCGTGCTGCAGATGGCCGTGATCGGCATCATCGCGGTCGGCGTGAACCTCGTGATCATCACCAGCGGGATCGACCTGTCGTCGGGCTCGGTCGTGGCCGCCGCGGCGGTCGTGTCGGCAAGCCTCGCGCAGGTGTCCGACTTCCCGCGCGCGGTGTTCCCGCACCTGACCGACCTGCCGATCATCTGGCCCGTGCTGGCCGGCGTGTGCGTCGGGCTGCTGGTCGGCCTGCTGAACGGCTCGCTGATCGCGATGACCGGCATCCCGCCGTTCATCGCGACGCTCGGCACGATGGTGGCCGCGCGCGGGTTCGCGAAGTGGTTCACCAACGGGATGCCCGTGTCGATGCTGACCGACCAGTTCGCGGCCATCGGCGCAGGCGCCAATCCGGTGATCATCTTCCTCGTGATCGCCGCGATCTTCCACGTCGTGCTGCGCTACACGCGCTTCGGCAAGTACACGTACGCGATCGGCGCGAACCGTCATGCGGCCGTCGTGTCCGGCATCAACGTCACGCGCCACCTGGTCTTCGTCTACGCGATCGCGGGCCTGCTGAGCGGGATCGCCGGCACCGTGACCGCCGCGCGCGCGATCTCGGGCCAGTCGGGCATGGGCGTGATGTACGAACTCGACGCGATCGCGGCCGTCGTGATCGGCGGCACGTCGCTGTCGGGCGGGCTCGGCCGCGTGACGGGCACCGTGATCGGCGTGCTGATCCTCGGCGTGATGACGTCGGGCTTCACGTTCATCCGCATCGACGCGTATTACCAGGAGATGGTCAAGGGCGCGATCATCGTCGCGGCCGTGATCGCCGACCAGTACCGCAACAAGAAGAAGCGCCGCTGACCGTCATGCATCGCCGGACGAGGGCGGCACGTGCCGCTGCGTTCGTCCGGAACCCGCTATCGCCGAGGACTTTCGATGAAGATCGCGCTGGACCCCTACATGATTCGCCACCTGCCGCTCGACCGCCTGCCGCACGCGGTGGCCGAGCTCGGCTACGACCAGATCGAGCTGTCGCCGCGCAGCGACTTTCTCGACTGGTGGGTGATGCCGCGCGCGACGCGCGAGCGGATGGCCGCTTTCCGGCAGGCGATGCGCGCGAGCGGCGTCGGCCTCGCGTCGCTGCAGCCGATGTACCGCTGGGCGAGCCCGTTCGAGGACGAGCGGTTATGGGCCGTGCGCTGCTGGAAGAAGGCGATCGAGGTGGCGGTCGAGATGGAGTGCGCGCTGATGGTGTCGGAGTTCGGGCGCGGTGCGTCGCCCGAGCGCTCGGTCGGCGAACGGCCGGGTGCGAACCCGAAGGAGCTGTGCGAAGCCGCGTGGTTCCGTTCGATGGACGAGCTGCTGCCGATCCTCGAGCGCGAACGCATCGTGCTGTCGGTCGAGCCGCATCCGGAGGACTGGATCGAGCAGCTGCAGCCGGCGATCGACATCGTCACGAACATCGGCTCGCCGTCGCTGAAGCTGTCGTACATCGCGCCGCACACGTTCTACTACGGCGACGACATGGCCGCGATGATCGCGCAGGCCGCGCCGATCCTCGCGCACGTGCGCGTGGCCGACACCTTCGACCACCGCAAGAGCAGCCAGCTGCGCTACATCGTGAATCCGCCCGGTTCGAACCAGATTCGCGTGCACCAGCATCTCGACATCGGGCAGGGCGAGATCGACTGGGACGTGTTCTTTCGCGCGCTCGGCGCGGCAGGCTTCGACGGCGTGATGTCGTCGTGCGTGTTCGCGTGGGAGGACCGCGCGGAAGCGTCGTCGCGCTACATGCGCGACACGATCCGGCGCTACGTCGATCGTTTTTTCGATCGCACCGCGCGCTGACCTGTTGCTGGCCGGTGCGGCGGGTGTCGCACCGCAGATGAACGACTGGAGACTGTTAGATGACCTTGCAAATCGGCGTGATCGGCTGCGGCGCGATCGGCCAGGACCACATCCGCAGACTGACCCGCACGCTGTCCGGCGCGCGTGTCGTGGCCGTCAACGACATCGATCCGCAGCAGGCGCGCGACGCGGTGACGAAGTACGGGCTCGATGCCGAGATCTACGCCGACGGCCACGAGGTGGTCGCGGCCGCCGACGTGCAGGCCGTGCTCGTCACGTCGTGGGGGCCGACGCACGAAGCGTTCGTGCTCGACGCGATCGCGCACGGCAAGCCCGTGTTCTGCGAGAAGCCGCTCGCCGTCACGGCGGAAGGCTGCATGCGGATCGTCGAAGCGGAAGTCGCGCACGGCAAGCGGCTCGTGCAGGTCGGCTTCATGCGTCCGTACGACGAAGGCTATCGCGCGCTCAAGCGCGTGATCGACAGCGGCGAGATCGGCGCGCCCTTGATGCTGCATTGTGCGCACCGCAACCAGTCGGTCGGCGAGCGCTACACGACCGACATGGCGATCACCGACACGCTGATTCACGAACTCGACGTGCTGCGCTGGCTGCTCGGCGAGGACTACGTGAGCACGCAGGTCGTCTATCCGAAGAAGACGCGCCATGCATCGTCGCATCTCGCCGATCCGCAGATCGTTTTGCTGGAAACCGCGAGCGGCGTGCGCATCGACGTCGAGATCTTCGTGAACTGCCAGTACGGCTACGACATCCAGTGCGAGGTGGTCGGCGAGCAGGGCATCGCGAAGCTGCCCGATCCGCCGGCGGTGGGGCTCAAGCATGCGGCGCGGCAGTCGGTCGAGATCATGACCGACTGGAAGGAGCGCTTCATCGCATCGTACGACGTCGAGCTGCAGGCGTTCATCGACGGCGTGCGCGCGCACGCGCTCACCGGGCCGTCGGCCTGGGACGGCTACGCGGCGGCGGTCGCGGCCGATGCATGCGTGCGTGCGCAAAAGAGCGGGGCGGTCGAATCGATCGCGATGGCCGAACGCCCCGCGTTCTATCGTGGCTGAACCGCAGCCGCCTACCTACCTGCCGGACTGACCGACATGACGATGAAGATGGGTTGCGCACCGTGCTGCTGGGGTGTCGACGACGTGAAGAACCCGCACCTGCCGCTGTGGCGGCAGGTGCTCGCCGAGGCCGCGCAGGCCGGCTACTCGGGCATCGAGCTCGGGCCGTACGGCTACATCCCGCTCGAACTCGACGTGGTGAGCGCCGAGCTCGAGCGGCAGCGCCTGAGCATCACCGCCGGTACGATCTTCGACGATCTCGTGGCGCCGGAGAACCTGTCGAACCTGTTGCGCCAGACGCGCGAGATCTGCGCGCTGATCACGCGGCTGCCGAAACTGCCGACGCAGGACGGCCAGCGCTACGCGGCGCCGTACCTGGTCGTGATCGACTGGGGGCATGAAGAACGCGACTACGCGGCCGGCCACGCCGATCGCGCGCCGCGGCTGTCCGGCGCACGCTGGGCCGGCATGGTCGAGCACATCCGGCAGATCGCGACGATCGCGCGCGGCGAATTCGGCGTGCGCACGGTGATCCATCCGCATGCGGGCGGCTACATCGAATTCGCGGACGAGATCGACCGGATCGTCGCCGACATTCCGGCCGACACGGCCGGCCTCTGTCTGGATACCGGCCACCTGCATTACTCGGGCATGGACCCGGAAACCTGGCTGCGCCGCCATGCGGCGCGCCTCGACTATGTGCACTTCAAGGACATCGACGCGGCCGTGTACGACGCGGTGATGGGCGAGCACATCGCGTTCTTCGCCGCGTGCGCGCGCGGCGTGATGTGCCCGATCGGCACCGGCGTGCTCGACTACCGGGCGATCCGCCGCGCGCTCGACGACATCGGTTACGCCGGGTACATCACGATCGAACAGGAGCGCGACCCGCGCAATGCCGGCACGAGCCTGCGCGACGTCGCCGCGAGCCGCGCGTTTCTCGCGTCGGCCGGCTTCGCATGATCCACCGCGCGTTGCACCCCTGAACACCCTGAACACGAACCAGGAACATCACCATCATGATTGACGGACAGATTCTGCTTGGACATTCGATTCGCTGGGGCATGGTCGGCGGCGGGCTCGGCAGCCAGATCGGCTACAGCCACCGGTCGGCCGCGTTGCGCGACGGCAGCTTCCAGCTGGTCGCCGGCGCGTTCGACATCGATCCCGAACGCGGCCGCCAGTTCGGCGTGAAGCTCGGCGTCGCCGCCGAGCGCTGCTATCCCGACTACGCGACGATGTTCGACGCCGAGGCGCGCCGCCCGGACGGCATCCGCGCGGTGTCGATCGCGACACCGAACAACACGCACTTCGAGATCTGCCGCGCCGCGCTGAACGCGGGGCTGCACGTGGTCTGCGAGAAGCCGCTGTGCTTCACGACCGAGGAGGCCGAGGCGCTGCAGCGGCTGTCGGTCGAGAAGAACCGGGTCGTCGGCGTCGCGTACGGCTATTCCGGACACCAGATGATCGAACAGGCGCGCGAGATGATCGCGCGCGGCGATCTCGGCGAGATCCGCATCGTGCAGATGCAGTTCGCGCACGGGTTCCACAGCGAGGGCGTCGAGGCCGCGAGCGCGGCCGCGCGCTGGCGCGTCGACCCGAAGTTCGCGGGCCCGAGCTACGTGCTCGGCGACATCGGCACGCATCCGCTGTACATCTCCGAAGTGATGGCGCCCGAGCTGAAGATCCGGCGGCTGATGTGCTCGCGGCAGAGCTTCGTGAAGAGCCGCGCGCCGCTCGAGGACAACGCGTTCACGATCATGGAGTACGACACGGGCGCGGTCGGTTACGTGTGGTCGAGCGCGGTGAACGCGGGCTCGATGCACGGCCAGAAGGTGAGGGTGATCGGCGCGAAGGCGAGCGTCGAATGGTGGGACGAGCATCCGAACCAGTTGCGCTACGAAGTGCAGGGGCAGCCCGCCCAGGTGCTCGATCGCGGGATGGGTTATCTGCATCCGCACGCATTGCGCGAAGATCGCATCGGTGCCGGGCATCCGGAGGGGCTGTTCGAGGCCTGGTCGAATCTCTATGCGCGCTTCGCGCTTGCGATGGATGCGGCCGATCGCGGCGACGTCGCGGCGTTGAAGAGCATTCGCTTTCCGGATGTCCATGCGGGCGTGGAAGGCGTGCGCTGGGTGGAGAACTGCGTGCGCTCCGCCGATGCGGGCGGGGTGTGGGTCGACTATCGCTGAACCGGCGGCGCGGGCAGGCTGCGGGGCGGGCGGCTGCCTGCCGCATGTCTCCGCTTCTGTCGCTTTTGCCGTTTCTCGCTGTTTCTCGCCGCTTCGCCCCGATGGCCGGCTTGGTAGACGCCCTAATCTTTACGACGCCGCGCGAGCGTTGGACAATCGCTTCCAGTATCGCCGTGGAGCGTAGGCAAGTGATGATCGAGCGCGTGGGAGCGAGCACGTGGCGCGGGCCGCGCCGCAAACGTGATTAAATTCGCCCTTCATGCATGTGTTCAGGTGAGCCCCGGGCCGCGTCCGTCAGTGTCGTGCGCGCATCGGGGCCGTCAACTTCGCGCTATCCGATGAGTTCATCCGAGAAACCTCCCGCCACCGTCGAGCAGTTCCTGCAGCACCTGACGCAGGAATACGACGGCCTCAGCAATCGCCTGAAGGTGATTGCGCGCCACGTGGAAACGCATCGGGACCAGCTTGGCCTGGAAGGCATCCAGTCGCTCGCGGAGGCGTGCGGCGTCCAGCCGTCGGCCGTCGTGCGCTTCGCGAAGCATTTCGGCTTTTCCGGCTTCTCCGAGATGCAGCGGCTGTTCCGCGAAGGGCTCGCGCAGCAGATCGCGCCGGGGCGCGCGTACAACCTGCGGCTGCGCGACGTGATCGAGTCGGGCTCGTCGAGCCTGCAGCCCGAACAGATCGCCGACGAATTCATCAAGGGCAGCATTGCCGGCATGCAGCAGCTGCGGCAGACGCTCGATTCGCAGGCGCTCGCGCAGGCCGTCGACCTGCTCGCCGAAACCCAGGCGATCTGGATCGCGGGCTCGCGGCGCGCGTTTCCGATCGCCGTGTACCTCGACTACGCGCTGCAGCACACCGACAAGCGCATCGGGCTGTTCAGCGCGCTGGGCAGCATGCATCTCGGGCAGATCCGGTCGGTGCGCGAGGGCGACGTGATGATCGTCATCTCGTTCATGCCGTATGCGGAGGAAACCGTGCAGGTCGCACAGCAGGCCGTGCAGCGCGGCGCGCGGCTGATCGCGATCACCGACAGCCGGATGAGCCCGCTTGCACGGGAGGCCGAGGTGACGCTGATGGTGCAGGACAGCGAGACGTTCGGCTTCCGCGCGCTGACGGCCACGATGGGCCTCGCGCAGAGCCTGTTCGTCGCGCTCGCGTATCGGCTCGAACTGTCGTACCTGCCGACCGCCGACGGCGCGCACGGTACGAAGGCCGGCTGAAGTCGCCTGCCGGTATACCGGCCGCAGGAGCGACCGGCAACCGGCGGCCGGCGGCCAGCGGCCGGCCGCCGGCGTGCCTTCAGGCGATTACTTCGCGGTCGGCATCGCGAATTCGGCACCCTTGCCGATGCTCGACGACCAGCGCTGCATCACCGACTTCTGGCGCGTGTAGAAGCGCACGCCTTCCTCGCCGTAGGCGTGCATGTCGCCGAACAGGCTCTTCTTCCAGCCGCCGAAGCCATGCCACGCCATCGGCACCGGAATCGGCACGTTGATGCCGACCATCCCGACCTGGATGCGCCGCGCGAATTCGCGCGCGATGCCGCCGTCGCTCGTGAAGCACGACACGCCGTTGCCGAACTCGTGCGCGTTGATCAGGTCGACCGCCTCGCCGAAGTCCTTCACGCGCACGCAGCCGAGCACGGGCCCGAAGATTTCTTCCTTGTAGATGCGCATGTCGGGGGTCACGTGGTCGAACAGCGTGCCGCCGGTGAAGAAGCCTGCCTCGCGGCCCGGCACGCGCAGCCCGCGGCCGTCGACCACCAGTTGCGCGCCTTCGTTCACGCCTTGCTCGATATAGCCTTCGATGCGCTTGAGTGCATCGCCGGTGACGATCGGGCCCATCTCGACTTCCGGCGACATCCCGTCGCCGATCACGAGCTTGCGGGCGCGCTCGGCCACCAGCGGCACGATCTTGTCCGCGACGTCGCCGACCAGCACCGCGACGCTGATCGCCATGCAGCGTTCGCCGGCCGAGCCGTACGCGGCGCCGATCAGCGCGTCGACGGCCTGCTCGAGGTTTGCATCGGGCATCACGACCAGATGGTTCTTCGCGCCGCCGAGGGCCTGCACGCGCTTGCCCGACTGCACCGCGCGTTGCTGCACGTAGGCCGCGATCGGGGTCGAGCCGACGAAGCTGACGGCCTGCACGTCCGGGTGGTCGAGCAGCGCGTCGACCGCCCCCTTGTCGCCCTGGACGACGTTGAACACGCCGGCCGGCAACCCGGCCTGCGTGAGCAGGTCGGCGATAAACAAGGCCGCCGACGGGTCGCGCTCGCTCGGCTTCAGCACGAATGTGTTGCCCGTCGCGATCGCGACCGGGAACATCCAGCACGGCACCATGCACGGGAAGTTGAACGGCGTGATGCCCGCGACGACGCCGAGCGGCTGGCGCATCGTCCAGTTGTCGATGCCGGTGCTGACCTGGTCGGTGAAGTCGCCTTTCAGAAGCTGCGGCACCCCGCACGCGAATTCGATGATGTCGATGCCGCGGGCGACTTCGCCCTGCGCGTCGGAGAACACCTTGCCGTGCTCGGCCGTGATGATCGCCGCGAGTGCGTCGCGATGCTCGTTCATCAGTTGCAGGAAGCGATGCAGGACGCGTGCGCGGCGGATCGGCGGCGTCGCGGCCCACTCGGGGAACGCGGCATGGGCCGACGCGACGGCCTGCTGCACTTCGCTGTCGTCGGCGAGCGCGACGCGGCGCACCGCGCGGCCGAGCGCGGGATTGAGCACGTCCTGGAAGCGGCCGCTGCGGCCGGAGACGGGCGCGCCGTCGACATAGTGGCCGACGTCGGCGTCGGAGGTGTACGCGGGAACCGGATTCATCGTGTCTCCTGGGGGATCGGGTAGGGTGGACGGCACCCAGTCTAGGCAAACGCGCCGGGCGGGAGAAGGCCGTGCAGCTTGATTCACTGTTCAGAATTCTGAATAATCGGCGGATGAATCAGCAAAATGTCCAGGCCCTCTGGCCGCATATCCATTCGCTGACGGTGCTGGCCGCGGCCGGCAGTTTCACGGCCGCCGCGCAGCGGCTCGGCATCAGCAAGGCCGCGATGAGCCAGCGCATCGCCGATCTCGAAAAAGCGGCCGGCGTGCCGCTCGTGCGGCGCACGACGCGCAGCGTGCGGCTCACCGACGCGGGCCAGACGCTCGTCGACAGCACGCGCGACGCGTTCGAGTCGATCGGGCAGCACTTCGCGCGCGTGAAGGACCTGGCCGGGGAGCCGCGCGGCCTGCTGCGCGTGACGGTGCCGGTCGCGCTCGGGCGCCAGCAGGTCGTGCCGCACCTGCCCGATTTCCTGCGGCGGCATCCGGGCGTGCATATCGAGCTCGACCTGTCGGACCGGCTGCATTCGCTGACGCAGGAGGGTTTCGACCTCGCGATCCGCCATACGACCATCGCGCCGCAGACCCACGTCGCGTGGAAGCTGTGCGACACGCGTTCGCTGCTCGTCGCGAGCCGCGACTACCTCGACGCGCGCGGCGCGCCGAGGCACCCGAGCGAACTCGTCGAGCACAGCTGCCTGTGCTACCTGCGCGAGCACGAGCCGGCCGCGTGGAGCTTCGAGCCGGACGGCCGGCGGCGCCAGCGCGTGAGCGTGCCGGTGCGCGGCAGTTTCGCGGCGAACAACAGCGAGGCGATGCGCGAAGCCGCGCTCGGCGGGCTCGGCATCGCGCTGCTGCCGGACTTCAGCGCGCAGCGCGATCTCGACGCCGGCCGGCTCGTCGCGCTGCTCGACGGCTGGCGGCCGTCGGGTGCGTTCGGCGACCACATCTTCGCGATCCGCCCGTACAGCCCGGTCGTGCCGAGCGCGGTGCGCGCGCTCGTGCGGCACCTGCGGGAACGGCTCGCTGGCGGTTTCTCCGGCGCGTGAACCCGGTGCCCGCGGGTGCCGGGCCTTGGCCTGCCCGGGCAGGCGCGGCGGCGCTGCGGTAAAATCGCGGCTTCTTCCCGCGCCGCGTGTGGCGCGACATTCGAAGGTCGACAGCCGATGCAGATTCACAAGGAAGTAGACGCGCGCGGGCTCAATTGCCCGTTGCCGATCCTGCGTGCCAAGAAAGCGCTCGCCGATATGGAAAGCGGGCAAATCCTCAAGGTGCTCGCGACCGATCCGGGTTCGCAGCGCGATTTCGCCGCGTTCGCCAAGCAGACGGGCAACGAGATCGTCGAATCGACGACGCAGGACAAGACCTTCGTGTTCCTGATGCGCCGCCGCTGAAGGCCCGCGTCATGCTGCCGGCCGCGCCTGGCGCCGGGCCGCGCTTTTCTGACAATTCTTAAACCTCGCTTCGTGACCGGCTGCGTATACTGACCCGGCCGGTCGTCCGCTCCCAGCGGATGCGCCGGCCACGGTACGTCTTACGGCGGGCACGGGGGCCATGCCTGACGCTACCGTCGTACAACGGGGAGAGGACATGTCCTTCAGACCAGGGACCATTCGAAGTCCGTCCGGAGCGGAACGCAGCGTATCGGGACTGAGCCGTATCGAGCTTGATCCGCAGCAGGATCGTCACGCGCGTGCGGCGCTGGAGGCTTACGCGGATTCGGCCGCGGCCGAGATGCCGTGGCTGGCCGAGTGGCTCGACGAACGGCTGCGCGACGCCGCGCTGGACGACGGCTCGGGCCTGACCTACTGCGGTGCGACGATCGAGCGCGTGTTCGATCTGGCGCAGGCGTGGGCGGCGAGCCAGCCGGACTACGCGGCCGCCGCGTGGGAGCGCGTGCGCGGCCAGCTGCAGCGGATGCTTGTACAACCGGCGCATGCGGAACCGCTGTCGCAGCACGTGCCGGCCGACGATGTTGTCGAGCCGGTGGCCGGCATCGCGGGCGCCGACTAGACGCCCGATTGCGCGACAGGAAGCATTATTCGAAGAAAAGACGGTAGTCCGCGCAATTTATTGGCGAATTTCATACTACTATGATGAAATCGCCGGTTCGTCCGTGCCCCGTTTTTGAGATATTTAGCCGGGGTCGCCGGTTTGCGCAGGTGGCGCGAGCGGCGAACGACGGCTCGCCGGCCGGTATCCGGAAGCCGCGCATGTGCTGCGCGGCCGGGGTGGGGGCGGGGAGCTGAACTGGACGAATCGATTTCGATTTGCGGGGTGCTATGAGAATTGCTGTACTGGATGACGATCCGGCCCAGACGGATTTCGTCAGTCAAACGCTGACGGCCGTCGGCCATACGTGCTATGCGTTCAAGGAAGGCAAGGCCCTGAAGAAGCGCCTGCAGCGCGAGACGTTCGATCTGCTGGTGCTCGACTGGAACGTGCCCGACATGTCCGGCGAGGAAGTGCTGAAGTGGGTGCGTGCGAATCAGACCGAGCACAGCCTGCCGATCATCTTCATGACGAGCCGTGACGACGAGGCGGGGATCACGCAGATCCTCAACGCCGGCGCCGACGATTACGTGGTCAAGCCCGTGTCGGGCCCGATCCTGCGTGCGCGCATCGGCTCGTTGCTGCGCCGTGCGTATCCGGTCAACGCCGAGGCAACCGTTCGCGAGTTCGACCAGTTCCGCTTCGACGTGAACCTGAAGCAGGCCTACGTCGGCGACAAGGCAGTGAGCCTCACGCAGAAGGAATTCGAGCTCGCGCTGCTGCTGTTCCAGCACCTCGACCGGCCGCTGTCGCGCGCGCACATTCTCGATCTCGTGTGGAAGCAGGCGACCGACATCCCGTCGCGCACGATGGATACGCACATCTCGATGCTGCGCACCAAGCTCGGCCTGCGGCCCGAAAACGGCTATCGCCTCGCGCCGATCTACGGCTACGGCTACCGGCTCGAGCGGGTCGGCCAGGGAGAACCGGAGTGACCACGGGAATCACGCAGCACACGGCGAACCTGCGGACGGCGGCGCTGCGTGTGTCCTGCGCGGTCGCGTTTGCGTTCGCCGCGCAGCATGCGGCCGCGCAGCCGCCTGCCGTGGCAGGCAAGATGGTCGTCTACCGCACGCAGGCGGGCGACACGCTGTACGACGTCGCCGCGCGCTACCTGCAGGGCGCGGACGACTGGCAGCTGCTTCAGCAGATCAACGGCGTACCCGCGCCGAAGCACCTGCAGCCCGGCATCGCGCTGAAGCTGCCGGTGGCGCGTCTGCGCAAGGAAAAACTGACCGCGCGCGTCGTCGCGGTACAGGGGACGGCCGAACGCGCGTCCGGCGACGCTTACGCGCCGCTCGCGAACGATGCGACGCTTGCCGAGGGCGATCGCGTGCGCACGGGCCCGAACGGCTTCGTGACGCTCGAGCTCGCCGACGGCACGCACATGAGCCTGCCGCCCGACAGCCAGCTCGACCTGAAGGCGCTGCGCCGCACGGTGCTGACCGGCACGCTCGATCGCGAGTTCGAACTCACGCGCGGTTCGGTCGACAGCGAGGTCACCCATCTGAAGAAACGCGACGACCGCTTCCAGATCCGTTCGCCGTCGGTCGTGGCCGGCGTGCGCGGTACGCACTTTCGCGTGAATTACGACGCGGCCGGTAGCGCGTCGACGCGCGTCGAAGTGCTCGACGGCACCGTCGGCGTCGCGGGCGATCGGCAGCCGGCCGGCCCGACGCTCGTGCATGCGAATTTCGGCAGCGTCGCGACGTCGTCCGGCGCGGTCGGCGCGCCCGTCGAGCTGCTGCCCGCACCGGCGCTCGCGCATCCCGACAAGGTGCAGGACGAGCCCGACGTCACATTCGACGTCGCGCCGCTCGGCGACGCGCGTGGCTACCGCTTGCAGCTCGCGCACGACGCCGGGCTGCTCGACCTGTTCCGCGAAACGCGCACCGATTCTCCGCGGGCGGTCTTTCACGACGTGCCGAACGGGAACTACTTCGTGCGGGTCGCCGCGATCGACGCGAACGGCCTCGAGGGCCGGCCGCGCACGTATGCGTTCGAGCGCCGCGTGATGGGGCTCGACGCGAGCGCGTCGCCCGGCGCCGACGGCTACGAGTTCCGCTGGTCGCCGAACGGTTCGGGCAAGGATGCGCGCTACCGGTTCGTGCTGTCGCGCTCGAAGGACCTGAGCGCACCGGTCGTCGACCAGGTCGGCCTGCATGCGCGCCAGATCACCGTCGCGCACCTGCCGCCGGGCGACTATTTCTGGGCCGTGACCGTCGAGGAATTCGAAGGCGGCAAGTTCTACGAGAAGACCAGTCCGGTCAGCGCGTTCACGCTGTCGCGCTGATCCGCGGCGCATGAAACCTGACTCCGTTTCCCCGCGGCGGCGCCTCGGCCGCCGCTTCCTGATCGAATGGATCGCGATCGGCTGCCTCGGGATCGCGGTGATCCTCGCGTGCGCGCTCGGCCGCCTGTCGACGAGCGTCGACGGCCTGATCTACGACCGGCTGCTGATGCTGCGCAGCCTGCCGCTGTCGCCCGACGTGGTGGTCGTCGACATCGACAACCAGAGCGTGTCCGCGCTCGGCCGCTGGCCGTGGTCGCGCAACGTGCACGCGCGGCTGCTCGATACGCTCGCGCGCGCGCAGCCGGCTGCCGTCGTCTACGACGTGCTGTTTACCGAGCCGTCCGCGGAGGATCGCGCGTTCGCGGACGCGATGAGCCACGTGCCGACCTTCCTGCCCGTGCTGCTGAGCCCCGAACAGGCGGACGGCACGCGCGCGGTCGATCCGCCGGTGGCCGCGCTCGCGGCGCGCGCGGTCGGGCTCGGCCACATCAACCTCGAAGTCGACCGCGACGGTATCGTACGCAGCGTCGCGCTGTTCGAAAGCGACGGCCGCGTGCGCTGGCCGCAACTGATGGTGCCCGTGTATCGCGCGATCCAGGGCGGCCGGCTGCATCCGGTCGGCGGCGTGCCCGGTGCGCATGCGCACGACCTGTCGCGCGACGCGGCGGGCGAGGGCCGCTACCTGATCCCGTTCAGCCGCAACACGCCCGCGTATCCGACGCTGTCGTTCGACGACGTGCTCGAAGGGCGCGTGAAGCCCGACGCGCTGCGCGGCAAGATCGTCGTCGTCGGCGTGACGGCGTCGGGGCTGTACGACCGCTTCGCGACGCCCGTGTCCGGCGAGTTCGGGCCGCTCGCCGGTGTGTACATCCACGCCAACGTGCTCGACATGCTGGCGACCGGCAGCGCGATCTCGCCCGCGTCGCGCGCCGGGCTGTTCGCCGCGTCGCTGCTGCCGCTCGCCGTGCTGCTGGGCGGCTTCCTGATGCTGTCGCCGTGGCGCGCGCTGCTGCTCACGCTGAGCCTTGCCGGGCTCGCCGTCGTCGCGAGCATGGCGCTGCTGTTCGAGGCGCGCATCTGGCTGTCGCCGGCGCCCGCGATCTTCGGGCTGGTCGCCGTCTACCCGATCTGGAACTGGCGGCGCCTGGAAATGACGATGTCGTACCTGCGCCGCGAGCTGCAGCGGCTCGCCGACGAGCCGCACCTGCTGCCCGAGGCGCCGCGCACGCGCAGCGTCGGCGGCGACGTGCTCGAGCGGCAGATGGCGCTGATGGCGCAAGCCGCGCAGCGCGTGCAGGACATGAAGCGCTTCGTGTGGGACAGCCTCGACAGCATGCCCGAGCCGATCTTCGTGACCGACCTGGCCGGCACCGTGCTGATCGCGAACCATGCAGCGAAGCGCTACGGGTCGCGGCTCGCGCTGCCGCTGCCGGAAGGGCGGCCGCTGCGCACCGCGCTCGGCGAGCTGACGTTCATGAAGACCGTCGACGGCAACGCGGAACACGACGCGGCGATTCGCGAGCGCTGGCCGGCCGTGCTCGACCCGACGCTCGAGGACGAGCACGATGCAATGGCGCGCGGCATCGAGGTGCGCGATCGCGACGGGCTCGACCATCTGCTACGCTACGCGGCCTGCACGAACGCGCAGGGCCGCGTGACGGGCTGGATCGCCGGCCTCGTCGACGTGACCGAACTGCACGCGGCCGAGCGGCATCGCGAGGAAGCGCTGCACCTGCTGTCGCACGACATGCGCTCGCCGCAGTCGTCGATCCTCGCGCTCGTCGAGATCGAGCGCGACCGCGTCGAGACCGACGCGATGCGCGGGCTGCTCGCGCGGATCGAGCGCTATGCGCACCGCGCGCTGTCGCTCGCCGACGAGTTCGTGCAGTTGGCGCGCGCGGAGTCGCAGGCGTACCAGCTCGAGGCGACGAGCCTCGTCGACGTGCTGATCGACGCGAGCGACGAGGTATGGCCGCAGGCGCAGGCGAAGCACATCCGCATCGACACCGACGTCGGCACCGACATGTGCTGGGTGCGCGCGGACCGCTCGCTGATCACGCGCGCGTTCGTGAACCTGCTGAACAATGCGGTCAAATACAGTCCGTCCGATACCGTGATCACGTGTACGCTGGCGGTCGAGCATGCATCGAGACGGATGTTCTGTACGATTCGCGATCAGGGGTACGGCATTGCGCCGGAAGATCAGCGGCATCTGTTCGAGCGTTTCAAGCGGTTCCATGCCGGCGAGCGGCCCGAAATCTCGGGTTCCGGGCTCGGCATGGCATTCGTGAAGACGGTCGTCACGCGCCATGGGGGCAGCGTGTCGGTCGACAGCGAGGTGGGTGTCGGCACCGCGGTGACGGTGTCGCTGCCCGCGATCGACGAGCCGTCCGCCTGATAGGGCCGGGCACGACGGCAGGTATTTGGGGAAAGCCATGAGAAAGGAATGGGCAGCGGCCGCGCTGGCGGCGTCGCTGTTGACGGGTTGCGCCGGCGTGACGAGCGGCGTGAGTGCGGTCGGGCAGCCGAACGCGTTCGCATCCGATGCACACGGCTACGATTTCGTGCGGACGGCCGCGCAGGCCAACGATGCCGAATACCGGCAGATCGAGACGCTCGTGCGCGACGAACTCGCGCACCGCGGCTTCGATGCGAAACCGCTCAAGGACGCGCGCTACCGGCTGTCGGTCGCCTACGCGACGCAGCCGACGGCGGTCGCGGCCGTCGCCGACCAGTGCGGTGCGGCGAGCAGCGCGTGCGTGACCGTCGACGGGCCGTCGCCGCTCGCGCTGCCGTTCGCCGGGAAGGTATACCGCCACGTGCTGACGCTGCGGTTCGTCGACGCGAAGTCGGGGGCCGACGTCTATCGCGTGACGGCGTCGCTGCGCGATCGCGAGCCGGGCACGCAGCAGGCCGCGCCGGCGCTCGTGAAGAGCGCGCTCGCGAAGATGCCGTTCGACGCGGGCAACGGCTGGCTCGTCAAGACGAAAAAAGACGACGCGGGCGGGATGCCGGGCGTCGTCTCGGTGAAGCCGGCCGAAGCGCGCTGAGCGCCGGCCGGTGAGGTGAGGGCGGGCTCGCCGGAGTGAGCCCTCGTGCCCTTGCCGCGTTCAGTCGGCCGGGTGAGCGCTGGCGCGCGCGCGCAGGTACGCGTCGAATTCCGCGCCGACTTCCGCGTGGCGCAGCGCGAATTCGACCGTCGCCTTCAGGTAGCCGAGCTTGCTGCCGCAGTCGTAGCGCGTACCCTGGTACTTGTAGGCCAGCACCTGTTCATCGGCGAGCAGCGCCTGGATCGCGTCGGTGAGCTGCAGTTCGCCGCCCGCGCCGGGCTTCAGCGCGCGCAGGTGCTCGAAGATCCTCGGCTTCAGGATGTAGCGGCCGACCACGCCGAGGTTCGACGGCGCGACTTCCGGCGCCGGCTTTTCGATGATCGCCGACATCTTGACGATCGACTCCTCCCACTCCTTGCCGTCGACGATCCCGTACGACTTCGTCTCCGACGGCGGAATCTCTTCGACGCCGATCACCGAGCTGTGATAGTGGTCGAACACGTCGACCATCTGCTTCATCACGGGCGGGTTGCCGTCGAGCAGGTCGTCGGCGAGGATCACCGCGAACGGGTTGTCGGCCACGAGCTTTTCGGCGCACAGCACCGCATGGCCGAGGCCGAGCGCTTCCGGCTGGCGCACGTAGAAGCAGTCGACATGGCTCGGCTTGATGCTGCGCACGAGTTCGAGCAGCTTCTCCTTGCCGCGCGCCTCGAGTTCGGCCTCGATTTCGTACGACTTGTCGAAGTGGTCCTCGATCGCGCGCTTGCTGCGCCCGGTGACGAAGATCATCTCGGTAATGCCGGCGGCGATCGCTTCCTCGACCGCGTACTGGATCAGCGGCTTGTCGACGACCGGCAGCATTTCCTTCGGGCTTGCCTTCGTTGCCGGGAGGAAGCGCGTGCCGAGGCCGGCAACAGGGAATACCGCCTTGGTGACTTTCAACATGATCGAACCTTTATTTCTGTAATCGACTTGTCAGACGGTTTATGTTCACGTCCGCATTATAGTGAACGCAAACAACCTTACCCTTTGTTACGCAGGCAACCGATCGAGCTGCGCGCGCAGTTTTTCGAGCGTGCTCTGGAATTCCGCGACGCGCTTCTGCTCCTGTTCGACCACCGCCGGCGGCGCTTTCGCGACGAAAGCCTCGTTGCCGAGCTTCGCATTGCATTTCGCGATTTCGCCCGTCAGGCGCGCGATTTCCTTCGACAGGCGCTCGCGTTCGGCCGCGACGTCGATTTCCACCTTCAGCACCAGCTTGTTCGGCCCGACGATCGCGATCGGCGCGCCGTGCGCTTCCTTGTCGAGCGCCGCTTCGTCCGCGAGGATCTGCACTTCCGACAGGCGCGCGAGCGCCTGGACGTACGGCGCGAACGAGCGCAGGCGCTCGGCATCGCCGGCGGCAAGCAGCGGCACCTTGGTTGCCGGTGACAGGTTCATCTCGCCGCGCAGGTTGCGGCACGCGTCGACGATCGCCTTCAGGTCGGCCGCCCACTGTTCGGACGCCTCGTCGATCTTCTGCAGGTTCGCGACCGGGTACGCCTGCACCATCAGCGACGCTTCTCCGTCGGCCTTGCCTTCCGGATAGCGGCCGGCGAGCGGCGCGACCTTCTGCCAGAGCGCTTCGGTAATGAACGGGATGATCGGGTGCGCGAGGCGCAGCACCGTTTCGAGCACGCGCAGCAGCGTGCGGCGCGTTGCGCGCTGCTGTTCCGGCGTGCCGTTCTGGATCTGCACCTTCGCGAGTTCGAGATACCAGTCGCAGTACTCGTCCCACACGAACTTGTAGATGCTGCTTGCGATGTTGTCGAAGCGGTAATCGGCGAAGCCCTTCGCGATGTCGGCCTCGGTGCGCTGCAGCAGCGACACGATCCAGCGGTCGGCCGCCGAGAAGTCGAGGTAGCCGCCCGGGCCGCAATCGCCCGCGCCGCAGACTTCCGGCTTGTCGCTGCCGCAGTCGTGGCCTTCGCAGTTCATCAGCACGAAGCGCGTCGCGTTCCACAGCTTGTTGCAGAAGTTGCGATAGCCCTCGCAGCGCGCGAGGTCGAAGTTCACGTTGCGGCCGAGCGTTGCCATCGACGCCATCGTGAAGCGCAGCGCATCGGTGCCGAACGCGGCGATGCCGTCCGGGAATTCCTTGCGCGTCTTCTTCTCGATCGTCGCGGCCTGTTTCGGGTTCATCAGGCCCGTCGTGCGCTTCGCGACCAGCGTGTCGAGATCGATGCCGTCGACGATGTCGATCGGGTCGAGCGTGTTGCCCTTGCTCTTCGACATCTTCTGGCCTTCCGCGTCGCGCACGAGGCCGTGCACGTAGACGGTGTGGAACGGCACCTGGCCCGTGAAGTGCGTGGTCATCATCACCATCCGGGCGACCCAGAAGAAGATGATGTCGAAGCCCGTGACGAGCACCGACGACGGCAGGAAGTGCTTCAGTTCAGGCGTTTCGTTCGGCCAGCCGAGCGACGAGAACGGCACGAGCGCCGACGAGAACCACGTGTCGAGCACGTCCTCGTCGCGCTTCAGCGCGCCCGCGTAACCCTTCGCGGCAGCCTGCGCGCGCGCTTCTTCCTCGTTGCGCGCGACGAACACCTCGCCGTTCTCGCCGTACCACGCGGGAATCTGGTGGCCCCACCACAGCTGGCGCGAGATGCACCAGTCCTGGATGTTCTCGAGCCACTGGTAATAGGTGGTCGTCCAGTTTTCCGGCACGAACTTGATCTGGCCGTTGCGCACGACGTCGAGCGACGTTTCCGTGATCGACTTGCCGGGATTGAACGTGCCTTCCGGCGCCGGCTTCGTCATTGCGACGAACCACTGGTCGGTCAGCATCGGCTCGATGACGACGCCCGTGCGGTCGCCGCGCGGCACCATCAGCTTGTGCGGCTTCACGGAATCGAGGAAGCCCTGCGCGTCGAGATCGGCGACGATCGCCTTGCGCGCGTCGAAGCGGTCGAGGCCGCGATACTGCTCGGGGCCGTTGTCGTTGATCTTCGCGTCGAGCGTCAGGATCTCGATCGGCGCGAGGTTGTGGCGCAGGCCGACCTGGTAGTCGTTGAAGTCGTGCGCGGGCGTGACCTTCACGACGCCCGTGCCGAACTCGCGGTCGACGTAGTCGTCGGCGATCACCGGGATCTCGCGGCCCGTCAGCGGCAGCGTGACGAGCTTGCCGATCAGGTGCGCGTAGCGCTCGTCTTCCGGATGGACCATCAGCGCGACGTCGCCGAGCATCGTTTCCGGGCGCGTCGTGGCAACGGTCAGCGAGCCCGAGCCGTCGACGAGCGGGTAGCGGATGTGCCATAGGTGGCCGTTTTCCTCTTCGCTCACGACTTCGAGATCCGACACGGCGGTCAACAGCACCGGATCCCAGTTGACGAGGCGCTTGCCGCGGTAGATCAGGCCCTGTTCATAAAGCGTGACGAACACGTCGCGCACGGCGGCCGACATCTTGTCGTCCATCGTGAAGTATTCGCGCGACCAGTCGGTGGACGCGCCGATGCGACGCACCTGGCCGGTGATCGTCGAACCGGATTTTTCCTTCCATTCCCACACGCGCTCCACGAACTTCTCGCGGCCGAGGTCGTGGCGCGACACGCCCTGCGCGTCGAGCTGGCGCTCGACGACGATCTGGGTCGCGATCCCCGCGTGGTCGGTGCCGGGCACCCACAGCGTGTTCTCGCCGAGCATCCGGTGGTAGCGGGCGAGGCCGTCCATGATCGTCTGGTTGAACGCGTGGCCCATGTGCAGCGTGCCCGTCACGTTCGGCGGCGGCAACTGGATCGAGAAATCGGGGCGGGCCGGATCGAATGCCGGGGCCGCGTAACCGCGCTTTTCCCACTCCGGCCCCCAATGGGACTCGATGGTGTGGGGCTCGAAACTCTTCGCAAGCGTGTTGTCGCTCATGTTGGAAATCTGCCGAAAAATGCGTGAATTGGATGCCGAATCCGACAATTATAAATGGATGCACATCGACCAGCCATCGCCTTGCCGGCGCGGGCCCGTCGCGACGCGGCCGCCACGTGCCGGCAACGTACGCGCGACGGGCGGTCGAACGGATCGGGAACGGCATCGTCCGGCCGCCTTATAATGTCGGGTCCGCATTTTCCTCGCCCGTTCGCTGCCGCTCCATGCCCGACCTGCTCGCCAATCTGAACCCCGAACAACTCGCCGCCGTCACGTTGCCGAACGAACCGGCGCTGATCCTCGCAGGGGCGGGCAGCGGCAAGACCCGCGTGCTGATCACGCGCATCGCGTGGCTGATCCAGCAGGGCTACGCATCGCCGCCCACCGTGCTCGCCGTGACCTTCACGAACAAGGCCGCCCGCGAGATGATGGCGCGCCTGTCGGCGATGATGCCGATCGACACGCGCGGGATGTGGATCGGCACGTTCCACGGCCTGTGCAACCGGATGCTGCGCACGCACTGGCGCGACGCCGGCCTGCCGCAGACTTTCCAGATCCTCGACACGGCCGACCAGCTGTCCGCGATCAAGCGGCTGATGAAGGCGGCGAACGTCGACGACGAGAAGTACCCGCCGAAGAACGTCCAGTACTTCATCAACAATGCGAAGGAGCAGGGGCTGCGTCCCGACAAGGTCGACGCGACCGACAACTTCAACCGCAAGTTCGTCGAGCTGTACCAGGCATACGACCAGCAGTGCCAGCGCGAGGGCGTCGTCGATTTCCCCGAGCTGCTGCTGCGCTGCTATGAATTGCTCGCGTACAACGCGCCGCTGCGCGCGCACTACCAGGCGCGCTTCCGGCACATCCTCGTCGACGAGTTCCAGGACACCAACAAGCTGCAGTACGCGTGGCTCAAGATGCTCGCGGGCGGCCAGAACGCGATCTTCGCTGTCGGCGACGACGATCAGTCGATCTACGCGTTCCGCGGCGCGAACGTCGGCAACATGCGCGACTTCGAAGACGAATTCCGGGTGCGCAGCCTGATCAAGCTCGAGCAGAACTACCGGTCGCACGGCAACATCCTCGACGCGGCGAACCAGCTGATCTCGAACAACGCGCACCGCCTCGGCAAGAACCTGCGCACCGACGCCGGCCACGGCGAACCCGTGCGCGTGTACGAGGCGAGCACCGATTCGCAGGAAGCCGGCTGGATCGTCGAGGAGATCCGCTCGCTGATCAACACCGGGATGGCGCGCAGCGAAGTGGCCGTCCTGTACCGCAGCAACGCGCAGTCGCGCTCGATCGAGCACACGCTGATGTCGTCGGGCATCCCGTACCGCGTGTACGGCGGCCTGCGCTTCTTCGAACGCCAGGAAGTGAAGCACGCGCTCGCGTACCTGCGCCTGATCGACAACCCGAACGACGACACCGCGTTCGTGCGCGTCGTGAACTTCCCGACCCGAGGAATCGGCGCGCGCTCGATCGAGCAGCTCGCCGACGCCGCGCGCCTGTACGGCTGCTCGATGGCCGCCGCGATTCCGTACGTGACGGGCAAGGCTGGCACGAGCCTCGGCGGGTTCGCGAACCTGGTCGCGAAGATGCGCGCCGACACGCAGCAGATGAACCTGCCCGACACCGTCGAGCACATCGTACGCGCCAGCGGTCTCGCCGATTTCTACCAGGGCGAGCGCGAAGGCCAGGATCGTCTCGAGAACTTGCAGGAACTCGTGAACGCGGCCACCGCGTTCATCGCCGAGGAGGGCTACGGGCTCGATACGCCGGCCCGTTCGATTCCGCTGCGCGCAGGCGCGATCGCGGCCCCGGAGCTCGGCTCCGCGGCGGACGATCAGGCGGTCGACGTGCTCGACCCGGTATCGCCTGCCGACCCGGCACAGAACCCCGACACGATGACGCCGCTCGCCGGTTTCCTGTCGCATGCGTCGCTGGAGGCCGGCGACAACCAGGCGCAGGCCGGCCAGGACGCCGTGCAGCTGATGACGGTGCACGCGGCGAAGGGGCTCGAATTCTCGGCCGTGTTCATCACGGGCCTCGAGGAAGGGCTGTTCCCGCACGAGAACAGCGTGCTCGAATCGGACGGCCTCGAGGAAGAGCGCCGGCTGATGTACGTCGCGATCACGCGCGCGAAGGAGCGGCTCTACCTGTCGTTCGCGCAGAGCCGGATGCTGCATGGCCAGACGCGCTACAACGTGCGCTCGCGCTTCTTCGACGAGCTGCCCGAACACGTGCTCAAGTGGCTGACGCCGAAGGTCGAGGCCGGTTCGCGCTGGGGTGGCCGGTCGGACAACGCCGGGTACGGGCGCGACTGGTTCGCGCGGCCGGGCGGCGGCAGTCGCGAGCAGATCGTCGATGCGGCCGTGTCCGCGCCGCTGCCGGCGTTCGCGAACAAGCAGCGGGCCGCCGATACCGGTTTCCGCGTCGGCCAGCAGGTGTTCCATACCAAGTTCGGCGAAGGCACGGTCACCGCGCTCGAAGGCAACGGCACCGATGCGAAGGCACAGGTGAAATTCAAGCGGCACGGCGAGAAGTGGCTCGCGCTCGCGGTCGCGAAACTGCAGGCGGTGGAATGACGGGCATCGACATGGTGGGCACGGCTTCGATTCGACCGCTCGGCATCCTGGCCGCGCTGCCCGAGGAACTCGGCGACCTGATCGCCGCGATGCGCGCCGACGGCGCGATGAAGACGGTCACGCTCGGCCGCCGCGATTATCACGTCGGTACCGTGCACGGCGCGGCCTGTGTGGTGACGCTCGCGCGGGTCGGCAAGGTCGCGGCCGCCGCGACGGTCAGCGCGCTGATCCACGTGTTCGGCGTGTCGGGCATCGTGTTCACCGGCGTCGCGGGCGGTGTGTCGCGCACGGTGCGCGTCGGCGATGTCGTCGTGGCCGATACGCTGCTGCAGCACGATCTCGACGCGTCGCCGCTGTTTCCGCGCTATGAGGTGCCTTTGCTCGGCATCACGCGTTTCGCGACCGACGCCGCACTGACCGCGCGCCTGCGGGCCGCGTGCACGCAATTCGTCGCGGAAGAGGGGGCGCAGTTCGCCGCACGCTTCAGCCTGGCCGGCGCGACGCTGCACGCGGGGCTCGTCATCAGCGGCGACCGCTTCGTGTCGAGCGAGCGCGAGGTCGTCGCGCTGCGCGATGCGCTGCCGGATGCACTCGCGGTCGAAATGGAAGGGGCGGCGATCGCGCAGGTGTGCGCGGAGCACGATGTGCCGTTCGCGCTCGTGCGCACGATCTCCGATACGGCCGACGACCACGCGACGCAGTCGTTCTCGCACTTCCTGTCGGCGATCGCGAGCAGCTATTCGTCCGGCATCCTCAAGCGTTTCCTGACGCTGCATGCGACGACGGCGGCCTGAAGCCGCCGTCGATCCCGTCGATCGGAGCATCACGGCCGCGGCGCCGACAGGCGCGCCGCGGCCGTTTTTTCACGCCTTCTTGCGCCGGCTGCTTTCGAGGTTCGGCAGGAACACCGTCAGCACGCCGATCAGCGGCAGGAACGAGCACACCTTGTAGACGAACGTGATGCTCGTCGCGTCGGCGAGCTGGCCGAGCACGGCCGCGCCGACACCGCCGAGGCCGAACGCGAAGCCGAAGAACAGGCCCGCGACCATCCCGACCTTGCCGGGCATCAGTTCCGTCGCGTAGACCAGGATCGCGGCGAACGCCGACGCGAGCACGATGCCGATGATCACGGTCAGCACGCTGGTCCAGAACAGGTTCGCGTACGGCAGCAGCAGCGTGAACGGCGCGACGCCGAGGATCGATACCCAGATCACGTACTTGCGGCCGATCCGGTCGCCCACCGGCCCGCCGATCAGCGTGCCCGCCGCCACGGCCGCGAGGAACACGAACAGGTGGATCTGCGCGGCCTGCACCGACAGGTGGAACTTGTCGATCAGGTAGAACGTGAAATAGCTGTTGATGCTCGCGAGGTAGAAATACTTCGAGAACACGAGCAGCACCAGCACGCCGATCGCGCCCATCACGCGGCCGCGCGACAGCGTCGGGTGGCCGGCCGCCGCGGCCTTCTTCTTCATCGACGGATGTTTCTTGTACCAGTGGCCGATCTGCGTGAGCACGATCATCGCGACGAGCGCGGCTGCCGAGAACCACGCGATGCTGTGCTGGCCGTGCGGAATGATCACGAGCGCGGCGAGCAGCGGCCCGAGCGCGGAGCCCGCGTTGCCGCCGACCTGGAACACCGACTGCGCAAGCCCGTGCTGGCCGCCCGACGCCATCCGCGCGACGCGCGACGATTCGGGATGGAACACCGACGAGCCGCAGCCGACGAGCGCCGCGGCCACCAGCAGCATCGGGAAATTCGTCGCGACCGACATCAGCAGCAGCCCGGCGAGCGTGAAACCCATGCCGACCGGCAGCGAATACGGTTTCGGACGCTTGTCGGTATAGAGGCCGACGAGCGGCTGCAGCAGCGACGCGGTGATCTGGTAGGTGAGCGTGATCAGGCCGATCTGCGCGAACGACAGCGCGAACTGGCTCTTGAGCATCGGGTAGATCGCGAGGATCAACGACTGGATCATGTCGTTGAGCATGTGCGAGAAGCTGATTGCGCCGAGCACCGGGTAGACGGTGCGGGCGACGGGTGGCGCGGAAGGCTGGGTGGCGGCTGCGCCGGCGGAGCCGGTGTCGAGGCTGGTTTCCATGTGAGAGCTGAACGAGTTGAGGTGGCGGGCGCGCTCTGCTGGGGATCGGCGCGTCTTGAATCGTTGCTGCGTCAAAGAAGTGTAATGTGGCGTATCGGGAATGTCCGGACAAGTTTTATCGTGAATCGGACATTCATCCGACGGATCGGCCGGTGCCCGCTTTTTTGGCCGGGTATAACGCTGGCGGCACGCCCGCCCGCAAGCGGGGCGGGCGCCCGGGGCCGGTGCGTGGTTTACCGGACTCAAGAAACGGCGGTGGCGGCCGTAGAACGACCCAATGACAACAGGCGCGCCGCGCCCGGCACCGGCTATCCGCCGTGCGGGCGCAGGACGCGCGGCATGGCCAGCCATCGCGGGTACGCCGGGACCGACCTTTCCGGCCGCGTGATCAATACGGGGATATATCGATGAAAGCAGCATCTTTGCGTCCACAGCCCGGTGCGGCCGCCGCCGCACCCGACGTCGCCGCCGGTCGCGCCGCCCGGCGCCCGCGGGCGGCGCGTCGCGAGCGCCGGCCGTGGACCGTCAAGGCGACGTTGCGCGCCGCATTCGCGATCCTGCTCGCCGGCACGCTGGCGATCGGCATGTTTTCGCTCTGGCAGATCAGCCGGCTGAATGCGTCGATCGCCTCCGTCTACGAGCAGGGTCACGTCGCGAGCCGCGCGGCCGAGGAGGTTCGGGCCGAAGTGCTGCGTGCGAGCCGTGCCCAGAAGATGCTGCTGACCGCGACCACCGCGAAGGAACGCAACGAGCTGGGCGCAGACGTGGGCGCCGGGCTCGCGTCGATCGGCCAGGCGCTCGGCACGCTGCAGCGCTATGCGGATCCGGCCGACGTCGACGATTCGGCGCGGCTGCGCGCATTCTCGACGGCGGTCGGCGCGTGGAGCGCGCATCTGCGCGATTTCGTCGCGCTCGTGCAGGCACAGCCGCTCGACCTGTCGCAGATGAGCTGGCAGGTCGGCACGCAGGACGTGTCGCTGCTGGTCGAAACCGGCAAGCTCGAAAAACTGGTCGCCGAGCTCGTGAAGACACGCGGTGCGAAGTCGAAGGCGACGCTCGATGCGTCCGCCACCATTTTCTCGTCGTCGTTCGCGATGATCGCGGCGATGACGGTTGCGCTGATCGTGCTCGCGATCGTCATCGCGGAGCGTGTCGTGCGCCGTCTCGCGTCGCAGCTCGGCGGCGAGCCCGCGCATGCGAAGGCGATTGCCGCGGACATCGCGCGGGGCGACCTGACGCGACCGATCACGCTGGGCCGGCACGACCGCGACAGCATGGTGCGTGCGCTGGCCGAGATGCAGACGGGGCTTGCGGCGACCGTCGGCGAGATTGCCGTCAGCGCCGAGGCGATCGCGGCCGCGTCGGGCGAGATTTCCACCGGCAATCTCGATCTGTCCAGGCGCACCGAGCAGCAGGCCGTCGCGCTCGAGCGCACCGCGGCCAGCATGGAGCAGCTTACGTCGACCGTACGGCAGAACGCCGAGAACGCGCGGCAGGCGAGCGCGCTCGCGGCCAATGCTTCGGCCGTTGCGGAGACGGGCGGGGAAGTCGTCGGGCGCGTCGTCGCGACGATGAGCGAGATCGACGACAGCGCGAAGAACATCCGCGACATCATCGGCACGATCGAGGGGATCGCGTTCCAGACCAACATTCTCGCGTTGAACGCGGCCGTCGAGGCCGCACGCGCGGGCGAGCAGGGGCGCGGCTTCTCGGTGGTCGCGGGTGAAGTCCGCCTGCTCGCGCAACGCGCGGCGACCGCGGCGAAGGAGATCCGAGCGCTGATCGGCGCGTCGGTCGAGCGAGTCGCGAACGGTGCGGCGCTCGCGCACGATGCGGGCCGCACGATGGGCGACGTCGTGCGCGCGGTCAAGCGCGTGACCGACATCATCGGCGAAATTTCCGCCGCATCGGACGAGCAGAGCGCGGGGATCGACGAGATCGGCCGCGCGGTCACGCAGATGGACGCCGGCACCCAGCAGAACGCGGCACTCGTCGAGCAGGCGGCCGCCGCGGCGAACGCGCTCGACGAGCAGGCGCAGGCCTTGAAGTCGCTGGTCGGGCGCTTTCGTATCGCGGCCTGACGCGGCCCGAGCGCCGCGCGGTCGCGGGCCGGCCACCCGCGACACGCGCAATCCGCCCGCTCATCCGCCGGTGGGTGACAAAACCGGCAGTCACGCGCCGCGCGATCCCCTACAATGCGCTTCCACACAGCTGGGGACCAGAACCCGCGGCGCGCGCATCGACACCGGTGCGGCACTGCGCCGAGCGGGTCATTCATAACAATGACAACGACGATTTATCTGAGCGGATACCTGTGCATCCTCGTCTCCGCCGCGCTCGGCATGCGCACGCGCATGCCGCCGTGGCGGTGGCTCGCGGCGGGTATCGCACCGGCCGCCACGTTCGCCGTGCTGCGTGGCCGGACGGGCACCGACACGACGATTTACCAGGACATCATCGCCGGCATCTGGAGCGGCAACCTGAAGGTCGTACCGCGCACGCTCGAGCCGGGCTTCGTATGGCTCGTGCGCGCGCTCGAATGGGTCGGGCACGACCCGCGCATCGTGACGGCAATCCTGTCGCTGCTGATCGTCATCGCATGTGTCGTCGCGTTCGGGCGGACGGCCGAGGATGCGTGCGTGTTCGCCACGCTGATCTTTCCGCTGTTCTTCTACGACATGGCGATGAGCGGGCTGCGTTATGGCCTCGCGTTCTGCGCGGCCAAGATCGCGTCGGACGAATGGGCGCGCAGGCGGCATGGCGCGTCGATCGCGCTGGCGGCCGCGGCGGCCGGCATGCACGTGTCGGCGGTGCTGCTCGTCGTGCTGCTCCAGGTGCGGCGGCTGCGCCTGCTGCGTTATGCGGGGCTGGCGGTCGCGATCGGCGGCGTGCTGTTCGCGATGCACCACGACGCGTTGCTGGCGAAGTTCGGACTCTATGCGGCATTCACGCCGCCTGCACAGATGTCGGGCAGCGCACCGCTCGTGCTCGCGCTGCTGACCCTCGCGGCCGGCTGGGCGCTGCTTGCCCGCATGCCGCGCACGCTCGTGTTCCTGTTCGCCTGCGAGATCGCGAGTTTCGCGCTCGCGCGGGTCAGCTATGCGGGGCTGCGCTTCCAGTGGCTCGTGCTGTTCGCGATGGGCTGCCAGTTCGTGCCGCTGCAGCGCGTGCCGTACGTGCGGCGCCCGTATGTGATCGCCGCACTCGTCGCGATCGGCGCCATCGGCTTTGCGATGCGGTTGCGCAACATGATCGGCGAAGCGGGGCTCGGCCCGTCGCCGTTCCTGCCTTACCGGTTCTTCTGGGAGTGACGCCGCCGGGCGGGATGCCGCCCGGCGCGCGTTGCGCTTACGACTTCTTCTGCTTGTCCGGATCGATGATGACCGTGCAGGTCGTACCCGCCGACAGCACCACGTCGGCCGGCACTTCGTCGATCCTGATGCGCACCGGCACGCGTTGCGCGAGGCGCACCCAGTTGAAGGTCGGGTTCACGTCCGCGACGAGGTCGCGGCTTTGCGGGTTGTCGCGATCGTAGATGCCGCGCGAGATGCTTTCGACATGGCCCTTCATCACGCCGCCGCTCATCAGCCGCATTTCGGCCGGCGCACCGATCTTCACGCGCGGCAGCTTGGTTTCCTCGAAGTAGCCGTAGACCCAGAACGAGTGGCTGTCGACGATCGCGAGCTTCGCCTGGCCGGCCACCGCATAGTTGCCCTTGAACGTCTGCAGGTTCGTGATGTAGCCGTCGACCGGCGCGACGACGCGCGTGCGCTCGAGGTTGAGCTTCGCGGCATCGAGCGCAGCGATCGCCTGCTGGTACTGCGCATCGGCGCTCGACGCACTGTGCGCGGCGTTCTCGCGGTTTTCCTTCGACACGACGAGCGCATCGAGATCCGCGCGGCGCGCCGCGTCGTCGCGGCGCATCTGCAGTTCCGCGCGGCGGGCGGCGACGGCCGCCTGCGCCTGCTCGACCGCGATCTGGTAGTGCGACGGGTCGATCTGCATGATCAGGTCGCCCTTTTTCACGAGCTGGTTGTCATGCACGGGCAGTTCGACGATCGCGCCCGACACGTCCGGCGCGACGTTGACGATCTCGGCGCGCACGCGCCCGTCGCGCGTCCACGGATCGTCCATGTAGTGCACCCACAGCGAGCGCCCGATCAGGATCGCGACGAGAAGAATGACGGCGGTCGCGACGAAGCCGAAGAGTTTTCTGAGAATCATGATGGTTCGGAATCAACGGTAAACGGCAAGACTCAGTCCGCCGCAAATGCAGACGAGGAGGCAGGCCCGGAACAGCGACGGGTGCCAGACGAGACGGTAGAGGCCCGTATAGGCGAGCAGGCGGTCGACGGCCCAGGTCGCGAGCGCGCCGAGGACGAACATCAGCACCACCGTGGGCATGTAGGCATCGAGAATGGCGATTTCACGCGGCATCATGACGAGGCTCCTGGTTGGGGACGCACGGGGCGGTTGCGGTTGAGCGCGGCGAGCGGCGATTCGGGATCGAGCAGTGCCGTGCGCACGAAATGCAGATGGCTCAGGATGCGCTGCAGCCGGTGGCGTTCCTCGCGCGTCGGCGTGAACGCGTCGAGCGTCTGCCGGGTCGCGTCGATCGCATCGTTCACCGCGGCGAGCGTTGCATCGAAACGTTCGGCGTCCGGCCGCGCGAACAGCGACGACAGCGCGGTGCGCATCGTTTCGATCGCGCGGCGCCACGGCGTCGTCGGCGCGTAGCGCGGGTCGGACGGCAGCGTTGCCAGCTCGTGGCGCAGGTCGATGGCCGCATTCCCGGTTTCGAGTACCGCGAACATCCAGCGCAGCGCGTCGCGCTGCACGTCAGGCTGGTCGGCCGACAGCGTGTGCGCCTGGTACATCAGGTCGCGCGCGCCGCTCTCGAAGCGCGTGCGCAGTCCGGCGAGCCGCGCGTGGCAGGCCGCGACGGCCTGGTGACGCAGGTCGGCGAACAGGCGTTTCTTGAGCCACGGCGCGGTCGGCGGGAACAGCACGGCAAACGCGATCGCCGAGACGAGCATCGACAACAGGAGCGCGAGCGCGTCGTTCATGAAGCTCGTGGGATCGTAGTGCGTGATGCTGTCGGGGCCGGCGAGGAAGCAGAAGAAGATCAGATAGCCCGCGCCGTAGCCGGCGAGCTTCGGCTTCAGCGACATGTAGATGCCGATCGCGAGCAACGGCGCGAGCGCCGCGCACAGCAGGACGAAGCCGTCGATCCGCGGGTAGATGCCGAACGTCAGCAGGAAGCCGGTGCAGACGGCCAGCGCCGTGCCCATCCCCATCTGCGCGGCCATCGCGGTCGGGCGCGGCGCCGACGAGGCGAGCGCGCAGGTCGCCGCGGCGTTCAGCACCAGCATCACGCCGCTCGGCCACGCAGTCTCGATCCAGAACCAGCCGAGCGCGAGAATCACCGTCGCGGTGCGGATCCCCGCGATCGTGGCGGCCGTTTTGTTGGTGCGCGGCTCGTAGCGTTCGATCCAGCGTTCGCGCTCGTGCGTCGCGGTCGCGAGCGACGCATAGGTCGCCGCGTATTCCTGCAGGTCGGTGATGAAGCGGTACAGCAGTTCGGCGGCGGTATCGAAGTCGAGCAGCGGGAAGTCGGGCTGCGTTTCGAGTTCCGCGCGTGTCGCGCGGATACGGCGCGGCAGCGCGTCGCGCCACGCGAGCAGTTGCTCGGCCGAGTGCGCGGCGTCGATCGACGTGCGCACGGGTTCGCCATCGCGCGTGAGCAGCGGCGCGATCTCGCGGAAATACGGCTCGATCGCATCGATCGCGGCCTGCGCGCCGGCCGCGTGCAGCCGGTTCATCAGCTGGTGCAGCGCGTGAAAGCGGCTCGACGCGCTCATGAATTCGCTGTTCAGCCGCGCGAGGCGGCCGCTGCGCATGCGCGTGTCCGGATCCTCGAACACGGCCATGCTGCGCGCGGCCTCGAAGCCGACCACGTCGGCGACGAAGCGCGTATGGATGGTCTCGATGTGCGCGCGGTCGAGCTGGCCCGACAGCGCCGACGCGACGTAGTCGACGAAGCTGCCGAAGCGCTTGCGCACCGTCGTGCGCATCTGCTCGCCCGTGTACCGAGGAAACACGAGCGCGCTGACGACGCCGGCCGACACGATCCCGATGATGACTTCGGAGACCCGCGTCATCGCGCTCATGAATGCGCCATCCGGGTGCTGCGACGCGGGCAGGCCGATCAGCGCGGTCGTATAGCCGGCGAGCAGGAAGCCGTAACTGCGGAAGTTGCGGTTGCGCGCGGCGCCGGCGGTGCACAGCGCGATCCACAGGGCGATCGCCAGCAGGAACAGCTGCGGCTGCTGCGGGAACAGCCCGACGAACGTGAGCGTCGCGATGAGCCCGAAGATCGTGCCGGCGACCCGGTAGAAGCTTTTCGCGAGCACGGCGCCGCTTTGCGGCTGCATCACGATGAAGACGGTCGTCATTGCCGTTTTCGGCGCCGGCAGGTCGAGCCGCATCGACACGCCGAGCGCGATGAAGGCCGCGAGCAGTGCCTTGAACAGGTAGAGCCACGCGGCGCCGTCGGTGCGGGCCCAGTCGCCGAACGCGGCATACCAGGCCGCGAACGGACCGCCGGCGGTCGGGGAGAGGGGGGAGGAGGCTGACATGGCGTCGCTCCGGGTTACCGTGCGGCCGGCACGCCGGCGGCACCGGCGGCCGCGACCTGCGCGGGCCGGGCGGCGGCTGCCACGGGTTTCGCACCCGACGCGGCGGCCGGCGCGGCTGCGCCCGCGGCGGATTCGCCATGCGACGATTGGCTGCCCGGCGGATGGCCGCCCGGCACGTCCGTGCCCGTCTCGACGCCGCCACCAAGCGCGGCCATCAACTGAGCGTGCGCGGCGAGGCGTTCCGCATCGATGCGGGCGGCCGTTTCCTGCGCGCGCAACAATTGCTGCTGCGCGACCAGCACGTTGACGTAGTCGGTCAGCCCGCGGCGGAAGCCTTCGCGCGACAGCTGGTAGCTGCGGTCGTTGGCGGCCACCGAGCGCGCGGCGTCCTTCTTCTGCGTATCGAGCGAACGGATCCGCACGACCTGGTCGGCGATGTCCTTGAGCGCGCCGACGATCGTCTGGTTGTATTGCTCGACCGCCTGGTCGTAGCCGGCATTCGCCGCGCCGAGCTGCGCGCGCAGCCGGCCGCCTTCGAAGATCGGCAGCGACAGCGCGGGGCCGGCCGTCCAGCCGCCGTTCATCGCGCGCAGGAAGTCGGTGAACGGCGCGGTCACGCCGAAGCCGCCGACCGTCGCGAGCAGGTCGATGTTCGGATAGAACGAAGCCTTCGCGACGTCGATGCCGCGCGCCTGCGCGTCGACCGTCCAGCGTGCCGCGACGACGTCGGGGCGGCGGCCGAGCAGGTCGGCCGGCATCGCCGACGGCAAGCCGGCCGGTGCGTCGAGCGACAGCCGAGGCCGCTTGATCGCATCGCCGGCGCCCGGGCCCTTGCCGGCCAGTGCGGCGAGCTGGTGCCGCGCGAGCTGGATCGCTTCCTCGTAGCTGTCGATCTGGCGCTCATAGTCGGGCAGCGTCGATTCCGCCTGGCTCACCTCGAGCTGCGTGCCGAGGCCAGCCTGCAGCCGCTTGCGCGCGAGATCGGCGAGCGAGCGCTGGCGTTCGAACGTTTCGTGCGCGAGGTCGAGCAGCGCGTAGTTCATCGACATGCCGACGTACGCGCGCACGACGTTGACTTCGAGTTCGAGCTTCGCCGCGCGTGCGTCGGCGGCGGTCGCGTGCGCGGTATCGAGCGCGCGCTCGGTCGCGTTCTTGTCCTTGCCCCACAGGTCGAGGTGGTAGGACAGGCCGAGCGTGCCGGTGTTGTTCCAGGTGTCGGTGTTCGCGAGCGGGCCGGGGCCGTAATAGACGTTGTCCGGCCAGTGCTGGCGCATCAGCGAGAGGTTGCCGTTGATCTGCGGCAATTCGGCCGAGCGGGCCACGCGCGCCATCGCCTGCGCTTCGCGCACGCGGGCCTCGGCGGCCGCGAGCGTCGGGTTGCCGGCCTGCGCGGCGGCAATCCATGTGTCGAGCTGCGGATCGCGGTAGGCGCGCCACCAGTCGGCCGCGGGCCAGCCCGCGTCGCGGTCGGCCGCGCGGATGGCCGCGCCGGCATCGAGCGCGTTCGCTTCGATGCGGGCCGACTGCGGCTTGTTGTCGCCCATGCTCGCGCACCCGGCCATTATTAATGAGACTGCAAGAACCGCCAGTGCGAGCGTCCCTTTTGTCGCCGGAGACTGCACGATTTTCTCCCTTTCGGATATAGATGAGTCGGATGCGATTATATTTTTCAGCGATTCCTGAATATATGGACAAGGGTGCAAGTCATTTTTACGAATCCTGAGACAATACTTGTTTGCCTCTGTGCAACAATCCGTCCGGATTCAAACGGGTAATGGGATGGATACGTTACAAAACATGCGGGTATTCGTCCGCGTGGTCGACGCGGGAAGCTTTACCGCGGCCGCCCAGCAGATGAATTCGACCACTGCCTACGCGTCGCGCGCGGTCTCGGATCTCGAGGCGCACCTGCGCACGCGCCTTCTGAACCGCACGACGCGCCGGATCGCACTGACCGAAGCCGGCGAGCGCTACCTGCAGCGCTGCGAGCAGATCCTCGCGTATGTCGACCAGGCCGAAGCCGAGGCGGGCGACGCGCATGCGCGCCCGTCGGGCAAGCTGAAGGTGCATTGCTTCACGAGCCTCGGCCAGCACTACCTGGTGCCGGCCATCGCGCGCTATCGCGAGCGCTACCCGGACGTGCACGTCGAGCTGACGCTCGCGCAGCGGATGCCCGACCTGCTCGACGAGGGCTACGACGTCGCGATCGTCGTCGGCCGCGACCTGCCGGATTCGGGGCTCGTGTCGCAGCGGCTCGGCGAGAGCTACAGCGTGGTGTGCGCGTCGCGCGGCTACGTCGAGGCGAACGGCGTGCCGCAGCGGCCCGCGGATCTCGCGCAGCACGTATGCCTCGGGATGGTCGCGCCGGGCTTTCAGTTCGACGAATGGGCGCTCGCGGGGCCGAACGGCGACGAAGTCGTCCCGATCACGGCGCCGCCGTTTCGCGTGAACGTCGCCGAGGCGCTCGCCGTGGCCGTACGCGAAGGGATGGGGATCGGCGGCCTGCCGCTCTATTCGGCGATCGGCTGGTTGCGCAGCGGGCACATCGTGCGCGTGATGCCCGAATACCGGTCGCACGTGATGAACATCTACGCGCTGTATCCGTCGCGTCAGTACCTCGACGCGAAAATCCGTACCTGGGTCGATTTCCTGCGCGACGAGCTGCCGGCCACGCTGGCAGCCGACGAAGCCGCGCTCGAACAGTACACGCGTGCGACATGACCGCGCGGTTGGCCGCGATCTGACGAGATTTGTCCTTCACGCAACATTTTTTTACGAACGCGTGCCGGACAGTTTGATACTGTGGAAATTAACGAGATACGCAACCCCGGAGTAGCGATGGATACGCACCTGATGATCGGCCTTGGAGTCCTGCTGGGCGCGGCCGCGGCCGCCGCGGCGACCCGCGACCTGCTGCGCGCGATGAAGGCGAAGGCGCAGATGAAGCCGGTGCCGGTACGGGTGCGCGAGCCGCGCCGCCCGGGGCGCTGATCCGCGGTCACGCTCCGGGTCGAAAAGGTCGCGCAAAAAGGCCGCGCAATGCGGCCGGGCGGGCCGGCGTTCAGCCGAGCTCGACGACCTTGTCCCACGTGAACGCGGTGTTTTCCCGTTCGCCGGTGCGCCGGTGGATGTAGCCGCGCGGATTGCATACCACGCGTGTGCCACCGTCCGCCACGTAGTCGAATGACGTATGCGTGTGGCCGTGGAGCCACAGATCCACCGGCGGCTGCACGAGTTCCGCCATGTCCGTGACGAATCCCGCCGACGCAAGATCGTCCGCATAGCGCTGCGCCAGCGAGCGCCGGTGCGGCGCATGGTGGGTAACGACGATCGTCCGGCCCGCGAACGGCGTCGCGAGCTGTGTCTCCAGCCATGCGCGGCTGCGTCGATGCAGCGCGATCGCGTCGGCCGGCGAGAAATCCCGTTCCGGCGTGCCCGGCGCCGCATGCAGCGCCGCGTCATGCGGCCAGGTCACCTGGATCAAGCCCTTGAAATCGAGCATCACGCGCAGCCCGGCGTCGATTGCGCCCGCGAGGCTGGCTTCGTCGGTACCGAACAGCGAAAAGTCGGCCCAGAGCGTCGTGCCGAGCACGCGGAACCGCTGCCCCGGATCGACGTAGACGTCGTTGTTCAGGTAATGCACGTTGTCGAGCGCCTGCGCCGCATCGCGCATCGCCGTCTCCAGCGCGCCGAATTCCCCGTCGTAGTACTCGTGGTTACCTGGCACGTAGATCACCGGTACCGCGGGATCGAACGTTTCGGCCGCCCAGCGCAGGCCTTCCGCATGATTGTGGATGTCGCCGGCCAGCACGACGAGATCCGCGTCGGCATGCGCGATCGCGTCGGGCTGGTTGCTTTCGAGGTGCAGGTCGGACAGGACGCGGATTTTCACGGGCGGGGCTCCGGAGTGGACGGCTTCAGCGCAGGACCTTGCCGGGATTCATCAGGCCGCGCGGGTCGAGCGCGGTCTTCAGCGTGCGCATCAGCGTCGTTTCGACCGGGGACTTGTAGCGCTGCGCGTCGTCGATCTTCAGCTGGCCGATCCCGTGCTCCGCGCTGATCGTGCCGTGGTGGCGGTGCACGTTGTCGTAGACGATCCGGTTGATCGGCGCCTGGAACGCGGCGAGGAACGCCTTCGGATCGCCGCCTTCGGGCATCTGCACGTTGTAGTGGAGGTTGCCGTCGCCGAGGTGGCCGAACGTGACCATCCGCGCGCCCGGCGCGGCCTGCTGGATCGCCGCGTCGGTTTCGTCGATGAAGCGCGCGATCGACGAAATCGGCACCGCGATGTCGTGCTTGATGTTGAGCCCCTCGTCGGCCTGTGCGAGCGGGATGTGCTCGCGCAGATCCCAGAATGCGCGCGATTGCGCGAGATTCTCCGCGACCACCGCGTCGACCACGAGCCCGGCCTCGAACGCTTCCTCCATCAGTTTCTCGAACAGCGCGCGCGCATGCGCTTCGCTTTCGTTGTCGGACAGTTCGAGCAGCACCGTTTGCGCGTGCGTCTGCGCGAACGGGTAGCGCAGTTGCGGGTAGTGCTTGCCGACCAGCTGCATGCAGAAATCCGACATCAGCTCGAAGCCGGTCAGGAGCGGCCCGGCCGCGCGCTGCGCGAGCGCGAGGAAATCGAGCGCCGCGTGCGGCGATTCGAGCGCGGCGAGTGCGGTGACCTGCGCGGCCGGCAGCGGATGCAGCTTCATCACGGCCGCCGTGATGATCCCGAGCGTGCCTTCAGCGCCGATGAACAGGTCGCGCAGGTCGTAGCCCGTGTTGTCCTTGCGCAGTCCGCGCAGGCCGTCCCAGATCTCGCCCTGCGGCGTCACCACCTCGAGCCCGAGGCACAATTCGCGCGCGTTCCCGTAGCGCAGCACCGCGGTGCCGCCCGCGTTGGTCGACAGGTTGCCGCCGATCGTGCAGCTGCCTTCCGCCGCGAGGCTCAGCGCGAACAGCCGGCCGCCTTCGCGGGCACGTGCCTGCACGTCGGCGAGAATCACGCCGGCTTCGACGGTGATCGTGTTGTTGTGCGGATCGAGCGCGCGCACGCGGTTCAGGCGCGCGACGCTCAGCACGGCCTGGCTGCCGCTCGCGTCGGGCGTGGCGCCGCCGGCAAGGCCGGTGTTGCCGCCTTGCGGCACGAGCGCGATGCCGTGTGCGTTGGCCAGCTTGACGAGGGCGGCGACCTCGGCCGTGTTCGCGGGTTTCAGCACCGCGCACGCGGCACCCTTGTAGCGGCGGCGCCAGTCGGTCAGGAACGGTTCGGTATCGTGCGGGTCGGTCAGCACATGATCGGCGCCGATCGCATCGCGGCACGCGGAAACGAAAGCTTCGGAGGACATCATCACCTTGTCGCGTAAGGGTCAGGACGCGGCGCGCGACTTTTTCGCCGCGCGCTTGAACGGCGCGACGTATGCCAGCGCCGTCACGAAGAAACCGACGGCGAGCGCGGTTTCGCACCAGCCGAGCGTCGCGGACAGCCCGCGATCGGACATGCCGCGCACGACGCCCTCGGCGAAATAGACGAGGATCAGCATGCTCGCCCACTGCATCGTATAGATGTTACGCCGCCAGACGCCGGGCAGCGCGAGCGCGAGCGGTATGGCCTTGAGCATCAGCGCGGAGCCGCCCGGGCGCAGCGGCGCGAGCCGCAGCTCCCACGCGAGCGACAGCGCGATCAGCGCGACGAGGCATGCGGCGGCAATCAGCGCGTAGCGCGGCCGGGCAGTGACGGCGGGACGGGCGGGGGCGTTCATGCTGCGTCGGCGGCCTGGGCGCTGGAGAGGGCGGCCGCCGCGCGCGCGAGTCGCACGCCGAGCGCGGCCGCGAGCGTCTTTTCGTCCGCCGACAGCCCGCCGGCGGCCGAGCGATCGTGCTGCGCGACGTGAGAGGCGCCGTACGGCGTGCCGCCGGTACGCGTCGTGCTGAGTGCGGATTCCGTGTACGGGATCCCGACGATCATCATGCCGTGATGAAGCAGCGGCAGCATCATCGACAGCAACGTCGATTCCTGGCCGCCGTGCAGGCTGCCCGTCGACGTGAACACGCTTGCCGGCTTGCCGGTCAGCGCACCCGACAACCATTGCGGCGTGGTGCCGTCGAGGAAATACTTGAGCGACGCGGCCATGTTGCCGAAGCGGGTCGGCGAGCCGAGCGCGAGGCCCGCGCATTCCTCGAGATCGCGCAGTTCCGCGTACGGCGGGCCGTCGGCGGGGATGTCGGGGGCGGTGGCTTCGCAGATGGTCGACACGGGCGGCACGGTGCGGATGCGGGCCTGCATGCCCGGCACGCTGTCGATGCCGTTCGCGATCGCGAGTGCGAGATCGCGCGTGGCGCCGTGACGGCTGTAATAGAGAACGAGGATGTCTTTCATGGGCGACGGAACCGCGTGCGGCCGCGCGCGTGCCCGGTGCAGTCGGCCCCTGCTGGAATCGAGCGGCTATTATAGGGGCTGAAGCCATCGCGCAGCGCGGCGGCGGCGCGCCGTCGGGCGCGCGGTATCAAGAAGGAGAAGCCGTTTGCCGAAGTTGAGCGTCGATCTCGACACCCTCAAGCGCCTGGCGCAGTTTGCGGCCCGGCGCAGCGCCGAGGATCGCATCCCGCAAGTGGCGGGCAGCCTGACGTTCACGACGATGCTGGCCCTCGTGCCGCTCGTGACGGTCGCGTTCGCGCTGTTCACCGCGTTCCCGATGTTCGCGTCGTTCCAGATCTCGCTGCAGGGATTCCTCGCGGATCACCTGATGCCCGCGCAGTTCAACGTCCAGATATTCAAGTACCTGAACCAGTTCGCGTCGAAGGCCAAGGGGCTGACGACGGCCGGCCTGATCGTGCTCGTCGTCACGTCGGTGATGACGATGATGACGATCGAGTCGGCGTTCAACCTGATCTGGCGGGTACGCAAGCCGCGACCGTTCGCGCAGCGCGTGCTCGCGTACTGGGCGCTGATCACGCTGGGCCCACTGTTGTTCGGTGTGAGCCTGTCGATCTCGTCGTACCTGTTCACGCAGTCGCTTGCGTTTACCGGCGCGGGGCCGTCCACGTCGATCGTCGAGTGGCTGCTGGCGCTCGTGTCGCTGCCGCTGGCGGTGCTCGCGTTCACGCTGCTGTACGTGTACCTGCCGAACTGCACGGTCGCGTGGCGCGATGCGGTGATCGGCGGGCTGTTCGCGGCAATTGCGTTCGAGCTGGCGAAACGCGGTTTCGGCTACTACGTGCGGCGCATTCCGACCTATACGGCCGTATACGGTGCGTTCGCGGCGTTGCCCGTGTTCCTGTTATGGGTGTACCTGAGCTGGTTCATCGCGCTGCTCGGCGCGATGGTGGCCTCCGCGCTGCCGGCGATCCGCGTCGGTCAGTTCCACCGCATCCACTATCCGGGCAGCGACCTGCTCGACGCACTGGAAATGCTCGCGCGGCTTGCCGAAGCGCGCACGGCCGGCAAGCGCGGCTACACGGCGATGCGGCTCGCGACCATGCTGCGCTGCGACATGGAAACCGCGCAGCGCCTGCTGACGACGATGGAGGAGCGGGAATGGATCGCGCGGCTGGACGGCGGCGGCGAGACCACGCCGCGCTACATCCTGCTCGCGAACCCGGAGCAGCTGACGCTTGCGCAGTTGTTCGACGTGCTGGTGATCGACCGCACGGAGCTGACCTACCAGTTGCAGCGACGCCGCAGCCATGTCGATGGCGCGGCGCTGCTCGCGGTGCTGTCGAGCGATCGCTTCGACGTGTCGCTCGCGTCGCTGATCGCCGCGCACCGGCCGGCCGGCGCACAAGCTGCAGGTGTCCCGGGGCAGGCGCCGGGCGGCGTGTCCGACCCGCACGCGCGGCCGCCGCGGCCCGCGTGAGCGGGGTGCCTGGCCGTTACAGCGGGATCTTGCCGGTGCAGATGTCCTTGAACATCACCCAGTCGCCCATCAGGCTGTAGATCGGGTGCCGGAACGTGGCCGGGCGGTTCTTCTCGAAGAAGAAGTGTCCGATCCACGCGAACCCGTAGCCGCAGACGATCGCCGCCGGCAGCCACAGCCAGTCGCCGGTCGCGATCGCCATCGCGACGCAGCCGATCACGCCGAGCGAGCCGACGAAGTGCAGCCGCCGCGACGTCAGGTTCTGGTGTTCGTTCAGGTAATACGGGTAGAAATCAGCGAAGCTGGCGAATTGCTCCGTATGCGTATGCGCCATGGCCGTCTCCTCGGGCCGCTGTTCATGGGGCCATTGTGCTGCCGGCGGCCTGCTTCCGCAAGCGGGGCGGCGGCCCGCCGCACGGGCCCGCGCTTTCCTTTTGACAGGCTTTCCGATAGGATCGAAAGAGGTTTTGCATTCAAGCATGAGGGGACTACGATGCGCGTCAGCGATATTCTGAAAGTTAAGGGCAACACGCTGTTTACGGTGACGCCCGACAAGCCGCTGCGCGAAGCGGTCGACACGATGGCCGAGCACGACATCGGTTCGCTCGTCGTGATGGAGTACGGCGATCTCGTCGGGATGCTGACGTTCCGCGAGATCATCCTGCGCCTGCACGTGAACGGCGGCGCGATTGGCGACGTGCAGGTGCGCAAGGTGATGGACGAGCCGCTCACGTGCACGCCGGAAACGGACGTCAACGAAGTGCGCCGGATGATGCTCGAGCGCCATGCGCGCTATATGCCGGTGCTCGACAAGAAGGTGCTGATGGGCGTCATTTCGTTCTACGACGTCGCAAAGACGGTCGTCGAGGCGCAGAGCTTCGAGAACCGGATGCTGAAGGCGTACATCCGCGACTGGCCGGAATCGGAAGCCGAAGCGCACAAGTCGTGAAACACGCCGCGCCCGTCGCCGTCATGCGCGGGCGCCGCCACCCGGCACGCGGCGGCGCAGGCTTGTCCTGCGCCGCCGTTTTTTCAATGACCACACAAGGCCCGCGCAGCGTCGCCCAGACGGCGCGCGCGTATTCCGCATGAGCGATCAAACGCAAGCCACTTCCAGGCGGCGCGACGAACGGCACGCGCACGCGTCGCAGTTCGACCTGCTGCGCGAGCGCCGTTTCGCGCCGTTCTTCACGACCCAGTTCCTCGGTGCGCTGAACGACAACGTCTTCAAGATCGGCTTCACGTCGCTCGTCACCTATCACACCGCGCGGTTCGCCGGTGTCGATGCGAAGACGGCGGCCTTCCTGATTTCCGCGATCTTCATCCTGCCGTTCGTGCTGTTCTCGGCGACGTCCGGCCAGATCGCCGACAAGTACGACAAGGCGACCCTCACGCGTTTCGTGAAGACCTTCGAGATCGTGCTGATGCTGGTCGGCGCGGCCGGCTTCGTCATGCACAGCGCGCCGCTGCTGTATCTGTGCACGTTCATGATGGGGATGCACTCGACGCTGTTCGGGCCCGTCAAGTATTCGTACCTGCCGCAGCATCTCGGCGAGCATGAGCTGGTCGGCGGCAACGGCCTCGTCGAGATGGGCACGTTCATCGCGATCCTGATCGGCACGATCATCGGCGGCGCGGCCGCGGGCATCGAAGGTGCCGGCGAGCGCGTGCTCGCGGTGAGCGTGCTCGTCATCGCGATCGCGGGGCGCCTCGTCGCGCAGCGCGTGCCTTCCACGCCGGCGCCGCAGCCCGATCTCGTGATCAACTGGAATCCGGTCAGCGAGACCTGGCGCAACCTCGGGCTCGCACGCCAGAACCGCACCGTGTTCCTGAGCCTGCTCGGCATCTCGTGGCTGTGGTTCGTCGGCGCGACGTTCCTCACGTCGTTCTTCAATTTCGCGAAGGACGTGCTGTCGGCGAGCCCCGACGTCGTCACGATCCTGCTCGCGACGTTCTCGGTCGGTATCGGCCTCGGTTCGCTGCTGTGCGAACGGCTGTCGCAGCGGCGCGTCGAAATCGGCCTTGTGCCGCTCGGCTCGATCGGCATCAGCGTGTTTGCGATCGAGCTGTATTTCGCGAGCCGCGCGCTGCCGTCGCCCGGCCATCTGCTGTCGGTCGGCGAATTCCTGGCCGGTGCGCGCCACTGGCGCATCCTGGCGGACCTGTTCCTGCTCGCGATGTTCGGCGGCTTCTACAGCGTGCCGCTGTACGCGCTGATCCAGAGCCGCAGCGCGCCGACGCACCGCGCGCGGATCATCGCCGCGAACAACATCCTGAACGCGCTGTTCATGATCCTGTCGGCCGTGATGGCGATGGGGCTGACCAAGGCCGGCGTCGACATCCCGGGGCTGTTCCTCGTCACCGCGCTGTTGAACGTGATCGTCGCGGCCTATATCTATCTGCTCGTGCCGGAGTTCCTGCTCCGCTTCGTCGCGTGGGTGCTCGTCCACACGTTCTACCGGATTCGTCTCGTGCACGCGGAGCGGATTCCGGCGGAAGGCGCGGCCGTGCTCGTGTGCAACCACGTCAGCTACGTCGATGCGCTCGTGCTGGCCGCCGCGAGCCCGCGCCCGATCCGTTTCGTGATGGATCACCGGATCTTCAAGACGCGCTTCGCGAGCTGGGTATTCCGGCATGCGAAGGCGATCCCGATCGCGCCGCGCCACGAGGATCCCGCGATGCTCGCGCGTGCGTACGACGCATGTGAGGCCGCGCTGAAGGACGGCGAACTCGTGTGCATCTTCCCCGAGGGCAAGCTGACCAAGACGGGCGACATCAACACGTTCCACCACGGCATCACCGAGATCCTGGGACGTACGCCGGCTCCGGTCATTCCGATGGCGCTGCGCGGGCTGTGGGGCAGCTATTTTTCGCGGCATTCCGATGCGCGGATGCCGCGACCCATCAAGCGCGGCGTGATGAGCCGGCTGACGCTGGCGGTCGGCGAGCCGGTCCCGGCGTCGGTCGCGACGCCCGAGTCGCTGCAGGCCGCGGTAACGGAACTGCGCGGCGCGCGGAAGTAGGCGAGCGCTTGTCCGGATGCGTTCGGCTGCAACCGCGCCGGATGGGCTTGCGCCGCACAAGCCGGGCCGCGCGCGTTCCGCGTGTCCGGGCCGCCTTTCATGCGGCCTGCGGCCCGCGGGCGCGGGACGGCTGGCATAATAGCGGCTTACCTCTTTTCTCGACCGGCAAACGATCGATCTGCCTGCGGCCCGGGCAGCGCATCGGTTTGCCCATTTCTCTTTGGGCGGTTCCATCATGTCCGGCAATACCCTCGGCACGCTTTTCACTGTCACGACCTTCGGCGAATCGCACGGTCCCGCGATCGGTTGCGTGATTGACGGCTGCCCGCCGGGAATGGGGCTGACCGAAGCCGACATCCAGGTCGAACTCGATCGCCGCAAGCCGGGCACGTCGCGTCACGTGACGCAGCGGCAGGAGGCTGACCAGGTCGAGATCCTGTCGGGTGTGTTCGAAGGCGTGACGACCGGTACGCCGATCGCACTGCTGATCCGTAACACCGACCAGCGCAGCAAGGACTACGGCAACATCGTCGAGACGTTCCGTCCCGGCCACGCCGACTACACCTACTGGCAGAAATACGGCATCCGCGACTACCGCGGCGGTGGCCGTTCGTCCGCGCGCCTGACCGCACCGATCGTCGGCGCGGGTGCGGTCGCGAAGAAGTGGCTGCGCGAGCGCTTCGGCGTCGAGGTGCGCGGCTACATGAGCGGCCTTGGCGAAATCGACGTGCCGTTCGTCGACTGGTCGCACGTGCACGAGAATCCGTTCTTCGCGCCGAACGCGGCGGTCGTTCCGGAGCTCGAGGCGTACATGGATGCGCTGCGCAAGGATGGCGATTCGATCGGCGCGCGCATCGACGTCGTCGCGTCGGGCGTGCCGGTCGGCTGGGGCGAGCCGGTGTTCGACCGTCTCGATGCGGACATCGCGAAGGCGATGATGAGCATCAACGCGGTGAAGGGCGTCGAGATCGGTGCGGGTTTCGACAGTGTCGCGCAGCGCGGCTCGATGCACGGCGACGAGCTGACGCCGGGCGGTTTCGTCGGCAACCATGCGGGCGGCGTGCTCGGCGGGATTTCGACGGGGCAGGACATCACCGTGTCGATCGCGATCAAGCCGACGTCGAGCATCCGTACGCCGCGCCGTTCGATCACGAAGGCGGGCGACGAAGCGACGGTGGAAACGTTCGGCCGCCACGATCCGTGCGTCGGCATCCGCGCGACGCCGATCGCCGAGTCGATGCTCGCACTGGTGCTGATCGACCATGCGCTGCGCCATCGCGCGCAGTGCGGGGACGTCGAGACGTCGACGCCGAAAATCGCCGGTAGCGCGACCTGACACAAGCGGGCGGGGCGCGGCGCGCCTCGCGAACGCGCAGGGAATGCAAAACGGGGCGCTGCTTCAGGCAGCGCCCCGTTTCGTTTGTGGCGACCGGCAAAAACGCGCCGCTCGCGGCGGCGCGTCTTGGCGGATTACATGTTCGGGTAATTCGGCCCGCCACCGCCTTCCGGCGTGACCCACACGATGTTCTGCGTCGGGTCCTTGATGTCGCAGGTCTTGCAGTGCACGCAGTTCTGCGCGTTGATCACGAGGCGATCGCTGCCGTCGTCGTTCTTCACGAACTCGTACACCGCTGCCGGGCAGAAACGTCCTTCCGGCCCCGCATACGTGCGCAGGTTCACGTTCACCGGCACGTTTGCATCCTTCAGGGTCAGGTGCGCCGGCTGGTTCTCTTCATGGTTCGTGTTCGAGATGAACACCGACGACAGCCGGTCGAACGTCAGCTTGCCGTCCGGCTTCGGGTACTCGATCGGCTCGCACTGCGACGCCGGCTTCAGCATCTCGTGGTCCGCATGCTTGTGGTGCAGCGTCCACGGCACGTTGCCGCCCATCACCTTCTGCTCGAGGCCGACCATCAGCGTACCGAGGTACAGCCCCTTCGCCATCCACTGCTTGAAGTTGCGCGCGCGGTACAGCTCCGTGTACAGCCACGATTGCTTGAAGGCATCCGGGTAGGCGTTGAGCTCGTCCGACTGGCGGCCCGCCTGCACCGCGTCGAACGCGGCGTCGGCGGCCAGCATGCCGGTCTTGATCGCCGCGTGGCTGCCCTTGATCCGCGATGCGTTCAGGAAGCCCGCGTCGTCGCCGATCAGCGCGCCGCCCGGGAACACCGTCTTCGGCAGCGACAGCAGCCCGCCCGCCGTGATCGCGCGCGCGCCGTACGACACGCGCTTGCCACCTTCGAGGAATGCGCGGATCGACGGGTGCGTCTTGTAGCGCTGGAATTCCTCGAACGGCGACAGGTACGGGTTCGTGTAGCCGAGGCCCACCACGAAGCCGACCACGACCTGGTTGTTGTCCATGTGATACAGGAACGAGCCGCCGTAGGTGTCCGACTTCAGCGGCCAGCCGGCCGTGTGGATCACGAGGCCCGGCTTGTGCTTGGCGGGATCGATTTCCCACAGCTCCTTGATGCCGATCCCGTACGCCTGCGGATCGGCGTTCGCGTCGAGCTTGAACTTCGAGATCAACTGGCGGCCGAGGTGGCCGCGGCAGCCTTCGGCGAACAGCGTGTACTTCGCGTGCAGTTCCATGCCGAGCTGGAAGTTCTCGGTCGGCTCGCCGTCCTTGCCCACGCCCATGTTGCCGGTCGCGACGCCTTTCACGGAGCCGTCGTCGTTGTACAGGATCTCGGCGGCCGGGAAGCCCGGGAAGATCTCGACGCCCAGCGCTTCGGCCTGCTGGCCGAGCCAGCGCGTGACATTACCGAGCGAAATCACGTAGTTGCCGTGGTTCTGGAAGTTGGCGGGCAGCGCCCAGTTCGGCGTGGTGATCGCGCTTTTCTCGGACAGGAACAGGAAGCGGTCTTCCGTCACCTCGACGTCGAGCGGCGCGCCGCGTTCCTTCCAGTCGGGGAACAGTTCGGTGATCGCGCGCGGGTCCATCACCGCACCCGACAGGATGTGCGCGCCGATCTCGGAACCTTTCTCGAGCACGCACACGCCGATCTCGGTGCCTTTCTCGGCGGCCAGCTGCTTGAGCCGGATCGCCGCCGACAGCCCGGCGGGGCCGCCGCCGACGATCACGACGTCGTATTCCATCGATTCGCGCGGGCCATATTGCTCGATGAGGCTTGCGGGGGTCATTGGCGTTCCTCTAACCGTTAGAATGCTTTTATTCGGGAGCGTATTGTCTGCGAAACGAAACGCTTGCCGCAACAGCATGCGGCTAGATTAGCACGATCGTTCTATTTTTGTGCTAGGGTAATGCCGCTCGGGCCGTGCTGCCCGTAGCGGCGAAACGACATCGAAAGGGGATGTGCAAATGGGTCGTTCGATCAATCTGGAAGGCAAGGTTGCGCTGGTCACGGGGGCGTCGAGCGGCCTGGGGCAGCGTTTTGCGCAGGTGCTGTCGCAGGCCGGTGCAAAGGTCGTGCTCGCGAGTCGTCGCGTCGAGCGCCTGAAGGAGTTGCGTGCCGAGATCGAGGCGGCGGGCGGCGCCGCGCACGTCGTGTCGCTCGACGTCACCGACGTCCAGAGCATCAAGGCGGCGGTCGCGCATGCGGAAACGGAGGCCGGCACGATCGACATCCTCGTGAACAATTCGGGTGTCTCGACGATGCAGAAGCTCGTCGACGTGACGCCGGCCGATTTCGAGTTCGTGTTCGATACCAACACGCGCGGCGCGTTTTTCGTCGCGCAGGAAGTCGCGAAGCGGATGATCATGCGCGCGAACGGCAGCGGCAACGGCAAGCCGCCGTGCCGGATCATCAATATCGCGTCGGTGGCCGGCCTGCGCGTGTTCCCGCAGATCGGGCTGTACGCGATGAGCAAGGCCGCGGTCGTGCAGATGACGCGCGCGATGGCGCTCGAGTGGGGGCGCCACGGGATCAACGTCAACGCGATCTGTCCGGGTTATATCGATACCGAAATCAATCATTACCTGTGGGAAACCGAGCAGGGCCAGAAGCTGCAGTCGATGCTGCCGCGCCGGCGCGTCGGCAAGCCGCAGGATCTCGACGGGCTGTTGTTGCTGCTCGCGGCCGACGAGTCGCAGTTCATCAATGGCTCGATTATCTCCGCCGACGACGGCTTCGGCCTCGCCTGAGCGGATGACATTCAGCAACACAGAAGACTGCAATGAGCGCAACAAGCGATTACTCCCCCGTATTTGAGATGTCGATGCCGATCCGCTGGGGCGACATGGACGCGTTCGGCCATGTGAACAACACGGTCTATTTCCGCTACATGGAGCAGGCACGGATCTCGTGGTTCGAGGAGCTCGGCATCGCCGGCGGCAATGGCGAGGGGCAGGGGCCCGTCATCGTCACGGCGTCGATGGAATTCCTCAAGCAACTGCACTATCCGGGCGACGTGATCGCGAAGATGTCGGCCGCGAAACCCGGCCGGAGCAGCTTCGACACCGGTTTCGAGCTTACGCGCGCGGACGATCCGCAGCACGTCTATGCGCGCGGCAAGGCGCGCTGCGTGTGGGTCGACTACGCGCTCGGCAAGTCGGTACCGCTGCCCCAGTTGCTGCGCGACACGATCGAGCGCGCGCTCGCGACGAAGGTCGGCTGAGTGCCGGCACGGCGAGGCCGGCGCCCGGGCGCCGGCGGCACGCCATGCCTGCCTGTTTCACGAATCGGCCGCCATGCGCGGCCGATTGTCATACGGGAGCCGCCATTCACTGCCCGAGCAGGCGCTGCAGCAGCTCCGGCGTATTGTTTGTGCCGTACTTGCGCATCAGCCGCGCGCGGTAGATGTCGACCGTGCGCGAGCTGATGTCGAGCACGCGCCCGATCTGCTTGCTGGTCTTGCCGGTCGCGAGCTGGGCCGCGATCTCGCGCTCGCGCGGGGTCAGTTCGACGGCGACCCGGCGCGTCGCGCTCAAATCCTCGAAGGTCCAGACGCCTGCCGCGAGCGGTGCGGTGCGGTCGAGCGCGCGGCCGGTGACGTGGCACCAGAACAGCTCGCCGTCCGCGCGTTTCATGATTCTGTCGTCCGAGTAGATGCCGTTTGCGGCCATCATGCGCGCGATACGTTCGCCGATTCGCTGGAATTCGTCCGTCGACGGGTAGAGCACCTCGTACGATTTCCCGATCAGGTCGGCCCGCACGCAGCGGAAGATCGACGCGAGCGCGTCGTTGCAATCCTCGATCACGCGGTCGCGCGACAGGACGAGGCCGAGCGGCGCGAGATGGAAGGCGGTCTGGTAATCGAGAGCGGGCATGGCGCAGGCAAGCGGAGGCAAACGCTTATGTATTTTTGCGTATTGTGCCGCATCCGCGCCGCATCGTACCCTTTCAGGCATCTCGTGGCGGTTTGCCGCGGTATAAAAACAGCGCGCCTCGACGCAGGCATCGCCGTGCATGCATAGAATGATGCGGCGGGCTTGCGGGCCACGTGGCGCGTGAACCGGTTTCGCTGGTTTCCATAGAGGAAGGGACAACAGATGAACAAAGTCTATCCAAGCGCGGCTGCCGCGCTGGAAGGGATCGTCCGTGACGGACAGACCTTCGCGGTGGGCGGCTTCGGCCTGTGCGGGATTCCGGAGGCGCTGATCGCGGCGTTGCGCGATTCGGCCGTCAAGGGCATCACCTGCATCAGCAACAACGCGGGCGTCGACGGTTTCGGCCTCGGCCTGTTGCTGGAAACGCGCCAGATCAAGAAGATGATCTCGTCGTACGTCGGGGAGAACAAGGAGTTCGAGCGCCAGTACCTGGCCGGCGAACTCGAACTCGAATTCACGCCGCAAGGCACGCTCGCCGAAAAGCTGCGTGCGGGCGGCGCGGGCATCCCGGCGTTCTTCACGAACACGGGCTACGGCACCGTGATCGCGGAAGGCAAGGAAACGCGCCAGTTCGGCGATCGCCACTACGTGCTCGAGCCGTCGCTGACGGCCGATGTCGCGCTCGTGAAGGCCTGGAAGGCCGACAAGTCGGGCAACCTGATCTATCGCCGCACCGCGCGCAACTTCAACCCGATGTGCGCGATGGCCGGCAAGATCACCGTCGCGGAGGTCGAGGAAATCGTCGAGAACGGCGAGCTCGATCCGGATCACATCCACACGCCGGGGATTTTCGTGCAGCGCATCGTGCTGAACGCGACGCCCGAAAAACGCATCGAACAACGCGTCGTACGCGCGAAAGGAGACTGACATGGCCTGGAATCGTGACCAGATGGCCGCGCGCGCGGCGAAGGAACTGCAGGACGGCTTCTACGTGAACCTCGGCATCGGCCTGCCGACGCTCGTCGCGAACCACGTGCCGGAAGGCGTCGAGGTGTGGCTGCAGTCGGAGAACGGCCTGCTCGGCATCGGCCCGTCGCCGACCGAAGACGAAGTCGACGCCGATCTCATCAACGCCGGCAAGCAAACCGTCACGACGCTGCCGGGCTCGTCGATCTTCTCGTCGGCCGATTCGTTCGCGATGATCCGCGGCGGCCACATCAACCTCGCGATCCTCGGCGCGATGCAGGTCAGCAAGCAGGGTGACCTCGCGAACTGGATGATCCCCGGCAAGATGATCAAGGGGATGGGCGGCGCGATGGATCTCGTCGCCGGCGTGAAGCGTGTCGTCGTGCTGATGGAGCATGTCGCGAAGGGCGATCAGCACAAGATCCTCGAGGAATGCAACCTGCCGTTGACGGGTGTCGGTGTGGTCGACCTGATCATCACCGATCTCGGCGTGATCGAAGTGACGCCGTCCGGCCTGAAGGTCCTCGAGCTTGCCGATGGCGTGAGCGCCGACGAGATCCAGGCAAAGACGGGCGCGCCGCTCGACGTCAGCGCGGTCGCCTGAGTTTTCTTCATGTCGATTCGCCCCGCATGCCGTCAGGCATGCGGGGCGTTTATGTTTGTGGCATGCGCGCCCGGCCGCGTCAGACGGCGGTCTGCAACGATTCCAAGCGTTGTTCGCCGGTGGGTGTGCCGTCGTCGGGTGAATCCAGCTGCAGCGCATGAAACAGGAAGCGTTGCAGCGTGACTGCCGCCGACGTGTGATCGCCGAGGTCCGCGCGGCTGAACAGCCCGAAATCCGCGGCGGGTGGCGCGGGCAACCCGGCTGCCAGCGGATCGAGTGCGCGCATCGTGTCGCGACGCACGTTCCAGTCGAGCAGTACCGCGACGCCGAGGCCTGCCTCGACCGCCGACTGGATCGCGGACAGGCTCGTGCTGGTGCAGATGACGCGCCACGCACGGCCGGCGTCGCGCAACATCGCGAACAGCTTTTCCTGCCACGGGCAGGTGCCGCCGAACGCAACGATCGGCACCGGTTCGTTGCGAGGGAGCCGGTTGGTGGTGGCTGCGGCGGCCCAGTGCAGCGGATGCTGCCATGTCGCGAGCGGCTCTGCCCGGATCAGCGCGGGGTCGCCGATCACGAAATCCAGTGCGTGGCTCGAGAGTCGCTGCGACAGGACGGGGCTCGTGTCGACGACGATCTCGAGCGCGACGTTCGGAAATGACGCTGCGAACTGTCGCAACGCGTGCGGCAGACGGCCGACGGCGATGTCCTCGAGGACACCGAGCCGGACGGTGCCCGAGATGTCGCCTGCGGCGAGCGCAGCGCGTGCGGCGAGCCCGACGCCGAGCAGCTGGTGTGCATAGGGCAGCAGCATGTTGCCCGCGGCCGTCGGCGTGACGCCGCGCGGCGAGCGTTCGAGCAGGCGCTGGCCGACTTCATCCTCGAGCCGTCGCAGCGCCATGCTGACGGCGGCCTGCGTGCGATGTAGCGCTGTTGCCGCCGTGCTGACGCTGCCGGTTTCGACCACGGTGACGAACGTGCGCAGCAGGGTGCTGTCGAGATCGCGGGTCATCAATATTCCTGATGCGGGCATAAGAATTATCAGCTTATATCAAGCATGCGGCCGCGGTTAGCATCGGCGTGTCACTGAACCGGAGCGGTTGCATGAGCGAGGAATCGAGTACGGTACGACCGGATGTCGCGCAGCGCGTGGCGTCACCTTTCACGAATGCGGTGGCGCCGCTGCTGGCCGTCGCGTCGATGTGCAGCGTGCAGCTCGGCGCGGCGCTGTCGAGGCCGGCGACGATCGAGTACGGCACCGTCAGCACGACCTGGCTGCGGCTCTGTTTCGCCGCGCTCGCGCTGGCCGTTGTCGTCCGGCCGCCGCTCCACACCTATTCGCGGCAGCGCTGGATCGCGGCCATCGCGCTCGGCACGGCGATGGCCGCGATGACGCTGTGCTTCTTCGAAGCCGTGCGTCGCGTGCCGCTCGGGCTGGCGGTCGCGATCAACTTTCTCGGGCCGCTGGCGGTCGCCACGATCGGCGTGCGCAAGCCGGCGATGCTGGCATGGCCGGCACTTGCGCTGGCTGGCGTGCTGCTGCTGGCGCGGCAGGACGGCATGTGGGTGACGGCGCCGGCCGCGCTGGTCTTCCCGGTCGGCTCTGCGCTTGGCTGGGCCGCCTATATCGTGTTGATGAAGCGTGTCGGCACGCTGTTCGAAGGGCTGCAAGGGCTGTCCGCGTCGCTGTTCGTGGCCGCGCTCGTCACGACGCCGTTCGGGCTGGCGCAAAGCGGCGGCCACTTGCCGGCCGGCCAACTGATCGATGCCGCGTATCTGGCGGTGCTCGTCCCGCTGTTTCCTTACGTGCTCGAACTGATTGCGTTGCGACGGATGAGCGCATCGGCATTCGGCATCCTGATGAGCGCCGAGCCCGCGATCGCTGCGGGGATCGGTTATGTCGTGCTGGCGCAGCCGATGAGCACGCTGCAGGTCGCCGGCACGCTGTGCGTGGTCGGTGCGAGCATCGGCGCGGTCATGCAGAAATAGCCGCGCTTTCCCGGTCATGACGGGCCGGTGCGCGATGGTGCGTTTGCGGCGCCGTCGCCGCGGCCGCAGGGGAGGCTGGATCGGCAGCCTGCTGAACACGGAACACCGCGCCCGATTCCGCACGGCCGCGTGACATTTCATTGGCGCTCGCACGAGCCGCAAGCCCGCAAGGGTGGTCAGGCGACTCGTGATCCGGAACGGGTTTACAATCGATCGCATCCCCCGGCTGCCCTGGCGGGCCGGGCCCACATGCCATCGCGCCGCACCGTTCGGCAGGACGCCTCCGATGCCCACTTCCCCAGTGAACTCCCCGATTCCCCGTCAGCGGCGCGTGCAGTGTGCGAGCGCGGCCGGCCTTCACCACGTCGCCTATACCGAGTGGGGCGATCCCGCGAACCCGCGCGTGCTGGTTTGCGTGCACGGCCTGACCCGTTCCGGGCGCGATTTCGACCGGCTTGCCACGGCACTGTCCGATACGTATCGCGTCGTCTGCCCCGACATCGTCGGGCGCGGCCAATCGGACTGGCTGGCCGATCCGCGGCTCTACGCGATTCCGCAATACGTGGCCGACATGGTGACGCTGATCGCGCGACTCGACGTCGAATCGGTCGACTGGTTCGGCACGTCGATGGGCGGCCTGATCGGCATGGCGTTCGCGGGGCTGCCCGGATCGCCGCTACGCCGGATGATCGTCAACGACGTCGGCCCGCGCATCGAACCCGATTCGCTGACGCGCATCGGCGAATATCTCGGCGTGCAGCCGCGCTTTGCGACCGAGCAGGAGGGCATCGACTATCTGACGTCGCTGTCGCTGCCGTTCGGTGCGCTGAGCGCCGACGAGTGGCGCGAGATCAACGGGCCGCTGTTGCGCGAACTGCCCGAAGGTGGCTGGACGGTCCGCTACGATCCGCGCATCGCCGAGCCGTTCAAGGCAACCACGCCCGAGTTGGCCGCACTCGGCGAGGCCGCGCTGTGGCATGCCATCGAGACGACGGATGCATCGCTGCTCGTCGTGCGGGGCGAGACGTCCGACCTGCTGTCGCGCGAGACGGTGGCCGAGATGGTGCGTCGTGGCCGACATGTCACGCACGCCGAGATTCCAGGGGCGGGCCATGCGCCGGCGTTCGTCGACGCAGGCCAGATTGCGCTCGCGCGGCGGTTTTTCGTCGAAGGCGGCGCATAAACGCGTCATAATATGCGGTTCGACGGCACGCGGGCCGTGCCGTCACCCGAATCTCCATCCACTCACGACCGGAACATTCCATGGCAGTCATTCGTCACCACGTCGGGGCCCGACTCTCCGAAACCGCGATCCACAACGGTACCGTGTATCTGGCCGGCCAGATCGCCGAAGACACCACGCAGGACATCAAGGGCCAGACGCGCGAAGTGCTCGGCCACATCGACCGCCTGCTCGCCGAAGCGAACAGCGACAAGGCGCATCTGCTGTCGGTGCAGATCTACATTTCCGATCTGGCGAATTTCGACGGCATGAATGCGGAGTGGGACGCATGGGTCGCGCAGGGCAACACGCCGCCGCGCGCCACCGTCGAGGCGAAGCTCGCGGATCCGGCGTTGCTCGTCGAGATCGTGGTGGTCGCCGCACAGCGGAGCTGAACCGGACGTAACCCGACGATGATCGCATTCCGCCAGGCCAAGCAATGACCGAGTCCGTTTCCGCTTCCCCCGTCGCGGCACCGTCGTTCGACGACGTGCTCGCGTTCGTGCGCGAACGGGCCGGCGACGCGCGCCTGTCGTCGGGCGAACTGCTCGCCGATCACTCGGCGGGCACGGCGTCGATCATGCGCACGCTGAACGTCGATCCGCCCGCGATGCAGGCGGCCGCACTGTTCGTGCTGACGCCGCACCTGAGCGACCCCGAGCGCGAACTCACCGAGCGTTTCGGCGACGAAGTGGCGCGGCTCGTGTCCGACGTGCGCAAGCTGTTGCGGCTCGGTACCGTCAGCCTGCGTGCCGCGCAGAACGCGGTGCCCGATGCGGGGCGCGACACGGCGGAAGAGCGGCGTACGCAGATCGAGGCGCTGCGCAAGATGCTGCTCGCGTTCGCGCAAGACATCCGCGTGGTGTTGATCCGGCTCGCGTCGCGCCTGCAGTCGCTGCGCTACTACGCGGCCGCGAAGATCGACCCGCCGCCCGACGTCGCGCGCGAGACGCTCGAGATCTATGCGCCGCTCGCGAACCGTCTCGGTATCTGGCAACTGAAGTGGGAGCTCGAGGATCTCGCGTTCCGCTTCGAGGATCCTGTCACCTACAAGCGGATCGCGAAGCTGCTCGACGAGAAGCGCATCGAGCGCGAAGCGTACGTCACGCAGGCGATCGACCGGTTGCAGCAGGAGCTGGCGGACGCGCACATCCAGGCCGATGTGAGCGGCCGGCCGAAGCATATCTACAGCATCTGGCGCAAGATGCGCGGCAAGGAGCTCGATTTCTCCGAGCTGTACGACGTGCGCGCGTTTCGCGTGATCGTGCCGGACATCAAGGATTGCTACGCGGTGCTCGGCATCGTGCATCACCTGTGGCAGCCGGTGCCGAAGGAGTTCGACGATTACATCTCGCGGCCGAAGCCGAACGGCTACAAGTCGCTGCATACGGTCGTGATCGGCGATGACGGCCGCGCGTTCGAGGTGCAGATCCGCACGCAGGAGATGCACCGTTTCGCCGAGTACGGCGTCGCCGCGCACTGGCGCTACAAGGAGGCCGGCGCGCGCGGCTACGGCGGCCAGTTCTCGGCGAGCGACAAATACGACGAGAAGATCGCATGGCTGCGGCAGTTGCTCGCGTGGAAGGATGACGTCGAGGACGGCGCGGAAAAGTCGGGCGACAAGGCGTGGGCCCAATTGCGCGAGACGTCGCTCGACGACGACCACATCTACGTGCTGACGCCGCAGGCGCGTGTGATCGCGTTGCCGCAGGGCGCGACGCCGGTCGATTTCGCGTACCACCTGCACAGTGAGCTTGGCCATCGCTGCCGTGGCGCGCGCGTCGACGGCGCGATGGTGCCGCTCAACACGCCGCTCGCAAACGGCCAGACGGTCGAGATCGTCGCGGTGAAGGAGGGCGGGCCGTCGCGCGACTGGCTGAACCTGCAGCTCGGTTACATGAAGAGCCCGCGTGCGCGTCAGAAGGTGCGTGCATGGTTCAACTCGATCGAGCAGGAAGAAAACATCTCGCATGGCCGCGCGCTCGTCGAAAAGACGCTGCAGCGCGAGGGCAAGACATCGGTCAACCTGGACAATCTCGCCGCGAAGCTCGGCTTCAAGTCGCCCGAGGAGCTGTTCTCGGTCGTCGGCAAGGAAGAGTTCAGCCTGCGCAATGTCGAGCACGCGCTGTCCGATGCGCCGCCGCCGGAGCCGGCGCCCGAAGCGCCCGCCGATTTCGAGAAGCGCAGCAGCGGCGCGAGCGTGGCGCACGGCGCGTCGACCGGCGTGCTGGTCGTGGGCGTCGACGCGCTGCTGACCCAGCTCGCGCGCTGCTGCCGTCCGGCGCCGCCTGATCCGATCAGCGGTTTCGTCACGCGCGGCAAGGGGATGTCGATCCACCGCACCGATTGCCCGACGTTCCGCCGGATGGTCGAGCGCGCGCCGGAGCGCGTGCTGCAGACGACCTGGTCGGCCGACGTACTCGGCGGGCGCGGTGCGTCCGTCTATCCGGTCGACCTGATGATCGAGGCAAGCGACCGGCAAGGGTTGCTGCGCGATATCTCCGAAGTGTTCGCGCGCGAGAAGATGAACGTGGTGGGCGTGAAGACGCAGAGCCGCCGCAATGCGGCATTCATGCAGTTCACGGTCGAGGTGTCGAACTCGGCGCAGGTGCAGCGCGCGTGCGCGCTGCTCGGCGAGGTGCAAGGCGTCGTGCGGGCGGGGCGGAAGGCATGATATGGGGTTGGAGCCCCGTTATTTTGCTGCGACCGCATAAAAACACTTGCCAAGCCGGTAACGGCTCCATATAATCTTAGCTTCTCTAGGCTCGTAGCTCAGCTGGTTAGAGCACCACCTTGACATGGTGGGGGTCGTTGGTTCGAGTCCAATCGAGCCTACCAACGAATTGAGAATGCCCGGTCTCCGGGTGTTCGATGCAGTAAATAACTCAACGCGAACAAGGCGAATACGGTTATGACACCGCGAACGTTGACCGAAACCTTTTCGGAGCGACGCTAGTCGAGGAACCCTTTCGCCCTTTCAGTCTGAGTGAAGTATCGAATGCGGCCCCTCGAAAGCGGGGCCGCATTTTTTTTGTCGCGAAATTTTCCCGCGCGATTTTCATGTCGCGTACCTGGTCTGCCGCCCACTGTCGGCATCACGGAGATTGCTATGGTTTCGATACGCTTGCCTGACGGCTCAGTTCGACAATACGAGCATCCGGTGACAGTTGCCGAGGTTGCAGCCTCGATCGGTCCCGGCCTTGCGAAGGCTGCGCTTGGTGGCAAGCTCGATGGTGAGCTCGTCGATACGTCGGCCGTGATCGACCGCGACGCGTCGCTCGCGATCGTGACCGACAAGGATGCCGACGGCCTCGACATCATTCGCCACTCGACGGCGCACTTGCTCGCATACGCGGTGAAGGAACTGTATCCGGACGCGCAGGTGACGATCGGCCCGGTGATCGACAACGGCTTCTATTACGACTTCTCGTACAACCGTCCGTTTACGCCTGAAGATCTGGAGAAGATCGAAAAGCGCATGCAGGAGCTCGCGAAGAAGGACGAGCCCGTGACGCGCCGTGTCGTGTCGCGCGACGAAGCGGCGGGCTACTTCCGCAGCATCGGCGAGAAGTACAAGGCCGAGATCATCGAATCGATTCCGCAGAGCGACGAAATCAAGCTGTATTCGCACGGCGGCTTTACCGATCTGTGCCGCGGCCCGCACGTACCGTCGACGGGCAAGCTGAAGGTCTTCAAGCTGATGAAGGTCGCGGGCGCGTACTGGCGCGGCGATTCGAAGAACGAGCAGCTGCAGCGCATCTACGGCACGGCCTGGACGAAGAAGGAAGACCAGGACCAGTACCTGCACATGCTCGAGGAAGCGGAAAAGCGCGACCACCGCAAGCTCGGCAAGCAGCTCGACCTGTTCCACATGCAGGAAGAGTCGCCGGGCATGGTGTTCTGGCATCCGAAGGGCTGGGCGCTGTGGCAGCAGGTCGAGCAATACATGCGCCGCCGGGTGAACGAAGCCGGCTACCTCGAGATCAAGACGCCGATGATCATGGACCGCTCGCTGTGGGAGGCGTCGGGCCATTGGCAGAACTACCGCGAGAACATGTTCACGACGGAGTCGGAGAAGCGCGACTACGCGATCAAGCCGATGAACTGCCCGGGTCACGTCCAGGTGTTCAAGCACGGTTTGCGCTCGTATCGCGACCTGCCGCTGCGCTACGCGGAATTCGGTTCGTGCCACCGCAACGAGGCATCGGGCGCGCTGCACGGCCTGATGCGCGTGCGCGGCTTCGTGCAGGACGATGCGCACATCTTCTGTACGGAAGACCAGTTCATCTCGGAGTCGATCGCGTTCAATACGCTGGCGATGAGCGTGTACAAGGACTTCGGTTTCGATCACATCGACATCAAGCTGTCGCTGCGCCCGGATCAGCGTGCGGGCACGGACGAGACGTGGGATCGTGCCGAGCAGGGCCTGCGCGACGCACTGACCGCCTGCGGTCTGACGTGGGAAGAATTGCCGGGTGAGGGCGCGTTCTACGGTCCGAAGATCGAGTACCACATCAAGGATGCGCTCGGCCGTTCGTGGCAGTGCGGTACGCTGCAGCTCGACATGGTGCTGCCGGAACGCCTCGGCGCCGAGTATGTTGCCGACGACAGCAGCCGTCGCCGGCCGGTGATGTTGCACCGTGCGATCGTCGGTTCGATGGAGCGTTTCCTCGGCATTTTGATCGAGCACCACGCTGGTGCAATGCCTGCCTGGCTCGCGCCGTTCCAGGCAGTTGTGCTCAATATTGCCGAAAGTCAGGCCGAATATGCGCAATCTCTGGCCCAATCGTTGCAAAAACAAGGGGTTAGAGTGACGGCCGATTTGCGCAATGAGAAGATTAGCTATAAAATACGCGAGCACACGCTGGAAAAGGTGCCTTATCTCCTCGTCGTGGGTGATAAGGAGCGTGATGCGCAAACGGTAGCCGTGCGTGCCCGTGGCGGCGTCGATCTTGGCGTGATGCCGGTCGAAGCCTTCGTTGAGCGTCTGCAGGAAGACCTGCGCTCGTTCAAGTAACCGCCCTGGCAGCGCGGCTCGTTTTTTTAATTTTTAGAGGAAACGTAACATCGCTACTGATAAGTCGTCGCATCGCATCAACGGTGAAATCACTGCGCCGGAAGTGCGTCTGGTCGGGATCGAGAACGAACCGCTCGGTATCGTAAAACTCGCTGATGCTTTCCGTAAATCGGAAGAACTGGATGTTGACCTGGTGGAAATCGCGCCGCAAGCGGTTCCCCCGGTTTGCCGTCTGATGGATTACGGCAAGTTCAAGTACCAGGAATCGAAGAAGCAGCACGAAGCGAAGCTGAAGCAGAAGGTCATCCAGGTCAAGGAAGTCAAGTTCCGCCCGGGTACCGATGACGGGGATTACAACGTCAAGCTCCGCAATCTCGTGCGCTTCCTCGAAGAAGGCGACAAGACGAAGATCACGTTGCGTTTCCGCGGTCGCGAAATGGCTCACCAGGAAATCGGTATGCGGATGCTTGAGCGTCTGCGCACGGATCTCGAGGAAGTCGGCCAGGTCGAGCAGATGCCGAAGATGGAAGGGCGCCAGATGATCATGGTGCTCTCGCCGAAGAAAAAGAAGTAACGGGCCCGCGCGCTTCGCGCGCAGGTTCGCAGTGGTTCGGCGCGTTGCCCGATCAGGGCGGCGCGCCAGCAATGACGGCGGCTGCGCAAGCGGTTCGCCGTACACAAGTGGACTGGGTTTCGAAGGGCGGGTCAAGGGCGCAAGCCAACCGCACACCCATCGCCATCTAATAAACTGGAGTTGTTCGTCATGCCTAAGATGAAGACCAAGAAGAGCGCTGCAAAGCGCTTCGTGGTGCGTCCGGGCGGTACCGTCAAGCGCGGTCAAGCCTTCAAGCGTCACATCCTGACCAAGAAAACCACGAAGAACAAGCGCCACCTGCGCGGCGCAACGGCAGTTCATGATTCCGATCTGAACTCCGTCCGCGCGATGCTGCCGTTCGCGTAACCCCTCAATCGATACTCTAAGGAGAGAAACATGCCTCGAGTCAAACGTGGGGTAACCGCACGGGCCCGCCACAAGAAGATCATCAACCTGGCCAAGGGTTATCGCGGTCGCCGCAATAACGTCTACCGCATCGCCAAGCAGGCGGTGATGCGCGCTGGTCAGTACGCATATCGCGATCGTCGCAACAAGAAGCGTGTGTTCCGCGCACTGTGGATTACGCGTATCAACGCGGCGGTTCGTCAGCACGACATGACCTACAGCGTGTTCATCAACGGCCTGAAGAAGGCGTCGATCGAACTCGACCGTAAGGTGCTGGCTGACATGGCGGTGTTCGACAAGGCTGCTTTTGCTGCGATCGTCAAGCAGGTGAAAGCCGCCGTTGCAGCCTAATTGCGAAATTAGCACTGCGTGGTTAGTTGCAGCGATGCTCCGGTAGTTTCGGCCGCTGCAGCGAAAACGGGGCTCTTCCGAGCCCCTTTTTTGTTTGGTGTGCGATTTCGCTCGCCAAGACCGAATGACGTTGGAAATGATGGGATCTATGGATCTGGACCAGATTGTCGCCGACGCGCAGCAGTCCTTCGAACAGGCTGCCGACATCACCACGCTCGAAAACGAGAAAGCACGATTTCTCGGCAAGTCGGGTGCGCTGACCGAGTTGTTGAAGGGCCTCGGCAAGCTCGATCCCGAAGCACGCAAGACCGAAGGCGCACGCATCAACGTCGCGAAGCAGCAGGTTGAAGCCGCGCTGACCGCACGCCGTCAGGCACTGGCCGACGCGCTGCTGAACCAGCGCCTCGCCGCCGAGTCGATCGACGTGACGTTGCCGGGCCGCGGCGCCGGTGCAGGCAGCCTGCACCCCGTGATGCGCACGTGGGAGCGTGTCGAACAGATTTTCGGCTCGATCGGCTTCGATGTGGCAGACGGCCCCGAAATCGAGACCGACTGGTACAACTTCACATCGCTGAACAGCCCGGAGAACCATCCGGCGCGTTCGATGCAGGACACCTTCTACGTCGAAGGCAAGGATGCCGACGGCCGCCAGCTGCTGCTGCGCACGCACACGAGCCCGATGCAGGTGCGTTACGCGCGCATGAACCGTCCGCCGATCAAGGTGATCGCGCCGGGCCGCACGTATCGCGTCGACAGCGATGCGACCCACTCGCCGATGTTCAATCAGGTCGAGGGGCTGTGGATCGACGAAAACATCAGCTTCGCCGATCTCAAGGGCGTCTATACCGACTTCCTGAAAAAATTCTTCGAGCGCGACGACATCCTCGTGCGCTTCCGTCCGTCGTATTTCCCGTTCACGGAACCGTCGGCCGAGATCGACATGATGTTCGAGCAAGGCAAGAACGCCGGCAAGTGGCTCGAGATTTCCGGTTCGGGGCAGGTGCATCCGACCGTGATTCGCAACATGGGCCTCGATCCCGAGCGCTACATCGGCTTCGCGTTCGGCAGCGGCCTCGAGCGCCTGACGATGCTGCGCTACGGCGTCCAGGATCTCCGGCTGTTCTTCGAGAACGACCTGCGTTTCCTGCGCCAGTTCGCGTAACGCCGCGCGCCGCGCCGACCTGTGCCCGTGCACGCCCCGACGGACGATCCGACGGGGCCCGGGCGTCGATCTAACCTGTTTCGAACGTAGACATCCATGCAATTCCCTGAATCCTGGTTGAGAACCTTTGTCGACCCGCAGCTGACGACCGACGAACTGTCGCACGCGCTGACGATGGCGGGGCTCGAAGTCGAATCGCTGAGCAAGGCTGCGCCGCCGACGTCGAAGATCGTCGTCGGCCGCGTGCTCGAAGTCGTCAAGCATCCGGATGCGGACAAGCTCAATGTCTGCCAGGTCGATGCCGGCACCGGCGCGACGCTGAATATCGTCTGCGGCGCACCGAACGTCGCGCCCGGCATCAAGGTGCCGGTCGCGCTGGTCGGCGCGGAACTGCCGCCGGCGGAAGAGGGTGGCAAGCCGTTCGCGATCAAGCTGTCGAAGCTGCGCGGCGTGGAGAGCCAGGGGATGCTGTGCTCGGCACGTGAACTGAAGCTGTCCGAGGATCACAGCGGCCTGCTGGTGCTGCCGGAAGATACGCCGGTCGGCCAGGACATCCGCGAGACGCTCAATCTCGACGACACGATCTTCGAAATCAAGCTGACGCCGAACAAGGCCGATTGCCTGTCCGTGTTCGGCATTGCGCGCGAGACGGCCGCGATCACCGGTGCGCCGCTGACGCCGGTCGATATCCGCCCGGTGCGCGTCGAACTCGACGAAACGCTGCCGGTGCGCATTGCCGCCCCCGATCTGTGCGGTCGCTTCTCGGGTCGTGTGATCCGCGGCGTGAACGCGCGTGCGAAGACCCCGCAGTGGATGATCGAGCGCCTCGAGCGCTCCGGCCAGCGCAGCGTGTCGGCGCTCGTCGACATCTCGAACTACGTGATGTTCGAGCTCGGCCGCCCGTCGCACGTGTTCGATCTCGACAAGATCCACGGTGGCATCGAGGTGCGCTGGGGCAAGCGCGGCGAATCGCTGAAGCTGCTCAACGGCAACACGGTCGAACTCGACGAAACGGTCGGCGTCATTTCGGATGACCGCCAGGTCGAAAGCCTGGCCGGCATCATGGGCGGCGACAGCACGGCCGTCACGCTCGACACGACCAACATCTACCTGGAAGCCGCGTTCTGGTGGCCGGACAGCATCCGCGGCCGCGCGCGCAAGTACAACTTCTCGACCGATGCGGCCCATCGCTTCGAGCGCGGCGTCGATTACGCGACGACCGTCGAGCATGTCGAGCGCATCACGCAGCTGATCCTCGAGATCTGCGGCGGCAAGGCCGGCCCGGTCGACGATCAGTCCGTGAACCTGCCGCAGCGCGCGCCGGTGAAGATGCGCGTGTCGCGCGCGAACCGCATCATCGGCGTGCAGATCGGCGCCGACGAGATCGCCAGCATCTTCACGCGCCTCGGCCTGCCGTTCGAGCGTGAAGACGACGCGTTCCTCGTCACGCCGCCGTCGCATCGCTTCGACATCGAGATCGAGGAAGACCTGATCGAGGAGGTCGCGCGGATCTACGGCTTCGAGAAGATCCCGGCGCGTCCGCCGGTCGCGACGAGCGAAATGCGCGCGACCAACGAGACGCGGCGTTCGATCCACGATGTCCGTCACGCGCTCGCCGCGCGCGACTACGCGGAAACCGTCAACTTCAGCTTCGTCGATGCGGAGTGGGAGCAGGATTTCGCGGGCAACGACCAGCCGATCCGCCTGCTGAACCCGATCGCGAGCCAGCTCTCGGTGATGCGCACGACGCTGTTCGGCAGCCTGATTTCCGTGCTGCGCCACAACCTGAACCGCCGTGCAGATCGCGTGCGCGTGTTCGAGGCTGGCCGTGTGTTCCTCGCCGATGCGTCGGCGAAGGCCGGTGAGCTGACGGTCGAGGGCTACGTGCAGCCGAAGCGCGTCGGTGCGCTTGCCTATGGCCCGGTGCTCGACGAGCAGTGGGGCGTGGCGACCCGTGCGGTCGACTTCTTCGACGTGAAGGGCGATCTCGAGGCGCTGCTCGCGCCGGCAGCCGCACGCTTCGTGAAGGCGGAGCATCCGGCCCTCCATCCGGGGCGCAGCGCGCGAATCGAAGTCGACGGCCGTGCGGTTGGCTGGATCGGCGAGTTGCACCCGCGCCTGATGCAGAAGTACGAGCTGCCGCACGCTCCGGTGATGTTCGAAATCGACGCGGACGCGCTGATTGCGCGTGCGTTGCCCACGCCGACCGAGGTGTCGAAATTCCCGCCGGTTCGTCGCGATATCGCCGTTGTCGTCGATCAGGCGGTCGAGGTTCAGGCACTTTTCGACGAAATGAAGAAGGCGCTTGCCGAAGAGGCCTGCCGATTCGTTCAGAAGGTTGTACTCTTCGACGAATTTCGTGCAAAATCAAATACTTCCGGTGGCCTTGCCGCGCACGAGAAGAGCCTTGCCTTCCGCGTGACGCTGCAGGACGCGGCTGGCACGCTACAGGACGAGGTCGTCGATCAGGCGATCCAGGCGCTGGTCGAGCGGATGGCTCGCGCCGGTGCGCGCCTGCGCGGCTAAGGAGGAGGTCCGCCCGCTCGCGGGCGGCCTTTTCCGATCGTAAGTTTTGATTTAACGCGCTGTATGGCAGATATGAACGACATGACCTCGAGTGAATTCGAAGCCCTCCTGACGGCGCAACGCAGCGCCATGAACCGCGATGCTTCGGCGCCGGCGTCCACCGAGACGCCCACGCTGACGAAAGCGGAACTGGCGGAGTTGCTGTTCGACAGCGTCGGGCTGAACAAGCGTGAAGCGAAGGACATGGTCGAGGCGTTTTTCGAGGTGATTCGCGACGCGCTCGAAAACGGCGAAAGCGTCAAGCTGTCGGGGTTCGGTAATTTCCAGCTGCGCGACAAGCCGCAGCGTCCGGGCCGCAATCCGAAGACGGGCGAGGCGATTCCGATCGCCGCCCGCCGGGTGGTAACCTTCCACGCGAGCCAGAAGCTGAAGGCGCTGGTCGAAAACGGCGCGGAGTAAGCCCCCGCGCGCTGACGTCTCCGCGCGGCCGCCGCGCACCCTTTACCGACGGTTAACCGACGATGACCACTACGGTTGAGAAAGTCGTCTTGCCTCCGATTCCCGCGAAGCGCTACTTCACGATCGGTGAAGTCAGCGAGCTGTGCGGGGTCAAGCCGCATGTGCTGCGTTATTGGGAACAGGAATTTACTCAACTGCGGCCGGTGAAGCGGCGTGGCAATCGTCGGTATTACCAGCACCATGAAGTGCTGCTGATCCGGCGGATTCGCGAGTTGTTGTACGAGCAGGGATTCACGATCAACGGCGCGCGCAACCGGCTCGATTCACCGGGCGGCGAGCGGGCCGCGCCGGCACCCGTCGAGCCGGAGGCCCAGGCCGCCGATGCGCGCACACCGGGCAAGCCGGGCGCAACCGTCGACGTAATTGCATTGCGGCAGGCGCTGCTCGACGTGATCGACGGACTGAAGCACGACTGAGCGCGAAGTACGAAGGATGAAATGAAAAGCCCGGTTGGCGACGTGCCACCGGGCTTTTTGCTGCGCGTCGCGCATGCACATCAACGCGATGCGAGCGGATTCTTTTGGCCCATGTCGACGACCAGCGTGCCGTCCGGCAGCATCCGCACGGAACCTTGCGCGACCTGGCTGCGGTAGCCGTACAGGTCGAAACGCATCGGGCCGGCCTCGGCCGAATTCCTGATCAGCGCGCGCACGTTCAGTTCGAGCACGTTGAACATCTTCATGTCGCCGCCTTCCATCCACATATAGCTCGGCGCATCGATCTGCGGCCGTTGCGGCGCAGGCGAGCCCGCCAGACGCCTGAACGTGAGGCGCAGCCCGTCGCGCTCGACCGTTGCCTGGCCGAGCTTACCGTTCAGCACGGGGGGCGGGAACACGGTGTACTGGTCGAGCACGAGCGTGTCGCCGCGCAGTTCCGCGCCGCGACGCTGCAACGGCGTCAGCGAAGCGAGCTCGATGCCGAGCGAACGCAGCAGCTTCGCCTGCGGAATCCCGAGCACCGACACCTGGGATGGCTTGAACGCGAGATGCCGGTCGTCGAGCACGGACAGCGAGCCCTTCATGTCGGTCGGCAGCCAGACGCCGGGCACATGGTTCCACAGCTTGATGCCGCCCTGGACACGCAGGTTCGTGCCGTCCGCGCTCAGCTGCAGGTCGTTGAGCGAGCGCGGCGAGTAATCGAGCAGATAGTCGTTGAAGAGCGCGGACATCGCCTTCCACGACTCGACGACCGTGCCGCCGAGAATCCGGATGTCGTACTGGTTCGGGTCGTCGAGATCGACGGGTTCGCCGGGCCGCTTCGATACGAGTTCCACGTCGAGATCCTCGACGTGAAAGCCGATATCCCCGGACAGGTTGAAATCGACGTTGCGCAGATGGATCGTCGGGTTGCGGTTCGACACGTGCCGCTCGTTGAACGGCGTGGTCGACGTGCGCCGCATGGCGACCTTCTGCATGCCGGGGGGCGTGGCGTTCGCCGCGAGTGCGTAGGCTTCCCAGTGCTGGCGTATGTCACGCAGCGCAGTCTGCTGCGCGGCGAGGAAGCTGTCGTTCAGGCGCGCGGCCGCGTTGCCGAGCAGCGCGCCGCTGGCCGGGCCCGTGTACGAAGGCATCCGGATCGCCATCGCACCGCTTTCGTCGAAATTGAAGTAGCCGGCCGACACCTGGTCGCGATAGTGGTACAGGTCGAACACGAAAGTCTGGTCGCGCTTCGCGGGGTCGACCGGGCCGATCAGGATGTCCGCGTTCATCGGCATCGAGCGCATGAACTTCACGTCGCCGCCTCGAATGTACATGGCTTGCTGGGGCGCATTCGCAGGCATCGCGAAGCCGGCGTGCGTGCCGTCGTCGAGCTTCAGGTCGAGGCCGGCCGGTGTCACGCGCACCGCGGTGATCGTGAGTTTCAGGCGCGGCGGCGGCATCAGCTTGTCGACCGACATCACGAGATCGTCGCCGGCGAGTTGCGCGATCGGCGTCTGGACTTTCAGCAAGTCGGCCATTTTCACGTTGGCCGCGCGCATCACCGGCTGCGCGTTGATGCCCGAAACGCGCACCCCCGTCGGATGGAACACGAGCTGGCTGCCGTCGCGGATCGCGAGCGTGCCGGTCAGCGAGAACGGCACCCAGCCGTCGCGCTGCATCTCGCCTTGGAGGTGAATCACGCCGTCGCCGGCCGACACGGCGAGCTTGCGCAGCGGCGCGTTGCGGTAGCCGAAGATGTAGGTGTTGAAGAGCGCGGTCAGCTTCGCGTTGTCGAGCGTGACCGTGCCTTCATGCACGTCGATCTCGAAACTCGTCGGATCGTCGAACACGATCGGCGCGCCGACCTGCGTCGGCACCAGCGTGGCGGACAACTGATGGATGAAGAAGCCGAGGTTGTTGACGATACGGAAATCGACGTCGCGCAGGAACGTCATCGCGCCGTTCTGGCCCGAGTCGCGCAGCGTGAACTGGCGCGGTTGCGTCAGGCTGATCGATGCGAGCGACGGCACGGTACGTGCGAGCTGCTGCTCGCGGGCGAGCCGCTCGGTTTTGGTGCGTTCGATCTTCGTTGACGCGATTGACGTGTTGCCGTCACGCTGCGCCGACGATTCCGCGCAACCGGCACAAAGCAGCGCGAGCGCCAGCATGCCGCAGCCGAACACGCGGGATGTTCCGGGCGAGATAGGCCGGGCCGCGCGTTGCGGGCCGGAAATCCAGTCGAAAATTGCCAAAGGCGAGCGATGGCCGCGCCGGACCGCATTCCGCATCGTCTGTCTCCATGTCTTGTCGTGATCGACGGCGGTGCGCGCCACTACACGGCGCGAGCGTCGATGCCGTGCAGTGTGGCATAGCACGCTAGAGCGGCGTTACCAAACAACGGGCGCCCGGGCAGAGTGGGCCAGCGTGCTGCGGGACAACGGATTCGGGGTGGTCGGGCGCGCGGATCAAACGGTCGTTTGGTTCGCACGGCCCGCCTCAGGCGGCTCTCGTTGCAACCGGGAAAACCCGCCCAGGCCTTGGCCGGTAAGGGTTCCGCCGGATGCGAGACGCAGCGGCCGCTGCGATCGAAGCGCAGATGCGATCCGGCCCCGTCGAAGCGGCCCGCGGGTGGATCAGATCAGCATGTGCTGCCGGATGGCGCTCAGCGTTGCCTGGTCGAGTTGCAGGCCGTTCGCGATATACGACGCCATCGAGCCGTACGACGCGGTGACCTGATCGAATGCCGCCTGCAGATAGTCAGCGTGCGCGCCCTGCAGCGCGGTCATCATGTCTGCCGCATTTTGCCCGCCGGCTTTTTGTGCCTGGGCGATCGACGCGGAGATTTCCGACGCGCTGTAGGCGTTGGTCAACAGGTAGTCGGCGAGTATCGTCTGCCCGGAGATGCCGAGGATCGTGTGCAGAATGGCGGTGGCCCAGCCGGTGCGATCCTTGCCGGCCGTGCAGTGGAACACCAGGTTTTCGCCGGAGGCAGCGAAGCCGGTGAAGAGTGCACGATAGCTGGCATGCGCGGAGTCGGACGTGACGAACGCACGATACATGCTCGACATGAACGCTGTCGCGGTGGCGCCGGTCGTCGGGATCGGGGTGATGCTGGCGGCTCCGAGCACGTTGAGGTTTTGCCATGTGGCACCGGCCAGCGGCGCATCCGGTTGTGTCTTGATCTCGGCGGGCGTGCGCAGGTCGCAGACCTGCCTGATGTCGAGCGTGCCGACGGTGGCGATGTCGGCGGCGGACAACGCGAGCGCGGATGACCGATAGATCACGCCTTTCTTCATCTTCGCGCCGCTCGTCGTTACATAGCCGGTTCCGTCCGGCCCGGCTGTGTCGCGAAAATTCGATGCGGAACCCAGCCGCGGCGTCGCGACCGAAATCGAGTCGCCTCCGCATGCCGACAAAAATGACGCGCTCCCGAGCGCCGCACCTATCGTGCCGGCGCCCAGCCGGAGAAAATGTCGACGTGAAATTTCGTTTTTCTGATGCATTCAATGTCCTTTGTCGGAGAAGGTTGCAGGCGGTCGCGACCGCGGTGGTGACCGACGCCGCCTCGTGTCTCGCACGCGACGCGGCAAAGCCGGGGCGGGCCGGATCGATCGGCATGCAGTCGGACGGATCGCCCGCGCGCATCGGTCTCGCGCCGGGTAAGCGCACGGTATCGATTTGCGGCGAACCGGCCATCGTCCTTTTCGATTAGGGCGGAATGCGGGATACCGATAGCGGATGTGCGTCGTCGACGGGTAGGATCGGTGGCAGCGGCGAGGTAAGATCGGTGACAGTGGCTGTATCGACCAAAGCACAAGTAGCCATCACGGGGAAGCGTCATGGATCTCAAGGAAGTCGACGTACTGGGTGCGGGCGTGGGCGATCACTGGTACTACGCGTCGAAGGCGAGTGCGATCCGCCGGTTCCTGGGTGCATCGGGCGCGAACCGGATACTCGATGTCGGTGCAGGCTCCGGCTTCTTCTCGAAGCACTTGCTCGAGCGTACGCAGGCGTCGGAGGCATGGTGTGTCGATACGAGCTACGCCGACGATACCGACGCGGAGGCGGCCGGCAAGCCCATCCACTTTCGGCGCTCCGTCGAACGATTCGATGCCGATCTTGTGTTGCTGATGGACGTGCTCGAGCATGTCGACGACGACGTCGGGTTACTCGCACGTTATGTGGCGGGCGCGCCTTCCGGAAGCCGGTTCCTGATTACGGTTCCCGCGTTCCAGTTCCTCTGGAGCGGCCATGACGATTTTCTCGAGCACAAGCGCCGATATACGCTCGGCAGTCTCGAGGACGTGGTGCGCCGCGCGGGGCTCGACGTCGAGCACGGCGCCTATTATTTCGGTCTCACGTTTCCGCTTGCGGCAGCGCTGCGGCTGGGGGAGCGGGCGCGTCGGCATCCGCGCGAGCCGGCGTCGCAATTGCGCCGTCACCATCCGTTCGTCAACGGCTTGCTCAAGACGATCTGCCGGATCGAGTTGCCGATGTTTCGCTTCAACCGCGTCGCCGGCCTGACGGTCATCTGTATCGCGCGCAAGCTTTGAATGCGATGCGCGGGGGCCGTGCGGCCGGTGCGAAGGTCGCCATGTCATGCGCGTCGTTGGCTGCACCGGAGCTGTCACGCCAAAAAATTTCGCAAGAACATTCACAAAATGCATGTGACCCGTTCTAAATCGGGAAACTGTCTGTTATAATTTTTTTCTTTCGGGGCGTAGCGCAGCCTGGTAGCGTACCTGCATGGGGTGCAGGTGGTCGGAGGTTCAAATCCTCTCGCCCCGACCAGGAATCAAGGCCTGGAAGGCTTGTCAGTAAAGGGTTTCCTTATCTGGCGTAGCTTTCCAGGCCTTTCCTTTTTCCGGGTGTGTCAATTTGGTGTGTCGATCCCGCCGTGCAACTATGCGGAGATGACTGACTTGGCAACCCTTCCCACTGGCGTCTATTTGCGCCCCGGCTCGTCCGTGTTCCACCTCCGGATCGGCGTGCCCAAAGACCTGCAACAACACGTCCGCAATCCCAAGACCGGTACGCCTAAGACCGACGCATTCCGGGGGAAGCCTCAGGACAAGCAATCGAGCTGAGGCCGGCACGAGGGCGCACGAGATCATTGCGGATTGGCAGCGGCGGTTTGAGGCTCTCGGGGCCAAGAACAAGCCCGCCCCATTCGTGACGCTTAGCCGCGCGGAGATTCAGGGGGGGGCGCGAGGAAATCCGCGAAGCCCTAGTCGAGCTCAGCGCCGCTCAGGCTGATCCCTGGGAAGCCACTGCGACCTTCGACAAACTAGCGCGGCAGCAGGCCGACATGCGCCGCTGGCATGACGCAGCAGCGAAGGATGTCAACCCCCCTCATCAAGAACGAAGGCTAAGCCCTTCTGGCTACTGGTTTGCGAAAGGATGTGGCCGACCATCTAGCCGCTGTTGACTCGCAAGCGGGCGCTGGATGACGCGCGTGATGCGCGGAAGTTCGCCTATGACACGATGAAGCAACGGGCATGGAAGCACGGGCAGCCGCGAAAGCCGCAGATCGGGCCGCACCTCAGCTTCGGAAGGGCGCATTCGAGGTGCGGAAGGGAATTGCCACCGCGTCGCCGTTCACGAAGTATGTGGACGACCTCGTGAGCTCACTGCGGGGCACCGACCGTGCGCCGCGTGGCATCTTGCTCGACAAGTCGCCTACCTCGGGTCGTCTGAAGGAGCGGAAGTTCCAGTTCAGCATGGAAGAGTACAACCATCTCATGGAGAACGGGTTCCTGGCCGGCAACGCGGACGATGCGTTCCAGGGCTACTACAAGGATCTGGGCGGCCAACTGGGAGCGCATCGCTCCCTAGGTGGGCGGGACATCGGGGACATCCTCCGCGAAGTCCAGGACTACTACGACGGCTTGATCGGTAGCATCGCGGACCCGCAGAAACGTGCAGCCCTCCAGGCCGAGAAGAAGTCGACTGAGACTGACGTGCAAGCGGCTCACGACCGCATTCTCGGCAAGTACGACGTGAAGGACCGCAACGGCGTCATGTGGGCCGCAGACCGCCTGCGCCAGATGGGTGTCGTTCGTTACATGGGCGGGTTCATCTTCTCGGTAATCGGGGGCCTCGCGTCGGCAGCGCTGACGGCGAAAGGGGCGGTGATGAAGATACTGGCGTTCAAGGGTGCGCGGGACAATCAGTACATCCTGAAGCGGGCAGCCAAGGGGCGACAAGGACATGCAGGAGCTGGGGATGATCCTGGGCTCGTTGGAGACTGGAGTGCATTTGAACTCCTCGGACCGTGCCCTTGAGCGCGGTGAGGCGGAGGGGCTCCTGGGCTTCGGCACCGGAACGACCCGCCAAATCATGCGTGCCATCGAGACCGCTATGAATACGACCGGCAACTACGCGAACAAACTGTCTGGGCTCAAGGGCTGGCCGGACAACATCCGGCGTACCGCTGGCCTCGTCCAACTCGCCAATGTTCGCAAGTGGGCCGCCGAGTACGACAAGCTCGACAAGAGCAAGGCCGTCCAACTGGGCGCTCTCGGCATCGGAGAACCCGAGGCCAAGCGGCTTCATGAGTTGTTCGCGAAGTACGGCGCGGATGAACGTCGCGGCCTGTTCTCCCCGGGGATCTCGAAGTGGCTCAATGAGCGCGACGGCGACCACATGAAGTACGTGCCGGAGTCGGCGCTCATCAAGGCGCAGAAGCGAGCCCCGTACGCGTCGGGCTACGGAACCAGCCGCTCCTCGTGGACAAGTGGTCCGGGAAGATGTTTCTCCAGTTCCAGACAATGGCGATGCAGTTCTCGAACAACTTCATCCGGGCCGGTGTGCAGCACAGCCTCGTCACCGGGGACCACACGCGGTTTGCGTTGGCCTCGGAATGCCGATGGCTGGCATTTCGCCGCGCCAGCGGGACTATCGCCTTTGACCCCGCGCCCTCGGCACCTTCCGCCATTCCGTTGCGGGATGGGCGTGTCTTCCCTTCCAATAGTCCGACAGAGGTTCTAAGGGGCAGACGGAACTGCTGGGAGTGACAGGGGGACACGCATCGGTGATGGCAGTGCTGATGCTATCGAAAACCTTTCATGGGTTTTGCGTTGGTTGACCGACAGCGAGGCGCAAGTAAGGGAAAGCACTAGCTATTAGGCTGTAGAATACCCGGCGAGAGAGCCTGGGCTACCTTGGTGACAAGTAAGCTAAAAGTAATATAAAGGATCGGGATGAGTGTGCAAGACATCATGAGGGCGATTCAAGGCGGGCCGATCCAACAGGATCGTTTGCTGAAACTCGACACCCCGCTGGGGGACAATGTGTTACTGCCTACGCGCACTGTAGGCCGGTCCAGAATTGGACGACATTACGATTTCACGCTCGATGTGGCGTCGACGCGCAGCGATCTTAAGCTGACGAGGCTGATAGGCCAGCCCATAACTTTATGGCTCCAGCAGGCCGACCACTCCTACCTTCCACGACACGGTTACGTTTATGCGGTGCGGCGGTTGGGGTCGGAAGGCGGGCTAACCAGCTTCCAAATCAGCTTCGCTTCGTGGATGCATTTTCTGAAATTTCGCCGCGATCAACGGATCTGGCAGGACAAACCGGTGGATGAAATCCTCCGGGACGTATTCAACACGCATTCGCAAGCGAGAGGCCGATTCCATTTTGCACTCTCGAAGCCACTTCCGCCGAAATCATATTGCACGCAGTATGAGGACGATTGGAATTTCGTTCATCGGTTGATGGAGGAGGAGGGGCTGTTCAGCATTTGGACGCAGGCCAGTGACGGAAAATCTCATACCCTGACCATCACGGATCGTTTGGATTCGTGTGAGCCGCTTGTCGTGCGTTCAGTGCAGTTCTCGCGCGACGGTGTGAATAGCGAGGTCGATGGATTGATCCACTGGTCCGGCCTGCGCACCCTCCATAGCGCCGCGCTGACCACTCGCACGTTCGACTACAAGAGTCCCTCACCGCTCGCGAATCCGAAGGGTACCAACATCCCGACGATGTCCCATGAGCTACCGGAACAGTTGGAGATGTACGAGTACACCGGCCCGTATACGTATCTTGAGCAGGAGCGTGGGGATCACCTCTCTAAAATTCGCATGGAAGAGTGGGAGTCTCGTGCCAAGAGGTTTTACGGCACTGGCGGACTGCGTAGCGCTGATGCGGGGCGGTCATTTACACTTGTCGGGCATCCACAACACGATCTTGACTCCTCAGAGCGTAACGAGTTCGCCATTATCGAAGTGCTTTGGCTGGTCGAGAATAATCTTCCGGTTTCAATCCATCATGCAAATCTCCCTGGGAGTTTGCAACGCCAATTGGCAGAGGCGTTGGCGAATCAGGACGGAGCACGTCCGTCCCGCGTGCCCCATTACGATGGCTCCGAAGGGTTCTTTCTGATCGAGCTGGAGGCGCAACGTAAATCCGTGCCTTTCCGCAGCCCGTTTGAGCACCAGAAGCCCATTATGCAGATGCAAACCGCGACCGTGGTTGGTTCGCGAGAGCAGAGTATTTATACCGATGAGTTAGGCCGATCCAAGATTCAATTCCATTGGGATCGAATCGGGCAACGCGATACGCGGAGTTCGTGCTGGGTGCGTGTGAGTCATCCGTGGGCGGGACAGGGATTCGGAATGATCCATGTCCCGCGTATCGGCGATGAAGTCGTCGTGTCATTCTTGGAGGGGTGTCCCGATCGTCCCCTTATCACGGGCCGCGTGCCGAACGGCGTCAATTTTGTCCAGTGGAAGCTCCCGGATAACCAAGCCTTGTCTGGTCTACGTTCGCGAGATTTGGCCAGTACGATGGCGAACCATATCGTTGCCGACGACACGCCGGGCAAACTTCAAGTGCAAGTCGCGAGCGACCATGAGCGGTCTCGCCTAGTGGTCGGGTACAACACGCGCATTGAAGGCAATGAAGGGCGTGGGGAAGCACGCGGAATCGGTTGGGAGCTGGCAACCGACTCGTGGGGCGTGCTGCGGGCGAACCAAGGGATGTTGGTGACAACCGAGGCTCGCTCGGGTGCGGCGGCCGCAGTGAAGGACATGGGCGAGACGGTGCAGCGTTTGGTACAAGCGAGGGACTTGCACGATACGCTTGCCAATGCGGCCGTCCAGGCGCACGCGCAGGATGCGCAGGATCAGCCCGAGGTTGCCAAGGCACTTCGGAAACAGAGCGATGAGATCAGAGGGGCGGGTGGGGGGCAAGGGAGCGACGCGTTTCCGGAACTGTCAAAACCCCATCTGGTTCTCGCATCACCGGCCGGAATTGAGGCGACGACGGCAGGCAGTACCCACCTTGCGAGCGGTGAACATATGGCGCTCACGAGCGGCGCTCATGTTAGCGTCAGCAGCGGCAGCAACCTGCTAGCTACTGCTCGAAACGCCATTCGCTTGTTTGCGTACAAACTGGGTATCCGAATGGTGTCGTACGCGGGAGACATCGATATCAGGGCGCTTCAGAAGAACCTCAACCTGCTGGCGAAGCTCGAAATTACGCAGACCGCTAACCGAATCACAATAAAGGCGACTGACGAAGTGATGTTGCACGGTGGCGATAGTTATATCAGCTTGAAGAGCGGCAAGATTACCGTAGGTGGCGGGGTGTATGAGGTCAATGCTCAGGTGAGCAACTTACCCTCGAAGCCGATGGGCGTTGCCCCAAATGGCACACCGGCCGTCGAGGCGAACGACCAGACGTTCAAGATGCTGACGCCATCGGGGAGGCCGTTACCAGGTGTTGCCTATCGTATGACGTCCGATTCCGGTTCGCACGTGTTTCAGACGAACTCGCTTGGTCGCTCGGCCACCCTGAATACGCCACAAGAAGAGGGTGTGAAATTTGCGGCTCATTGGGACGAACTCTTTACTGATGCGGATAATTAAAAGGTTGCACATATGGCTACTCTGGCAGAAAGCACCACCGATCCGAAAAGCAATACATGCATCGATGCGCACTGTGACTGCAAGTTCATATGGTCGCTCGCTCAGCAATACGCGATGGCCCAGTTAGATACCCGCACTCCCATCCTGAAAGATGGGACGCCTGACTATCGATTCAGTTCGCATACCATTTCCGAAACTACGATCGAGCCTGGGGATGCCAACTTCGTCTCCAAGCAATACGGTGCGAGAGCCCGACGAGTGGCCTCAAGTTATGCGCGTATGTTCCTCGAAGAGTTCCATCTCGGCGAGAAGGACAAACTCGGCCGCTTCTACTGGACTGGACTTGGCGCCTTCGCTGCCAAACAGGTATCCGCCAATATAGAGAGTTGGCAGGTCAAAAAGATGCCTGGCATGGACGCTGTCCATGAAGGCTTAGGTAAAGGCAACCTCTGGATCTACAATGATCTGTTGCCTTGGTGTTATGGTTATGCCGCCGACCCTGTGATGTTTCAGGAGTGTGCGAAACAGCGCGATAGCCGTCAGTTTGCCCCCGCCGTGCAGAACAATTTGATGCGGCAGCAGTGGGCCGCTGAAGTCGTCCCGAAGTGTCCCGTGTATATCGAAGCCAGTGCCAATATGGACGATGCCGGCTCCGGTAAACCCATCGCCCCAGGCTCTCCAAGCTATGGCTACTTTCAATGGACGCCCCGGGTAGCCAGCGGATTCGATCTCGTGAAGCAGTGGGAAGAGACAACAAATGAAAAGAAGAAGGCATCGCTTGCATTCAATCATCTGTGGGTGATGGCGCAACATGAACAGGGCGAGGTGCTGCAAGATTTGATCTATAACGACAAGGCTTTTATTCGTCGACTTCAGGTTCAACGTCTCTCTGGTGCGGTCACTGATCCCGATCAATGGTGGAACTACCCACTGCATCCGTTCAATGCCATGATTCCGCCATTGCAACTGAGTTTTGTCTCGAAGAACGAAACTTCTGATATGCAGTATCGCTCGAATGCACCAAAGGATCTTATTCTTGAGGATTATCCTCAGCGGATGGCGTGGATTAAGGACACTGGAAAATTATTTCACTTCTTGATGCAAAAAAAACGCGAATATATGCTTGGTGAGTTGAAGGGGATTGCCGCGATGGGTGGTCGGTTGAAGGATGATTAAGTCAATGTGGGTCGCAATAAAATCGAGTAAATTACTCTGGTTGTTTTTTGCGGTGATAGCTCTGTGCGCTGCGTTTCTCGCGTTACGGGCCAATCAATACGAGAGGGATGAGAAAATGTCGGGGCAAGTCGTAACGATCAAGTTTGGAGCTGAAGGTAAGTCAGATGCCACGGCTCAGGGGTTTTCCTTGATGAATCATCCATCTGGTGTGTATGCATATAAGGCTCATTGGGATGATCCGCATAAGCTTGGATTGGTAAAATATGTGCAAGGAAAATATTCTTTCGACCTGGACAATGCCTTGATCGTGACAGGTCTAGGGGATAAGGATAGTCCTGAGGGTGGGGTTGACAATTGGGATGTTAGTTTTAATCCATCTTCGTCGCGAATAATCTCATATGAAGAGGCTCGAGATAAGGTCGCTGCCCTGCTTGGTAGATTGCGATCCGCGGGGTGGGTGCGATACATAGAAACTTCAGATCCTCGTCTGAGCGGAAAAGAGGCTATGTCTTACGCATTAACAAAATCTGGTGCTCTTTACTCGATGGATTCAACCTATACGCCAAGCGTAGAGGAATGGAAGGAGTTGATGGCTGTTGAGCCGAGGTGGTATTTTTATGCGGATGGTATATTTTTAACCTTGTCGGTGTCATATCAGTCATCCGGGGCTGATGGTATGGGGTATTATTTGTCTGATCTTCAGGTTAGTACCGCATCCGACAATTACAGCCCATATTTTTCAGACAGTATTGAACGCAGAAGGCACTGGGAAAAATATCTGTCCGATGAACTGAAGTCGGCGGTGGAAGAGCGATCGAAGCGCGAGGCTGAACTGAAGGCCCAGGGCTACACGATCGACACGACGTATCAGGCTCCGCCGTTCGAGGCTCCGGACTTCTCGGCTAAGGCTGCTGCTCATTGATCTGGGGGGCAATCGATGCAACGAGCAAACTTGCACGGGCGGGCGCAAATTGTGGTTGGTGATGCGACGAGCCACGGCGGCAAAGTGATTTCGGGTAGTCCGTCTTCAACCTGGGGCACGGCGAAGGTTCCAATTGCCCGCAAGGGGGATCAAGTGACTTGCCCACTTTGTGCGCCGCATCTGTTTGAAATTGCTGAAGGGATGGACGGGTGTCAGGATTTTGGGCAGCCGATGGCGCTGGAGGGTCATAAAACAACTTGCGGTGCGGTCCTGATCGCGCAGCCAGCGCCGAACGATTGACGGTCTTCAGTTTGGTTCGCACACGTAGTGGCCCTGTTTTTCTCGACATTGTTTGCGCTTGGGGACTCTTAGGGGGGGCAGGAGCGGGACGCCGCGCCCTTGAGATGGCGAACACTCTGAAACGCGCAAGGTGGCCGTCACGGGTTTATGTGCTTGCTCGTGCCACACTGCCTCGAATTGTGTCAATCGGCACGGCGGTTTTGACCTACACGCTACCCCGGAAGGCCTTATTCCACCGTGGGCTCGAAGAGGTTCAAATCCTCTCGCCCCGACCAGACAAGAACCCGCGTCAGCTTGGGCTGACGCGGGTTTTTTCTTGCCGGTCGCTTTTTTGCACATCGCGGCGCGGCCCCGGTAAAATGCAAGGTTGATCCACGGAAAGCGCCGTGATTTAGCGGAAGAGGATTCCCCGAACATGACTGATCTTCGTCTTACCATGCGGTTCGCTGCAGTGCTCGCAACCGGCGCGCTCGTCGCCGGTTGCGGTACGTCGTCGCCCACGAAAGTGGACTACAAGAGCGATTCGAAATCGAAGGAAGCGTCGCTCGCAGTGCCGCCCAACATGCTCGACGAGACGGCCGATCAGCGTTCGCTGCCGCCCCAGGGCGGCGCGACTTCCCTGTCCGCGCTTCAGCAGGTCCAGCAGGCGGCGCCTGCGCTGGACACCGTTGCTCCGGCCGTGGCCGGCATGCATATCCAGCGCGACGGCACCGAGAGCTGGCTCGTGATCGACGGCAAGCAGCCGGCCGACGTCTGGACGCAGGTCCGCCGCTTCTGGCAGGAGCAGGGTTTCCTGCTCGTCGTCGACCAGCGCGACAAGGGCGTGATGGAAACCGACTGGAACGAAACCCATCCGCAGATCAACGACGGCCTGATCCGCAGCGTGATCTCGAAGGCGATGGGCAACTCGTACGTGACGGCCGAGCGCAACAAGTACCGTACGCGTCTCGATGCGGCGCCGAATGGCGGCACCTACGTGTTCATCAGCCAGAAGGGGATGCGCGAAGCGATCACGGGCGCGAACAACGATTCGAGCAAGTGGGAACCGAAGCCGAACGATCCGGCGCTCGAGACCGAATACCTGAAGCGGTTGATGGTCGTGCTCGCACAGAACGAGCAGCGCGCGAAGAACGGCGAGCCGCCGATCGCGAACATCAAGGACAACACGATCCCGAAGGACAAGAAGGCGGACACCGACGCGTCGTCGAAGGCGGCTGCCGCGATTGCCGCGCAAAACGTTTCCCGCACGTCGGCGCAAGGCAACGATGCGGCCGACGCGGCCGTGCCGTCGGAAGTCACGCTTGGGGAGCCGTACGACCGGTCGTGGTTGCACGTCGGTCTCGCGCTCGATCGTGCGAACTTCACGGTCGACGATCGCGATCGCACGAAGGGCCTGTATTTCGTGCGTTATGTCGATCCGAAGGATCTGACTTCGGCCGAGCAGGGCTTCTGGAGCCAGTTGTTCCACGGCAAGAAGGAAAAGCAGGCGAAGCAGTACCGTGTCAACGTGAAGGCGCTCACGGCCGACCAGACGCGCGTGGCGGTCGTTGACGATTCGGGTGCGATCGACACATCGTCGCCGGCTCGCCAGATCATGGGGTTGCTCGTGAATCAGCTCCGCTGATTTCCGCGGTTTCTCCGCACCGATGAAAAGCCCGCCACTTGGCGGGCTTTTTCATGGCCGCTCGCCGGCGCACACATGAGAGAGGTGTTCGGTCCCTTCTCGTGACGTTACGTAACATCCGCGCGTTACGGCGGCAGAACACGTGCCGTATTGTCGTCTGCAAGAATTTTGTCCTTATAAATCAATGAGGTGGTTCGCATGTGATGGCTGGCACGCAACCTGCTTTATATGTTGGAATCGTTGAAACAGGGAGGATGGCGTCAGATACCGGGGGTGCGCCGCGAGCGCCCGATCAACGGTATCGACGTCTTCGAATGCCGATGCGACAAGTGTCGGCACAACTGATGATGATCCGCGCCAGCGTGCGGATCCCGATGGCCCCGTCGCCTATCCTCGTAGGGCGACGGTTTCGCCCGCGCTTCTCTGAAGCGCGGGCTATTTTTTTGGCCGTCGTGCGGGGCCGTGCCGGCGCAGCCGATACACGATTCGCGTATTCTCGGACTTTTCGAGATGAGGGGGAAGGAATGGCGGAAATTGCAGTCGTGGCGCTGATCGTGGCGAAGCCGGGCGCCGAGGAGAAGTTGCGCGTCCAGCTCGAAGGGATCGTCGAGCCGACCCGCAACGAAGCGGGCGCGCTGCAGTACGACCTGCATCGGGATCTGAAGGAGCCCGCGCGGTTCGTATTCGTCGAGCGTTGGGAAAGCGAGGAGGCGCTTGCTGCCCATGCGCGTTCCGCGCACATTCTTGCTTATCGCGAAGCGGCCGCGGACTGGATCGAGCGTTCCGAAATCCGCGTGCTGTCGAAGCTCGTCTGAGCCGGGTGGGGCGACCGGACGTGTCCGGTCGCGGGGTACGTCAGTGCGACGTGTTGGGGACGTCGAGGATCAGGATGATCGTCCAGTCGGCGTCGCCGTCGTGATGATACTGGCGCTCGGCGACGATGAACGGTTGCTGTTTGCCTTGCGGGCCGAGGAAGAGCACGTCGCCCTCCATCGGCAGGCACTCGATCGGCGGCAGCGCGAGGAATGCGTCGGCCGAGCCGCGGGGCATCAGTTGCTTGATCTGGCGAGTGGCGGCTTCGGTCCACTCGATGTCGAGTTGAATGTTGCTCATGCTGTCCTCCGCACCGGGGTGCGCACGGGTGGAAAAATTCGGTGCGCGACTTTAGCACAGCGCACGCGCGCCGCAATCAAAAAAGCCGAACCCGGTTGCCCGGATTCGGCTTTTTCTTGTGCGGTACCGCCGAACTTACTGGCTGGCAGCGTCTGCGGCCTTGGCAGCCTTCTTGCCGGCCTTCTTCGCGGCAGCCTTGTGGTGAGCAGCCTTCTTGCCGTGGTGATGCTCTTCCTGCATCGCCGGCTGTGCGGCTTCGGCCGCTTGCTGCTGCTGCAGCGCCTGTGCGCGCTGCTCGATCTCGGAGATCTTGGCCGGATCGGTAATCGTCTTGATTTCCGTGCTCTCTTGCGCATACGCTGCGCCAGTCAGCGCCGACATCGCTACCAGGATAGCCAGGGACGTCTTCTTCATTGCTTTACCTCCGCTAAGTGGTGATGAACCCGAGTGTTGCCGTTTTGTCTGGCGACTGCAATCGAGTGCGTGTCGAGTGTAACAAAAGTGACGGATCAATGTGCATCGGATCGAGGCGGGACGCAAGGCCCCGTTGAAGTCGCGCAACACTTCGCACACTTCGTCACGCGCCTGCCATCGTCGCCGCCGCATTCATTCCCGCTCGGGTTTCCCGCAGCCGTCAGTCAGAACCACCCGAGCCATCGATAGACGTGGAACTGCGCGATGCCGACCAGTTCATGCAGCGCCTGTTCGGCGTTGGCCAGGTTGCGCCAGCGCGGCAGCCAGCCGGTTTGCGCGCGCCGGCGATTCGCATAAACGGGCTGCGGGTCGATCCCGAAGTGGCGGAAATCGAGCAATGCGCGGCGCATCTGATATGACGAAGTGACGAGAATGCGTGCGTCGTCATGCTGTGAGCGTAGTATAGGCGCAGTGAATTTCGCGTTTTCGTAGGTTGTGCGGCTATCTGGTTCCAGGACGAGGTCCGCGGGAGCAATGCCTTCCGCGACGAGCTGGCGTCCGTAGACGGCCGCTTCGGTTTCTCCGTGATGCTGCGGGTCGCCGCCCGACATCACCACGGTGCAATGTGCGGCCTGCTGCCGGCACGCGTGGTAGAGCGCCGCGACCTTGTGGATGCGGGCGGCTCCGTCAGGCGGGGGCTGCAGCCCGGCGTCGGTGCGCCGTGTTCCGGCGCCGATGAGAATCAGTGTGGTCCGCCCATGCATGTCCGGGTGCTCGACAGGTACGACTCCCGCCTCGGTCCACGCGATCAGCGGCGCGGTGAGCCAGCCTGTCGCGAGCAGCCAGAACAGCGCAGCGGCGGCCATCGAGATGATTTGCCGCCGCTTGCGGCAGAGCATGAAACAGATGAAGAGAAGTACAAATGAATCGAACAGAATCAATTTGATTGGGGTATGGTGTCTTTTTATGGACGGCTGACGATCCAGCCCTGACGCGACGCCGAACGTCGGCCTCCAGAATCGGTGGCGGTATCGGTGGGTGGAGACCCCGCCCGGCGCGCCGCTTCGCATTGTCGCTGCACTTTAAGAAAGAATCGAGATGGCCACGTATTCCAACGAAGCGGTGCTCGACGCATTGAGACGAGTGCAGTACCGCCAGGTACCGTGGGCGCGCCGCCCGGGCGTGTTCGAGTATCTCCGTTCGCTTGGGCTGATGGACACGGTCAGGCAGAAAACCGTTGCCCCCGCGCCGGGCTTTCACGCACCGGTCGACATTGCCGTGCTGACCGAAAGCGGCCGAGCCGAGTTCTCGCGCCTCGAGCGCGACGAGAAATTACTTTCCTGGACCGATCGCCGCATGGCCGACTACGCATTGAGCGAAGCGAGTGCCGTGGCGATTCTCGAAAGCCGCCTGTAGCGGCCGATCATTTCTCCGCACGCATCGCCGAGCGGCAGGCGATGCAAAAAAAGCCCGTATCGCGAGGATACGGGCGTACCGGATACTTTTGCTGTTGCCACGCTGTGCTCATGGCAACGTTGTGACTCGCCGCATGCGGCGCAGTTCCCGGCAGCGGGCATTTTCTTTGGTGAAATCCTGAAATTGGCAGGACTACGGATGACGCGGTACGTCCGACGGCTGCGAGCCGATGCGCGCTCGCGCATTACTGGCGATGTCGCCGCGCAGGTCGCCGCGCGGCACGGTCTGCCGGCCGGACGCGTTGGCGGATGGTGGCTGGCGGAGCGTGTTCCGGTGATCCTGCTGGCGATGGGGCGGCTTCGCGCGATCGTCGGCGCGGGCTGGAGCGGACAACGCCAGGGAAATGACAATGCCGCATGCAACGAGCAGTGACATTGGTTTCATGGCGGGGCTCCCCTCAAGCCACGCGGCTTGTTGATATGTCGCTAAGGTAAGCGCGGGAGTGCAGGCTTGCTGTAAATATTGGTAAATAGATGTATCGCGCCACGACAACGGTAATCGACGGCACCGCAGGCGTCGCGAACAGATCGAGTTGCGGAAAGAAACCGGGCGGCCGAAGCCGCCCGATCGAGCATTCGTTACGCCATCTTGACGGGCGCGCGCCAGGATTCCGGATTGGTCCAGAAGGCGCCGCGCAGCCGGTCGCGGCTCGGCGGGGCGGGCGGCTTCGCAGCACTGGCGCCGATGCGCCCGCGCAGGGAGATCTGCCGGCCGCTCGTGCCGAGTCGCTTCACGATTTCGGCGAGCGTGCCGTCTGCCTGCCATTCGTCGAAGCGGCGGCGGCAAGTCGGCGGCGACGGATAGCGGCCCGGCAGCTTCGACCAGCCTTCGCCCGTCGACAGCACCCACAGCACGGCGTTCACCACCGAGCGGGCTTCCACGCGGGGGCGGCCGCGCCGCTCACTCCGTGCGGGTTCCGAGCAAAACAGACCTTCGACCAGCGCCCACTCGTTATCTCTCAAATCGTCGAACAGCATCATGTCCTCACCTCAGCGAAGCTAACTCCGGTGCGCTGCCCTGCGCCGCGCACTCTTCAAGCACTCGATCGTCGAGTGCCGGGTGGGGGCGTCCGGTTGGCCGGCAGCGGCGTTTCTGCTCTTCCGTCCGACGAAACCTGCGCCCTGTGCGCCAGGTGACGCACGAAGCGTGCCATGTCGGAGGTAATTCCCTCGAGAGCCGCTTGGCAGCGAGCTAACGGCTAAGTCAGCTAGGGGCGTATAAGACGCCAAAATAACCCGCCAGCAAATCGGGACAATCACCAATCTTGTGCAGTTCGCCCGCACCGCGTGCGTTCGCGTAGGTATTGCACCGCAGCGAAACATGGGGGCAAGTGCCTGATTCGTACATCGACGCCGGAATCGCGCATTAAAATCGCGCATCGATATCGACGATTGATGAGGTCAGGAAATGAACGTCACGCTGCGCCAGCTCCGCGTCTTCATCGAGGTAGCGCGGCTCAGTAGCTTCAGTCGCGCGGGCGACGAAATCGGGCTCACGCAGTCCGCGGTCAGCCGCTGCGTGCGCGAGCTCGAGGCCGAGCTCGGGTTGAAGCTGATCGACCGCACGACGCGCGACGTGCAGCTGACCGATGTCGGCGCGAACCTGATCGCGAGTGTGTCTCGACTGCTCGACGATCTCGACGACACGCTGCGCGAGATTCGCGAAATCGGCGAGCAGCGCCGGGGTCGCGTGATCGTCGCGGCCAGCCCGACGATCGCATGCCGGCTGATGCCGCGCGTGGTTGCGTCGTGCGAGCGCCAGTTCCCGTTCGTGACGCTGGGCTTGCGCGACGACGTGCAGAGCGATGTGTTGCGCAAGGTGAAGTCGAGCGAGGTCGATTTCGGCGTGGTGATCGGGCCGCTTACGGTTGGCGATCTCGTCTGCGAACCGCTGATGACCGATTCGTTCTGCCTTGTCGCGCGCGCCGACCATCCGCTCGCGGCGCGCACCGAGGTGCCCTGGACGGCGCTGGACGGCGAGCGCCTCGTGCTCCTCGATCATGCGTCGGGAAGCCGGCCGCTGATCGATGCCGCGCTGGCCACCCATCGTGTCAACGCGACGGTCATGCAGGAGCTCGGGCATTCGGCGACCGTGTTCGGCCTCGTCGAGGCCGGCGTCGGTGTGAGTGTGCAGCCGTGGCTGTCGCTGCCGCTGCCGGCCGGCTCGACGCTCGTCGCGCGGCCGCTCACGCCGCGCACCGAACGTACTGTCGAGCTGGTACGCCGCCGCGACAGGTCGTTGTCGCCTGCCGCTCAGGCGATCTGGGAGCTTGTGCGGCAGATGCCGGCGAGGGCGGAGGACCTCGACTGACGCGCACCGACGTGCGTCGGTGCGGCTTGGGGTCGGTACACTACGCGGATCGTGTTCCTCGATGGTGGTGCTCGATGGCGCATTCTGCAGGTTCTCTTTCGGTGTCTGGCGCGCTGGCGGCGCGCGATGTGGTGCACGCGTTGCGTCCGTCGCTGATCCGGGAAGTGGCAAACGCCGGATTCGGCGTGCCGGACATGCTGCCGTTCTGGTTCGGCGAATCCGATCGCGTGACGCCGGACTTCATCCGCGACGCCGCGGCGGCGGCGCTGCGCGACGGCGAAACCTTCTACACGCACAACCTCGGTACCGCGCCGTTGCGCGACGCGATCGCGGCCTACGTCAGCTCTCGTCACGGTGCGACGGCGGCCGACACCGTGGCCGTGACGAGTTCGGGCGTGAGTGCGCTGATGCTGGCCGCGCAACTGCTGGTCGGTCCGGGCGAGCGCGTCGTCGCGGTCACGCCACTGTGGCCGAATCTCGTCGAGATTCCGAAGATTCTTGGGGCGCGGGTCGAATGCGTACCGCTCGGCTACGGCGAGGCAGGCTGGCAGCTCGAGATCGGGCGGCTGCTTGCGGCGCTGACACCCGATACGCGGATGCTGCTGATCAACTCGCCGAACAATCCGACCGGCTGGACGATGTCGCGTGACGACCAGCGGGCCGTACTCGCCCATTGCCGCCGCCACGGCATCTGGCTGGTTGCCGACGAGGTGTACGAGCGGCTCGCGTTCGGCGCGGACTGCGCGCCGTCGTTCCTCGACATCGCGTCGCGCGAAGAGCGGGTCGTTGTCGTGAATTCGTTTTCGAAAGCGTGGGCGATGACGGGCTGGCGCCTGGGATGGCTCATTGCGCCGGCAGCGGTGATGGGCGACCTGTCGAAGCTCGTCGAATACAACACGTCGTGCGCGCCGGGTTTCGTGCAGGCCGCGGGTGAGGTCGCACTGCGCGATGGCGAGCCGTTCGTGCGGTCGTTCGTCGCGGCGCTGCGTGACGCGCGCGATCACCTGGTTGCCGCGCTGCGCACGCTGCCGGGCGTCGAGGTGCCGCCGCCACCGGGCGCGATGTACTTGTTCCTGCGCCTGCCGGGCGCGGCCGACAGTCTGGCGTTCTGCAAGACGCTGGTGCGTGAAGCAGGGCTCGGCCTTGCGCCCGGGCGTGCATTCGGTCCGGAAGGCGAAGGGTTCGTGCGCTGGTGCTACGCATGCGATCCGGCACGACTCGACGCGGGCGTCGAGCGGCTGCGCAGCTTCCTCGCGCGCGGAGCGGCCACCCGCTGAAGCGGGGCCGGAGCGGATTCGGCGCGCTGGCGGCAGCCGGTTCGGCTCATCTTTACGCACCGGGCAATTTTGCGTAATATGGCGCTCAGTCACGCGGTTCCGTCGTTGAGCCGTGCTGTTCCGTCCGGTTTGGGCCTGGCCTGAAGTTGGTTCGCCGCCCCCGGTTCGTGCTCCCATCAATATGACCGATCAGAATCGGGCGAGCGCGTCTTCCGTTCCTTTCGTCTGTTTGTTGATCCGGTTCGTTTGACCACAGGGTCTGGCCTAGCTGCATGAATACCCAAGAGGCGAAGATCGTCCTCGAGACTGCTTTGATCTGCGCGCAGGAACCGCTGAAGCTCGGCGATTTGCGCAAGCTCTTTGCCGACGGCGTGTCGGCTGACACGGTCCGCACGTTGCTCGAAGATCTGAAACAGGATTGGTCCGGCCGCGGCGTCGAACTGGTGGCGCTGGCGACCGGATGGCGCTTCCAGAGCAAGCCGGCGATGCGTCACTATCTGGATCGCCTGCATCCCGAGAAGCCGCCGAAATATTCGCGCGCGGTGCTCGAGACGCTCGCGATCATCGCGTACCGGCAACCCGTCACGCGCGGCGACATCGAAGAGATTCGCGGTGTCACGGTCAATACGCAGGTGGTCAAGCAACTCGAGGATCGCGGCTGGATCGAAGTGATCGGTCATCGTGACGTGCCGGGGCGCCCGGCGCTGTATGCGACGACCAAGCAGTTTCTCGACGACCTCGGCCTGAAGGCGCTCGATGATCTGCCGGCGCTCGAAGAGCCGGCCGCGAACATCGAGGCTGCGCTGCTGGCGCAGCAGGCGATGGATTTCGACGGAGACGTGTCGATTGCCGACGACGCTGCGGGCGACGCCCCGCAGGCGGACGAGGCATCCGCCGGCCAGCCGGCGGGATTGCCGGGCGATTCCGCGGTGGACGTCGTGCCGACGCAGGAAATCGCGAGCCGCGATACGCTCGAAGCTGATCGCGGGCAAGCGGAACAACTGGAACAGGCTGGCGCCGAAGTAGTGCCGGCCGGTGTGCAGCCCGAGCCGCTGCGCGCGGATTGGAGCGAGGAAGATCGCAAGCCGGCCGCCGAAGCGGTTGCCGGAGACGGAACGGAAGCGGCCGGCGACATGCCCGGCGAGGCTGGTCAGGCCGACGCCTCCCGTTCCCGTCCCGCGGACGGCGAGATGCTGGACGACACGTCCGACAGTCTCGCCGATGCCGTACGAAGCGCCAGTGCACCCATCGGTGTCGACGCGCTGCCGGACGACGAAGCAGAACCCGAACAGCGTCGCGCCTGAACGCGGCCAACTTCTTGCCGCGCCCGCGCCGGGCGCGAGACCTGACATTTTGAGGTTGTTTTGACAGATATCCACGATATTGAATCGTCCGCGCCTGCCGTGCAGGCAGCGCGTGCCGACGATGCACCGGAGCAGGGCGCTCCGGCCGAGGGTGGCGACGAGCGTCCCCGCCGCGGTCTGCGGCGAGGCCCGCGCAGCCTGATCGCGCGACGTCGCGCGGCGGCCAAGTCGAAGGGCGCCGAAGGCGAGCCGCAGGGTGGCGAAGACGCTGACGCGCAGCCGGCCGAAGTCGCCGAAGCGCAGCAGCCGGCGCGTGCGCCGCGCAAGGAAGGCGCGGCCAAGGGCGGTCGCAAGCCGGCCGGCAAGCGCGAAAGCGCGGCCAAGGCCCAGGGCGGTCAGGGCGGCCAGGGCCGTCGCGGCGGCGCATCGAAGGCTGAAGGTGGTGCGGCGAAGACGGAAGGCGATGCGTCCCAGGACGAACTGTTCGCCTACGTGACGTCGCCGGCATTCGACGCCGACAATTCCGCGGGCGGTAGCGGCGTGCGTGCGCCGATGCTGCGTCGCGGCCGCAACCAGCCGGCGAACAAGCGCGTGCTGTCGCCGGACGACGACGCGCCGAAGCTGCACAAGGTGCTGGCGGAGGCGGGCATGGGCTCGCGCCGTGAGATGGAAGAGCTGATCGTCGCCGGCCGCGTGTCGGTGAACGGCGAGCCCGCACACATCGGCCAGCGCATCATGCCGACCGACCAGGTGCGGATCAACGGCAAGCCGGTCAAGCGCAAGCTGCCGAACAAACCGCCGCGGGTGCTGCTGTACCACAAGCCGACGGGCGAGATCGTCAGTCACGCGGATCCGGAAGGCCGTCCGTCGGTGTTCGACCGACTGCCGCCGATGAAGACGGCGAAGTGGCTCGCGGTCGGCCGCCTCGACTTCAATACCGAAGGTCTGCTGATGCTGACGACTTCGGGCGACCTCGCAAACCGCTTCATGCATCCGCGCTACAGCGTCGAGCGCGAATACGCGGTGCGCGTCGTCGGCGAACTGGCCGAAGGCATGCGTCAGAAGCTGCTGCATGGTGTCGAGCTCGATGACGGCCCGGCAAACTTCCTGCGCATCCGCGACGGCGGCGGCGAGGGTACGAACCACTGGTATCACGTCGCGCTGGCCGAAGGCCGCAACCGCGAAGTGCGCCGGATGTTCGAGGCGGTCGGCCTGATGGTGAGCCGCCTGATCCGTACGCGTCACGGTCCGATTCCGCTGCCGCGCGGTCTGAAGCGCGGCCGCTGGGAGGAGCTCGACGACACGCAGGTGCGCAAGCTGATGGCGACCGTCGGTCTGAAAGCACCGTCCGAGGAGAAGGGCAAGCGCGGCGGTGCCGGCCAGGCCGAGCGTCGCCAGCCCGATCCGATGCAGACATCGATGGGCTTCATCAGCCGCGAGCCGGTGCTGACGGCTCACGGGCAGCTGGATCAGCCGCGTCGCGGCGGCGGCGGTCGGCGCGGCGGGCCGGGGTTGCCGGGCCTGAGCGGCTACGGCAGCCTGCCGGTTGCGCCGTCGGGTTACGGCAATCGTGCCGGCGGCGGCCGCGATGGCAACCGTGCGGGCGGTGGTCGCGACGGCAATCGAGCGGGTGGCGGCCGTGATGTCGACGGCAACCGTGCGTCGTACGGCGCAGGCCCCAAGCGCGAAGGCGCGGGCGCCAAGCGCGGCGGCGGCAAGGGTGGCGGCAATCGCAATCCGAACGGCAATCGGGCTGACGGCGCCGGCAACGGCGGCGGTCCGCGCGGCGGCGGCCAGCGTCAGCAGCGCAGTCGTACGCGCAGCCGCTAAACACATGTTGGCGCACGGCGGCGCAAAGCCGCCGGCGTGCCGGCCCGATCGGCATCCCGCCGATTTTGCCGGCACGGCGTATTGCGCCGATCGCTTTCGACTGTATATATATTGCGTGCCGCTGCGTCGCAGCCGGCATGACCGATCTCCGGCCTGGCAGGATGGTGCTGGCTGATCGGATAACCCGATTTCGCATTTTTGGGTCGGTAAAGGCGGGCGACACGCTGCTTTTACCGGCTGGCTTGGCGTTTGCGCCAAAAATCGCTATAATCGCGGAGTCGCTGGGCGTACGGATTCAATGTGCGGCTCAGGTGCGACCACCAGTAAGAAGATGGGCGTTCCGCCCATTTTTTTTTGCTGAAACGGTTAGGCATCTCGGGTAGCGCTTCCTGCGCCGGCTAAGGCGCGCGCCCGCGGGTGAATTCGCGAGCGGCGGGCGCGAACACCTGAGAGGACACTGTGCAACTGACGGAACTGATAGAAACCACGGTCACCGGGCTCGGTTACGAGCTGGTGGATCTCGAGCGCACTGGGCGCGGCATGCTTTGCATCTATATCGATCAGCCTGCCGGCATCTCGCTCGAAGATTGCGAAAAGGTCACGCGTCAGCTCCAGCACGTCTTGACGGTCGAAAACATCGATTACGAACGGCTCGAAGTCTCGTCCCCGGGGCTCGACCGCCCGTTGAAGAAGCTGGCCGACTTCGAGCGCTTCGCCGGCAGCGAAGTTTCCGTGACCTTGAAAAAGCCGCTGGACGGGCGCAAGACGTACCGGGGCATTCTGCACGCGCCGAATGGCGAAACGATCGGTTTGGAATTTGAGAGGAAGAAGGGCGAGGCGGCCATGCTGGATTTCACGCTGGCCGATATCGACAAAGCCCGCCTGATTCCGCAAGTTGACTTTAGGAGCCGCAAATAATGAGTCGCGAAGTGTTGATGCTGGTGGATGCGCTGGCGCGCGAGAAAAACGTCGACAAGGATGTGGTGCTGGGCGCCCTCGAGGCCGCGCTCGCATCTGCTTCCAAGAAGCTGTTCGACGAAGGCGCCGAAATCCGCGTCCATATCGATCGCGAAAGCGGCGAGCACGAAACCTTCCGTCGCTGGCTCGTCGTGCCCGACGAGGCAGGCTTGCAGGAGCCGGATCGCGAGATCCTGCTGTTCGAAGCGCGTGAGCAGAAGCCCGACGTCGAAGTCGGCGAGTATGTCGAGGAACCCGTTCCGTCGATCGAGTTCGGTCGCATCGGCGCGCAGGCCGCGAAGCAGGTGATCCTGCAGAAGGTGCGCGACGCCGAGCGCGAGCAGATCCTGAACGATTACCTCGAACGTGGCGAAAAGATCATGACGGGTACGGTGAAGCGCCTCGACAAGGGCAACTTCATCGTCGAATCGGGCCGTGTCGAGGCGCTGCTGCGCCGCGATCAGCTGATCCCGAAGGAAAACCTGCGCGTGGGCGACCGCGTGCGTGCGTACATCGCGAAGGTCGACCGCACCGCGCGCGGCCCGCAGATCGAACTGTCGCGTACGGCGCCCGAGTTCCTGATGAAGCTGTTCGAGATGGAAGTGCCGGAAATCGAGCAGGGCCTGCTCGAGATCAAGGCGGCTGCCCGCGACCCGGGCGTGCGTGCGAAGATCGGCGTCATCGCGTACGACAAGCGGATCGACCCGATCGGCACCTGCGTCGGTATCCGCGGTTCCCGAGTGCAGGCCGTGCGCAACGAGCTCGGTGGCGAAAACATCGACATCGTGCTATGGTCGGAGGATCCCGCCCAGTTCGTGATCGGCGCGCTCGCGCCGGCAGCTGTCCAGTCGATTGTCGTCGATGAAGAAAAGCACTCGATGGACGTCGTCGTCGACGAGAACGAGCTGGCTGTCGCGATCGGCCGCAGCGGTCAGAACGTTCGTCTTGCTGGCGAACTGACCGGCTGGCAGATCAACATCATGACGCCGGACGAATCCGCCCTGAAGCAGGGTGAAGAACGCGACCGGCTGCGTGCGCTGTTCATGGCGCGTCTCGACGTCGACGAAGAAGTTGCCGACATCCTGATCGACGAAGGCTTCACGAGTCTGGAAGAGATCGCGTACGTGCCGCTCAACGAAATGCTCGAAATCGAGGCGTTCGACGAGGACACCGTGCACGAACTGCGCAACCGCGCACGCGACGCGCTGTTGACGATGGCGATCGCGAACGAAGAAAAGGTCGAGAACGCAGCGCTGGATCTCAAGAGCCTCGACGGCATTACGCCGGAGCTGCTCGCGAAGCTGGCCGAACACGGCGTGCAGACGCGCGACGATCTCGCCGAGCTGGCTGTGGATGAACTGGTCGACATGACCGGGATGGAAGAGGATGCCGCTAAGGCGTTGATCATGAAAGCACGTGAACACTGGTTCCAGTGAGAAATGACCATGGCGCACTGATTTGATGGCGGCCGTATGGCCTGACCCGATGCTAACCGCAAGGAATCGGTCCTTGCACTAAGAGGAATGAATGGCGAGTAACAACGTAGCCCAATTTGCCGCGGAACTGAAAATGCCTGCTGGTGTGCTGCTCGAACAGCTGCAGGCAGCGGGCGTCCAGAAAGCGAGTGAAGACGATGCGCTGTCCGAAACGGACAAGGCGCGTCTGCTCGATCATTTGCGCAAGTCGCACGGCGCAACCGACGGCGACAAGCGCAAGATCACGCTGACCCGCAAGCATACGTCGGAGATCAAGCAATCTGACGCGACGGGCAAGGCTCGCACCATTCAGGTCGAGGTCCGCAAGAAGCGTACGTTCGTCAAGCGCGACGACGTGGCCGAAGGTGCGGAACAGGGTCAGGCGCAGGTCGCCGAAGCGGACGACGATGCAGAACTGAAGCGTCGCGAGGAAGAAGCGCGCCGCGAGGCCGAGCTGCTCGAGAAGCAGGCGCAGGAACTGCGCGAGCGTCAGGAGCGCCTCGAGCGCGAGGAAGCGGAGCGTCGGGCCCGCGAGGAAGCGGCCGAAGCCGAGCGCCGTCGCGCCGAGGAAGAAGCGGCGGCGAAGCGTGCCGCGGCCGAAGCTGCGGCGGCACAGCAGCAGGCAGCGGCACAGCAGGCTGCTGCTGCCGAACAGGAAGCGGAGACTCCGCAATCGGCGCAGTCCGCGCAGGACGAGGCGCGCGCAGCCGCCGAACGTGCGGCGCAGCGCGAAGCGGCGAAGAAGGCTGAAGACGCTGCCCGCGAGGCAGCGGACAAGGCGCGTGCCGAGCAGGAAGAGATCAGCAAGCGCCGTGCGGCGGCAGAAGCCGAAGCGCGTGCGATTCGCGAGATGATGAACACGCCGCGCAAGGCCGTCGTCAAGGCAGTCGAGCCGCCGAAGCCGGTCGAGCCGCCGAAGCCGGCCGAAGCGAAGGGCACGCTGCACAAGCCGGCAAAGCCGGAAGGTGCGCAGGCGCGTCCGGCCGTGAAGAAGCCGGCCGGTGCGGCACCAGCAACGACGCAGGCGCCGGCAGGCGCGGGCGACCGCAACAAGAAGCCGGGCGCAGGCAAGGGCGGCTGGCAGGACGACGCGTCGAAGCGTCGCGGCATCAAGACGCGCGGCGATTCGAGCGGCGGCGTCGACCGCGGCTGGCGCGGCGGCCCGAAGGGGCGTGGCCGTCACCAGGACAGTGCATCGTCCTTCCAGGCGCCGACCGAGCCGATCGTCCGTGAAGTACACGTGCCGGAAACCGTGTCGGTTGCCGATCTCGCGCACAAGATGTCGATCAAGGCCTCCGAAGTCATCAAGGTGATGATGAAGATGGGCCAGATGGTCACGATCAACCAGGTGCTGGACCAGGAAACGGCGATGATCGTCGTCGAGGAACTGGGCCACCGCGCGGTTGCCGCGAAGCTGGACGATCCGGAAGCGTTGCTCGTCGAAGGCGAAACCGGTACCGACGCCGAGCAACTGCCGCGTCCGCCGGTCGTCACGGTGATGGGTCACGTCGACCACGGCAAGACCTCGCTGCTCGACCACATCCGCCGCGCGAAGGTTGCCGCAGGCGAAGCGGGCGGCATTACGCAGCACATCGGCGCGTATCACGTCGATACGCCGCGTGGCGTCATCACGTTCCTCGATACGCCGGGTCACGAAGCGTTCACGGCAATGCGTGCACGCGGCGCGAAGGCGACCGACATCGTGGTGCTGGTGGTGGCAGCCGACGACGGCGTGATGCCGCAGACGAAGGAAGCCATTGCCCACGCGAAGGCGGGTGGTGTGCCGATCGTCGTCGCGATCAACAAGATCGACAAGCCGGAAGCGAACCCCGATCGCGTCAAGCAGGAACTGGTCGCGGAAGGCGTCGTGCCGGAAGAATACGGTGGCGATTCGCCGTTCGTGCCGGTGTCGGCAAAGACGGGCGCGGGCATCGACGATCTGCTCGAGAACGTGCTGCTGCAAGCCGAAGTGCTGGAGTTGAAGGCACCGGTCGAAGCGCCGGCCAAGGGTATCGTGATCGAAGCGAAGCTCGACAAGGGCAAGGGCCCGGTCGCGACGATCCTCGTGCAGTCCGGTACGCTGAATCGCGGCGACATCGTGCTGGCGGGTACGGCCTACGGCCGCGTGCGCGCGATGCTCGACGAGAACGGCAAGCCGACCAAGGAAGCCGGCCCGTCGATCCCGGTCGAAATCCAGGGTCTGTCGGAAGTGCCGGGCGCGGGCGAGGAAGTGATCGTGCTGCCGGACGAGCGCAAGGCGCGTGAAATCGCATTGTTCCGTCAGGGCAAGTTCCGCGACGTGAAGCTGGCGAAGCAGCAGGCCGCGAAGCTGGAAAGCATGCTCGAGCAGATGGGCGAAGGCGAAGTGCAGAACCTGCCGCTCATCATCAAGGCGGACGTGCAGGGCTCGCAGGAAGCGCTCGTGCAGTCGCTGCTCAAGCTGTCGACCGACGAAGTGCGCGTGCAGATCGTGCACAGCGCGGTGGGTGGCATCAGCGAAAACGACGTCAACCTCGCAACGGCATCGAAGGCTGTCATCATCGGCTTCAACACGCGTGCGGATGCACAGGCGCGCAAGCTGGCCGAAGCGAACGGCATCGACATCCGCTACTACAACATCATCTATGACGCAGTGGATGAGGTGAAGGCGGCAATGTCGGGCATGCTGGCGCCGGAGAAGCGCGAAGTCGTCACCGGCATGGTCGAGGTGCGCCAGGTGTTCAAGGTGCCGAAGGTCGGCACGGTCGCCGGCTGTATGGTCACGGACGGTATCGTCAAGCGCTCGTCGTCGGTTCGCGTGCTGCGCAACAACGTCGTGATCTTCACGGGTGAACTCGAATCGCTGAAGCGCTTCAAGGACGACGTGAAGGAAGTGAAGCAAGGCTTCGAGTGCGGTATGTCGGTGAAGAACTTCAACGACGTCATCGAAGGCGACCAGTTCGAAGTCTTCGAAGTGACCGAAGTCGCGCGTACGCTGTAATCCTCGCGCATCGGCTCATGGGCGGGGCAGGCTTGGGCCTGTCCCGCCCATTTTCATGGTGGCGCGCCAACACTGGCCGCCGCTTCATCCTGATAAACGGATCACGGATCGATCATGTCCAGGAAACGTACTTCCCCCAATCGCAACGTGCAGATCGCTGACCAGATTCAGCGCGATCTGTCCGAACTCATCATGCGCGAGGTCAAAGACCCGCGCATCGGCATCGTGACCATCCAGAGCGTCGAACTCACGCCGGATTATGCGCACGCGAAGGTCTACTTCACCGCGTTGACCGGCGATCCGGCCAAGACGCAGGAAGCGCTGAACCACGCGTCGGGTCACTTGCACAACCTGTTGTTCAAGCGCCTGCACATCCATACGGTGCCGACGCTGCATTTCCACTACGACCAGACGATCGAGAAGGCCGTGGAAATGTCGCGCCTGATCAAGGAAGCGAACTCGACGCGCGCGAAGGACGACGACGAGGCCGACGCGGCTACCAAGGACGACTGAGCTCGACCGGCCTATGACGACTGCAGCATCCCAACGTCCGCGCGTGCCCCGGCGCGTGCTGGACGGCGTCCTCCTGCTCGACAAGCCGGTCGGCCTTTCGAGCAACGATGCACTGATTCGCGCGAAGCGCCTGCTGCTCGCGAAAAAAGCCGGTCACACCGGTACGCTCGATCCCCTGGCTTCGGGTTTGCTGCCGCTGTGTTTCGGCGAGGCGACGAAGTTCTCGCAGGATCTGCTCGAAGCGGACAAGACCTACGAAGCGACGATGCGTCTCGGCCAGCGTACGGCTACCGGCGACGCGGAAGGCGAGGTGATCGACACGCGCCCCGTCGAATGCGACCGTGCGGCGGTGGAAGCCGCGCTGGTGCGCTTCACCGGCGAGATCGTGCAGGTGCCGCCGATGTATTCGGCGCTCAAGCGCGATGGCAAACCGCTGTATGAATATGCGCGCGCGGGGCAAACCGTCGAGCGCGAGGGCCGCAACGTGACGATCCTCGCCCTCGACCTGCTCGCGTGCGACCTGCCTGACGTGACGTTTCGCGTGACCTGCAGCAAGGGCACTTATGTGCGCACGCTGGCAGAGGATATCGGCGAGGCGCTCGGTTGCGGTGCGCATCTGACGATGCTGCGGCGCACGGGCGTCGGCGCGCTGACGCTCGAGCATGCGGTAACGCTCGATGCGCTGTCCGATGCCGACGAAGCGGCACGTGATGCGTGGCTCCAGCCGGTCGATGCGTTGCTGTCGACGTTTCCGCTGGTTCGTCTCGATGAAACCAGCGCGAAGCGGTTCCTGCACGGGCAGCGTTTGCCGCTGTCGTCGCTCGACCCGATCGACGCGACCGAAGGCGGGCGTGTGCGCGTCTACGACGCGACTCGCCTGCTCGGCGTGGCCCGCAAGGCAAACGGCGTATTGGCGCCGGAGCGGCTCGTCGTCACGGCAGCCTGACGCAGCCGCGCGAACGCGCATCCGTCGGAATGAAAAAGCCCCGCTTCACGAAGCGGGGCTTTTTGTTTGCGTCCAGGCAGCGTATTCAGTGTGCAGCCGATGCCGCGGCACCTGCATCGCCACCGCCCGAGCGCTCGGGTTTCGTGATCCAGATCAGCCCGATCAGCAGCACGAAGATCGCCGCCGAGATGTAGAACAGGTCGTTCACGCCGAGCTGCGCGGCCTGCTGCGTGGCCAGGTTGTTGATCAGCCCGTGTGCCTGGTCCCGCGTCAGCCCGAGGTTGCCCATCTGCGTGACGGCCTGGTTGAACGTCGGGTTGTAGACGTTCGCCTGCTCGACCAGTTGCGCGTGATGGAAGTTGTTGCGATGGTCCCAGGCCGTCTGGAAGATCGACGTGCCGATGCCGCCGCACATGATCCGCACGAAGTTGGACAGGCCCGATGCCGCGGGAATGCGGTGGCCGGGCAGGCCCGATAGCGTGATCGATACCAGCGGGATGAAGAAGCCGGCCATCGCGATGCCCTGTACGAGCGTCGGCAGCGTCAGCGACCATTCGTCGACCCCCGTCGTGTAGCGCGACCGCATCCAGAAGCACAGCGCAAACGTCAGGAACGACGCCGTCGAGATAAAGCGCGGATCGGTGCGCGGCAGGTACTTCCCGGTGAGTGGCGACAGCAGGATCGCGAACAGCCCGACCGGCGCCATCACGAGACCGGCGTCGGTCGCCGTGTAGCCGATCTGCGTCTGCAGCCACAGCGGCAACAGCACGAGGTTACCGAAGTACAGGCCGTACCCGATCGACAGCGCGACGGTGCCGCCGGTGAAGTTCCGCATGCGGAACAGCGACAGGTCGACGACCGGGTGCTCGGCAGTCAGTTCCCAGATGACGAAGAACGCGAACGCGATGACTGCGGTCAGCGCGAGCACGATGATGGTCGTCGACGCGAACCAGTCGAGATCCTTGCCCTTGTCGAGCATGATCTGCAGCGAGCCGACCCAGACGACCAGCAGCGCGAGGCCCACGCCGTCGATCGGGGCGCGGCGCACGGCCGATTCCCGATTGCGGTAGATCGCCCACGTCGCGGCGGCGGCGGCGATGCCGACCGGGATGTTGACGTAGAAGATCCACGGCCACGAGTAGTTGTCCGAGATCCAGCCGCCGAGGATCGGGCCGGCAACGGGCGCGATCAGCGTCGTCATCGCCCATAGCGCGAGCGCCATCGGCGCCTTGGCGCGCGGATAACTCGACAGCAGGAGCGCTTGCGACAGCGGAATCATCGGGCCTGCCACCGCGCCTTGCAGCACGCGCGACGCAAGCAGGAACGGCAGGTTGGGCGAGAGCCCGCACATCCACGACGAAATCACGAACAGGATGATCGACGCGAGGAACAGGCGAACCTGCCCGAAGCGGTCGGTCAGCCAGCCGGTCAGCGGCACGGAGATCGCGTTCGCGACTGCGAACGACGTGATGACCCACGTGCCCTGGTCGGACGACACGCCGAGGTCGCCCGAGATGGTCGGGATCGCGACGTTCGCGATGGACGTGTCGAGCACGTTCATGAACACCGCGAGCGATACCGCGATCGTCCCGATCACGAGCTGCCCGCCCTGCAAGGGCGGGTGAGAGACAGGTGCCTGTGCCATGTCGGTTGTCTTTCCGGAGTCGGAGCGGTTACATCATCTTCGCGACGGCATTCGACTTCGCCGCAGCCGGCGCCGGTGCGTTGCCGCCGGCATTCTCGGCGATGATGCGGGCGATTTCGGCGTCGGCTTCGTCGCCGTACTTCGCGAACACATTGGTCTCGTAGACGGTGTTCGGTGCGTTCACGAGCTGGTCGCCGCGTTCGTCCTTGATGTCCACGTCGACCTGCATCGACAGGCCGATGCGCAGCGGGTGCTTGGCGAGATCCTTCGGATCGAGTTCGATCCGCACCGGCAGGCGCTGCACGACCTTGATCCAGTTACCCGTCGCGTTCTGCGCCGGCAGCAGCGAGAACGCCGAGCCCGTACCTGCCGAGAAGCCGACCACCTTGCCGTGATAGACCGCCGACGAGCCGTAGATGTCGGCCGTCAGTTCGACCGGCTGGCCGATGCGCATGTGCTTGAGCTGGACTTCCTTGAAGTTCGCATCGACCCACACTGCGTTCAGCGGCACCACCGACATCAGCGGCGTGCCCGGCGACACGCGCTGGCCGACCTGCACCGAGCGCTTCGCGACATAGCCGGTGACCGGTGCGGGCAGCACGTTACGCGCGTTCGCCAGGTACGCGTCGCGAACCTTCGCGGCTGCGGCCATCACGTTCGGATGCGATGCGATCGTCGTGTTTGCGGTCAGCGCGCGGTTCGACGCGAGTTGTTGCTGCGAGGCGTCGAGCGATGCCTGGGCGGCGCGCACGGCGTCGCGTGCGTGCGAGATTTCTTCCTGCGACACGGCGCCCGTCTGCGCGACGGCCACGCGGCGACGGAGGTCGTCCTCGGCCTTCGACAGGTCGGACTGGCGCAGTGCGACTTGCGCGCGATACTGGTCGTCGTTGACGAACAGGCCGCGCACCTGGCGCACCGTCTGCGCGAGATTGGCTTCGGCCTGCTGCAGCGCGACCTGCGAGTCGGCCGGGTCGAGCACGACGAGGGGATCGCCGGCCTTCACCGTCTGCGTGTCGTCGGCCTTCACCGCGATCACGGTGCCGGTGACCTGAGGCGTGATCTGCACGACGTTGCCGTTCACGTACGCGTCGTCGGTCCCTTCATGGAAGCGGGCGACGAGGAAGTAGTACAGGCCATACGCGATGGCCGCGATCACGATGACCGCGACGAGCAGCGTCATCATCCGTTTGCGCTTGCCGTTGTTCTGCGGCTGCGCGCTGGCGGCGTTTTGTTGGTCGCTCATGGCGATTTTCTCCGTCCGTTATTTCGAGTGTCTGCGTAGTGGTGGCGCCGGATCAGTTGGCGGCCTGTTTTGTCGGCTTGTCGGCATCGGGCGCGGCAAGCGGCGTGCCGGTCGCGTCGAATCCGCCGCCGAGCGCCTTGATCAGTGCAAGCTGCATGTCGCGCCGGCGCATCTTCAGGTTGGTCACCGTCTGCTCCGATGCGAGGCGGTTGCTGTCCGCGGTCAGCACCTGCAGCTGCGGCGACAGGCCGGCCTTGTAGCGGATGACCGCGAGGTCGTATGCGCGCGTCGATGCGTCGAGGGCGCGTTGCGCATCGCCCATCTGGCGATCGACTGCGCGGATCGACGCGACCTGCGTCGCGACGTCGTTCAGCGCGCTGATCAGCGTCTGGTTGTAGTTCGCCACCGACAGGTCGAAGTCCGCGTAGCGGCCCTTGAGCTGCGCGCGCAGCGCGCCGGCGTCGAAAATCGGCAGGTGGATCGCCGGGCCGAATTGCGCCTGGCGGCTCGCAAAGTTCAGGAATTTGCCCCAGCCGAACGCATCGAAGCCGAAACCGGCAGCAAGGTTCACGTCGGGGTAGAACTCGGCCTTCGCTTCCTTCACGTCGTGCATCGCGGCTTCGACCTGCCAGCGCGCGGCGACGATGTCGGGGCGGCGCGAGACGAGATCGGCCGGCAGGTTGCCGGGCAGTGCGACATCGCCGCTCGGGTTCATCACGGGCGCCGCGATCTGCAGCCCGCGATCCGGGCCCTTGCCGAGCAGTGCCGCGAGCTGGTAGCGCACCGTCGTGATCTGCCCATCGAGATCGGACAGCGAAGCCTGGGTCGTCGCGATATTGCCGCGGGCCGTCTGGCGTTCGACGTTGGTGTCGAGGCCGGCCGACACGCGACCGTCGGTGATCTTGCCGACCGTCTCGCGGTTGGTGATCTCGCGTTGGGCGATATCGCGCAGCGCATAGAGCTGCGCGAGCGAGTTGTAGGTGCGTGCGACCGACGACGCGAGCGTGATGCGTGCCTGCTGCATGTCGGCTTCGGCCGCCTTTTCCTGCGACACGGCGGTGTGCAGGCGCTCGCGGTTCTTGCCCCACAGGTCGAGTTCCCACGACGCGCTCGCGAGCGCGTTGTTCTCGCTGTACCACTGGCCGCCGTACGGCGGCGGGAACAGCGCGTTCGACGAATACAGCTCACGCGTCCACGAATAGCTGGCTTCCGCCTTGGGCATCAGGTTCGAACGCGACGATTCGATGTACGACGACGCCTTTGCGATGCGCGCCTGTGCCTGAGCGATCGACGGATTGCCCTGCAGGGCTTCGTCGATCAGCTTCGGCAACTGCGGATCGCCGAACTGGCTGGCCCAGTCGAGCGCCGGCCACTGGCCGCCCTGGGCCGGCAGGCTCTGGGCGGATTCGAATTGCGACGCGGGGGCGATCTGCTTGTCGCTCTTGATGCCGATGTAGTTCGCGCAGCCCGCCAGCGCCAGTGCGGCGACCGCGACGGCGACGGCGGTGCGGCACGACCCGGCGCGCACGGACAACGGGGAGGATTTCATCGCGCTGATCCCTGACTCGGAATGAATGATGGACACTGCAAGGATTTCCTTACATTAATCTGTCAAAAGTAATTGTTATGGCAACTATTACGTGATGCTGCCGCCGGCGGTCTCGCAATAGTTGCTGAGAATGCGGCGCAGCATGCTCTTCAGGAACCCGACTTCTTCCGGCGTGAACCCATCCAGCACCTGGTCGAGCACGCTGCGGAAAATCGGCGGCAGCCGTTCGGCGAGCGCACGGCCTTCGTCGGTCAGCTCGAGGCGCACGACACGTCGATCCTCGATGCTGCGGACACGGGACAGCAGGCCGCGCTTCTCGACCCGGTCGAGCAGGCGCGTGACTGCGCTCGCGTCGATCCCGTACTCGCGGGCAAGCTCGGCGGCCGTCGAGCACTTGCCGACCGCGATCATGAACAGCATGCTCGCCTGCGTGCCCGTGATGCCGAGCTCTTCCTGCGTGCGTTGCGTGACGAGGTTGGTCATCACCGACTTCACGCGCGACATCAGATAACCGACGCTGTCGTTCATCTGGTACGAGGACAGCGGTGAAACGGGGGATGGGGTAGAAGAATCCGACATAAAACCCTGAAGCTGCAATAGTTGACTAGGCAGCAGTATAGGCACAGTTGCTTGCCGCGGCAAATGTTAATCGAACGGCAAGGGGCGCGCTTTGCGTCTCAAAAATCCCTCATATCAATAAGGTTTTTGTGCCCGACGGCGACACGGGCTTCGACGGATTGGCGCGTTCGAGAGGAGGGTGCGCCTGCCTGCCTGCTGCGTTGCAACGTGCCCGTCGGTTACCGACATTCTCACGTGCTATAATTTGCGGCTTTCCAAGCTGCAATGCGCGCGCCCGTGAAAAACGAGCGGGCGCTTTTGCGCGTTCAAACGATTTCCAGGTTTCTATGACCCGCGCCCTTCGCAATATCGCCATCATCGCCCACGTCGACCACGGCAAGACCACGCTCGTCGACCAACTGCTCCGCCAGTCCGGCACCTTCCGCGAGAACCAGCAGGTTGCGGAGCGGGTGATGGACTCGAACGACATCGAAAAAGAGCGCGGGATCACGATTCTCGCGAAGAACTGCGCGGTCGAGTACGAAGGCACGCACATCAACATCGTCGACACGCCGGGGCACGCGGACTTCGGCGGCGAGGTGGAGCGTGTGCTGTCGATGGTCGACTCGGTGCTGCTGCTCGTCGACGCGGTCGAGGGCCCGATGCCGCAGACGCGCTTCGTCACGAAGAAGGCGCTGGCGCTCGGCCTGAAGCCGATCGTCATCGTCAACAAGATCGACCGTCCGGGTGCGCGGATCGACTGGGTCATCAATCAGACCTTCGACCTGTTCGACAAGCTCGGCGCAACCGAAGAGCAGCTCGATTTTCCGATCGTCTACGCATCGGGCCTGAACGGCTATGCGTCGCTCGACCCGGCCGCGCGCGAAGGCGACATGCGCCCGCTGTTCGAGGCAGTCCTCGAGCACGTGCCGGTCCGTCCGGCGGATCCGGACGCGCCGCTGCAACTGCAGATCACGTCGCTCGACTATTCGACGTACGTCGGCCGGATCGGCGTCGGCCGCATCACGCGCGGTCGCATCAAGCCGGGCCAGCCGGTCGCGATGCGCTTCGGCCCGGAAGGCGAAGTGCTGAACCGCAAGATCAACCAGGTGCTGTCGTTCACGGGCCTCGAGCGCGTGCAGGTCGAATCCGCCGAAGCGGGCGACATCGTGCTGATCAACGGTATTGAAGACGTCGGCATCGGCGCGACGATCTGTGCGGTCGATACGCCGGAAGCGCTGCCGATGATCACCGTCGACGAGCCGACGCTGACGATGAACTTCCTCGTCAATTCGTCGCCGCTCGCTGGCCGCGAAGGCAAGTTCGTCACGAGCCGCCAGATCCGCGACCGCCTGATGAAGGAACTGAACCACAACGTCGCGCTGCGCGTGAAGGACACCGGCGACGAAACGGTGTTCGAAGTGTCGGGCCGCGGCGAACTGCACCTGACGATTCTCGTCGAGAACATGCGCCGTGAAGGCTATGAGCTGGCCGTGTCGCGTCCGCGCGTCGTGATGCAGGAAATCGACGGCGTGCGTCACGAGCCGTACGAACTGCTGACCGTCGACGTCGAGGACGAGCACCAGGGTGGCGTGATGGAAGAGCTCGGTCGCCGCAAGGGCGAGATGCTCGACATGGCGTCGGACGGCCGTGGCCGCACGCGTCTGGAGTACAAGATCTCGGCGCGTGGCCTGATCGGCTTCCAGAGCGAATTCCTGACGCTCACGCGCGGCACGGGCCTGATGAGCCACATCTTCGACTCGTACGCACCGGTCAAGGATGGTTCGGTCTTCGAGCGCCGCAACGGCGTGTTGATCTCGCAGGACGACGGTGCTGCCGTGGCCTACGCACTGTGGAAGCTGCAGGATCGCGGCCGCATGTTCGTGAAGCCGGGCGATGCGCTCTATGAGGGCATGATCATCGGCATCCACAGCCGTGACAACGACCTCGTCGTGAACCCGATCAAGGGCAAGCAGCTGACCAACGTGCGCGCGTCGGGCACCGACGAAGCCGTGCGCCTGGTGCCGCCGGTCCAGATGTCGCTCGAGTACGCGGTCGAATTCATCGACGACGACGAGCTCGTCGAAGTGACGCCGCAGTCGATCCGCCTGCGCAAGCGCTTCCTGAAGGAGCACGAGCGTCGCCGCGCGAGCCGCGAAGGCGCGGTCGACTAAGCATCGATCGTTCCCGTGCGGGACGAGAAAGGCCGCCTTCGGGTGGCCTTTTTTGCATCTGCCTGATGTGCAATCGGGGGCGCTGCAAAACACTGTTCCCGCGGGTTGTGGCAATCCGGCAAAACCCCGTCGCGCGGTGCTTTCAGGCACATTTCGCCGTGAACTCCGGTATCGGTTCTGTGATATGCTGCGCGCACGCAAGTTTTAGGTCCTTCCAAGCAAGACTTGATTCGCAATCCGCTAAACGGTCAGGCCGTGTCGCGGAAGGTTGAGTAACCCGCTATTTCTCGAGAAGCTCGAAGAAAGGTGAGCGTAAAATGTCAGATGTAATGAAGCAGTTTCAGCTGAACTCCTATCTGTTCGGCGGCAATGCTTCGTACGTTGAAGAACTGTACGATGCATACCTCAACAATCCGGCATCGGTGCCGGAGAACTGGCGAGAGTATTTCGACGCGCTGCAGAACGTGCCTGCAACGGACGGCTCGAATGCCAATGACGTCGCTCATTTCCCGATCGTCGAATCGTTCGCCGAGCGTGCGAAGGCCAATGCCTTCATCCCGCGCGAAAGCAGCACCAACCTTGCTGCAGCGCGCAAGCAAGTGCACGTGCAGTCCCTCATCAGCGCTTATCGCTTCCTTGGCTCGCAATGGGCCAATCTCGATCCCCTGAAGCGTCGCGAACGTCCCGCCATTCCCGAACTCGAACCCGCGTTCTACGACTTCTCCGAAGGCGACCTCGACCAGACGTACAGCGCAAGCAACCTGTATTTCGGTTTCGACCAGGCTTCGTTGCGCGACATCGTCAAGGGCCTGCGTGACACGTACTGCGGCACGATCGGCGCCGAGTACATGTACATCAGCGACCCGGAACAGAAGCGCTGGTGGCAGGAGCGTCTGGAATCGACCCGTGCGACGCCGAACTTCTCGGCAGACGAGAAGAAGCACATCCTGAATCGCCTGACGGCCGCCGAAGGCCTCGAGCGTTACCTGCATACCAAATACGTCGGCCAGAAGCGCTTCTCGCTCGAAGGCGGCGAAAGCTTCATCGCGGCGATGGACGAAGTCGTCCAGCACGCGGGCAAGCGCGGCGTGCAGGAAATCATCATCGGCATGGCGCACCGCGGCCGTCTGAACGTGCTGGTCAACACGCTGGGCAAGATGCCGGCCGACCTGTTCGCCGAATTCGAAGGCAAGCACGTCGACGACCTGCCGGCAGGTGACGTGAAGTACCACAAGGGCTTCTCGTCGGACGTGTCGACGGAAGGCGGCCCGGTCCACCTGTCGCTCGCGTTCAACCCGTCGCACCTCGAAATCGTGAACCCGGTGGTCGAAGGTTCCGCGAAGGCGCGGATGGACCGTCGCGGCGACGAAGACGGCCTGCAGGTGCTGCCGGTGCAGATCCACGGCGACGCGGCCTTCGCTGGCCAGGGCGTCGTGATGGAAACGCTGAACCTCGCGCAGACGCGCGGTTACGGCACGCACGGCACGCTGCACATCGTCATCAACAACCAGATCGGCTTCACGACGTCCGACCCGCGCGACGCGCGCTCGACGCTGTACTGTACCGACGTCGTCAAGATGATCGAGGCGCCGGTGCTGCACGTGAACGGCGACGATCCGGAAGCCGTGATCCTCGCGACGCAGATCGCGATCGACTACCGGATGCAGTTCCACAAGGATGTCGTGATCGACATCGTCTGCTTCCGCAAGCTGGGTCACAACGAGCAGGACACGCCGGCGGTCACGCAGCCGCTGATGTACAAGAAGATCGCACAGCACCCGGGCACCCGTGCGCTGTACGCCGAGAAGCTCGTGCAGCAGGGCGTGATCACCGCGGAAGACGCCGACAACTATGTGAAGGCGTACCGCAAGGCGATGGACGACGGTCACCACACGGTCGATCCGGTCCTGTCGAACTACAAGAGCAAGTACGCGGTCGACTGGGTTCCGTTCCTGAACCGCAAGTGGACGGATGCAGCCGACACGGCCGTGCCGCTCGCCGAACTGAAGCGCCTGGGCGAACGCATCACGACGGTCCCGGAAAACTTCAAGGTTCACCCGCTCGTCGAGCGCGTGATCAACGACCGCCGCAACATGGCGCGTGGCGACCAGCCGCTCGACTGGGGCATGGGTGAACACCTCGCGTTCGCGTCGCTCGTCGCATCGGGCTACTCGGTGCGCCTGACGGGCCAGGACTCGGGCCGCGGCACGTTCACGCACCGTCACGCGGTGCTGCACGACCAGAACCGCGAGCGCTGGAACGACGGCACGTACGTGCCGCTGCAGAACATCGCCGACGGTCAGGCGAAGTTCACGGTGATCGACTCGGTGCTGTCGGAAGAAGCGGTGCTGGGCTTCGAATACGGTTACTCGACCGCCGAGCCGAACACGCTCGTGCTGTGGGAAGCCCAGTTCGGCGACTTCGTCAACGGCGCGCAGGTCGTGATCGACCAGTTCATCTCGTCGGGTGAAGTGAAGTGGGGTCGCGTGTCGGGTCTGACGATGCTGCTGCCGCACGGCTACGAAGGCCAGGGTCCGGAACACTCGTCGACGCGTATCGAGCGTTTCCTGCAGCTGTGTGCCGATCACAACATGCAGGTCGTTCAACCGACGACGCCGGCGCAGATTTTCCACCTGCTGCGTCGCCAGATGATCCGCCTGTTCCGCAAGCCGCTGATCGTCGCAACGCCGAAGTCGCTGCTGCGCCACAAGGAAGCCGTGTCGGACCTGTCGGAGCTCGCGAAGGGTTCGTTCCAGCCGGTGCTGGGCGAAACCGACGGCGGTATCGACGCGAAGAAGGTCAAGCGCGTGCTGGCATGCTCGGGCCGCGTGTATTACGACCTCGTCGCACATCGCCGCGAAGCGAAGGCGAACGACGTCGCGATCATCCGTATCGAGCAGCTGTATCCGTTCGCGCACAAGCAGTTCGAAGCCGAAATGAAGAAGTACGAGAACGCGACTGAAGTGGTCTGGGTGCAGGACGAGCCGCAGAACCAGGGCCCCTGGTTCTACGTCGAGCACCACCTGAAGGAAGGCATGAAGGAAGGGCAGAAGCTGGCATACAGCGGCCGTCCGGCTTCGGCCTCGCCGGCGGTTGGCTACTACGCGAAGCACTACGAGCAGCAGAAGGCCCTCATCGAAGGTGCTTTCGGCCGCCTGAAGAGCGCATCGATCGCGAAATAACCGACGGAAGCGAAACGGGAAGGCGCAGCGCGCTTTCCCGTCTCCTTTGGCCCGCCGGGCGCGCTGCGCGCCGCACCGGCCGAAGGAATCGCACGAACCTCGTCATTACCCAGATTAAGCATCCAGGAAAATCACATGGCTATCGTAGAAGTCAAAGTCCCCCAGCTTTCGGAGTCGGTTTCGGAAGCCACCATGCTGCAGTGGAAGAAGAAGCCGGGCGAAGCAGTCGCGCAGGACGAAATCCTGATCGAACTCGAGACCGACAAGGTCGTGCTCGAAGTGCCGGCACCGGCCGCGGGCGTGCTCGCGCAAGTGCTGCAGAACGACGGTGACACCGTCGTTGCCGATCAACTGATCGCTACGATCGATACGGAAGCGAAGGCAGGTGCAGCCGAAGCTGCTGCGGGCGCGGCCGAAGTCAAGCCGGCCGCAGCGCCTGCTGCAGCCGCACCGGCAGCACAGCCGGCTACCGCAACGGCATCGAGCTCGGCTACGGCATCGCCGGCCGCATCGAAGCTGCTGGCCGAGAAGGGCCTGTCGGCAGGCGACGTCGCAGGTTCGGGCCGCGACGGCCGCGTCACGAAGGGCGACGCGCTGGCCGCAGGCAGCGCACCGAAGGCCGCTCCGGCTGCCGCACCGGCAAAGGCCGCGGCGAAGCCGTCGCTGCCGGAAGTGAAGGTGCCGGCGTCGGCGACGACGTGGCTCAACGACCGTCCGGAACAGCGCGTGCCGATGTCGCGTCTGCGTGCGCGTATCGCCGAGCGTCTGCTCGAATCGCAGCAGACCAACGCGATCCTGACGACGTTCAACGAAGTCAACATGGCTCCGGTCATGGAGCTGCGCAACAAGTACAAGGACAAGTTCGAGAAGGAACACGGCGTGAAGCTCGGCTTCATGTCGTTCTTCGTGAAGGCCGCTGTCCACGCACTGAAGAAGTTCCCGCTCGTGAACGCGTCGATCGACGGTAACGACATCGTCTACCACGGCTACTTCGACATCGGTATCGCCGTCGGCTCGCCGCGTGGCCTCGTCGTGCCGATCCTGCGCAACGCGGATCAGCTGAGCCTCGCCGAGATCGAGAAGAAGATTGCCGAATTCGGCCAGAAGGCCAAGGACGGCAAGCTGTCGATCGAGGAAATGACGGGCGGTACGTTCTCGATCTCGAACGGCGGCGTGTTCGGCTCGATGCTGTCGACCCCGATCATCAACCCGCCGCAATCGGCAATCCTCGGCGTGCACGCGACGAAGGAGCGTCCGGTCGTTGAAAACGGCCAGATCGTGATCCGTCCGATCAACTACCTCGCGCTGTCGTACGACCACCGCATCATCGACGGCCGCGAAGCCGTGCTGTCGCTCGTCGCGATGAAGGATGCGCTGGAAGATCCGGCACGCCTGCTGCTCGACCTGTAAGCCGAGTCTCACTGCATCGACCCGTTCTGCACGTTCGCGCCCGCGCGCGAACGTGCAGGCGTACAAGTAGAAAGGATTGTCATGTCCAAGGAATTTGACGTCGTCGTGATCGGCGCCGGCCCCGGCGGCTACATCGCCGCGATTCGTGCCGCGCAGCTCGGCAAGACCGTTGCCTGTATCGAGAAGTGGAAAAACCCGGCCGGCGCGCTGAAGCTCGGCGGCACCTGCCTGAACGTCGGCTGCATCCCGTCGAAGGCGCTGCTCGCGTCGTCGGAAGAGTTCGAGAACGCGTCGCATCACCTGACCGACCACGGCATCACGGTCGACGGCGTGAAGATCGACGTCGCGAAGATGCTCGGCCGCAAGGACGCGATCGTCGAGAAGATGACGAGCGGGATCGAGTTCCTGTTCAAGAAGAACAAGATCACCTGGCTGAAGGGCCATGGCAAGTTCACCGGCAAGACCGACGCCGGCGTGCAGATCGAAGTGAGCGGCGAGGGTGAAACCGAAGTCGTCACCGCGAAGAACGTGATCATCGCGACGGGCTCGAAGGCGCGTCACCTGCCGGGCATCCCGGTCGACAACAAGATCGTGTCGGACAACGAAGGTGCGCTGACGTTCGACTCCGTGCCGAAGAAGCTCGCCGTGATCGGCGCAGGCGTGATCGGCCTCGAGCTCGGCTCGGTGTGGCGTCGCCTGGGTGCCGAAGTGACGGTGCTCGAAGCGCTGCCGGCATTCCTCGGCGCAGCCGACGAAGCGCTCGCGAAGGAAGCGGCCAAGCTGTTCAAGAAGCAGGGCCTCGACATCCATCTCGGCGTGAAGATCGGCGAAGTGAAGACGACCGCCGACGGCGTGTCGATCGCTTACACGGACAAGGACGGCAACGCGCAGACGCTCGACGCCGACCGCCTGATCGTGTCGGTCGGCCGCGTGCCGAACACCGACAACCTCGGCCTCGAGGCAATCGGCCTGAAGGCGAACGAGCGCGGCTTCATCGACGTGGACGACCACTGCCGCACGGCGGTGCCGAACGTCTACGCGATCGGCGACGTGGTGCGCGGCCCGATGCTCGCGCACAAGGCGGAAGACGAAGGCGTGCTGGTCGCGGAAGTGATCGACGGCCAGAAGCCGCACATCGACTACAACTGCATTCCTTGGGTGATCTATACGTACCCGGAAATCGCATGGGTCGGCAAGACGGAGCAGCAGCTGAAGGCGGAAGGCCGCGAGATCAAGTCGGGCAAGTTCCCGTTCTCGATCAACGGCCGCGCGCTCGGCATGAACGCGCCGGACGGTTTCGTGAAGATGATCGCGGATGCGAAGACCGACGAACTGCTCGGCGTGCACGTGATCGGCGCGAACGCGTCGGACCTGATCGCGGAAGCCGTGGTGGCGATGGAATTCAAGGCGGCGTCGGAAGACATCGCCCGTATCTGCCATCCGCACCCGTCGATGTCGGAAGTGATGCGCGAAGCGGCGCTCGCCGTCGACAAGCGCTCGCTGAACAGCTGAGCGCGGTATAGCGCCGGCCGGCCATCGGCCGGCGCAGCCGTCTCATGACGAGGGCGGGCGGGGTTTCCCGTCCGCCTTCGTTTTTTCCGGTTTGCCCGATGAACGTCACCGAATACTACACGCGCGAGCTGACCACGCGCGGCTATCAGTCCGATCCCGCGCAGCGCGCGGCCGTCGATCGCCTGCAGCAATGTTTCGACGAGTGGGTCGAGTACAAGGCGCGCCGCTCGAACGCATTCAAGAAGCTCATCAATCATCCCGACCTCCCGCGCGGCGTCTACATGTGGGGCGGCGTCGGTCGCGGCAAGAGCTTCCTGATGGACAGCTTCTACGCGGTCGTGCCCGTGCAGCGCAAGACGCGCCTGCATTTCCACGAATTCATGCGCGAAGTACACCGCGAGCTCGAGGAACTGAAAGGGCAGGCCGATCCGCTCGACGAACTCGCGCGGCGTATCGCGAAGCGCTACCGTCTGATCTGCTTCGACGAGTTCCACGTGTCGGACATTGCCGATGCGATGATCCTGTACCGTCTGCTCGACCGCCTGTTCAACAACGGCGTGCAGTTCGTGATGACGTCCAACTACGATCCTGACGACCTGTATCCGGACGGTCTGCATCGCGACCGCATGTTGCCGGCGATTGCGCTGATCAAGGACAAGCTCGACGTACTGAACGTCGACGCGGGCGTGGATTATCGCCAGCGCACGCTCGCGCAGGTGAAGATGTATCACACGCCGCTCGGCGCGGACGCCGATCGCGAACTGCGCCATGCGTTCGGCAAGCTCGCGGCGGTACCCGATGAAAGCCCGCTCCTGCATATCGAGAAGCGCGAGCTGAAGGCGCTGCGCAAGGCGGACGGCGTCGTGTGGTTCGATTTCGCGACGCTGTGCGGCGGCCCGCGCTCGCAGAACGACTATCTCGAACTCGCGAGCCGGTTCCACGCGATCGTGCTGTCCGAGGTGCCGCAGATGTCGCCGCGGATGGCGTCCGAAGCGCGCCGCTTCACGTGGCTGATCGACGTGCTGTACGACCACAAGGTCAAGCTGCTGATGTCCGCGGCGGTGCCGGCGGAGCAGTTGTACGTCGAAGGTCCGATGGCCAACGAGTTTGCGCGTACGGTCTCGCGCATCGTCGAGATGCAGTCGAAGGAGTATCTCGAAACACCGCGCCGCATCGTCGATACGTCGCTGACCTGAGTGCGATTTCCGGCAATTGACGGTATTCAAACGTCAATTCCGGTCAAATTCAGGCGATCTCGGGGTATTTTCGGACTTGTCTTATATTCACGGTTGAGGTGAGCCGATATCGTTGTGTCATGGTTACCAAGGCTGGAGATGTCCATGACACCGTATCGCGATCTGACCGACCACGAGTGGCGCCGCGTCGCGCCGCTTCTGCCCGAAATGCAGCCGCGCACCGAGTTGCGCGGCCGGCCGCTGGCCAATACCCGTGCCGTGATGAACGGCGTGCTCTGGGTCATCTACAGCGGCGCAACGTGGTCGGCGATGCCGCGCCGTTACCCTTCGTATCAGACGTGCCATCGGCGCTTCAAGGTCTGGCATGAGACGGGCACGCTGATGAGCGTGATGCGTGAACTCTACGGCGACTCGGGCGTGAACCTGTGCAACGAATTGTCGGTGCGGATGCGCAAGCATACGCAATCGAAGGCGGCGGAAGCGCGTAGCGGCGTGGTACCCGTGGGTCGCACACCGGGCAGTTATGCGCCGGATGCGATGAAGCACGCAGCCTGATGTCCGCTGTTTACTGCGTTGTTTGTGCCGACGCGCGCACCAAAAGAAAACCGGCCTGACGAATTCATCGTCAGGCCGGTTTTTTCGTTGAGCCGCGCGTTTCAGCGCGCGCCGCGTTATTGTTGGCGAACCCAGGTCTGCGACCGGCCGAGCAGCGATACGCCGATATAACCGCGCACGACGAGTTTCTGGCCGCCGTCTTCAAGCGTCATCTTGCACTTGTAGACCTTGCCGTTCTCCGGGTCGAGAATGTTGCCGCCGTCCCAGTGGTCGCCTTCCTTCTTCATCGCCTTGATGATCGTCATGCCCTTGATGAGCTGATCCTTGCGCTCGTCCGTGCAGGCGGTGCAGCGGCGATCAGGCGTATCGTTCGCGCCGAGGCCCTTGACGACCTTGCCGGTCAGCGCACCGTCGCCGTCCTCGGCGATCTGCACGAGTGCCTTCGGCTGATGGGTGTTGTCGTCGATCGTCTGCCACATACCGATGGGGCTGTCTGCCTGTGCGAACGTGGGGGCGGCGCAAGCCAGCAGTGCGCCGGCGATGGCGATTGCACGCAACGGGCGGGTCAGTTGAATCATTGTCGTCCTCCTTGTTTTGCATGTCGTGTTTGATTTGCCCGCACGACCGTCTGCATGGGGCGGGCATGTTGCGAGCTTTGCCAGAATACGTGAAACCGCGCGCCACGTTTGATAGAGGGGGCTCTAATCGAAACAGCCCGCATGGCGCGGGCTGTTTGGTGACCGATCAGTTGAGCTGATACGAGAATGCGGCGTTGATGCGCGGGCTGCGTGATGCGCTTTCGACTGGCGCGTCACCCACCGGCTTCGCGACGCTCAGGTCGAGGCTGTAGAAGCGGCTGTCCGTGAAACGCACACCGATGCCGACCGACGACATGCGGTTGGGCGACGGCGTGCCTGAATGCAGGTACACACGCGCCATGTCGTAGGCGATGTACGGCGTCACGGACTTCATATACGTCCAGCCCGGCGTGAAGCCGCGGTTGACCTCCAGCGACATCCCCCATCCCGAGTCGCCCGACGCTTCGCCCGGCTGATAGCCGAGCGCGTAGCGCGTCGAGCCGAACGAGATCTGCTCGGACGTCGGCAGTGAGTCAGGGCTGTATTGCCCGGTCAGCGAGACTGACGTGCCGATCCGGAACGGCCATTCGTTGGTTTGCGTGAAGGTCGCGCCGGTACGGACGAAGGTCAGCGACGTCGGGTCGGCGTATGTAATCCCCACACCGTTAACCACGCCAGTCTGCGATTTCGATGCACCGAGGATGTCGAATGCCTTGGCGACGTTGACGCTCAGTTTTCGCACCTGCTTCGGTTCGACGCTCGTGTAGTCGAGCTGCAATTGCATCACGCGGACCTGTGACCGGTTTTCGAGGGTATTGCCGTTGGTCTGGCTTTGGTAGCGGTCTTCGTTGTGTGCGGCATAACCCGACACAGTGCCGAGCAGGCTGCGCTGGTTGTTCAGCAGTATCGGATAGGATGCCGAAAGACCAAGCTTCTCGTTCTTGACGGTGCGTTCGACGGACGACGGCAGGCCCGGATTGTCAGTAGGCTTGCCGCGATAGGTGCTTGCATCGAGGCGCGTGATCAGGCCGCTGCTGCCGACGGGCACCGCGCCGCTGAACGCGAAGTAGGTCTGCTTGTCACGCCCCGGCGGCGCCAGTGCGGAGATGCTCAGCTGCTCGCCGAACTTCGTGAGGCCGTTTTCGGTCGCGGTGATGAGGCCCTGTACGCCCGGGTGGTTGAAATCGATACCGGTGCTGACGTTGAATGCCTTGCGGTCGACGGCAAGTTCGAGCGTCGTGGCGCCGTCGGTGGTTTGCGGTGGTGGTACGTTCGCCTTCACCGTGAGGCCGGGCAAGAGGCCGAACGTGTTCACGTAGCGCTCGAACGTTGCGCGGCGCAGCGGGCGATCGTCGGTGATATGCGCTGCGATCGCGCGAATCTTCGATTCCATTGCCCCGGGCTTGCCGGTGACCTTGACGTCCGACACATAGCCTTCAACAACCGTGATGCGCACGACACCGTTCTCGAACGTCTGCGCGGGAACAAACGCGAACGACAGCGCGTAACCGCGTTCCTGGTAAAGCTTCGTCACGCCGTTGGCGGTTTCGATCAGATCGCCGATTGTTATGTCCTTGCCGACGAGGGGGGTGAAGCGACGCGAGATTTCCTCGAACGGTACCGACTTTACGCCTTCGACCTGGAATGTCGTCGGTGTCAGGTGGCGCGACAGCAACTCCTGCAGTTGCGGCGCCTGGGGCGCGACCTGCACGGTTACGTTCGGGCCGGTTTTCGGCGCGTTGATCTGGGGCAGGGAGTCGAGCGGGTTACCGCCGACGCGTGTTTGTGCCTGTGCCGTGCTGGCTGCCGCGATGGCGGCGAGCAGCATCATCCATCTGTCGAGTCTGGATTTCATTGTTCTTCCTCGTAGGCCTTGCTTTTCGTCTTCTTTGTAATGCCGGCGCGCGACACCAGGGTGCCGCGCGCCGCGTGCCGCAATGCCGGTTGTGTTTGTACGGTCGTACCATCCGCTCCGGCTGCGAAGGTGCGACCGTCCTCCTTACTTGCCAACGCTACCCAGCGTACCCAGCAACCCCGTTACCGGTGCCAGCAGGCCCGTCGAGCCGCCGCCCGACGTTGCCGTTCCCGTGACGCTGCCGACCAGCGACGTGACCGGCGCGAGCGGGCTCGCTCCCCCGGATCCCGCTGCGCCACCAACTGCTCCGGTGACAGTATTCAGCAAACCGGTGACAGGCGCGAGAGGGTTTGCACTGCCTGCGCCACCCGCTGCGCCGCCGAGCGTGCCCGTGACCGTCGACACGAGATTCGTGACGGGGGCGAGCGGGCCGCCGCTACCGCCCGCCGCACCACTCAGTGCGCCGGTAACGGTGGAGACGAGGCCCGTGACGGGCGCGAGCGGGCTGCTGCCCGAACCGCCGGTCGCGCCGCCGAGTGCACCCGTGAGCGAGCCGAGCGGCGTCGAGCCGAGACCCGACAGCAGGCCGCCGAGCGGATTCGTCGAGCCGGAACCCGACGACGTGCCGTTCTGCACGGTCGCCGTCGAGCCGCCGACGAGGCTCGTGATCAGGCCGGGGATCGGCGCCGCGCCGTTCGGGCCGTTCGGGTTGACGAGGCCGCCCGCGTTGGTCACGGTGTTGCCGACCGCCGTCACGAGCTGACCGACGTCGCCGACGAGCGGCTGGCTCGACGTGCCGCCAACCTGCTTGCCGGCCGAACTGATCGCGCCGCCGACCTGGCCGAGCAGGCCCGAGACAGGTTGGCCTAGGCCGGTCGTCGTGCCGACCTGTTGCGTGACCTGGCCCGCGGTGATCACGAGCGGCGTGATCGCCGAGCTGAGCGGCTGCGTCACTTGCTGCACGGCGCCCGACGACAGCGTCGAGCCGATCGTCGTGCCGGCAGCCGTCAGGCCATTGGCCACCGTGTCGAGCACGGTACCGACCGGGGTCGTGACGGGCGCGAGCGGCGCGAGTTGCCCCGTGCCGAGCGCCTTGACCGTCGAGCTCAGGCCGGACACCGTGTTGCTCGTCGCGCCGACCACGTTGCCGAGGCCTGCGACGGTCGTGCCGACCGGATCCTTAGTGGTACCGATCTGTCCCAGCCCGTTGCTCACGGCATCGGCAGCTGCGCCGACGATCGTGCCCGTGCTGGAGAGCGTGCTGCCGACGCCCTTCGTCACACCGTCGCCGAGGCCGGGCACGGTGATGTTGCCGACCGTGCTGCCGAGGTCGGTGGCCGTCTGGCCAACCGTGCTGACGACGCCCTTGGTGCCGGTGGACGTGCCGCTGGTGCCGCTCGTGCTCGGTGTACCGCTCGTGCTGCTGGGGTTGTTGTTGCTGCTGGTCGGCGGCGAACTCACGCCGCCGCCGCCGCAGGCGGCCAGCAGGCAGGCTGCGGCGAAGGCCGTGAGGGGCACGCGCCACTGGTGCAGGGCGGCTGTCGTGAGAGAGCGTTGCTGGGACATGATTGACTCCTCGCTGTCTTGTCGATTGATGGATGTTGGTTTACTTGCCGTGCGTGCCACCGAGCAGGCCGCCGATCAGCGACGTGACCGGTGCGAGCGGATTCGACGCCGAGCCCGAGTTCGTGACGGCGCCCGTGCCGCCGGTCAATGCCGGGGCACCGACCGCGCTCGTTACCGTGGACACGACGTTCGTCACCGGGGCGAGCGGGCTGCTGCCGCCGGCGCCGCCTGTTGCGCCGCCGAGGGCGCCCGTCACGGTACCGAGCAGACCCGTGACCGGCGCGAGCGGGCCGCCGCTGCCACCTGTTGCGCCGCCGAGTGCGCCCGTGACCGTCGAGACGAGACCGGTGACCGGTGCGAGCGGGCCGCCGCTGCCGCCTGCTGCGCCGCCGAGTGCGCCCGTGACCGTCGAGACGAGACCGGTGACCGGTGCGAGTGGGCCGCCGCTGCCGCCTGCTGCGCCGCCGAGTGCGCCCGTGACCGTCGAGACGAGGCCGGTGACCGGTGCGAGCGGGCCGCTGCCGCCGCCCGTTGCGCCGCCGAGTGCGCCCGTGACCGTCGAGACGAGGCCGGTGACCGGGGCGAGCGGACCGCTGCCGCCGCCCGTTGCGCCGCCGAGTGCGCCGGTCACTGTCGAAACGAGGCCGGTGACCGGGGCGAGCGGGCCGCTGCCGCCACCCGTTGCGCCGCCGAGTGCGCCGGTGACCGTCGAGACGAGGCCGGTGAGCGGCGCGAGCGGGTTGGTTACGCCGCCGGTGCCACCCGTGAGCAGGCCGCCGACGGCCTTCACGGTGTTGCCCGTCGACGAGACCGTGTTGCCAAGACCGGTCGTGACGGGGTTGCCGCCCGTCGACGCGAGCAGGGCGCCGGCCTGGTTCAGGCCGTTGCCGACCGTGCCGAGCAGCGTGTTGACGGGCGCGCCGAGGCCGGTTGCCGTGCCGATCGTCTGGGTCGTCTGGCCGACCATCGTCGTGATCGGCGTGATGGCCGAGCTGACCGTCTGCGTGACCTGCTGGATCGGGCCGGTCGACAGTGCGTTGGTCAGGGTGTTGCCGCCGTTCGAGACGGCACCGCCGAGCGTCGACACGAGGCCGCCGACGGCGCCCGTGACCGGTGCGAGCGGCGAGAGCGGGCCGCTGCCGAGGCTCGAGACCAGGGTCCCCGTTTGCGTGACTGCGCTGCCGAGCTGGTTGACCACGCCACCCGTGCTGGCGAGCGTGGTGCCGACCGGATCCTTCGTCGCGCCGAGCTGGCCGAGACCGTTGCCGAGGCCATTGCCGAGTGCGGTCACTGCGCCGCCGACGCTTTGCACGATGCCGCCCGCGGCTTGTGTGGTGGCCGGGTTGACGCCCGGCAGCGTCTGGCTGCCGATGACGGAACCGAGGCCCGAGACGGTTCCGCCGACACCCGTCAAGATGTTGCTGCTGCTTGCGAGGACAGTTCCCACTGGGTTCGACGACACGCCCGACGTGCCGGAAGTACCGGACGTGCCGCTCGTGCCCGACGTACCGCTGGTACCGGAGGTCCCGCTTGTGCCGGACGTACCGCTCGTACCCGAGGTGCCGCTGGTGCCGCTCGTACCCGAAGTTCCGCTCGTGCCCGACGTGCCCGATGTGCCGCTCGTGCCGGACGTGGAGATCGTATCGCCGCCGCCCGAGCTCGAGCCGCCGCCAAGACCCTGGCTGATGGAACCCGAGCCGCCGCACGCGGAGAGGGAAAGCATGGCTGCAACGGTGGCCGCGATCAGAGTCGTCCGGAACACGCCATGAGGGATAACCTTAATGTCCATTTTGTCCTCGCATTAAAATGTGTTGTGAACTGCGTTGTGTTGAGTGGTGCGAGGACTACTCTGCAACTGTCGTGCCATTTCGATGCCCGACGGTTCGGCAACAGGTTTTAAACGGGGCAATTCCTTGTCGGAAAAGGAAGTTACGGGAATTGAAAGATTGTTGAATCTGTTTAAGTGCGGACGAATGAGAACGATTTCGATCGTTTCGTAACGTAACGTCACAACATTGGCGTTACGCGTGCGACGTAACGTGGGAGGCCGCGCAGGCTTGGTGGACGAGGCAACTGTTTTACAGGTGGATTAGGTGTGCACATCTAACCTATCGTAAATCCTATGTGTAAGTCGTACCGAAACGCCGTACAAATACGCTGTGCTCACGGTCATTTTTTTCGATCCAAGTCGTTAAAAGAGGTTGGAACTTAAATAGGATCGGATATAGAATCCGGAGCAGATGTAAGGAAATGTACGGTTCGGTACACAACGTTCGAGGAGGGTTGCTATCGCGAATGTTAACTTGCATCAAATGGTGAGCCATGCCCCTCGGGGCAATCTATAAAGAAAGTGCACCTGGTTGTCGTTACAGCAGATGTGGCGAACAGCGCGGGGCAACCGGCCGGATATGCGGGGATGTATACGTATAAAAGGCCAAAGAACGTAAATACAGGCACGAGGAATAAAATGAAAGCACTCATCAAGCGCTTCCTTAAGGAAGAAGACGGGGTTACCGCGATCGAGTATGGTCTGATTGCGGGTCTGATTGCGGCCTTGATCATCGGTAGTGTCACCACTATCGGCACCAAGATCTCGACGCTGTTCTCCACGATTGCCAGTTCGTTGCCGGGCGGCTGATCCTCGGTAGTCCGGTGGGCGGCGAGCGGTCCGTTTTTGCGGACCGCTCGCCCTTACGTCGACTTGGTCGGTCGATCGCGATATGGCACATCTTCTCAGCACCAGCATTTTTTTTGCCTGGGCGACGCTCGTTGCCGTCGGTGATATTCGATTTCGGCTTGTTCGGAATCCGCTTGTCGTCGTCGGGCTTTTGGCGGCGCTTGGCAGCGCATTGGTTGATGCAAATCCGTTTCGTGTTTCAGTCGAGCAGGCATTGATCGGCATGCTCGTCGGTTTCGTGAGCTTTTTCCCGCTTTTTGCATTTCGCGTCATGGGCGCGGCGGACGTAAAGGTGTTTGCGGTTCTCGGCGCGTGGTGCGGTTTGTCGATACTGCCATGGCTGTGGGTTGTCGCCAGTCTTGCGGCCGGTATACATGTCCTCGCGCTGATGACGCTGACCCATACGTCGCTGGGCGCGCTGTGGTCGCGCGGTTCGCCGACGCTCTCGCTCGGCGCACGGCGGGCAACACCTTACGCAGCCTGTCTTGTCGCTCCGGCAGCGATATGGTTGGCCTATCTCGTCGTTACCGGGGGGCTGCAATGAAGCGACAGTACCAGCTACGGTCATGGCGGCGTCAGAAGGGGGCGACGGCGGTCGAGTTCGCGCTGGTGTTTCCGCTGTTCTTCCTGATCATGTATGCGATCGTGACGTTCGGGCTGATCTTCGCGGTTCAGCAAGGCTTGACGCTTGCTGCGACCGAAGGTGCGCGCACGGCGCTGAATTATGTCTACGAGTCCAACGGGTCGGGGGCGCAGGCGCTGACCGACCGGGCGAAGGCGGCACAGTCGACCGCGATCGGGCTGACGTCGTGGCTGGCCAACGTTCAGATTCCGACACCCGTGTCGGGGGCATGCAGTTACGACGCGACCATGTATTGCGTGACGGTCACGGTGACGTATCCGTACAAGACCAATCCGCTGGTTCCGTCGCTGCCCTTGCTCGGGCTCGTTACGCCGACGCAGTTGACCGGCACGGCAACCGTGCAGATCAATCCGGCGACCATTTTATGAAACGGACGCCGGCCAGTGCGCGGCAACAGGCGCAAGCGGCGTTCACATGTCGACATAACAACATTTACGGCACTCAACATTCACCATGGGCAACAACTTGACGAAGATCATCGCCGGGCTGCTGATTGCGCTCGCCGTGCTGCTCGGGATCTATGCGTGGATGCTCGGCCGCGCTCCGGCCCATCCGCCGGCCGCGGTGCCTGCCGCGGCAATGGTCCAGACGGTGCCGGTGGTCGTGGCGACGCGTCTGTTGCCGGCCGGTCAACCGATTCCGGTCGATGCGCTGAAGTTGGCGTCGGCACCGATGATGCCGACTGGCGGATTCAGCGATCCGTCGCTGCTGGTCGGTCGCATCCCGGCGAACGACATCCTTGCCGCCGCGCCGGTCGTCGAGGGCGGCTTGACGTCAGGGCTGGCGAACCAGGTGGCGCCCGGCGAGCGGGCCGTGGCCATCAAGGTCGACGAGACGAATGCGGTCGGAAACCGGTTGCGCCCCGGCAACTTTGTCGACGTGTTCCTGAATTTGCGACGCGACAACTCGGGGATGGCGCAAGCCGGATCGGAAATTCCCAATTCACAGGCGCGACTGCTGATGTCGAAGCTGCGGATCCTGTCGTTCGGCGACGCGACGCCCGACCGCGACGGTAGCGGTGGCCCGGGTGGTGCGGTACGGACCGCCGTGCTCGCGGTGCCGACGGCACAGGTCGATGCACTGACGCTCGCGGAAGCGAGCGGCCGCCTGACGCTCGCGCTCCGCAATCCGCGCGACGACGAGGTCGCGGCACAGACGGTTGCGATCCGCACGGCCGGCGATCTGACGCCTTCCGGCCAGGCGGCCGCCGGCGTATGGCTCGATGAACTGTCGGGTGGGCGTGCGCGCACCGCACCCCGCGTGCAGGCGCCGCCGCGTGCCCCGCGTGCGCCGATCGTCGCGCGCGAAGGCGGAAGCAGCATTGAAGTGATCCGGGGTGGGCGGACCGAAACGGTCGCTTATTGACAATCCAAGCACGGTCATCGACAGCAGTAACGGAAGGGAGAAGGCCGTACGACGGTCTCCGAAACAATGACAAAAAAACTGATTGCATACGCGATTGCCATCTGGGCCATGACCTTCGCCGTGTTGGCCGAGGCTGCCGGCGCAAACGGGTCGATTGATCTTGCGGTCGGCTCGCAGCGGCAGGTCGCTACCGGCCGTACGTTGCAGCGGATCGCGGTGGGCGATCCTTCGGTCGTCGACGTGCTGGTCATGAAGGGCAGTCGCGCCGGCAACGTACTGCTGGTTGCGAAGGCTCCCGGTTCGACGAACGTGATGCTGTGGGAGCGGGGGCGCGACGAGCCGACGGTGTGGAATGTCAATGTCGTCGATGCGGCCGCGCAGGCCGTGCTGGACGGCGCGGGACCGTCCGTGAAGGCGTACGGCGGTGCCGCTGTCGTGTCGGGCTCGGCGGCTTCGCTCGACGCGCATGAGCGGGCAGTTGCAGTCGGCAAGCGGATGGGCGGCAAAGATGCGACCGTGATCGATACGTCGACAGTCGGTAACCGGAGCGTTGTGCAAGTCGACGTGCGGGTCGTCGAATTCAGCCGCTCGGTGCTGAAGGAAGCCGGGCTGAATTTCTTCAAGCAAAGCAACGGATTCGCATTCGGCGCATTTGCGCCGGGCGGTCTCCAGTCGGTGACTGGTGGCGGAACGGCGGCGTTCCAGGCGACTGCCGGCATTCCGATCGCGTCCGCGTTCAACCTGGTGGTGAATTCGGCGGGCCGCGGCATCTTCGGCAATATTTCGATTCTCGAGGCGAACAACCTTGCCCGCGTACTTGCGCAGCCGACCCTGGTGGCGTTGTCCGGGCAAAGCGCGAGCTTCCTCGCCGGCGGCGAGATTCCCGTGCCGGTGCCGCAGGCGCTTGGCTCCACGGCAATCGACTGGAAGCAGTACGGCGTCGGCCTCACCCTGACACCGACCGTGCTGAGCCAGCGCCGCATCGCGCTCAAGGTGGCGCCGGAATCGAGCCAGCTCGACTTCCAGCATGGCGTCACGATCAACAGCGTATCGGTGCCGGCGATCACGACCCGTCGCGCCGATACGACGGTCGAGCTGGGTGACGGGGAAAGCTTCGTGATTGGCGGCCTGATCGACCGCGAAACGATGTCGAACATCAACAAGGTGCCGGTCCTGGGCGATCTGCCGATCATCGGCGCCTTCTTCAAGTCGCTGAATTATCAGCAGAACGACAAGGAGCTGGTGATCATCGTGACGCCGCATCTCGTTGCGCCGATCGCGAAGGGCGCGCCGTTGCCGACTACGCCGGGCGAACTGTCCGAACAGCGCGATGGGCCGGTGTGGCGGTCGTATCTTGGCGGTATCGCATCACCCGATGCAGCGCCCGGATTTTCGAAATGAATGCGGGACGAGATGTCGCGCGATATGTAACCGGGGGTGTTCAACATGAACGCGAGAACCCTATCGTTGGCTGAGCCTGCCGTGACCGATTATTTCGTGTGCGCATCGCAGCAGGATGAGCATGCCCGCTGGCTGGGCGAGACACTGGTGTCGGCCGGCACGGTGGAAGCGTTGTCGCTTGAACCGGGTGCGCTGAGCCAGCGCATCACGGGGCTCAATCCTGCGATCGTATTCATCGATTTTTCCCGTGCGCAGGGCGCGGCGAGCGCTGCTGCGGCGGCCGTGCGGCTCGCCCATCCGGGCCTGCCGGTCGTCGCGCTCGGCACGCTTTCGGAGCCGGAAAGCGCGCTTGCGGCACTGCGGGCTGGCGTACGCGATTTCATCGACGTGTCCGGTAGTGCCGAGGACGCTTTGCGGATCACCCGCGGGTTGCTCGAGCATACCGGTACCGAACCGGCCAACCGGCACGGCAAACTCGTCGCGTTGCTCGGCGCTCGCGCGGGGATGGGCGTCAGCACGCTCGCCGCGAATCTGTCGGTGTGGCTGCACAAGCGTACGGGTTCGGGCACCCCGGAAGCGGGCACGCCTGCGTTCGGAGTCGCCGCGCCTCACGCGCGGCAGACGGCGCTGGTCGACCTCGGGCTTCCCGCGGGAGACAGTGCGCTGTTCCTCAACACGCGCTGCGAATTCCATTTCGTCGAAGCCGTGCGCAACCTGCGGCGCATCGACCGGACCTTCGTCAACACGGCGCTGACGCGTCACGCGAGCGGCGTCGCGCTGACCACCTTGCCGCCCAATCTCGCCGACCTGCGCGACGTGTCGTATGCGGCTTGCGTCGGCCTGTTGAACCGGTTGCGCGCGTTCTTCGACCAGCAGATCGTCGATCTCGGCGGATTCACGAATCATGAATTCGTTGCGCAGATCACTGCCGTGGCCGACGAAGCGTGGCTCGTGTGCGACCAGGGCGTCGCATCGATCGTCTCTGCGGTGGACCTGCTGGAAGGGCTGCGCGATGCTGGCGTCGACATCGGCAAGATTCGTCTCGTCGTCAACCAGTACGACGCGACGCTGAGCCTGACACCGGCCCAGATCGCAGAGCGGCTCGGCATTTCGCTGCTGGCGACGCTGCCGGCGCGTCGCGTGGCCATCGGCCAGGCGGCCAATCAGGGGCGGCTGATCGTCGAAACGGCCGAACGCGATCCGTATGTGCGTGCCCTCGAGCCGCTCGCAGATCGACTGGCCGGCCCGATCTCCGCCGGCCAGCGCGGTGCATTGGGCCTGTCCGCCCTCAAGCGTTTCATTCAACCTTCGTCCAGGCGATCGTAAGCGATGGCACACGACATCCAATTTGCCGACGGCGCAGCGCCGTTCTCCCAGTCGCAGCAGTTTCACGACATCAAGAATGCCGCGCACGAGCATCTGTTGACGCGCATCGAGGAACTCGGCGCCGAATTCGGCCGCTGGTCGCGCCAGGCGATCAACCAGTTCGTCGATCTGGAAATCGACAGCTTCGTGCGTCTACGGCGCATTCCGCTGAACGAGACCGAGGTCAGGGCGATCGCGGAGGCGCTGACGAAAGAGCTCGCCGGGTTCGGTCCGATCGAGGATCTGCTCGCCGATCCGCACGTCGAGGACATCCTGATCAACGGCTACAACGACATCTACGTGTCGCGCCACGGCATCCTGGCGAAGCTGCCGATCCGTTTCACCGACAACGCGCACCTGCTGCGGATCGTGCGCCGCATCCTCGCGCCGATCGGCCGACGTCTCGACGAATCGAACCCGATGGTCGACGCGCGGCTGCCGGACGGCGGACGCGTCAACGTCGTGATCGAGCCGCTGTCGATCGACGGGCCGGTCGTATCGATCCGGAAATTCCGCAAGGACCCGCTGAAACCTGCCGACCTGCTCGCCAACGGCACGTTCAATACGGAGATCGGTACGTTGCTGGAAGCGGCGGTCGAGGCGCGCTGCAACATCCTCGTGTCGGGTGGCACGAGTTCCGGCAAGACGTCGCTGCTCAATGCGCTGGCGTTCTACATTCCCGAGCACGAGCGGGTCGTGACGATCGAGGACACGGCAGAACTGTCGCTGAATCACCCTCATGTCGTGCGTCTCGAAAGCCGCCCGGGCGGTTTCGACGGTAACGGCGTCGTGACGATCCGCGACCTGCTGCGCAATACGCTGCGGATGCGGCCGGATCGCATCATCGTCGGCGAAGTACGCGGCGGCGAGGTGCTCGAGATGCTGCAGGCGATGAATACGGGGCACGACGGATCGATGGGCACCGTCCACGCGAGTTCGCCGCGCGAGTGTCTGTATCGTCTTGAGATGCTGGCCGGTTTCGCAGGTTTCCAGGGAACGGAATCGAGCCTGCGTCGGCAGATTGCGAATGCCATCGACTTCATCGTGCAGATCGGCCGTCTGTCGAACGGTCGACGCCGGATTCTTTCGATTACCGAAGTGACCGGCCTGTCGGACAACATCATCGCGACGCAGGAACTCTATCGCTACGAAGCGCGCGTGACACCCGAGGGCGAAGAGGTCGACAACTGGGAGTCGCTCGGCATTCATCCGCATTCGCCGAAGCTCGCGCGTTTCCGTCAGTCGTTGCAGGCCGCGGGCTTTGGCGGTAGCGGTGGCGGCGGATTCGGTAGCGGATTCGGCCGCGGCGGCGGGGGTTTCAATGTATAGCCTGATGGCTGGCGCGCTTGCAATGGCACTCCTTTGCGTTGCCGCCGCGTTGATGCTGTGGCGGCATGGCGAGGTGAAACGCGGCCGCGCCGACGTGCAGCGCTTCATCGACAGCCGCATCGAGCCGGCCGCGCGAGCGGCGGGTGCGCTTCAGCCTGACGCGAGACCGGTCCAGAATGTCGCGTCTGTGCCCGGTGCGGCCCGCGCGCAGTCCGCTGCGCCGGCTTCGCGCTGGGCGCAGTGGCGTGAGATCGGTACGGAATACCTCGTCAACGTGGCGAGCCGTGCAGGCATCGAGGATGCGCGCGGCAAGGCGCTTCTCGCGCTGCTGGGGTTGGTCGCGCTCGGGCTCGTCGCCGGTAATCGGGGCGGCTGGCTGGCTTGCGTCGCCGCGCTCGTGTGCGGCGCGTCGCTGCTCGTGTTCTGGCTCGTGTCCCGCATTCAGCGGCGTCGCCTGACGATCGTTCGCCAGTTGCCGTCGTTTCTCGACGGCATCGTGCGTCTCGTCACGCTCGGCAACAGCGTGCCGGCGGCGTTCCAGGCGGCACTGCTGACAACGGAGGCGCCGTTGCGCGGTTGTCTGGACCACGTATCGCGGATGTTGCGCACGGGTGTCGAGATCGATCGTGCGATGGGACACATCGCGAGCGTCTATCAAACCAAGGAATTCGAACTGGTCGGTTCGGTGCTGCGGCTCTCGGTCCGGTACGGCGGCCGCGCCGACGTCATGCTCGATCGGATGTCGACGTTCATGCGCGATCTCGAGCAGGCCGAACGGGAACTGGCTGCGATGTCGTCGGAAACGCGACTGTCCGCATGGGTGCTGGTCATGTTGCCGATCGCGATCGGCAGCTTTGTGATCGCGACGAATCCGCTCTATCTCCAGTCGATGTGGAACGATTACACGGGACGTCAGCTGTTGTTCATCGCCTTCATGCTGCAGTTCGCGGGCGGGATCTGGTTGTACCACATGGCCAAGCTCAGGTGACGGCATGACAGCCAATCAACTCGGTTCGCTCGCACTGGCACTCGGCGCACTCGGCGTCGTGCTGCTGGCGCTGCTTGCAGTACGCCGCGCAAGTGCGCAGACGCGCAGCGATCGCACGCTGGCCAGCGCGCTCGAGCGGCGCTCAGCGACGTTGGAGGCAGCGGGTACGCGCGCTGCACAGGAGTCCGATGAATCCCGGCAGAATCCGTTAGGACGGAATGCGGGTGACAGGCGATCGTATCTTGTGCAATGGCTGGACCGTCTGTCGATGGTCGGGGCGCGCCTGCTCGATACCCGCCTGGGCCGGTATCTTGTCGCCGACGAAGATCGGCTGCTGCTGGAGCAGTGCGGCTACGCCGACACGCGCACCCGCGGACTGTTCCTGAGCGCGCGACTCGCCTGTGCGATCGTCGTGCCGTTGCTTTTCCTCACGCTGATGGGCTCTCAACTGACCGGCGCGCAATGGCGGGCGGGTGGGGGCATTGCGCTCGTCACCGGCTTCATGTTGCCGAAGCTGTACCTGCGACGTCGTGCTGCACAGCGCCGGCAGGCGGTGATCGACGAACTGCCGCTGCTGGTCGACATGCTTCGCTTGCTGCAAGGCGTCGGATTGTCGCTTGACCAGAGCATCCAGGTCCTGACGAACGACTTCAAGGGGATGATGCCCGTGCTGTCGCTGGAAATGGAAATCGCCCAGCGGCAGTTCGCTGCCGGCCGGACGCGCGAGCAATCGCTGCAGCGGCTGTCGTCCGGTTTCGAGAACGAGGATCTGCGTGCGATCGTGCGGCTGCTGATCCAGGTCGACAAGCACGGCGGCGCGGTACAGGAGCCGCTCAAGCAGTTCGGCGACCGGTTGCGCGAGGCGCGCCGTGCGATGCTGCGCGAACGGATCGGCAAGCTGACGGTAAAGATGACGGGCGTGATGATCCTGACGTTGCTGCCGGCACTGCTGATCGTGACGGCCGGACCGGGAATGATCTCCGTGTTGCGCGCGCTGAGTCAGGCGCAGCCCTGATGCCGGGATGTAAAGGAAGCAAGATGAGACGCATCGATGAAATTGTGAAAGTGGTGGGCGTGTTGGCAATGGTGGGCTTGCTCGGCGCGTGCTCGGCATTCAAGGAAAGCGGGTACGGCGTCGGCCCGCAGGCGGAACGCGCGGCGCTGATGGACGCGGCGGCGCAGAAGCAGGCGGCGCCGGATACGCCGGGCATGTATCTCGGCCTGATCGAGCGGATGCAGGCTCAAGGGCTGTATTACGCGTCGCTGGCGCATATCGACGCATACGAGAAACAGTACGGTGCGTCGCCGCAAACGATCCTGCTGCGCGCCGATGCATTGCGCATGACGGACCAGCCTGCCGCGAGCACTGCGGTCTATACGCAGTTGCTCAACACAACGCTCGCCGCGCGCGGCTATCGCGGGCTCGGGCTGATTGCCGGCGGCGCGGGCGATTTTCCGCGCGCCGCGCAGGCGTTGTCGCAGGCAACCGTGCTGGCGCCGACCGATGCATCGACGCTTTCGGATCTCGCTTACGCGAAGCTGCGTTGCGGCGATATCGAGGGGGCGCGCATTCCGCTGATGAAGGCGGCCGAGCTTGACCAGAGCAATCCGAAGATCATCAGCAACCTGGTGCTGTACCTGCTCGCCTCGGGCCGAACCCACGATGCGCAGAAGCTGATGGCGCAGCAGAAGCTGTCGATGGACGTTCGCAACGATATCCGCAACGACGCGACGAAGATTGCCACGGCGGCACGTACCTGGCGTCGTGCGTCCCAGTCACCGGCTTCGGCTTCCGTTTTGACGCCGACCGGTTCGGGAAGCGTGGTCGACGTGTCGGGCTCGAATGTCGCGAAGCGTCCGTCGCCGGTTGCGAACATCCAGGGATTCGATCCGACTGCGCCTTTGCTGCAGCGGTTTGCACAATGAAAAGGGCATAGGGGGAACTGACATGACGAACAACAAGAATCCAGGTCGCGTGGCACGCGTGCGCCAAGGTGTCGCGCTTCTCGTGCTCATGGGGGCCGCAACCGCGGCGTATAGCGATCAGCCGGCGCCCGACGCGTCGGAAATCGGTCATGCAACCAACGCGCTGCTTGCATTCCAGCGTGACGGGCGCGCGGCCGGCCCGGCTTTGCCGGTACTGGGCGATGCCGCATCGCTTTCCTATCAACGCTATCTCGAATCGTTCAAGCACAAGATTCCGGAATCGATGGGGTCGCCGGTCAATACGAACGGCAACGGATCGTCCGGCGGACAGAGTTCATCGCAATCGTATTGAGCGGAGCAGCGATGAGCACTGCTCGACATGCATCGAGTCGGATGGCCGGACCAGGTCGCGCGTCGCCGCGGCGGCAGCGGGGTTCGGTCGTCGTCACGGCGGCCGTGTGGATACTGCTGTCGATGGTGATTCTCGGTTCGATCGACATCGGCAACGTCTTTTTCACGCGCCGTGACATGCAGCGCGTGGCCGATCTTGCTGCACTCGCTGCGGTTCAGAAGCTCGACGATACATGTGCGAACGTGACCTCCGCGGCCACGAGCAACGCGTCGACAAACGGCTTCACGATTGACGGCAGCGGCACCACGTCGCTGTCGGCCGAATGCGGTTACTGGGCACCGTCGGCGACCGGAACGGCGAGTTCCTTCTATTCGTCGAAATCGACGGTGCCGCTCGCGACGCAGTTGAACGCGGTGCGCGTGACGGTCTCCAAGACGCTGCCGTATTTCTTCTTCGGGCCGACACGTACGGTGACTGCAACGTCGACCGCGAAGGCGACCAACATCGATACCTTTTCTATCGGCGCGACGCTGGCCGCGGTGGGCGGCGTCGGCTGCTCGGGCGTGCCAAGCGGGAACCCCGGCCTGGTGAACGCGTTGCTGGGCTCGTTGCTGCAGGGGCAGAGCGGCACGCCGCTGAACCTCAATCTCGTGTCGTACCAGGGGCTCGCCTGTGCGAACGTCAAGCTCGGCGACATCGCCGTCGCGCTGCAGTCGCTGTCGGTCGGCAACGGGACGATCGGAGGGCTCGTCAATGCCAACGCGTCGGTCGGCACCTTGCTCAACGCGATGGTGGCTGCCGTCAACAAGTCGACCACGCTGGGTACGACGCTGCAGACAAGCGCAACCGGTGCACTGACCAACCTGCTCGGCCTGAACCTGCTCAGCAACACGGCGATCAAGGTCGCGAGCCTGACCGGACAGGGCGCCACGTCGCTGTTGACGCTGGGGCTCGCGAATACGCAGGCGGCGGCAGACGCGACCGTTAACGTGCTCGATCTCGTGATGGCGATGGCCCAGATCTCGCAGGCCGGCAAGCCCGGCGTGGTGATCGGCGCCAATGTGCCGCTGACGTTGCCGAACGGCAGCTCGGTATCGATCGTCCAACTGCAGGCGCAGGTCATCAGCCCACCGACCATCGCGGTCGGCGAAGGCGGGAAGGATAAAAACGGCGCGTGGCGGACGGTCGCGACGAATGCGCAGGTCGGCCTGTATCTCGTCGTCAACCTGGGCGTGAACCCGCTGCCGGTCGTGGTTTCCGCGAACGTCTATCTGCCGCTCTATGTGCAACTGGGCGCCGGAAGCGCGACGTTGTTGTCGACCAACTGCCTGACGTCCCCGAATTCCGCGACGATTTCCGCTCAACCGAGCGTTGCCAATCTCTGCATCGGCCAGCCGCCGCTCACGTCCGGCAATCTGCTGAACCTGCCGGCAAACTATAGCTGCACGTCGCCAGCCAAGGTGCTTGACGTCCTGGTTTTGGCTGGTGCAGTCGAGGTGTCCGCGACCGTTTCCAACGTGTCGGTGGATCTGGCCGGTAATCCGGCAACCAATACGTTCTACGGACGCGGCGGCAGCGATCCGTCGTACTACTGGACGACCAACACGAATGCGCTGGGTTCGGCGGTGAACAATGCGCTGGCGGGCCTGAAAAACGCACAGATCACGCCGACCGTGAGTCTGCTGTTCGGGCTCATCTCGGTCACGATCACGCCGGATTTCATTTCGTCGCTGTTGTCGGTCCTGACCACCGTTCTGAGCCCGCTGTTGACCGCGCTCGACGGTATCATCGATCCGCTGCTGGACCTGCTCGGCGTCCAGCTTGGCGCCGCCACGGTGCATCAGATGTCGCTGACCTGCGGCGTCGCGCAAACAGTCAGCAATTAGAGAAGCAAGACCATCCGATGAGAACCACGCCCGCAATCGAAGAGCTCGACCTGTACGTCTGGGAAGGCAAGGCGGACATTGTCGACCGCGTCGCCCGGTGCATGGCGAGCTTCGACGTCGAAGTGATCCGCGCCGACAACGCGGAGATCTCGCCCGAGCGCGCCGCATTGCGGCCGTCACTGGCGATCATCAGCGTGACGATGATCGAAATCGGCGCAGCGTTCCTGCGCGACTGGCAGGCCAACATCGGCATGCCGGTCGTCTGGGTCGGCGCCGCGCGCGATCACGACGCGTCGCAGTATCCGCCCGAGTATTCGCACATCCTGCCGCTCGATTTCACGTGCGCCGAGCTGCGCGGCATGATCGGCAAGCTCGTCACGCAGCTGCGGGCGCATACGGCCGAAACGTCGCATCCGACCGAGCTCGTCGCGCACTCGGAATCGATGCAGGCACTCCTGCACGAAGTCGATACATTCGCCGACTGTGACACCAACGTGCTGCTGCACGGAGAAACCGGCGTCGGCAAGGAGCGCATCGCGCAACTGCTGCACGAGAAGCATTCGCGCTACCGGCACGGCGAATTCGTGCCGGTGAACTGCGGTGCGATTCCCGACGGCCTGTTCGAATCGCTGTTCTTCGGGCATGCGAAAGGATCGTTCACGGGCGCGGTTGTTGCGCATAAAGGCTATTTCGAGCAGGCGGGCGGCGGCACGCTGTTCCTCGACGAAGTCGGCGATCTGCCGCTGTACCAGCAGGTCAAGCTGCTGCGCGTGCTCGAGGACGGCGCGGTGCTGCGCGTCGGCGCAACGTCGCCGGTCAAGGTCGATTTCCGCCTGGTCGCGGCGAGCAACAAGAAGCTGCCGCAACTCGTGAAGGATGGCCTGTTCCGCGCCGATCTCTACTACCGGCTCGCGGTGATCGAGCTGAGCATTCCGTCGCTGGAAGAGCGCGGCGCCGTCGACAAGATCGCGCTGTTCAAGTCGTTCGTCGCACAGGTCGTCGGCGAGGCACGGCTCGCCCAGTTGTCCGATCTGCCGTACTGGCTGACGGATTCGGTCGCGGACAGCTATTTCCCCGGCAACGTGCGCGAACTGCGCAACCTCGCCGAGCGCGTCGGTGTGACGGTGCGGCAGACGGGCGGGTGGGATGCCGCGCGGTTGCAGCGGTTGATCGCGCATGCGCGCAGTTCGGCGCAGCCGGTACCGGCGGAAAGCGCGGCCGAGGTCTTCGTCGATCGCAGCAAGTGGGACATGAACGAGCGCAACCGCGTGATTGCGGCGCTCGACGCCAACGGCTGGCGGCGTCAGGATACGGCGCAGCAGCTCGGTATCAGCCGCAAGGTATTGTGGGAAAAAATGCGCAAATATCAGATCTTTGACGAGGAGCCCGAGACCCGCGAAAGTGAGTAATTAATGAGATAAAATCGCGCTGAATTACAACGACACGGGCGGGAATAGAACTTCATGAGCCATATGACGGGGTTGGGAAAGGCGTGCGTGTTGCTCGCCGTGGTGGGAGGCATGCAGGGCGCTTATGCGCAGAGCCTGGCGGACAGCGGGTCGCCGGCAGTACAGCAGGCGTCGGCGCCGGTGGCCGCGATTCCGGTGGTCGATCCGCAGGTCCAGACGTCGGTGCAGCCGCAGGCAGGTGAGTCGACGGGGCCGAGCACGGTCGACGACCTGCAGCGCCAGATCCAGGCACACTCGCTGACGGAAATGCGCACGAGCTACAACGGCAGCTACGGTGCGAGCCTGCTGTTCAACGTAAAGGACGGTGCGTATTTCGTCGCGCTGTTCCAGCAGAAGGCGTTCTGGCGCGTGATCAAGACTTACGACGAATCGCGTGCGGAAGCGATCTACCGCGATTTCTCGCACCAGGCGGAGCGGCTGGCCGTAAACGAACTGCGGGCAGCGAAGCTGGAATCGCAGAAGGCGCAGATGGACAAGCAGATCGAAGTCACGCAGGATCGCGCGCGGCGTCTGCAGGCGGATATCTCGATCGCACGCCAGCAGCAGGCGGCAGTCGCGGATCGTCAGAAGAGCGTACGTAACGAGACGGCCGCATTGCAGGCGCAGCAGGCCGAGCTTCAGTCGCAACTGCGGGCGTTGCAGCAGCAGGTGCGTTCGTTGCAGCGGGAGGCCGACGCCGGTTTGCCGACGACGGCACGCTGAACCCGGCAGCGGTGCGGCGACATGCCGCGCCGGCCGCACAAGTAAAAAGGGCAAGCCGGTTGGCTTGCCCTTTTGTTTTACTGGCCGTCCGGCACGATTCGCCGGCGGCGCGTCACGATCACCGGCCCGTTGCCGCCGCGGGAATCCGACGGCGAAGCGTTGCCGGACGCATCGCCGGCATCGCGCGGTGCGCCGTAGCTTTCGCGCGGCTCACGGGGTTCGCGCGGGGCGCCGTAGCCCTCACGCGGCTCACGCGAGCCGTAACCCTCGCGCGGTTCGCGCGAGCCATAGCCTTCACGCGGTTCGCGGGAGCCGTAGCCGCCGTCGCCGCGCGATTCACGCGGGCCGCCGTGCGAGCCGTACGGGCTGTGACCGCCGCCTTCACGGCCGCCCGGGCGCCCGCCGGTGCGCGGCCCGCGGGGGCCGCCGCTGCCGCCCGGGCGCGAGCCGCCCGTGTCGAGCTGGATCGTGGAAATCGCGCGCTTGTAGATGCCTTGCAGACCCACGGGGGTGCGCAGCATCACCAGGTACTGGTCGAACGACTCGATACACCCCGTCAGACGAATGCCGTTGACGAGATAGATTTCAACGCGCTTACGTTCCTTGCGCGCCGAATTGATGAAGTCGTTTTGCGGATGGGATTCTGCGGGATTGGCCATTGAGGTGCGGCAGGAGCCTGCGTCAGAGAATATGTTGTGCGTGTGTGTGGCGTGTTCGTCCACAAGGTGTTTGGCGGGATTCTACCCTGTTCAATCGGGAAACGCGCAGTCGTGATTGTGTCGAACCGTAACCCACTATAGACGTTCCAGCGCATTTTCGCGATTCGGCCGAACGGCCAATGCCATTTCGTTACGCCGCGTTACGACTCTCGCAGCGCCGTATCACCTTGGTTCCCGCCCGACGCGTACATTGGCTGCGCGAGCCGGGCGGGCCGGTATATCAGGGATTGAGAACATGGACAAGAGACGATGGGCAGGGTGGGTCGGGGTCATGGCGTTGCTGGCTTCCGGCAGTGCGATGGCGGGGCATGTCGACCTGTCGGTCGGCATCGGCGTACCGGTCGCGCCGGTCTATGTCGAGCCGGCGCCGGTCTATGTGGCGCCGCAGCCGGCCGTGGTCGCCTATCCGGGCTATGGATACGGCTACTACGGCGACGAGGACGACGATCGCTATCGCAAGTGGCGCAAGCACTATTACAAGCATTGGCACCGGCACCATGGCGGCGACGATGACGATTGAGCCCGAGGCCAGCCCCGCCGGCGCGCATCAGAACGCGTAGTCGGGGTTTTTCGGGTCGAATGCGGTGTCGTCGAGCGTCGCCGGCGCGATTTTCTCGATGACGATCCGCTCGAAGATCTTGCCGTCGTTGTCATAGGACTCGACGGTCCGGAAATAGGGCGCGTGCAGATCGAGCCCGAGGACTTCCTTCTTCGCGTAGAACTGCGGCCGGCCGGTCGGTGTTTCGTAGGTGAGCGCGACCACGCGCACGCCGCCGATCGTCCTGGCTTCCACATCGGTCGGCCGCTGCACGCCGGCTTCCACGTATTTCTTCCCTTCGGTCAGGTACAGGTTCGTGATGAACTCGGTACCGAGATCCTTCACCTGGTGATTCGACTGCGCGCGTGCGAGTGCGCCGTCGAGTGCCGTCCACAGCGGAATCTTGCCGAGCAGGCCGCCGAGGTGCCCGTACATCTCGTCCTTGCGCTGCGTCGTGTCGTAAATGGTCTCCTGTCCGGCATGCGCACCGCCCGGCAGCCATTTCGCATAGACGCGCAGCGGCTCGCGGGTGGTCTTCACGAGCATGCGGTCGGGCGTATCGGACCACTTTCCGCTGATGCGCTCCTGACGCACCATCGTGAACTGGTACGACGGATAGCCGTTGGGGCCGTTACGGATATAGAGCGGCACGGCGAGCGGATCGAGTGCCTTGAAGAGCGCCGTGAGCGTCGCGTCGTCGAGTTGCGCGAGCGTGCCGCGCTGTGCGGCCGTGCGCAGCCAGCGCGCCTGCTGCGCGACCGGCTCGCGCGCGACTTTCGCGAGGTCCGCCGGCAGCGCGACGCCCGCGGCCGCGCTTGCGGCGTCGGCCGTTTCCTGTGCATGCAGGGCCGCCTGTCCGAGCGACAGCAGGCAGGCGACTGCCACGGCGGCGGCATGCCGCGCGTGGTGCTTCTTTCCTTCGTTCATCGACGGCGTCTCCCTGGGCGACGGATCGTTCAACCTTGCTTCGCGGCCTTGATTTTGGCGAGTTCTTCGTCGCGCAGCGCGCGGCGCAGGATCTTGCCGACGTTCGTCTGCGGCAGCGCGTCGCGGAACTCGACGAATTTCGGCATCTTGTAGCCGGTGAGGTTCTTGCGGCAGTGCGCGAGCACATCGTCGGTCGTCAGCGACGGGTCGCGGCGCACGACGAACACCTTGATCCGTTCGCCCTGTACCTCGTCCGGAATGCCGATCGCCGCGGCTTCGCTGATGCCCGGATGCATCACCAGCACTTCCTCGATCTCGTTCGGGTACACGTTGAAGCCCGACACGAGGATCATGTCCTTCTTGCGGTCGATCAGGCGGATGAAGCCGCGTTCGTCCATCACGCCGATGTCGCCGGTACCGAGCCAGCCGTCGGCGTCGATCACCTTGGCCGTCTCGTCGGGGCGCTGCCAGTAGCCGCGCATCACCTGCGGGCCGCGCACGCACAGCTCGCCCGGCTCGCCGACGGGCGCCCAGGTGCCGTCCTCACGGCGAAAGCGCACGACGGTGGACGGCGCGGGCAGGCCGATCGAACCGCTGAACGCGGCCATGTCGTTCAGGTTGACGGGGTTCATCGTGACGATCGGCGAGCATTCGGTCAGGCCGTAGCCTTCGACGACCGGCCGGCCCGTCACCTGCTGGAAGCGTTCCGCGACCGCACGCTGCATCGCCATCCCGCCCGCCATCGCGAGCTTCAGCTTCGAGAAATCGCGCTTGCGGAATTCCTCGTTGTCGAGGAATGCGTTGTACAGCGTGTTGATGCCGGTGATCCCGGTGAACGTCTCGTTGCGGATGATCTTCATCACCATCGTCATGTCGCGCGGGTTCGCGATCAGGATGTTGCGCCCGCCGAGCCCCATGAAGATGAATGCGTTCACCGTCAGCGAATAGATGTGATACAGCGGCAGCGGCGTGAGCACGGTTTCGACGTCGCCCGATACCTGGTCGGCGATCCAGGCCTTCGCCTGCAGCAGGTTCGCGATCAGGTTGCCGTGCGTGAGCATCGCGCCTTTCGCGACGCCCGTCGTGCCGCCCGTGTATTGCAGGAATGCGAGGTCGTCGCGCGTCGTCTGCACGGGCTGCGGCTTGCTTCGCTCACCGAGCGCGAGGGCGGAGCGCAACCGGATGGCCTGCGGCAGGTGGTAGGCCGGCACGAGCTTCTTCACGTGCTTCAGCACGAAATTGATCAGGCGTCCTTTCGCATTGAAGCCGTCGGCGAGGAGGTCGCCGAGCGCGGTGACGACGATGTTCTTCACCTGCGTTTCCGGCAGCGCATCCTGCAGCGTGCGCGCGAAATTCTCGAACACGACGATCGTCTGCGCGCCGCTGTCCTTCAGCTGGTGCGCGAGTTCGCGCGCGGTATAGAGCGGATTGACGTTGACGACGATCGCACCGGCTTTCAGCGTGCCGAACAGCGCGACCGGGTACTGGAACGTGTTCGGCAGCATGATCGCGACGCGGTCGCCGGGTTTGACGCCGAGGCTTTGCAGATACGACGCGAACGCGTCGACTTTCTGCGCGAGCGTGCGATAGGTCATCGATGCGCCCGCGCTCACATAGGCGACGCGCTCGGCGAAGCGGCTCGTGCATTCGTCGAAGAACTGCACGAGCGATGCGTATTGCGTGACGTCGATGTCGTGCGGGACGCCGGGCGGATATGACGCGTACCAGATGCCGTCGGTGTTCGGCGGAACCTGGGCCGCTGCGGTTGCTGCGGAAGATGACATGACATGTCTCCGGTCTTTGCTCTCGGCGAAGGCCGGCGCTTCAGCGCCGGCCCGTGCCCCGTGCCGCACGGTCGATCGACGGGGCGCCTCGGCGCTCCGCATGACCGCGCGTTTCAATCAAATCGTGAACAGGAAGCCGCGCGCGGCCTCGCGCGCTCAGTTCGTGGAATGCAGCGTCGCCGTATCGGCGGTGGCCGCGCCCGACGACGGCAGCCCGAACGCCTCGCTTGCGCCTGCATCGTCGAGCACGGCCGCGAAGATCGACAGTTGCGCGCTGTCGGGCATCGGCGCTTTCAGCGCGGCGACGATCAGCGACGACAGCCGCGCGATCATCTGCACGTCGTTCATCGTGCGGCCTTGCGAGAACTCGTCGATCAGGCTTTCCGTTTCGGCGCCGGCGAGCGCGCCGGAGAGTGCACCGATCGCGAAGTGCAGCCGCCAGCCGAGCTCCGTGCGCGGCAGGTGCGGCAACGCGCGCTGGAATGCGTCGAAGAAGCGGCCCGCGACGCTTGCGTAGTGCGCGGTCAGGAAGTTGCGCACGAACGGCGACGGATCGGTGTACGCGCGGCCGATCAGCCGCAGGAACCCGGGCCCGCCGCGTTCGGGATTGCGCGATGCCTTCAGCGCGGGAATGAACATCGCGCCGAGCACGTGCTCGCAGGTGATGTGCGTGCCGAGTTGCGCATCGAAGCGGTCGAGGATACCGAGGCGTTCCTGGTTGAGCTGGTCGAGGCGGCGCGACAGCATCGCGTGGATCAGCGCTTCCTTGCTGCCGAAGTGGTAGTTGACCGCGGCGAGGTTGACCGCCGCGCGCGAGGTGATCTGGCGCATCGACATCGCCTCGAAGCCATGCTCGATGAACAGGTCCTCGGCCGCATCGAGGATGCGCGCTTTCGTCCCGCCGGTCTGCCGAGTGCCGGATGACCGTGCCCCGGACGGCCGTCCCGCGGATGGCCGCCCCTCCTGACTTACTGCCATGTCCCGCCTCCCATGCCGGTCGCCCGGCCGCGAACTGGTGATTTGATTATCTGATTCAAACAGTCGTTTTTATTAAGATAAAAAAGGGCGAGCGGAGCGGGCAAGCGGGGAATCTGGACAAATTCCTCTAGTTCGATGTGCGAATGCGGAAAGTATCGCGCGCGCCTTCGACAGGGCGGGGCACGCGCGATGGTGCAATGCGGCAATGCGCAGAATCAGGCGACCGTGCTACGCGTATTGACCGATTGCGTCATGTCGATGCCGCGCCGCTCGCGGCTGAACAGGATCAGCACGGCGATCACGACGGCGACGATGCCGGCCACGAGCGCGAGCGCGAAGCTGTAGTTGTTGTTGTGCGAAACGGCGAGCGAGGCCTGCATCGTCGCGTTGCCCGACGCGAGCAGGTTGCCGAGCTGGTAGACGACGCCGGGGAAGGTCGCGCGGATCTCGTCGGGCGAGATCTCGTTCAGGTGAACCGGGATCACGCCCCACGCACCCTGCACCGAGATCTGCATCAGGAACGCCCCCGCGGCGAGGGCAACCGGGCCGCTCGAGAATGCCCACAGCGGCAGCACGGGCAGGGCGATCAACGCAGCGATGAAGATGGCACGACGCCGGCCGATCCGCTCCGAGATCGAGCCGAACGACAGGCCGCCGACGATGGCGCCGATGTTCAGCACGATCGTGATCCACGACACGGTATGCGGATCGAAATGATGCTGTTCGCGCAGGAACGTCGGATAGAGATCCTGCGTGCCGTGCGAGAAGAAGTTGAACGCGGTCATCAGCACGATCGCGTAGATCGTGAGCTTCCAGTTCTGCTGCAGCGTGGCCCCGAGGCTCGGGCGCGGGCGTTTCTCCATCTGCTTCCACGCCGGCGATTCGGGCACGTGGGCGCGCACGTACAGCACGAGCAGCGCGGGCAGCACGCCGACCATGAACATCCCGCGCCAGCCGATGTACTGGTAGAACAGGCCGAACACGACGGACGCGAGCAGGTAGCCGCTCGGATAGCCGGCCTGCAGCAGCCCCGACACGAAGCCGCGTGCATGGGTCGGCACGGTTTCCATCGTCAGCGCGGAGCCGACACCCCATTCGCCGCCCATCGCGACGCCGAACAGCGCGCGCAGCACGAGCAGCGCGGTCAGGCTCGGCGCGAAACCCGATGCGAGTTCGAGCAGCGAGTAGCACGCGATGTTGACCATCAGCGTCGGGCGGCGGCCGAAGCGGTCGGCGAGCCGGCCGAAGATCAGCGCGCCTAGCGGACGCATCGCGAGTGTCAGCGTGAGCGCGAACGCGACGGCGGGAATCGTCGATCCGAATTCGGCGGCGATGTCCTTCAGCACGAAGACCATTAGGAAGAAATCGAACGCATCGAGTGTCCAGCCCAGGTAGGCGGCGATCGTCACGTTGCGTTGTTCGCGGGTCCAGCTCATGTCCGAAGTCTCCTCGTTGGCTTGCGCGCTTACGATGTGCATGCGGATGCCGGCCCGGCTTGCGCGCGGTGCGGGGGCATGGATCGAGTGTAGGCCGCGGCGCTTGGCGATGTGGGGCGCGATAACGCCGAATCGGGAATAATCCCTAGGAAATGAACTGTTTCGGATTCGGCAACGGCGCTGCGCGAAACCGGCGGCAGGCCTCTGTATCATTCCGGAAGGCTGTTTGTATCTGTTTTGTAATGCGTCCGGTGAGCATCGTCACCGAATCAGGAGTCCAGATGACTGAACCTTCCGCCGCCACGCTGCCCGTGCTCGAAACTGCGCGGCTGTGGCTGCGTCCGCGCGTACTGGCCGATCTCGATGCCTGCATCGCGATGGATCGCGATCCCGAGGTCACGCGGCACATCGCGGGCCCGTGGCACGATCCCGTCGAGCATCGGCGCTTCGTCACGCACCGGATCACGCGCGACTATCCGCCGGGCCTCGGCTACTGGTCGATCTTCGAGAAGGCCGCGCCCGATGCGTTCGTCGGCTGGATCCTGCTGATTCCGGACTATGCGGATGGCGCGCGCGATGTCGAGATCGGCTGGCGGCTGGTGCGTGCAACATGGGGGCGCGGCATCGCGAGCGAGGCCGCGTTGGCCGTCGTGCGCCACGCCTTCGACACCGTGCGCCTGCCGCGCGTGATCGCCGATATCGCGGAGGCCAACGGCGGCTCGTTGAACGTCGCGCGCAAGCTCGGGATGCGCCGGGTGAGCGTCGTGCACGATGGCATTCCCTACATTCGACATCGTCTCGAACGCAACGACCTGCGCGTGTAGCGCGGCGCGCGCGTACACGGGCAGTTGTCGTGGATCGTCAACCGGATGCGTATCGAGGTCATGACGTATTAACGGCTCGTGCGTTCAGGAGTATCGTTGCCGGAATTTCGCAACATGGGGTACGACCATGGCACTCGGCACCGATGTTCACCTGATTCCCGTCAAGCTGGAAGAACTGCGTCCCACGCAGATGACGGTCGGCTATCGCGAAGTCAAGGCGAAGCGCAAGCACTGGAAGGGGCTCAGCAAGCGCGCGCGCAAGACCGCGATCGAATCGCACTGGTTCCCGGCCGTGCTCGGCCCGGGCGGGTTGCACTACATCACCGATCATCATCATCTCGGCCTCGCACTGATCGAGGAAGGCGAGGCGCGCGTGAACGCGATGCTGCTGAAGGACCTGTCGTGGCTCGACGACACGATCTTCTGGCGGATGATGGAACACAACCAGTGGGTGCATCCGTTCGGCGCGGACGGCACGCGCCGCGACTACGCGAATCTGCCGAAGGTGCTGACGGGGCTCGTGGACGATCCGTACCGCAGCCTTGCCGGCGAGCTGCGCACCGCCGGCGGCTACGCGAAGGACGCGACGCCGTTCAGCGAATTCCTGTGGGCCGACTACCTGCGCCAGCACGTGTCGCTCGACCAGATCCGCAAGAACTTCGCGAAGGCGCTCGATATCGCGCTGCATCGCGCACACGAGCAGGATGCACGCTATCTGCCCGGCTGGTCGGGCGTCATCGCCGTCAGGCCCTGAGCACCTCATGACGACTGCCCCGATCCGCCCCGATGCCGGCCCGCAGCATGCGGAGCATTTCTCCGCGCTCGACGCGGCCTCGCCGCCGCCGACGCGGCGCATCGGCCTCGACGCGCTGGCCGGCCTGTCGATCGCGGGCTTGCTGATCCCCGAGGCGGTCGCGTACGCGGGGCTGGCCAACTTGCCGCCGCAGGCCGGGCTCATCGCGTTGCTGTCGGGGCTCGTCGTCTATGCGCTCACCGGCAGCAGCCGTTTCGCGATCGTGTCGTCGACGTCGTCGTCGGCTGCCGTGCTCGCGGCGACCGTGCTCGCGGAGTCGGGAATGGCGCTTGCCGCGCAGCTCGCGCTGGCGGCGGCGCTCGTCGCGATGACGGGCGTGCTGTTCATCCTGGCGGGTGCCGCGCGGCTCGGCGGCATGTCGGATTTCGTCGCGCGGCCGGTCCTGCGCGGCTTTACGTTCGGCCTCGCGCTGACGATCGTCATCAAGCAGTTGCCGAAGATTCTCGCGATTTCCGTGCAGCACAGCGATGCGCCGCATGTCGCGCTCGACCTGATCAGCGGTGCGCCGCACGCGAATCTCGCGAGCGTCGTGCTCGGTGCGACCGCGCTGGCGTTGCTGTTCGCACTCGGACGGAGCACGCGGGTGCCCGCGACGCTCGTCGTGATCGTGCTGTCGATCGCGGCCGGTTACGCGGTCGACTGGCAGCGATACGGCATTGCGATCGTCGGCCACATCGACTTCCGGCATATCGAGTTCGGCCTGCCGACCCTCGACCGCAACGCGTGGATGCAGACCGTCGAGCTTGCGTTCGCGCTGATGCTGATCCTGTATGCGGAGTCGTACGGATCGATCCGCAACTTCGCACTGAAGCATGGCGACAGCGTGTCGCCGAACCGCGACCTCGTCGCGCTCGGCTGCGCGAATCTCGTGTCCGGCTTGCTGCACGGGATGCCGGTCGGTGCCGGTTATTCGGCGACCTCGGCGAACGAAGCGGCCGGCGCGCAGTCGCGCTTCGCGGGCCTGTGGGCGGCGTGCGTGGTCGCGCTGATCGTGTGGCTGCTGCTGCCGCAGCTCGCGCGCACGCCGGAGCCCGTGCTCGCGGCGATCGTGATCTTCGCGGTCAGCCACTCGCTGCATCCGTCGGTGTTCCGGCCGTACTGGGCCTGGCATCGCGACCGGCTCGTCGTGATCGCCGCGCTGCTCGCGGCCATCGGCGTGAGCCTGCTGTTGACGCTGCGCAAGTTGTCCGAGCCGAACGTCAGCGTGCTCGGCAGGCTGCGCGACAGCCATGATTTCGTCGACGTCGCGAGCCACGCCGACGCGAAGCCGGTGCCGGGCGTGCTGATCGTGCGGCCCGAGGCGCAGCTGTTCTTCGCGAATGCGGACCGGATGTTGAACCGTGTGCGTGCGTTGATGAAGGCAGCGCCGGACACGCATACCGTGATGCTGAGCCTCGAGGAAACGCCGGATGTCGACGGCACGACGATCGAATCGTTGCGCACCTTTGCGGCCGAATGCGCGGCGCGCGGGTTGCGGCTCGCGCTCGTGCGGCTCAAGGTGCACACGCTGCATGCATTGCGCCGCGCGGCCGACGATACGCTTCACGACGATGCGATGTCCGAACTGAGCGTCGACGAGAGCCTGCAGCTGTTGCAGGCCGGGACGGCGCCGGATGGCAGCGGCGGAACGACCGCCTCGTGACGGTGCGGTGCGCCGGTAGGTGCTATTGCGAAACTGCAGTGTCGGTAGTGCGATCGATCATGTCGTTCACCTCGGCCGCGGTCGGCGCATAGGCGCCTGCATGTGCACAGGCGACCGCCGCGCACGCGGCCGCGTAGCGCAGATGCTCGGCGGCTGACGCGTCGGGACGCGCCAGCTGGCTTGCGAGCCAGCCGCCGATGCTCGCGTCGCCGCAGCCGACGGTGTCGGCCACCTCGGTCGGGAACGCAGGCTGGAACAGCACGGTGTCGCGATGCAGGAGCTGCATGCCCGATGCGCCGCGCGTGACGAGCATCGTTGCGTCGGGCGCCCACGTGCGCAGTTGCGCGAGCGCGGCGGCTTCATCGAGTTCGGGAAACAGCCCGCGCAGATCCTCGTCGGACACCTTGATCCAGTCGGCGAGCCCGGCCAGCCGGCGCAGCGTGTCGCGATACGACGGCGCGGCCATCGGCGCACGGAAGTTCGGGTCGAACGAGATTCGCTTGCCGGCCGTTCGCGCGGCCTGCGCGACTTCGATCAGGCGCGCCGCGAGCGGCTCGCGCACGACGCCGAGCGAGCCGACGTGCACGATCTCGGCCGCATCGAGCGCACCGGCGGGCAGGTCCGCCGGATCGAACGCGAGATCGGCGCTGTTCTCGCCGATGAAGAAATAGTGGGGCGGCTGCTTCGACACGACCATCGCGAGCAGCGGCGCACGATCGACCTGTCGGATGAAGCGCAGGTCGAGCCCGGCGTCGGCACTCTTGCGCATCAGTTCATCGCCGAAGATGTCGCGGCTGACCGTGCCGGCGAAGGCCGTCGGCACGCCGAGTCGCGCGCCGACGCGCGCGACGTTCCAGCATGAGCCGCCGGCGATGCTGTGCCAGTGCTGCGCGTCGTCGCGGATGAAATCGGTCAGCGCTTCGCCGAATACGATCAGGCGGGGGAACGTCGTCGTCATGTCGAAACCTTGTGCCGTGGCGTTGCGCACGGCCGTACAGCGGTTGATCCGAAAAGGCGGGCAGTGCGGGGCCGTCGCGCATGGCGACACGGCCCGGCACCGCCCGGTTGCGTGGGCGGACAGGCGGCGCGATCAGCGCGGCGAGCTCCAGCCCTTGTAGGTTTTCACGTTGTCGCGCGTGATGAGCGTCGGCTCGATCAGGATCATCGGATTGGCCGGCTTCTGGCCGTTCATGATCCCGTAGCCGACGTTGACCGCCTGCTGCGCCATGGCCCAGGGATCCTGGCTCGACGACGCCTGCACGAGCGTGTTGGACTTGAGCGCGACCTCGATGTCGGGTGCGCCGTCGACCGACGTGATCACGATGCCCGGACGGTTCAGCTGCTTCGCGGCGAGGTCGCTACCGATCGCCTGCGGGTCGTTGATCGTGAACACCGCGTCGAGCTTCGGAAAGCGCGTCAGGTAGCCTTGCATCGCATTCATCCCGCCTTCGCGCGAACCCTTGCCGTCCTGGTCGCTCGACAGCACCTTGATGCCGGCGTTTTTCGCGAGCACGGCCTTGCAGCCGTTGACGCGATCGATCACGGCCGATACCTGCGGGCCGTTCTCGATGATCACGTTGCCCTTGCCGTTGAGTTTCTTCACGATGTAGTCGCACGCGAGTTCGCCGGCCTTCACGTTGTTGGTCTGCACGGTCGCGTTTGCGCCCGCCGCGGCGACGTCGACCGCGACGACCGTGATGCCGGCCGCCTGCGCTTTCTTCACCGCCGGCTCGATCGCCTTCGGATCCGTCGCGTTGAGCAGGATCATGTCGACGTGCGCGGAGATGAAGTTGTCGATCTGCGTGAACTGCTTGTTCAGGTCGTAGTCGGCCGAGACGGCCGTGACCTTCGCGTTCGGATTGAGCTGCTTGGCGCGTGCTTCGGCACCCTTGACGATCGTGACGAAGTACGGATTGCCGAGCGACCCGACCGTGACGCCGATCGATTTGAGCGGCTTGTCGGCCGCGTGTGCGGCGGAAGCGCCGAAGGCGAGTGCGCAGGCGACGGCGGTCAGGGCGGCTTTGTGCTTGAGCATGTCGTTGTGTCTCCGAGAAGTTTGTTGGTGAACGGGCGCAGGCGAACCGGCCAGCGCCGCAAGGTTGAATCGACGGGAAGGGTCAGGTGCGCGCCGAGTCGCGCTGGCGATAGCGATCGAGCGCAACGGCGCCGATGATCACGAGGCCCTTGATGATGTACTGCCAGATGTCGGACACGCCGAGCAGGACGAGGCCGTTCGTCAGTACCGCGATGATCAGCGCACCGATCAGCGTGCCGACGATCGAGCCGACGCCGCCGACGAAGCTCGTGCCGCCGAGGATCACCGCGGCGATCGCGTCGAGTTCGTACGACTGGCCGAGCTGCAGGCCGTTCGCCGCATAAAGCCGCGCGGCCGACATCACCGCGCCGAGCCCGGCGAGCAGGCCCGACGCCGCATAGACGAACATCTGGATCGCCCGCACGTTGATGCCCGACAGGCGCGCGGCTTCCGGATTGCCGCCCACCGAATAGATGCGCATCCCGAGCACCGTGCGGCGCAGGATGAACCACGAGATCGCGATGACCGCGCACGCGATGACGACGAGCCAGGGCACACCGAGGATCGTGCCGTTGCCGATGAACGCGAACGGCAACTGAGGATTGAACACGGTGGTGTCGTTGCCGATCAGGCGCGCGACGCCGCGCACGGCCGTCATCGCGCCGAGCGTGACGATGAACGGCGGCAGGCGCAGGAACGAGATCAGGCCGCCGTTGATCGCGCCGAACACGAGGCCGACGACGAGCGCGACCGGTACGCCGAGCCAGCCCCAGCCCGGAATGGTCGACGCGAGCAGCGCCGCGACGGCCGCAGCGGCGAGCACCGAGCCGACCGACAGGTCGATGCCGCCCGTCAGGATCACGAAGGTCATGCCGGCGGCGAGCACGATGTTGATCGACGCCTGCTGCGTGACGATCGACAGGTTCTGCAGCGTGAAGAAGCCGTCGGTCAGGAAGCCGAAGCCGATGCACAGAACCAGCAGCACCGGCAGCATGCCGGCGGTGCGGATCAGCGACTGCATGCGGGCGCGGTGATCGGCGCCGCGCAACAGCGGCGTACGGTTGCCCACCGGATGGGCCGTCGCGGAAGCGAGGTTCCGCTGCTTGGTCGGGTTGATCATGTCGGTAACCTGAATGTAAGAATGGACTGAAAGGGCGGGCTCAGTGCGCGTCGGCGAGTTCGGCCTGCGAGCCGGTGGCGAGCGCGATGATGGCTTCCTGCGTGATGGGCGTATGCGTGTGGCCGCCGAGCTCGCCCGCGATCTCGCCTTCGCGCATCACGAGCACCCGGTCGGCGACGCCGATGATCTCCGGCAGTTCGCTCGAGATCACGATCACACCCACGCCGGCGCGGGCCAGTTCGTTGATGATCCGGTAGATCTCGGATTTCGCGCCGATATCGACGCCGCGCGTCGGTTCGTCGAGGATCAGCACGCGCGGCTTCGTTTCGAGCAGGCGCGACAGCAGCACTTTCTGCTGGTTGCCGCCTGACAGCGCGCCGACGTTGACGTTCGCGTGGGGGACGCGGATCGACAGCGATGCAATTGCGTCGCGTGCACGTTCGGCGCCGCGCGCGAGGTCGAGCGCACCGAGCCGCGCATCGCGGTTGCAGACCGAGATGTTGATGTTGTCGCGTACGCTCATGTCGAGGAACAGGCCCTGGCGCTTGCGGTCTTCGGTCAGGTAGACGAGGCCGGCGTCGATCGCGTCGCGCGGCGAGTGCGCGCCGAACGTGCGTTCGCCCACCTTCACGCTGCCGCGCACGCGCGGTTCGGCGCCGAAGATCAGCCGCGCGAGCTCGGTGCGGCCTGCGCCGACGAGCCCCGCGATGCCGAGCACTTCGCCGGCGTGCAGGTCGAGGCTGCAGCCGCGCACGCGCGCGCCGTCGGCGATGTCGCGTACCGACAGCAGCAGGTGGCCGGGGTCGTACGGCGCGTGTTCCTTCTTGTAAAAGCCGGAGATGTCGCGGCCGACCATCATCGCGACAAGACGCTCGGCCGACAGCGATGCGCGCTCGAGCGTGCCGACATACGTGCCGTCGCGCAGCACCGACACACGGTCGGACAATTCGTAGATCTCCGCCATCCGGTGGCTGATGTAGATGATCGCGAGACCTTCCTCGCGCAACTGGCGGATCAGGCGGAACAGGTGTTCGGTCTCGCGCGACGACAGCGGCGTGGTCGGCTCGTCCATCACGAGGATGCGTGCGCGGGTGTGCACGGCGCGCGCGATCTCGACGAGCTGCTGTTCCGCGATCGACAGCGTGCCGACGAGCGTGTCGGGCCCGAACGATGCGCCCAGGCGCGCGAGCACGTCCTCGCAGCCGCGTGCCATTGCCGCGCGGTCGATCGTGCCCCAGCGCCGGTTGCCGCGCCGCAATTCGCGGCCGATGTAGATGTTTTCCGCGACGCTCAGGTTCGGGGACAGGCACAGCTCCTGGTAGATCACCGCGACGCCCGCATCGCGCGCGGCAAGCGGGCCGTCGATGTCGATGCGTTCGCCGTCGATCAGGATCTCGCCGCCGGCGTCGGCGCGGTATGCGCCCGACAGGATTTTCATCAGCGTCGATTTGCCCGCGCCGTTTTCGCCCATCAGCGAGTGGATCTCGCCGGGATAGACGGTCAGGCTCACGTTGTCGAGCGCGCGCACGGCCGGGAACGTCTTGCTGATCCCGCGCATCTCGAGCAGCGGACGGGGCGACTCAGATCGCGACATGGTTGACCTCCTGCGAGTCGGTGCGGGCGCCCTTGAGGATGCCGGCCCGCGGGGAGAAGTTGAAATACATCGGCAGCGTGGCTGCGCCGATCGCGCCGGCGTCGGCGCCGAACGTGCCGCGTACGAGCACCGGCGTGCCGCGCGCTTCGGGCGCGGTGGCCACGAGCGCGGCACGCAGGCGCGTTGTCACCGCGTCGAGCAGGCCTGCGTCGGTATCGGCGTCGAGCACGACCACCGGCGCATCGACCACACACAGCACCGCGCGCAACGCAGGTGCGAGCGCGTCGACGCAATCGTCGATCCATTCGTCGACGGCGGGCAGGCCGCGAGCGATGCAGGCTTCGAGATCGGCCCGGTTGTCGACCGTCTCGCCGTGATGGCGCAGATGGCGCACGAGCGCATGCAGCGATGCGCGCGCGAGCAGGATGTCCCACGGGCCACGCGGCGGCGGCGCGGAAGCGAGCCGGCTCGGCTGCACGGGAATCACGGCGATGTCGCCCGCGTTGCCGGTCACGCCGCGCAGGCAGTCGCCGTCGATCGCGATGCCGCCGCCGATCGCCGGCCCGATGAACAGATAGACGAAATCGTCGCACTGCCGGCCGTATCCGTAGAAGAGCTCGGCGATCGCGGCCGCATTGCCGTCGTTTTCGCCGAATACCGGAAGCGACAGCATGCGACCGAGGTCGCTGGCGAAATCGACGTCTTCCCACGCGCGGAATGTGTCGGGTGCGAGACCGAGTTCACGCATCCACGCGCCGAGGTTGTAGGGCTGCGCGACACCGATGCCGGTCAGGCGGGCACGCTCGTGGTCGGGGAGCAGGGCCTGCATCGCTTCGATGTCGTGGCGGACGATCTCGAGCACGTCGGCGGGCGGGGGCAGCAGCGTGTCGTGCGAGCGGCGGCCGAGCACGTCGCCCGCGAAGTTGACGAGCGCCGTTTCGATGCGCATGCGGTCGAGATGGACGCCGATGCCGAACGCGCCGCGCGGGTCGAGGCGAATCAGCGAAGCCGGCTGACCGCGCTGGCCTTCGGTGCGGCCCGCGAATTCGATCAGCTTCGCGTCGGCGAGCGATGTGATGATGCTGCCGACCGCCGTGCCCGTCATGTTCGCGAGGCGGGCGAGGTCGGCCTTTGACGCGCTGCCTGCGCGGCGCAGCGTCTTCAGCAGCAGGCGCTCGTTGTAACGGCGCACGTTGGCCGAATTGCTGCCCTGGCCGAAGTGCGGGCTTCTCATGGCGTCTCCTTCCATGGCGCGCCGTGCAGCGGCGCATTAAATAAATCACGTTGATTTATTTAACCGCGTGAACGCCGACATGTCAGCCTAGGGAAATCCCGGTTTGAGGTGGGAGTGGGGATGGTAATGCGGGGCGTCCGGAATCGAGGATGGATCGCGGAAGCCCGGTCATTCAGGCGGAAGGTGGCGTGGGTGGTGGCATGAACCCGGGGTAGTGGGTTGTCGCCGGATTCGCAGCATGCCGTCGCGGTTTGCTTGCGCTGGCGGCGCAAATCGAAGCGGCTGGGTCTGCTCGCGAAGATGAGGGGGAGGTTTTTCCGGAGCCGGAAATGAAAAAAGGTCGGCTAAAAGCCGACCTTTTTAGAAAACAGATGGTGCCCAGGAGAGGACTCGAACCTCCACGATGTTGCCACCGCTAGGACCTGAACCTAGTGCGTCTACCAATTCCGCCACCTGGGCACGTTTTGCAGTAGCTGCTTGCTGCAAAGAAGCGAAATTATAGCGCGTCTTTGGCGGCTGTCAACAGGATTTGAGGTCGCGAACGAAAATAATTTGACGGATTTGTTTGGGCATCGAGCAAGGTGCGCAAACATCGCGGCGGTCGACCGACGTGCATCATCGAACTTGTGATGGGCGGATGCGCGCGGGCTGATCCCTTCCGGATGCCGGGAATGCAGGCGGGCCGACTGGAACGAGCTTTTTTGGGAAGTGGAAGGTCAGGCGGGAGGGGCTGGGTCGCACATGTGTAACCCGAGTCGCGCTTGCAAGTGCAGCCCTTCGACGCCCCGCTCGGAGCAAGCAAGCGCATTGCTTCCAGGGCTTGAAATGAAAAAAGGCCGGCTAGAAGCCGACCTTTTTAGAAAACAGATGGTGCCCAGGAGAGGACTCGAACCTCCACGATGTTGCCACCGCTAGGACCTGAACCTAGTGCGTCTACCAATTCCGCCACCTGGGCACGTTTCGCTTGCTGCGATGCGAAGACCGCTATTCTAGCGTGTCGGCGCAGCCTGTCAACACAATTTCATTCAAAGCGATAAAAATATTGCCCCTCGTGCGACGGATTCTCACGCGCCGACCGGAATCGCGCGTTTCGCGTCGAAGTTCCAGCGCTGCGCCTGACTCGTGTCGACTCGCGCCGGCAGCAGTCCGGCCGCGAGGAACGTGTCGGCGATCTTCTGCTGTTCGCCGAAGTTTTGCGCGACCACGGCGCGAACGAGATAACTGCGCCGCGCGTTTGCACGCGCGATCGTCGCCGCGTCGAGCCCCCAGATCGGCGCAAGCGTATTCGCTGCGTCCTGCGGGTGGTCGCGCAGCCACGTGCCGGCCTGCGACAACTGGTCGAACAGGATCTGGACGACGTCGGGCCGCGCAGTGGCGAAGCTGGTCGACGCAAGGTAGTAGCGCTGGTATGACGCGAGTCCGTTGCCGTCGGCGAGAATCCGTACGTCGGGATTGCGGTCGACCGATGCGACATAGGGATCCCACGTGATCCATGCATCCACGCTGCCACGCTCGAATGCCGCGCGGCCGTCCGCGGGCGTCAGGTAGTGGATCGTCTCATCGGCCGGCCCGAGCTTCGCGCGTGCGAGTGCGGCAAGCAACAGGTAATGGCTGCCGGCCGCCTTCGTGACCGCAATGCGCCTGCCCTTGAGATCGGCGAGCGCACGCAGTGTGCTGTCCTGCTTGACGATGATCGCCTGCGCTTTCGGCGAAGGCGCTTCCTGTGCGACGTACACGAAGCGCGCATGGGCCGCTTGTGCGAAGACCGGGACCGTATCGGCCACGTCGGCGCTGAAATCGACGGCGCCGATGTTGAGCGCTTCGGTCAGCGGCAATCCGCTCGCGAATTCATGCCACGACACGCGCAAGCCGAGCGGCGCCAGCGCCTGCTCGAGCGCGCCGCGCGTCTTGAGCAGCGTGATGAGTGTCGACGACTTCTGGTAGCCGATGCGCAGCACATCGGGTGCGTTCTCGGCGCGCACTCGGACGCCGGCGGCAGTGAGGCCTGCGGCCAGCATCGCGCGCGCGAATGCGCGGCGGTTCATCGGCGTCATGGATCGTGCTCCTTGTCTGGTTCGTTGCATTGAAGCGAGCCGGCTAACGTACCAACAGGGCGAGCGGACGATAACCGATAAATTCTGCTATCGATCCTGCTGGCGGGCATAAGGGCGGGGCCGCGCGTGATCGCGGCGCGTCCATGCATGCGCGGTCGATCGATGCCTTCGGGTTGCATTTGATTGCATAGTCAAATATAGTCAGCGCAGAAATATCAAAGTCAGCGATTGACGTAAGCGTGAGCAACACCCGCGCGGCACGTCGATCGCTTTTTTTCAATCACTTATCTGACTTGTCAGTTAATTTTGCTCGGCGCCGGGGCTGTTCGCGTGGCGCCCGATCAGAAGGGCATCCGATGAAGCCGTCCGAAAGTCCGGGTACGCCGGCGCCCCTGACCGGCGCCCGCTTTATGCTGGGAACGCTGGCAGTGGCGCTCGCCACGTTCATGAACGTTCTCGATTCGTCGATCGCCAATGTCGCGATTCCAACCATTTCCGGCAATCTGGGCGTGTCCATCGACGAGGGCACGTGGGTCATCACGCTGTTCTCGGCGGCCAACGCGGTGTCGATCCCGCTGACCGGCTGGCTGACGCAGCGGGTCGGGCAGGTCAGGCTGTTCGTCTGCGCGATCCTGCTGTTCGTGCTGTCGTCGGCTGCGTGCGGGCTCGCGCCCAACCTGACCGTGCTCCTCGCCGCCCGGATCGTTCAGGGTGCTGTGGCCGGGCCGCTCGTGCCGTTGTCGCAGGCGTTGCTGCTGGCGTCGTTCCCGAAGGAGAAGAGTTCGAGCGCGCTGTCCCTGTGGGGGATGACGGCGACCGTCGGGCCGATTGCCGGCCCCGCGCTCGGCGGCTGGATTACGGACAACTACAGCTGGTCGTGGATCTTCTACATCAACGTGCCCGTGGGGTTGTTCGCGGCCGTCGTGATCTGGGCGCTCTATCGCAACCGGGAAACGCCGGCCCGCAAGCTGCCGATCGACAAGGTCGGGCTGATCGCGCTGGTCGTGTGGGTCGCCGCGCTACAGGTCATGCTCGACAAGGGCAAGGATCTCGACTGGTTCAATTCGTCGACGATCTGGATCCTGACCATCGTGGCGGTGGTCGGCTTCGTGTTCTTCCTGATCTGGGAGTTGACCGAGGCGCGTCCGATCGTCGATCTCAGGCTGTTTGCACAACGAAATTTCCTCGGCGGAACGGTGGCGATTTCGATTGCGTTCGCGGTATTTTTCGCCAACCTCGTGATCCTGCCGCAATGGATACAGGGCTCGCTCGGTTATCCGGTGGTCAATGCGGGCCTCGTCACCGCGCCGCTCGGTATCTTCGCGGTGATCCTCGCGCCGATGGTCGGCAAGGTGATGCCGAAATCGGACATGCGTGTGCTCGTCACGTTGGCGTTTCTCGGGTTTGCCGGCGTGTTTTTCATGCGCTCGCGCTATACGACGGGCGTCGATACATGGACGCTCGTGGTGCCCACGCTGCTGCAGGGCATTCCGACGGCGTTCTTCATGACGCCGCTCACGTCGATCATCCTGTCGGGGCTGCCGCCCGAGCGCATCCCGGCGGCGGCCGGCCTGTCCAATTTCGCGCGCGTCTTCATGGGTGCGGTCGGCACGTCGCTCGCGAGCACCGCCTGGAACGACCGCACGATCCTGCATCACGCGCAACTCGCCGAGCAGGGCAGTGTGAACAATCCGATCTTCGCGAGCGCGGTTGCCGGCGTGCAGAGCGCGCTCGATGCCGGTGCGCCGAAGGCACTGACGTTCCTCGAGACGACGTTGAATGCGCAGGCGACGATGCTGGGGCTGAACGACGTTTTCTGGCTGTCGTCGGTGATCTTCGTGCTGATCATCCCGCTGGTCTGGGTGACGAAGCCGGGCAAGGGGGTGGCAGCCGGAGCCGCGGCGGCCGGCGGGCACTGAGCCGGCGCGGGCGGCGCGTATGCGGGATGCCGCGTGTCTTGAAAAATCGTGATGTCGCAATTATTGTGTGGGTCAACAATATGCGACTCAGCGAGCACGATGGAACACTACACGCCGAAGAATTTCCTGCACACCGAAAGCGTGGGGTTTGTGCTCGTGAAAGCGCGCAACCTGATCACGTCCGAGATGGATGCGGCGTTGAAGGATCTCGATATCACGGCGCAGCAGATGGGCATCCTGCTGTCCTTGCGGACCGGCAGCGCGGCGACGCCGTTCGAATTGTCGAAGCTGCTCGGCGTCGATACCGGGTTGATGACGCGCGTGCTCGACAAGCTGGAGGACAAGGGGCTCGTCGAGCGTTCGCGCAGCGTGAGCGATCGGCGGGTGGTGAACCTCGCGCTGACCGAAGCGGGGCAGGCGGTTGCCGCGCAGATTCCGGAGATTGCGCCGAAGGTGCTCAATGCCCGCTTGCGGAAATTTTCGAAGTCCGAGTTCGACGAGCTGACCCGGCTGTTGCGCAAGTTCATCGGCGAGTAAGCCGGGCGCCTGTTTCCTGGCGCTGAGAATGAAAAAAGGCCGGCTGGAAGCCGACCTTTTCAAAAAACAGATGGTGCCCAGGAGAGGACTCGGTCACACATGCGCGACCCCGGCTGCGCTTGCAAGCGCAGCCTTTCGAGTCCTCGCGCAAAGCGCGCAGGCGCTTTGCTTCCTGGGCTTGAAATGAAAAAAGGCCGGCTAGAAGCCGACCTTTTTAAAAAAACAGATGGTGCCCAGGAGAGGACTCGAACCTCCACGATGTTGCCACCGCTAGGACCTGAACCTAGTGCGTCTACCAATTCCGCCACCTGGGCACGTTTTGCAGTAGCTGCTTGCTGCAAAGAAGCGAAATTATAGCGCCCCAATTAATCGTGTCAACACTTTTTTGCGATGCACCGCAAACCGGGCTCCGCCGCGCCTGCCGGCGGCATTCCCCGTCATTTGGCGACACAGGCGGGTGATAGAATGACCCGCCGCCGTCAATATAGAACTGTCTGAAGGACACCTCTATGTTGATGCCGTGCACCATCAGTCAACGCAACGAGAACAATCATCGACAAACCCTTGAGCAAATATCCGTACCCCATTCCGAGCCGTGAAGAAATTCTCGGCGTGCTGCGTACGAGCGACGCGCCGCTGGCCGCCAACGACATCGCCGAAGCACTGTCGATCAAGCGTCAGGAGCGCGAGGGGTTCTTCCGGCGTGTCGCCGCGATGGAGCGCGACGGCCAGATCCGCCTCGACAAGCGCGGTCACTACCAGTTGACCCATCCGTCGAACTTCGTCGCCGGGCGCGTGCAAGGGCATCGCGACGGCTACGGGTTCGTGATCCGCGACGACGGCCAGGACGACCTGTTCCTGCCGAACGGCGAAATGCAGAAGGTGATGCACAACGATCGCGTGCTCGCGCGGATCGTCGGCTACGATCGCCGCGGCCGCCCGGAAGGGCACGTCGTCGAAGTCACCGAGCGCGCGAACAAGCGCGTGATCGGCCGCCTGCTCAACGAGAACGGCGCGCTGATCGTCGCACCGGAAGACAAGCGCATCGGCCACGACATCCTGATCACGCAGAACGTGAAGAAGGCGAAGGTCGGGCAGGTCGTCGTCGTCGAGCTGACCGATTTCCCGAGCCGCCATTCGCAGCCGCTCGGCCGTGTCGTCGAGGTGCTCGGCGACATCGACGATCCGGGCATGGAAATCGAAATCGCGGTGCGCAAGTACGGCGTGCCGCACGAATTCAGTCAGCCGGCGCTCGACGAAGCCGCCGCGCTGCCCGACAAGGTGCGGCCGACCGACCTGCGTTTCCGCGTCGACCTGCGCGACGTGCCGCTCGTGACGATCGACGGCGAGGACGCACGCGACTTCGACGATGCCGTCTACTGCGAGCCGGTGAAGGTCGGTCGCGGCGACGGCTACCGGCTGATCGTCGCGATCGCCGACGTGTCGCATTACGTTCAACCTGGAAGCGCGCTCGATGCCGACGCGCTCGAGCGCAGCACGTCGGTCTATTTCCCGCGCCGCGTGATTCCGATGCTGCCGGAGAAGCTGTCGAACGGCCTGTGCTCGTTGAATCCGCAGGTCGACCGTTGCGTGCTCGCGTGCGACATGGTGATCACCGGGCGCGGCGAGATCAAGGCGTACCAGTTCTACCCGGCCGTCATCCATTCGGCTGCGCGCCTCACGTACACCGAAGTCGCGGCCGTGCTGTCGAACACGAAGGGGCCGGAGGCCGCGCGCCGCGCGGACCTGCTGCCGCACCTGCAGGATCTGTACGGCGTCTACAAGTCGCTGTTCGCCGCACGGCAGAAGCGCGGCGCGATCGACTTCGACACGACCGAGACCTACATCGTCTGCAACTCGCAGGGCAAGATCGAGCAGATCGTGCCGCGCCAGCGTAACGACGCGCACAAGCTGATCGAGGAATGCATGCTGGCCGCAAACGTCTGCGCGGCCGATTTCCTGAAGCGCAACAAGCATCCGGGCCTGTACCGCGTGCACGCGGGGCCGACGCCGGAGAAGCTCGAGAACCTGCGTGCGTTCCTGCGCGGCATGGGCCTGTCGCTCGGCGGCGGCGACAAGCCGCATGCGAGCGACTACGCGGCGCTGATGGCGCAGATCCGCGACCGGCCCGATGCGCAGATGCTGCAGCCGATGCTGCTGCGCTCGATGCAGCAGGCCGTCTACAGCCCGGACAACATCGGTCACTTCGGCCTGGCCTATGAGGCGTACGCGCACTTCACGAGCCCGATCCGCCGTTATCCGGACCTGCTCACGCACCGCGCGATCTACGCGATCCTGTCCGGCAGGAAATACGTGCCGAAGGCGCCGGACGGCTTCGAGCTGAACACCGCGCTGTCGCCGCGCGCCCGTGCGATGCAGCAGGCCGACGACGAAACGCGCGGCCGCTCGCGCCCGAATACGGCGATCTGGGAAGAACTCGGCCTGCACTGCTCGGCGAACGAGCGCCGCGCGGACGAAGCATCGCGCGACGTCGAGGCCTGGCTCAAGTGCTACTTCATGCGCGACAAGCTCGGCGAGGAGTACGGCGGGATGGTGAACGGCGTCACGTCGTTCGGCATCTTCGTGCAGCTCGACACGCTTTTCATCGAAGGGCTTGTGCACGTCACCGAACTCGGCTCGGACTACTTCCAGTACGACGAAATCAAGAACGAGCTGCGCGGCGAACGGACGGGTATCCGCTATCGCCTGTCGGATCGCGTGCGCGTACAGGTGAGCCGTGTCGATCTCGACGCGCGCAAGATCGACTTCCGCCTCGTGCGCGATACGCCGGTGAAGGCGCCGCGCCCGTCGCCCGCGCCGGCTTCGGCTGGCGGCGGTATCGACCGTAACGGCCCGCGTGTCCGTGCTCTGCCGCAGGCGGAAGAACCCGCGCCGCGCCGCAAGAAGGCCGCGAGCGCGCCGAGCGTCGCGGTGAACGACGCGCGCGCCGCGCGTGCCGCCGCGAAGAAGAAGGGCGGTAGTGCCGGCAACGGCGGCGGCGGTGCGGCGGCGAAGCCGACCGCGAAGAAGACCCGCGCCCGCAAGAAGTATTGAGCGTTCGGGGCGGCGCCATGTGCACGCCCTGCAGTATCGAGAGACGCCGCGTCACCGGTCATCGGCCGGCAACGCGGCGCTTTCCTTTTCCATGGATCGCGGCTGCGCGCGTCGCGCGGCCGCACGTTTGATCGAAGGTTGTTCCAGTCATGTCACGTCTGAAGGTTCTTTACGGTTTTCATGCGGTGACCGCACGTTTGCGGCACGATGCATCGACGGTTGCGGAGGTGCTGTACGACCAGACGCGCCGCGACCGCCGCATGCAGGACTTCCTGCACGCCGCGAAGGAAGCGGGCGTGCGGCTGATCGCGGCCGACGAAACGCGCCTGTGGGGCCTCGCGCATACCGAGCGCCACCAGGGCGTCGTCGCGCGTGTCGAGGACATCCCGCTCGCGCAGAACCTGTCCGAGCTGCTCGACGGCATCCAGGGCCCCGCGCTGCTGCTGGTGCTCGACGGCGTCACCGATCCGCACAACCTCGGCGCATGCCTGCGTGTCGCCGATTCGGCCGGTGCGCACGCGGTGATCGCGCCGCGCGACCGTGCGGTCGGCCTGAACGCGACCGCCGCCAAGGTGGCGAGCGGCGCGGCCGATACGGTGCCGTACATCACGGTGACGAACCTCGCCCGTGCGCTGCGCGAGCTGAAGGACGCCGGCGTGTGGGTCATCGGCACGTCGGACGAAGCCTCGGCAACGCTCTACGAAACGAAGCTCGACGGCCCCGTCGCGCTCGTGATGGGCGCGGAAGGCGAAGGCATGCGCCGGCTCACGCGCGACACCTGCGACGAAGTGATGAGCATTCCGATGGCCGGCAGCGTCGAAAGCCTGAACGTGTCGGTCGCAAGCGGCGTGTGCCTGTACGAAGCCGTGCGCCAGCGGCGCGTGAAGGGCTGACGCAGCCCGTCCCGCGCGGCTGGCGCGGGCCTCGAATGACCCGAACGACGCGTGCTGCGATCCGGTGCGGCACGCGGCCCTCCGGAGCACGCGACCGATGACCCTGTTCCGCATAGGCGCGTCCTGCGCCGTGCTGTGCCTGCTGGCTGCCTGCACGTCGCCGACGCTCGTCGAACGCGGCACCTACTATGCCGACACGAGCCTGCACGCGCGCGGTGCCGATTCGCGGATCCGCTTTCTCGTGATGCATTACACCGAAAGCGACGAGGCGAAATCGCTGCGCACGCTGACGGGCGATTCCGTCAGCGTGCATTACGTGATCCCGCCGCAGCCGCGCATCGAGCGCGGGCTGCCCGTCGTCTACCAGCTCGTTCCGGAATCGGAGCGCGCATGGCACGCGGGCGTCAGCGAGTGGCAGGGCACGACCGAGCTGAACGCGGTGTCGATCGGCATCGAGAACGTGAACCGCGGCCCGCTCGATCCGCAGAACCGCACCTGGCAGCCGTATCCGCCCGAGCAGGTCGGCGCACTGACCCGGCTGTCGAAGGACATCGTCACGCGCTACGCGATTCCGCCGACGCGTGTGGTCGGGCACAGCGACATCGCGCCACAACGCAAGATCGATCCGGGGCCGCTGTTCCCGTGGCACGCGTTGGCGCAGGCCGGCGTCGGTGCGTGGCCGGACGCCCCGACCGTGGCGGCGCGGCTCGCCGGTCGTGATCCGCATGCGCCGGTCGACGTGCGCGAACTGCAGCTCAAGCTCGCGCGCTACGGCTACGACGTGGCCACCGACGGCGTGCTCGACGCACGTACGCGACGCGTGTTCGCGGCGTTTCAGATGCATTTCAGGCCGGCCGACTACGCAGGTGATCCGGACGCCGAAACCGATGCGATCGCGCAGGCGTTGCTCGACAAGTACTTCGCCGGCACGCAACCCGCGGACTATGCGCCCGCGGCAGGTGAGCCCTGAACCCGCACCGCACGCCGAAAAACGCGGGCCGCCATCCGACTCCGGTAAACTGGCGGTTTTCCGCAATCCCGCAGCTTTACCACTCCATGACTCAAGACGAACTCAAACGCCTCGTCGGCCAGGCAGCCGCCGATTACGTGATCCAGAACGTGCCGGAAGGCGCCGTGATCGGCGTCGGCACCGGCTCGACCGCCAACTGCTTCATCGACGCGCTCGCCGTCGTCAAGGCACGCTATCGCGGCGCCGTGTCGAGCTCCGTCGCCACGACCGAACGCCTGAAATCGCACGGCATCAAGGTGTTCGACCTGAACGAGGTCGACTCGCTGCAGGTGTACGTCGATGGCGCCGACGAGATCGACGCGGGCGGCGCGATGATCAAGGGTGGCGGCGGTGCGCTCACGCGCGAGAAGATCGTCGCATCGGTGGCCGACACGTTCGTCTGCATCGCTGATGCCAGCAAGCGCGTGCCGGTGCTCGGCGCGTTCCCGCTGCCGATCGAAGTCGTGCCGATGGCGCGCACGGCGATCGGCCGGCGTGTGACCGCACTCGGCGGCGTGCCCGTGCTGCGCGTGACGAAGGACGGTGCGCCGTACATCACCGACAACGGTAACGAGATCATCGACGTGAAGGGGCTGCAGATCGCCGACCCGCGCGGCTTCGAAGCGCAGGTGAACGCATGGCCGGGCGTCGTGACGGTCGGCCTGTTCGCCGAGCGCGGCGCGAATCTGTGCTTGCTCGGCACGGAAAACGGCGTTGAAACGATCGTTTATTCGGCTAATTGAAAGATATAGAAAGCAGTCCGTAACGGTGCGCCATGTGCCGTAATGAACTGAATGTTTAAATCTTGTGGAATTCGGGGCCCGGTAGGCGCAATGCGCTTCCCGGGCCTTATTTTTAGCCGTATAAATCACCCCGTCAAAAAGAGGGATAACCCTGTCAGGTGTTTACCAGATAGCGAAATGTCCTCGAACTCATCAACTTATAGATCATAAGAACAGTCGTAACCAGGGCCGGCGGAACTGCGGAGCAGGTGTTCGCAAATCGACGCACGGGGAGGTGTCATGGAGCAGGGCAAAGACCGGTCACTGGTCGCCAAAGTGATGGATGGGCTTGTCTCGGGTATCGTCGAAGACAAGTACGGCGGCATCTTGCCGCCGCAGGACGTGCTGTCGAAAGAGTTCGATGTGAGTCGCACCGTGATGCGGGAAGCGTTGTCGATGTTGCTTGCGCGCGACATGCTCGACGTGCGTCCGAAAGTCGGCACGCGCGTGCGGCCGATGCGCGACTGGCGCATGATCGATGAAGACGTGGTGAGCTGGCGCTTCCGGGCGAAACCCGATCCGCAGTTCATGCGCGACGTCATCGAATTCCGGATGCTGATCGAACCGCGCGCGACCGCGCAGGCGGCGGTGCGCGCAACGGCAGCGGACATCGCCGGCATCCGTGAAGCGTTCGATGCATTCAAGGTGCTGCAACCGGGCGATTCCGGCTACGACACGGCGGACGAGTTGCTGCACACGCGGATCGTTCAGGCGAGCGGCAACCAGTTCTTCCAGCAGATGGCGGCGATCGTACGCGGCGCGGTGCGCCTCGTGAATCCGCGTGTCGTGCAGAAGGAGGGCGCGCACGACGTCGTGGTGAAGGCGCACGCGCGTGTGGTCGACGCAATCGAGCGGCGCGATCCGCGCGAAGCCGAAGCCGCTTCGCTCGCGCTGATCGATTTCAGCGCCGACGAGATCTCGCGCGACTTCTCCGTCGACGTGCCCATGCGCGCCTGACGCGGCGCGTTTCGCTCATCCGTGTGCCGCCGGGCCGTTTATCATGACGTCCGGCCGGCAGCGTGCCGGCCACCGTCATACGACCGACACGGAAGATCAGGATGAACGACAACGACCATCGCCCGGTGCGCTTCGGCATCATCGGCGCAGGCAGCATTGCGCGCCGCTTCGCGCAAAGCCTCGCACATGTGCCGGGCGCCACGCTCGCCGGTGCCTGGGCCCGCCGCGCAGACGCCACGGCAGCCTTTTGCGGCGCGCACGGCGGTTCGCCTGCCGCAAGCCTCGAAGCACTCCTCGCGAGCGATATCGACGCGGTCTACATCGCGACGCTCCATGACAGTCACGCGCAGTACACGCTGGCCGCGCTCGCCGCTGGCAAGGCCGTGCTGTGTGAAAAACCCGCGACGCTGAACGCGGCGCAGCTCGACACCGTGCTGCAGGCGGCACGCGACGCCGGGCAGCTTTTCATGGAGGCGATGAAGCCGCCGTTCTTCCCGCTGTACCGTCAGTTGCGCGCGCACCTGCAGGACGATCCGATCGGCGAGATCCGGCTCGTGCGGGCAGGGTGCGCGTCGTCGTCGGTACCCGGCGATCATTCCGTCTATCGCCTCGATCGCGCGGGCGGTGCGCTGCTCGATATCGGGATCTACGAGGCCTTTCTCGCGGTCGACTGGCTCGGTGCGGCGTTCGACGTACAGACGCTCGGCCGCGTCGGCTCGACGGGTGTCGACCTGTTCGCGAGCCTGAACAGCGTGCATGCGCACGGCGGGATCGCACAGCTTTTTTGCGGGCTCGACGTGATGGGGCGTGGCGACGCGCTGATCGCCGCAGCCGGCGGCCACGTGACGATTCACGAGAAGTGGTGGAACCCGGTGCGCGCGACGATCAGCTATGCGGACGGGCGCACCGTCGAACTCGACGCGCCGGCTGAAGGCGGCGGATTGAACTACGAGACCGCGCACTTCTGCGACCTGCTGCGCGCGGGCAAGACCGAAAGCCCGATCATGACGCACGATCATTCGCGGCAGATGATCGCGATGACCGACGCCGCGCGAGCAGCGCTCGGCGTGCGCTATTCGGGCGAGTAAGCGGGAAGGAAGGCGCCGGGCGCACGCGGGCGGCCCGGCGAACGGCCGGTGCTCAGTGCCGCGACGGCAGCGACAGGCGTTTTTCGTACCAGCGCTGCACCCATTCGAGGATCTGGCACAGGATCCAGTACACGGCCGCTGCGGCGAGATAAAGCGGCAGCGGCTGATAGGTCGCCGCGATCACTTCCTGCGCGCTGCGCAGCAGTTCGGTCACGGTGATCACGGACACGAGCGACGTATCCTTGATCAGGCTGATCAGGCTGTTCGACAGGCTCGGCACCGCGATGCGCAGCGCCTGCGGACCGATCACGTAGCGCAGCGTTTGCCCCCACGACAGCCCGAGGCTGTACGCAGCCAGCCATTGACCGCGCGCGATCCCGTTGATCGCGCCGCGCATGCTTTCCGACATGTAAGCCGCGACGTTCGCGGACAGCGCGATGACGCCGGCGGGCGTCGGGTCGAGCGAGATACCGAGGCTCGGCAGCCCGTAATAGATGACGAAGATCTGCACGAGCAGCGGCGTGCCGCGCATCAGGCTCACGTACGCGCGTGCCAGCCACGCGAGCGCGTTGACCCAGATGCGTTCGAAGCCGTCGAGCGCTTCGCTTTGCCGGATGCCCATCATCGCGAGCACGACGGCGCCAAGCAGGCCGAACACCATCGACAGCACGGCGAACTTGACGGTCAGCACGGCACCCTGGGCGAGCACCGGCAGCGATTGGACGAGCAGGGACGTTGTCGACATGGAATACGAATCGAATGCGTGCGCGAAAGCGCAATCATAAACCGGACGAATAAAACAAAGGGCGGCATCGTCGCGGATGCCGCCCTTTCCGGCCCGCCGTCAGGCGGGAAATGCAGGCGTGCTTACTTGATCGGTTTCGTCACGTCGATGCCGAACCATTTGTCCGAGATCTTCGTGAACGTGCCGTCGGCCTGAAGTTGCGCCATCGCGTCGTCGATCGCCTTCTGGAACTTCGGGTTGCCCTTCTTGAACGGGATGCCCGACGGGTTCGCCGAGCCGACGTTCGCGCCCGGGCGCAGCGGCAGTTGCGAATTCTTCGTCAGGTACGCGAGCATCAGGCGGTCGTTGAGCGCGGCGTCGAGTCGGCCGGCCGCGAGATCGCGCAGGTACTCGGGCGCACCCGGGTACGTCTTCACGTCGATGCCGGGCACCGACTTCGCCATGTCCATGTAGTTCGTGCCGAGCGCGACGCCGAGCCTCTTGCCCTTCAGGTCATCCAGCGACTTGAACTCGCGCGTGTCGTCCTTGCGCTGGATCAGCTGCGCGGACGAAAACGTGTAAGGCGGCGAGAAGTCGAGCGTTTCCTTGCGCTTGTCGGTGATGCCGACCTGGTTGGAGATCACGTCGAACTTGCCGGCTTGCAGGCCCGCGATGATGCCGCTCCATTCGGTCGTCACGAATTCCGCCTTCACGCCGAGCTTCGCGGCCACGGCTTTCGCGATGTCGACGTCGAAGCCGACGAGTTCGCCTTGCGGGTTTTTCGAGTTGAACGGCGGGAACGTGCCTTCGAGGCCGACCCGCAGCGTGCCGCGTTGTTTCACCTGGTCGAGGAGGTCGGCCGCATGCGCGGTGGCGGCAGCGAGCGACGTGCCGATCAGGCCGGCAACCAGCAGCTTCTTCAGCAGCGCAATCTTCATCGTGTGTTTCCTTGCCCTGTCCGGGTCATTGATTCTGGTAATGAGGGCCGATGATAGCAAAAATGCAATCGACCTCTAAATACTGTTTGTTTATGCCTATATTACGCGGCGCGTTCGCTGGCGACGGCCTTCACGCACTCCGCGACGAGCGCGGGGCCGCGGTAGATGAAGCCCGTATAGAGCTGCACGAGCGCTGCGCCGGCCGCGAGCTTCGCACGGGCGTCCTCGCCCGAGAAGATGCCGCCGACGCCGATGATGGGCACTTCGCTGCCGACTTCGGCGTGCAGCTTGCGGATCACTTCGTTCGACGCGTCGAACACGGGGCGGCCCGACAGGCCGCCAGCTTCGTCCGCATGCGGCAGGCCCTGGACGGCCGCGCGCGACAGCGTCGTGTTGGTGGCGATGACCGCCTCGATCTTGTGGCGCAGCAACGTGTCGCCGATTTCCTTGACCTGTTCGTCGTCGAGATCGGGGGCGATCTTCAGCGCGAGCGGCACGAGCTTGCCGTGCAGGTCGGCGAGGCGCTGCTGCTTGTCCTTCAGCGCCGCGAGCAGCGCGTCGAGCTCGCCCGCGCCCTGCAGCTGGCGCAGGTTCTTCGTGTTCGGCGACGAGATGTTGATCGTTACGTAGCTCGCGAACGGGTACACGCGCTCGAGGCAGTACAGGTAATCCTCTGCGGCACGCTCGATCGGCGTATCGGCGTTCTTGCCGATGTTCAGGCCGAGGATGCCCCGATAGCGGGCGGCCTGGACGTTCTTCACGAACTGGTCGACACCGTGATTGTTGAAGCCCATCCGGTTGATCAGCGCCTCGGCCTGCGGCAGGCGGAACATCCGCGGGCGCGGGTTGCCGGGCTGCGGGCGCGGCGTGACCGTACCGACCTCGATGAAGCCGAAGCCGAGTGCTGCAAGGCCGTCGATGGCCGCGCCGTCCTTGTCGAGGCCTGCCGCGAGGCCGACCGGGTTGCGGAACGTGAGCCCCATCACGGTGCGCGGCGCGTCGGGCACGCGGGCCGACAGCGCGCAGGCAAGGCCCGTGCGGCCGGCCGCGCCGAGCGCGCGCAGCGTGAGGTGGTGAGCGTCTTCCGCATCCATCTTGAACAGGGATGCGCGGGCCAGCGGATAAAGGGAACTGAACACGGGAATAGGGCGGACAGCCGGAATGGATGACAACCCGCTATTTTACCGGGAGTTGAGCGGCAGGGGCGCGCTTCGCGACCTCGCCCCCGCAGCGCGCGTCAGCCCGAGCCGGAATGTCCGCCCGGCAATGGCGCGCGGGCCAGTGCCGCGTCGACGGGCGGCAGGTCGATCCGATCCGGATCGAGTATCTTCCAGCGGCCGTCGATCAGCCCTTCGAGCGGGTGGAAGTTCGCCTTGTAGGCCATCTTCGGGCTCTCGCGGATCCAGTATCCGAGATACACGTAGGGGAGGCCGAGGCTCTTGGCTTGTTCGATCTGCCACAGGATGTTGTAGGTGCCGTAACTCGTGTGCTGGTCGTCGGGCTCGAAGAACGTGTAAACGGACGACAGCCCGTCGCCGAGGATGTCGATCATGCTGACCATGCGCAGCCTGCCGGGCTCGCCGCCCGGTGTGTCGAGGTCGCGGAATTCGACGAGGCGCGAATTGATCCGGCTCTGCAGCAGGAATTGCTCGTACTGGTCGCGGCTGTCGCGATCCATGCCGCCGCCCGCGTGGCGCGCGGACTGGTAGCGCATGTAGAGCGCGTAGTGCTCTTCGTCGTAGTGCAGCGGCGAAACTGTCGCGACGAGCGTGCGGTGCCGCTTCCACATCCGGCGCTGCGTACGCGACGGCGCGAACGCGTCGACGGGCACGCGCACCGGCACGCAGGCACGGCAGCCGTCGCAGTACGGGCGGTATGTGAAGACGCCCGAGCGCCGGAAGCCGGCCTTCACGAGCTCGGTATAGATGTCGGAATTGATCAGGTGGCTCGGCGTCGCGACTTGCGAGCGCGCGACGCGGCCGTCCAGATAGCTGCACGGATAGGGCGCCGTTGCATAGAATTGCAGCGCCGAAAGCGGTGAAAGCGGCAGCTCAGTCGGATGAGTCATGGGCAGCTCTCGTTGCAGGGAGGGAGTGCCGCGCTAGCGCTCGATCCCGGAGGGGGGCACCGTTTCGGCGCGGCCCGTCAGCGCGGCGAGCACGCGCTTGTCGAACTGCCACGGAATCGGCGGTTCGGCTACCGCGCTGCGCACGTGAGCGACAAAGGCCTTGCGTGCGATCTCGCGGCCGCCGAGCGACGCTAGATGCGACGTATTCTGCTGGCAGTCTATCATTTCCAGCCCCTGCTCGCGAAGGTGCGCGACGAGCGTGGCCAGCGCGATTTTCGATGCGTCGGTCGCGTCCGCATACATCGACTCGCCGAAAAACATCCGCCCGAACGACACGCCGTACAGGCCGCCGACGCGTCGCCCGTCGTGCCAGGTCTCGATGCTGTGCGCGTTGCCGGAACGGTAGAGCGACGTGTATGCATCGATGATCTCGGCCGTGATCCATGTGCCGCGCTGGCCGCGGCGCGGCGCCTGCGCGCAGGCGCGCATCACGCCCGGAAAGTCGTGGTCGACGCGCACTTCCCATTCGGGCTCGCGCAGCACGCGCTTCAGCGTCTTGCGCAGCGAAGGCGACACCTTGAACTCGGCCGGCACGAGGATCATGCGCGGGTCGGGGCTCCACCACAGCACGGGCTGGCCGTCCGAATACCACGGGAAGATGCCGCGCAGGTATGCGTCGATGAGGCGCGACGGCAGCAGGTCGGCGCTCGCGGCGAGCAGCCCCGGCGCGCCGGTTGCGGGGCCGAGCGCGCGTTCGATGGGCGGAAACGGATCGTCCGGGCCGAGCCAGGGGACCATGGGGCGAGGGCTCAGCCGTTGCGCAGCGAGCGGAAGATATCGCCGGTGTGCACCCCGTAGTCGCCGGCGGCGCGATCGGCGAAGAAGAATCGCAGGGTCTGGCTGACGGTCGGGAACGCGATTTCGTCCCACGGGATATCGGCTTCGTCGAACAGCTTCACTTCGAGGCTTTCCTCGCCGGCTTCGAATCCCGGATCGGTGAGCCGCGCGAGGTAGAACAGGTGGACCTGGTGCACGTGCGGCACGTTGAGCAGCGTGAACAGGTTCTGCACCTCGACGCGCGCACCGGCTTCCTCGAGCGTTTCGCGCGCGGCGGCTTCGGCCGTTGTCTCGCCCATTTCCATGAAGCCCGCGGGCAGCGTCCAGAACCCGTAGCGCGGTTCGATCGCGCGGCGGCACAGCAGGATCTGATCGCCCCAGACCGGGACCGTTCCGACGACGTTGCGCGGATTCTGGTAATGGATCGTGCCGCAGTGATCGCAGACGAAGCGCTCGCGGTTGTCGCCCGGAGGAATGCGCGCGATGACTTCGTGACCGCAGACGGAGCAGAATTTCATGTCGAGTGGAAGGGACGAGGTGATGCGAGTGTATCACCGGGTCGCGGCATTCTTGAACGCCTGCGCATGCCGGCCGCGTGTCGCGCGAAGCGGAAGGTGCCGATGCGCGAAGAGGGGCGAGAAATGCGACGGAAAAACAAAAAGCCCGGCACTGAGCCGGGCTTTTTGCATGAATCGGGACGTTGGTTGCGGGGGTAGGATTTGAACCTACGACCTTCGGGTTATGAGCCCGACGAGCTGCCAGACTGCTCCACCCCGCGTCTGTCGAAGAAATGAATTATAAGGAGTTACCCGAACGTGTGCAAGCACTTTCTGACAATCGCGTGTCGTGTCTTGTAGGGACGGTACGTCGGGCGCGTGCGCTAGAATCGAACGGTTTGTTTCGCCTCTTCGCCAGCGACGCCGTGCGCGATCGCATCGGCGCCGTTGCAACTCTCATTACTGCATCGACGGATTCATGGACATCGCTCACGATCTGCAATCGATCGGCGCGCAGGAACAGGCGCTCGTGTTTCCCCATTTCGACCCGGTCCGCGCGTGGGCGCTCGGCAACCGGATGCATGCGCTCGCGGCGTCTCGCGGCCATGCGGTCGCGCTCGACATCGTCACGTTCGGCCAGCCGCTGTTCTACGCGGCGCTCGCCGGAGCCACGCCCGACAACGCCGACTGGGTGCGCCGCAAGCGCAACGTCGTCGCCCATTTCCGCCGCAGTTCGTACGCCATCGGCCTGCGCATGCAGCAGGCGGGCGCGACGCTGGCGGACAAGCACGGGCTGCCGATCGCCGAATATTCGGCGCACGGTGGATCGTTTCCGCTGACCGTCGCCGGCGCCGGCGTGATCGGCTCGATCACCGCGTCCGGGCTGCCGCAGCGCGCGGATCACGAATTCGTCGTCGAGGTGCTGTGTGCCGAGCTCGGCCACGACTACGCCGTGCTGGCCCTTGCAAGGAACTGAGCGATGCAGCTTCCCGGTTACGCATGGCTCGCGATCGCGATCGTCGCGGAAGTGGTCGGCACGTCCGCGCTGCGCGCGGCGGACGGCTTCACGCGCTTCTGGCCGTCGGCGCTCGTCGTCGCCGGCTACGGCATCGCGTTCTACTGTCTGTCGCTTACGTTACGCACGATGCCCGTCGGCATCATCTATGCCGTCTGGTCGGGTGCCGGCATCGTGCTGATCACGCTCGTCGCGATGCTGCTCTATCGCCAGGTGCCGGACCTGCCGGCCGTGATCGGCCTCGGCCTGATCATCGCGGGCGTCGTGGTGCTGAACCTGTTTTCGAAGATGCAGGCGCACTGAGCGTGCGACTGCCATTTGCCGGATGGCCCTCATGACCGATTCCACTCCCACTTCCGCTGCCGTTTCCGCCGAATCCGCCCAGCCCGACGTACGCGCGTATGTCGCGAACCGCATCGGCTTTCTCGAACTGAACCGCCCGAAGGCGCTGAACGCGCTGTCGGTCGGCATGATCCGGCTGATGCAGCAGGCGCTCGACGCGTGGCGCGACGATCCCGAGGTCGTCGCGATCGTCGTGCACAGCCCGCATCCGCGCGCGTTCTGCGCGGGCGGCGACGTGCGCTTCTTCCATGACGCATGGCAGCGCGGGGACCGCGATGCGGTCGATACGTTCTTCATCGACGAATACACGTTGAACCACGCGATCTTCACCTATCCGAAGCCTTACATCGCGCTGATGCACGGCGTCGTGATGGGCGGCGGCATGGGCATTTCGCAGGCGGCGCGGCATACGGGCGGCCTGCGTGTCGTGACCGACTCGACGAAGATGGCGATGCCGGAAACGCGTATCGGCCTGTTCCCGGACGTCGGGATGAGCTGGTTCCTCGCGCGCACACCCGGGGCGATCGGCCGCTATCTCGCCGTGACCGGCGCGACGCTCGATGCGGCCGGCGCGCTGTACGCGCAGCTCGCCGACGTTTATCTGCCCGATGCCGCGCTGCCGGCGCTGCTCGACACGCTGCGTCACGCGCGCATCGACAGCGGCGAGCAGGCCGTCGCGTGCGTAGCCGAGGCGGCCGCCGCACACAAGGTCGTGCCGACGCCCGACACGTCGGCGCTGGCCGACGCGCGCGCGGGGATCGACCGGCATTTCGCGCAGCCGGACATCGGCGCGATTCTCGCGTCGCTCGACGCCGAGCAGGATTGCGCGGCCGTCGACGGATGGGTCGAGAAGGCGACCCATGCGATGCGCGAACAGTTGTCGCCGCTGTCGATGGCCGTGTCGCTGGAAGTCGTCGAACGTGCACGCGGCGCGACGATGGCCGATTGCCTGCGGCGCGATCTCGACCTCACACGGTCGACGTTCGCGCGCGGCGACGTGATCGAAGGCGTGCGCGCGCTGATCGTCGACAAGGACCACCAGCCGGTCTGGCGCTTCAAGTCGTCCGCCGATATCGATCGTGCAGACGTGCTCGCGATGTTCGACAGCCCGTGGACACCTGACACGCATCCGCTGCGGAATCTGCAGGACTGACGTCGGGCCGACCGACGCGCGAGCCGGAAACGAAAAGGCCGCCTGCAGGTGCAGGCGGCCTTTTGCATGGATGTCGACCGCCCGGCGGCCGAAGGGCGTAGCGCTTGCGCCCGCGTTACTCGTCGCCGGCGTCGTCCGACATGAACGCGCGCATGAACACGAGCGCGCCGAAGCCCCATACCGCGTTTGCCGCGAAGCCGGCGGCGAGCACGGGCATCATGTTGCCCGACGGCCAGATCCCGCGCAGCGGATCGATCGCGAACACGCGGGCGGCCGTCAGCACGATGCCGCCGAACACCAGCGCGCCGATCCACGATGCCTCGCGTTCCGGCGAGACGCGCAGCAGCCACGCCATCGGGATCGCGCAGCACGCGCTGATCAGCGCATTCGCGACAAATTCAGGAATGCCGAGCGGCGCGAACGGCTGCGTGGAGAAGCCGGTTGCGGCGATCAGGTCGGCCGTGTGAAGGAGTGCGAGCGTGGCTTCGCGGAAGAACAGGGCGGCCAGGAAGCCGGACAGGAATGGCAGGATGACTTTCTGCATCGATGAGTGCACCGCAGGCGCGCACGGCCGGGGCTGTACGCGCGGAGTTATTCGGATAGGTGCGCCATTATAGGGCCCGCCCGCGGTGATATTCGCTCCAGCGTCGTGCTAATCACGAAAGCGGAAAACCTAAGCTCAAAAAAATCGTTCCAAAGCCCTGTACCGATCCCTAGACTGATTTCCCAGAAACAGCCGTGCAATCGCGTCCTCGCCCGCTGCACGGCCTGACCGGCGAACCATCCCGATTCGAACGCACACCATGCATGCGCCGCTGATCCGCGACGCGAGCAGGGCGGTGTTTTTTCAAATTCCGGCAAGGACAGTCAAGCAGGAGCAGCAGATGAATGTGTTCTGGTTTATCCCCACGCACGGCGACAGCCGCTATCTCGGTACGGCCGAAGGTGCACGCGCCGCGGATTACGATTACTTCAAGCAGGTCGCGGTTGCGGCCGACACGCTCGGCTACGAGGGCGTACTGCTGCCGACCGGCCGTTCCTGCGAGGATGCGTGGGTCGTTGCGTCGAGCCTGATCCCGGCGACGCAGCGCCTGAAGTTCCTGGTCGCGATCCGTCCCGGTATCGCGTCGCCCGGGCTGTCGGCGCGGATGGCCGCGACGTTCGACCGTCTGTCGGGCGGCCGCCTGCTGATCAACGTCGTGACGGGCGGCGATGCCGCCGAACTCGAGGGTGACGGCCTGTTCGCCGATCACGACACGCGCTACGAAATCACCGACGACTTCCTGAACATCTGGCGCGGGCTGCTGTCCGCGTCGCACGACAACGGCGGGTTCGACTACATCGGCAAGCACCTGCAGTCGAAGGGCGGCAAGGCGCTGTATCCGCCCGTGCAGCGTCCGCATCCGCCGTTGTGGTTCGGCGGTTCGTCGCCGGCCGCGCATCAGATCGCGGCCGATCACATCGACACCTACCTGACCTGGGGCGAGCCGCCCGAGGCCGTTGCGAAGAAGATCGCCGATATTCGGGCCCGCGCGGAAGCCCGCGGCCGCAAGATCAAGTTCGGGATTCGTCTGCACGTGATCGTGCGCGAGACCGAGGACGAAGCATGGCGCGACGCGGAGCGCCTGATCAGCCGCCTCGACGACGAAACCATCGCCCGCGCGCAGAAGGCGTTCGCGAACATGGATTCGGAAGGTCAGCGCCGGATGGCCGCGCTGCACGGCGGCAAGCGCGGCGGCCGCGAGGCACTCGAGGTGTATCCGAACCTGTGGGCCGGCGTCGGCCTCGTGCGCGGCGGCGCGGGTACCGCGCTCGTCGGCAATCCGGAGCAGGTCGCGGAGCGCATGCGCGAATACGCGGATCTCGGCATCGAAACCTTCATCCTGTCCGGTTATCCGCACCTGGAGGAGTCGTACCGTTTCGCGGAACTCGTGTTCCCGCTGATCAAGGGCAACGGCGCGGCGAAGGCGACCGGCCCGCTGTCCGGCCCGTTCGGCGAGATCGTCGGCAACAGCTATCTGCCGAAGGCAGCCCAGAGCTGAGTGACAGGAGGCCTGCGATGACAACGAAAACGTCGGCGACGGGCGCGGCCCTGGCCGCCCGCGCATGGCGCGGCGTCGCGCCGTGGCTCGTGCCGCTCGCGCTGCTGGTGGCATGGGAAGTCGGCGCCCGCATCGGCTGGCTGTCGACCCGCGTGCTGCCCGAACCCGTGGCGGTCGTGCGAGCGGCCTGGTCGCTCGTGACGTCGGGGGAAATGTGGGCGAACGTGAAAGTCAGCACATGGCGCGCACTGTTCGGTTTCGCGATCGGCGGCGGTGTCGGCCTCGCGCTGGGGCTCGCGACCGGCTTGTCGAAGGCGGCCGAGGTCGCGCTCGATTCGACGATCCAGATGATCCGCAACATTCCGGCGCTCGCGATGATTCCGCTCGTGATCCTGTGGTTCGGCATCGACGAGAAGGCGAAGCTGTTCCTCGTCGCGCTCGGGGTGTTCTTTCCGGTCTACATCAACACGTACCACGGGATCCGCTCGGTCGACGCCAACCTGATCGAGATGGCGAAGAGCTACGGCGTGCGCGGCTTTGCGCTGTACCGCGACGTGATCCTGCCCGGTGCGCTGCCGTCGATTCTCGTCGGCGTGCGCTTCGCGCTCGGGCTGATGTGGGTGATGCTGATCGTCGCGGAAACGATCTCGGCGCAGTCGGGCATCGGCTACATGACGATGAATGCGCGTGAATTCCTGCAAACCGACGTGGTGGTGGTCGGCATCCTGCTGTACGCGGTGCTCGGCAAGCTGGCCGACGTGCTGGCGAAATGGCTCGAGCGCGTGACGCTGCGCTGGCACCCGGCTTATCAATCAGGAGCAAAGGCATGAATGCGACGACTTCGGCGGCCGCCTACGGCCCGCTTGCCGGCGCAGACCTCGAGGTCGAACTGGCGCAGGCGCGTGTCACGGACGGCGACGCGCGGGATGCGGCGATCCTCGACCGTGACGGCAGTGCGTCCATCGTTCCGCTCGCGCGGCGGCGGGCAGGAAGCCCGGCACCCGACGACGCGGTGACGCTGTCGGGTGTCAGCAAGCGCTTCGGCGCACGCACGGTGCTCGACGACGTCGAGCTCGGCATCGCACGCGGCAGCTTCGTCGCGATTGTCGGCCGCAGCGGCTGCGGCAAGTCGACCCTGCTGCGTCTCGTCGCCGGGCTCGAGCAGCCGAGCAGCGGCGCGCTCGTGACGCGTGGCGAAGGCGGCGGCGTGCTCGACACGCGGATCATGTACCAGGATGCGCGCCTGCTGCCATGGAAGACCGTGCTGCAGAACGTGATGCTGGGCCTCGGACGCGGCGCGCGCGACAAAGCGCGCGCGGTGCTCGACGAAGTCGGCCTGCTGGAGCGTGCGAACGACTGGCCCGCGCAACTGTCGGGCGGCCAGCGGCAGCGTGTGGCACTGGCCCGCGCGCTTGTTCACCGGCCGCAACTGCTGTTGCTCGATGAGCCGCTCGGCGCGCTCGACGCGCTGACCCGCATCGAGATGCATGCACTGATCGAGCGGTTGTGGCGTGAGCATCGGTTCACCGCGCTGCTCGTCACGCACGACGTGCAGGAAGCCGTCGCGCTCGGCGACCGCATCCTGCTCATCGAGCAGGGGCGCGTGGCGCTGGATCAGCCGGTGCCGCTCGACCGGCCGCGCGCCCGCGCATCGGCCGCGTTTGCGGCGCTGGAGGACCGCGTGCTGAAACGCGTGCTCGCCGGCGGGCCCGGTACGGACGCACAGGGCGAGGTGCGCGAGGCAGACAACGTTCGACCGGTCGGGCAGATCCGCTGGGCCGTTTAAATCCGGGCGGCAGCGGCCGCCCGTTCTGAGATCTTTTTCTTCGGAGCGATCAACCTGATGAGCATCACTGCAATCAACGTACGTAACCAGTTCAAGGGCAAGGTGAAGGAGATCATTCGCGGATCCGTGGTCTCCGAGGTCGACGTCGAGACGCCGTTCGGCATCGTCACGTCGGTGATCACGACCCGTTCGGTCGACGAACTCGAACTGAAGGTCGGCGCGGAAGTCGTCGCGCTCGTGAAATCGACCGAAGTATCGATCGCACGCCTCTGAGCGCGTGTCCCGCGCCGGTGCGGTGCCGCGGGCAACCTGCCCGTTGGCGCCGCCCGGCATTTGCGCAGCGCGTTTGCCTTGGTATTCGACGTCCGGACGAAGTGCTAGGATGGAGCGACACCGATGCCGGAGGCCACGCATGACCCCCATCCTTTCCCCCGAAGCCATCGAGGCGCTGAAGTGGATCGACCAGTTCGGTGAAAGCCGGCCGGTTCCCGCTGCGTTCGACGACGTCGTCTACGCGTTGCTGAACGAGGGGCTGATCTATCAGGCGGCGGCCGACCGGGTCGACCTGACGGCCGATGGCAAATCCTTTTTGTCCGACGAATACGATTGAGCGCACGGCGCTGGCCGCGCGGGCGGCCGGCGCTGCGTCGCCACGGAGCGTGCGATGGAACCGAGAGGCAGCGACCTCGGCGATTTCAGCGAGCCGTACCGCGGCTACGAGATCGAGGTGAAGACTGAGCAGGTCTGGGACGGCGAGCATGCGCATTACCGCGTGCTGCAGGGCGATGCCGTGCGGATCGACTGGCGGCTCGTCAAGGTGGACGGGATCCTGCTGACCGAACGACGCGTGATCGAGCGCGTGCTGGACGAGGCGCGGCGGGCGGTCGATGCGGAGCTGGGCGAGGGGTAGCGTGCATGCCGGGCAGGCCTGCCCGCTGTTGCGGTAAAATGCCGGGTTGTTTCCGCGCCGTCTGGCCTGTTGCCCGAAATCCATGTCCGTACCGTCCTCGCTTCCTCCTCGCCGCGTATCCGTCGCGCCCATGCTCGACTGGACCGACCGTCACTGCCGTTCGTTCCACCGGACGCTGACGCGCGATACGTGGCTGTATACGGAGATGATCACGACGGGCGCGCTGTTGTTCGGCGATGCCCAGCGGCATCTTGCGTTCACGCCGAACGAATCGCCGGTCGCGCTGCAGTTGGGCGGCAGCGAGCGCGACGATCTGGCGCGCGCGGCGAAGCTCGGCGAGCAGTGGGGCTACGACGAAATCAACCTGAATTGCGGATGTCCGTCCGAGCGTGTGCAGCGCGGCGCGTTCGGCGCGTGCCTGATGAACGAGCCGCAGCTCGTCGCGGACTGCGTGAAGGCGATGCGCGATGCGGTGTCGGTGCCGGTTACGGTCAAGCACCGGATCGGTGTCGACGCGGTCGAGGACTACGCATTCGTGCGCGACTTCGTCGGCGCGGTGGCCGAGGCTGGCTGCGAAACGTTCGTCGTGCATGCACGCAATGCGATCCTGAAAGGGTTGTCGCCGAAAGAGAACCGCGAGATCCCGCCGCTCAAGTACGACTATGCGTATCGGTTGAAGCGCGATTTTCCTTCGCTCGAGATCGTCATCAACGGCGGCATCACGACGCTCGACGAGGTTGCGCAGCATCTCGAGCATGTCGACGGCGTGATGCTCGGCCGCGAGGCGTATCACAACCCGTACGTGCTCGCGGAGGTCGATGCACGCTTCTACGGATCGACGGCAGCGACGCCGACGCGCGAAGAGGCCGAGGCGAAGCTGATCGAATACTGCGCGGCCGAACTGAAGCGCGGCACCTACCTCGGCGCGATCGTGCGGCATGCGCTCGGACTGTATCGCGGCATGCCCGGTGCACGTGGCTGGCGTCGTGTGCTGTCGGACAACAAGAAGCTCGCACGCGGCGATCTGGCCGTGTTCGACGAGGCGCGCGCGCATCTGAACGAGGCCGAAGAAGTTTTTGAAAAAAAAGCTTTGCAAGATTCAAAAGTGTTCGTATAATCTTGTTCTTCGCTGCTGAAACACAAAAACAGCGAAGAACAAAAAGCAGTAACAGTGGTGGCTGTAGCTCAGTTGGTAGAGTCCAGGATTGTGATTCCTGTCGTCGTGGGTTCGAGTCCCATCAGCCACCCCAACAAATTCAAGCACTTGCAGCAGATTCAAGCTGACGTGTTACAGGTTTTGGAAGATGAGATTCCAAAACCTGGAAGATAGAGCAGAAGGCCCGCCATCGAGCGGGCTTTTTTGCGTCCAACGCGCGAGGCTGGAAAATGACACTCGATAACCTGACTTCTCCCTCTTGGTGGGTAACTGCGGTGATCGGGGCGATTGCCTTGAAAATTACTAGCGATTATGTCCGTCAGGGCCTTGAGAAACTGGTTTCAAGTGTTTTCCGAACTTGGAACCAGCGATCCAAAGTGGCCAAGGATAAGCTCGAGCGAACGGCGCTGATGTTGGCCAGCGATAGTGAAATGAGAGCGCGATACTATCGCCTAGAAATACGTTACTCATTTCTGGCAATCATGAGCTTTGTGATGGGCACTTTCTTTATGGCGGCTTGGGCTATGGTCCTGGCGTTGGCGGGAGGCAAGTTTCCGTCGTTCGACGGGACTGCGACTTCGATTGGGCCTTGGGAAATATTCATTGTTAACGCCGTATGCGGGTTGTGTGTCGCTAGCTGCATAATTACCGGCTACACTGTCTTGACTAAATCGACGAATGTCATGATCCGACTGCAGGAGGCGGAGCGTATTAGACGTAGGTCAGCCGACGCAGCTGTGTAATCCGCTTAGAATCTATTTTGTTGCGCGTACTTTTCTTTGCCTGCGTCGGTCATATGTTTTTCGCACCATGCGTTCGTCGGCATGTCCCGTCGCGTCGATAATCCGGTCGTCGCCTTCCTCCTGACGATCGGTCACGGCGGCCGGCCGCATATCGCGTAGCGCGAACCGTTCGAACGGCACGCCGCGCCCCTGCGCTTCCTTCTCGCAGTAGCCCATCAATCGCGACCAGTTCGTGTTCCAACCGCTGCGCGTGTACACCTGGCCGGCGGTATTTCCGAACACGTGCACGCTCGACGTGCGCTGCAGCTCGAGCGCTTCGTCAATCACAGCCTTCAGCTCGGGCGACCACAGCACGAGCTTCACGCGTTGTTGCTCGCCGGCCTTGCGTTTGCCAATCGGCACCTCGACGCCTTCCGGCTTGATGCTCTGGCGGTGTAGCTCCCGCATCTCGGTCGGTCGACTCACGGTCAAGTATGCGGCCTTCACGCATAGCGCGAGGATGAGGTACGCGGAACTCGGGTGCTGGTCACCAACGCTTCTGCGCGACCGCGCGACTTCCACTGCCAGATCAATCTCGTCCTGACGCACATACCTCTGGCGCGGCCGCGTCGGGTTGTACTCGATGCCGCGGCATGGGTTCGTTTCGAGCTCGCCGCGGCGCCGGCCGTATTCGAGGACCGCGGACAGGAGGGCGATCTCCTTGTTCGCCTTCGCCGGCGCGCCGAGCTGCGCGCGCTTGTCGAGGTAGCCGTACACGTGCTTCGGCTTGATCGCGGCCGGCGCCATCTTCCCGAAGACCTTGACCAGCCGTTTCGCCTCGACGCGGTTCTCGTCCAACGTGGACTGGGCCTTGCGGCGCTCGTCGGTGTGCGGCAAACCATCCTGCCATTCGAAGTAGCGGGCGACGAGCGCCTCGACCGTGCCAGGTTCGATCGCGTTCCCGTTGAGCGCCTCCGCGCGCTCGATCGCCTGCTTGCGGATCTCGGCGAGGGCTTCCTTGTTGTGGGCCGGGGCCGACAGGCGGAATGCCCATCTGCCATTGGGCAGCTTGTAGCCGAAGCTGACCTTGTGTTTCCCGTAATGGGCGTAGAGCCGGAAGGGCAACCCGTCCGGCCGTTTTCGTCGTCCGATCATGATTACAGTGCGGCGAAGTTCGGTTCTTCTGATGCGGAGGTGCGGTGCCGGCGCGCGGGTGTCGAGGGGGTGGTGCCGTTCATGCGGGCGTCATAGTACTCGCGCGCGACGAGCGGTACGCCGGCGATGTTGACCGCGAACGGCCAGTGATTGCGCTCAAGCCAGCGCTTCATGCACGCGTGGCTGCGTGGCTTGCAACCGACCAGCTCGGCCAGCTCCGGGGTGGTGAGGTAGAGACTCATGATGCAATCCTTCGAAATGCTACGACCCATACCCATGGGTTCGTGTCCCAGCCGTACCCGCGCGAGGCGTTCAGGCTGTCCCAGAGATCGTGAAAAGCGCGGATGCTCGGCGGACGGAAGGCGCCGGCGCAGTACCCCCGCATGTGATGGTCCTCGATCGTCACCCCTTCGTCGCGAGCATCCGATTCGCTGATGCTCTGCAGGCGCTCGGCGCGCACGCCGGTGATCTCGAGCCTGATGCGCGACGCCCAGCGCGGCATGTGGATGGATGGCGACCAGCCACGTGATTCCTTGGCATTGAGCGCCTGGAACGTGTTGTGGTCGATGTCGACCTCGGCGCGACCGTCGTCGGCCTGGTATGCGATGCCTGCATAGCGGCGCGCCGGGCGGCTGCCTTCGAATGTCTCGGTACCAATGCGGCGTACTTCGTGCGTTTCGCGCACCCACAGCCGATCGCCGACGTCTCCGTGCGGGCATACGTAGCAGTCACCGGTGCGCGTGTGCCAGATCGCGGCAATTTCGGGTGCGGGCGTCCCGCCGACATACTTCACGGATCCGCCGCCGGCCGTCGTCGGCTCCCACATGCCGAGCGGATTGTCGTGAGGCAGCTTGATGATGCGCCGCGTCTGCGTCTTGCGGCCTTCGACGATGGCGCGCACCATCGGGCCGCTGAAAAGGATAGGGCGTTCAGTCATGCTAGGATTTCTGCTCAATTTTGAGGAGGAGACCGTGGCGATCCAACAAATTGAATTTGGCCATCCTGAAGTGTTCGAAGACGAACACGGGCCACATCGAATTCGTGTTTCCGTTGCGCGGAGCTTCATTCCGAAGGAAGAGTGGATCTTCCATGTTTGGATTGCCCGCGCTGACGCCTCGGGCAATCTCGGCGACTTCGCGAGAGTTGGAGTTGGTCAGCAATGTGCAACTAGAGACGATGGCGTCCTGGAGGGTGTGACGATTGGTCGGGCTGCACTCAACGGCACATCGGCAGCGGATTGAGTTGAAAGTTACTGGCCTGCGGAAATTCGTCGTGCGTGCGGCCGTCGAGGTGGCGGCCGGCGGCGCGCTTGCCGACCTTGGTGAAGTGGTGGTTCGCCGCGAAGCGAAAGGCAGTTTCACGAACGGGCGTTACCCCGCATCCGCAGATCGCCACCCCGTTCGGCTCGACAGGTAGCCATTCCCCCCATTGCTTGAACAGGAACGGCACGCCGGCGACTGCGCACTGATCCCGCAGCGAGCGGACCCATCCGGGATGCATCGGCCGCGCGCCGTGGCCGCTTTCGCCTCCGACGATCACCCAATCGATTTCGGGCGAGCTGTACCCCGAACCGTCCTCCGCATATTCGGTGGTGGGGCCATGAATCCACGGGGCGTCGGCAGGACAGTCTTCGCACGACTGCATTTCCCGCATGCGGCAAACTCCAGTCGGATCGAACCAGGCTCGAAGATCGACCGGACCAAGTAGCGGCTCCATCGACAGAAATCGGCGGCGCGCCGGCGTCATGAGCAGCTTTTCGATGTCGCGGTCGGCCTCGGCCTGGTTGACGATCGTCGCGCCGAGCCAGACGTTTGCTGGGGCATTGCCCTCGAGCCAGCCGTCGATCCATGCATACAAGTCGTCGCGGCGATGGTTGAACGCATAGTCGGATGCTTCCCGCAGGAGATTCATCCAGTTCCCAATGCGCTTCGTCAGCAGCAGCCAGTCGAGGTGCGGGGTATTCAAGATCAGGTCGAACAGGTCCGCGCGCCAGACTTCCGGAACGGCGTTGTCGAATACGTCCGCAAGCGACGCGCAGAACACGCGCTGGCGACGGCCGTGCTCGGCGAAGAAGTCGGCGTGCGCAGCATTCCAAGCGAGCGGCTTGCGCCAGTTCGCGGCCGACGTGCGGCGGCGTGGCGCGCCGGGGCCCCAGTTGATGGCAGTGCCGCCAGCGAAGCGCGCGTTGCGCGACTCGGCGTAGCAGTGGTCGCAGCCTGGGCCTACCTTCTGGCAGCCTTCCCAGGGGTTGAATGTGTGGTCGCACCACTCGATTTTGCTGTTCTCGCTCATGGTCTGTTGTCCGCGCCGCAGTGTGGGCAGTCGAGTGAATATCGGTCAGCGTCTCGCAGGAACCGGCCGCATCCGACGCAGTTCACGAGATCGGCGCGCTGCTTCCGAGGCTTGGTCAGCCTGATTCCGGTGCCAGCGAGCGCCTGATCGCGCTTGATATGCTGGAAGTCGACGGCCGGCCGCCACTTCGAGTCGATGTAATCCTTCGGCCACGGGATGTCAGTCGCGCGCTCGTTGTGGCGTGCCTGCGCCTCTTCTTGCGTGTACACGTGCGCTTTGCGCAGATCGGTCGTGTATCCGCTGCCGCCTTCAGCCCACCACAGAACATCGTTGCCTACGAACGAGCGGCTGTCCTGAACATAGAAAAGAGCGCTCATAGCTCGATGTCCATGTATTTGGTGACGAACCGCGCTTCCTCGGAGTGGTGGCGGCGGTAGACGATACGAATGCCGCCACCGAGGTCGAGCGGCCGACCGCGGCCGTTGTCGTCGTTCAACTCGGCCTGGTGGTCGCAGCAAACCGAGCGAAGTGTGTCGGCGAGGGCGAGGGGGGCGGCCAGCAGCCGAAGCAGGAAGTCGTGGTTGATCTCGATGATGGTTCGGGTGCTCATGCCGCCAGCTCCTCGTCGGTGTCGTCCATGGATTGTTGAAAGATTCGGCCGGGCTCGCCGACGGGGATCGTCACGAGGCCGGCCGCAGTGAGAAACGGATTGCGCTGCATGGCGCTTCGGGCGGCGCGCGCTGCCTTCGATTTGATCGCTGCCGGGCACGGCACGTCCGGCGCATTTCCGATAGCCCAAACAGGGCGCCACTGCGCTCGACCGACGGGCGGAATCCAATCGACGATGTGCACCTCGGTGCGGTGGATCGTCAGCAGTTCGCTGACGCGCTGCTGCGAGACTCCGCAGCGCTTCACCAGCTCGCGAACCGACAGCTGTTCCGTTTTGAGAATGGCGCGCATGTGATTCCATGCCGGCGCCGCGACCGACTTGTGGTCGCGCGGCGGCCGCGAGATCTTCAGCACCGTCCGCGCATAGGTCTGCACCGACTTCCGTGGATGTCGAGGAAATGCCGCGTAGAGCGCTTTGGATGGGATGTGGGACGGATAGAGGCGGGCGAGCAGACGTATCTCGCCGGTCGTCCACGGGTTCCGTGTCGACGTCGACATGCTACGATTCCTCCGGTATTTTTCAGCGAGCACCAGATGAAGACTGTTTTCCTGATGCGTGGGTATGAGATGAACTGCACGCCACGCCCGACCGACGACGGCAAGTTCGCCGCGCAGGTCGAAGTGACGAAGGTGGGATTCAGCCGCGAGGCGGCCTTTCGGAAACTTGGCGAATTCGACACAGAAGCCGAAGCGGTCGCCTATGCGAAGCAGTTTTCCGAAGAGTGGTTGACGCGGTACGCATGACGACGCAAACCCCATGCGGCGCCTGCATCGCGGTTCATGGAGAACCTGCTGGCATGCAACCGCAACATCTCGAACTGGTCGGGATTGTTATGCGGAACGGCAGTCCATTTGAGGAGCACTATGAGTGTCCGTGTTGCGGCGCGTCGCTGGCCCGGGCCGTTGCCGCCGCACCAGAGGCACGCATTTGGTTTCTAGTCGGCCGGGTGTGCCATTGAACTGGTAGCAGTCGATCAGCACGATTCGCCTCCTTGGGCGCGGGCGGCGTCCGCCGGGGCATCGGGCAGCGGCATCCAATGCGTTACGCCGTGCACCGGAGCACCATAGCGATAGAACGTCGGCTTCTGGCTGATTCGTCTACCGAAGAACGCAGTGCGCTCGCCTGTCTCCATAGCGGGGTATATCAGCACCTCGACGCCCAGCGATCCGGCCTTCCGGTTGCAGGTCGGTAGCTTCTCGTCAATTCTGATCCACGTCTCTCTGATGAGTGTCGTGCGAAGGGCGGCAACGTATGCCGCCAGCTCCAGCGCAGCCGCGTAACTTGCGCCATCCATGCAGGTGCCGCGCTCGCGAATCCACTGCGATACGATCGGCTCCATCTCGGTCAGCATGTCGTCGGTGATCTTCATGCTCGCACCCATCCTTTCGACGTTGATCGGATCTTCCCAGTCTTGCGCACGGACTGGAGACGCCGGTCAACGATGCGCCAGCTCACGACGTCACCGAAGGTGGTCGGCCGGCATTCTTCGCGCGCGAGCCGCTCGCTTTCTTCACGCACTGCGCCAGTGTTGACGGCTGCGAATTTTTTCGGGGTGTCGTCGATCGACGCGAGGATCAGCGCGTCGAGTTTCTGGAATTTGCTCATGATGAGGCTCCGGTGCGGGCGCCTAGCCAAATGCGAAATTCGCATCCGTCGCCTTTGTGGCATGACTCCCATGTGTGATTGCAGCATTCCGTCACCTCGGCGCGTGGCTCCGGCTGGTCCGGATGGGCGGCGAGAAGGGCGTTTGCCCGCGCGATGGGATCTTGACTCCGGATGTCCTTGCCGTGGTCTTTCATCCATGCGCGCAGTTCGCTCACGCAGAGGCGCAAAACGGCGGCACACTCGTCCGTCAGCACGTTGTCATTCGACATGGTTGGCTCCTTGGAGAAGGGCGCGGTACAGCTTTTGCATGTAGTCAGGGAGCTGGCGCGCCCGCACTTCGTCGTCGTGCTCGTCGCAGGGATGCACCGAAACCGAGTCGAGCGCTTCGCGCACGACCGCCTTCGCGGCGTCCACGACTGCATCGGTCAGCCCGACCAGAGCGTCTGCCTGCGCGGGCTGCGGGGCGGCCAGCAATTTCGCGGCCTCGTCGGCCAGCGCTTCGACAGAGAGACGGAAGCCTTCCGGATTGCAATGCGTGTTGTGGTAAAGGCTACGGAGCGAGCGCGCCGATTCCGCGAGCTTGAGCCAGCCGGCCGGGATCGCCACCGCTTCCGCCGCCATAGCGGGCACCGCGCCGATCCGGCCGAGCGCGATCGAGAACGGACGCACAGACGATGCCGATGCGCCCCCATCGCGAAGCGCCTGTTGCTTCTGCTCGTCGCTGATCACGCGGCCGTCGTCGGTTTCCCATGCGCGTACACCATCCGCTCCTATCCCGTTGGCAGAGGAGGCGCGGGCAGCGGCGAGTTCTTCGATTACTGCGCTTGCGGCAGTGAAGTCGTTCATCCGGCCGGTATGGTCGCGCGCCCACGCGGGCACGCCGCTCGACCATTCCCCGTGCGTGCGCAGGTGCAGCCATTCGGTATAGCGCGGGAACGCCGCCCGCTCGTCCGCTGGCGAGGGTGCAAGCTGACTGTAGGTGATCGTACCGTGCGGGTAGCGTCCCGAAAAACACGCGACTGATACCGTGCCCGAGTCGTTCGGCGCTGCTGCGGGCTGCTCGACAGGGAATGAGGCGAGCAATGCCGTTCTGTAGGCGAGCCGCAATTCATTGCGAGCATCGACGCGTTCTTTCAGCGGGCCGTCTTGCAGGGATTCCTGATACCCGTCCAACAGGACGTCGAACTCGGTCAGGCGATACGTCAGCGCCTCCGCGCGGCCAACTTTCGAACTCGTCTCATTGCCGCCGGCTGCTCGCACGCCGACAATGCTTTTGGCGGTCGCGTTCTCCTTACTCGGCCGCTGATTTGCCGCCTCGCTCGCCTGTTTGGGAGCGAGGATCTTTCGTTGGCTAAGGTTTTCGGCCGGCATGCCGTTATCTGCTGAGGACAGTCCTCGTGCCTCGATTGCTGTTCCGTTTTCTTGCCCGCTCGCGTTCCGCATGAGCGGGCTTTTTTCGTTTTGGGTGGTCATGGTGTAGTCCTTTGGACGCCGGAACGCTTGTTGTGCATTCGTGCTAGCCTCTAACTCGAATAGCGGAGGTAGTCATGCAACGAACAATCGAGTACCGTGGTTTTGAAATTGATGTTCAACTGACCTCAGCCGCACAGGACATGTACGACGTCACGTTCCAGATAAAGGGGCATGACAATCTCGGTATCCTTGGGGCGCGCGGACACCGCATACTGATTCGAAACGGCCCGTTCACCCGACGCTGGGCATATCTCGTCGCCGAGATCGCGGGGCAGGCTGCGATTGACGTCCTGCTTGGGCCGGCCGATTGAGTGTCACTTATGCGAATAGGTCGCGCTGCTTTTTGCCGCTCGACTCCGAGAGATGCGTAGGGCAGAAGTGGACGTCCGGGCCGGCCTGATGCGCATGCACCGCGCACAGGTGCCGGTCGCATGTCTTACCCGGCTTCGTCTGGAAATCGCACTGGAAGCCGCTCGGCGCGTTGCAGCCGTCGACCGAGCAGCGATGAGCGCGCTTACGACTGCGTGTGCACATGATTCCGGAGATGCCGCCGGGAAGGCGAAACGGGGTGCAGGGCATAAGGGACCTCTGACTTAGAAGGTCTGCGGGGCGACGGTCAGCGCGATCGCGATCGGCCGAACCCAGACCGGCGTCGACGAAAGCAGGAACGTTTCCCCGGACTCCGCAAGTAGCAACGTCGTGCCCATCGCTTCGGCGATCGCCTGCGCGGCGTCCGGCGGCACCGCGTTGCCAATCCGCTCGCGCCACGCCTGGTCGGAAAGGCCGTCGAGCTCGAGCTGCTCCTCCGGTTCCACGAGCGATTGCAGGACTGCCAGCTCGAGCGTGGTGAACGGTCGGTGCCATGTGCCGTCGAGCGCGCGTATGACGGCGACAGTCTTCTCGTTCGCCGCGGGCATGCGCGGATCGGCAACGGACCAGCGTCCGTTGTCGTGGCCGGCGGCGGCCGACACTGCGCCGCTGTGCTGTTCCCAGCCGACGACGCCGTAGTGGCCGCCAGTCAGATACGCGTCGCCGCGCTCGCGGCGCATGCCCGGGCGAGGATCGGCAACAGCAAACGCGCCTTGACCGCTGTCGCTGCGAGCGATCACGGTGCCGGCAGGTTCGTCGAAGCCGGTGACGCGGTACTTGCCGGCGCCTTCGAAGCCGGTGCTCGCGCGCGGATCAGCGACTGCATACGCGCCCTGGTCGTCGCCGCCGATGACCGTGCCGGCATGGCCGTCCCATTCGGTCACCTTGTACTTGCTGAACAGCGGGCCGGCCGGCGGCCGCGGGTCGGCGACGCCCTGTCCGCCTGCGCTCGGCCCGGTACCGCCGGTGACGACGCCCGCCGGGTGGTCGAACGGCACGATGCGGAAGCAGTTGTTGTGCTTCACTCCAGTGCGCGGGTCTGCGACGCTGAAGGTGCCTTGCCCGGGCGACTTCTGGCCGGTGATCGTGCCGGCGTGGTCGTTCCAGTCGAGTACGCCGTACTGCTGGTATTGCGCGGCGTCGGCCGGCCCGCGCGGGTCGGCGACCGAAAAGGTGCCGTTGCCCGGGCGGCTCGCGCCGGCCACCACGCCGCACGGTTCCTCCCAGCGGTTCACGCCGAGCACACCGTTGTGCATGTCCGGCACGATCAGGTAGTCGCGCAGGTGACCGTTCTCGATCGCGAGCTTGTTCAGGCTGCGCCAATCGCTGCCTGCTTCGACGAACGCGAGGCGCACCCACGTTTTCCACTGCAGTGACGGCACGCGATGCATCGGGCCGGCCGCGCCAATGTCGCCCGGCAACGGCATGCGGCCGAGCAACGTCCCGACGCCCTGCAGGCGCTTGACGGGCGGCTCGTACAAGCACGCCGGCACTTTCTCCATGTGCCGCGCGACGAGCAGGAATCGCTTGCGGCTCTGCGCGAGACCGCCGATCTCGCCGCAGTCATGCGTCGTCTCGTTCACGGCGTAGCCGTAGTGCTGGAGGATCTTGCCGATCTGATCGAGCAGGTGACGGCCGCGCGTCGCGAGCCGCGGCACGTTCTCGAACACGATCAGCTCGACCGGATCGTCTTTCCATGCCTCGCACATCAGCCAGACGCAGCGCAGCGTCAACTCGTTGAGTGCCTGGTACTTCGGCGTGCGGCTGAGCGTTTCCGACAGCAACCCGGACGCGCCCTTGCACGGCGACGAGATGAACACGCAATGCGGGTGCTCGTAACCGGCGGCGCGGCGCACGTCTTCCGGCGTCGCTTCTCGCCAGCCTGCCGGCGGCTCAGCACTGTGGAACGCGGTGTACTGCGTGCGCGTGAAGAGGTCCTGGAGCGTGCACGGGACACCGACAATCGTGCGGAAGTCGCGGCACGCGGCGGGATCGTTGTCGATACCCCCAAGCACGCGCCACGTGCCGGTCATTGTCCCTACGTGCGAGACAGCTTTCTTGAAACCTTTCATGCCTGCTCCGAGGCCGGAGCAGAAGCCGAAGACCTTGTATTCGCGACGAATGTTCATGGGAATCACGGGAAGTCGAAAAAAGAAGGGCGCCGATAAATTCGGCGCCCTTCGAATGCCGCGCGGACCGAGGTAAACCACGCGGTGATGCTCTGTCTGTTCAGCGAGGCATTCGCTGCGGTTCGGCGCGGCCGCGAGCGGCGCGCTTCCACCATTGGTCGTCTGCACCGGGCTTGTGTGCGGCGTACACGCGGCCCAGTTGTCCCTTGTCGCGCAGGAAGCCCCATTCTTTCGTGCGACGCGCGCGGTGCGCGAAGATCGTCCAGCACTCGTGCACGCCGTGGTCGCGCGGCAGGATCACGCGATGGAACGAATCGCCGATCAGTGCGTTGAACCAGCGCACGATCTTCGTGCCGGCGCGCGTCTGCTCGTAGTACCAGCCGGTGAGGATCAGGGAGAAGGCCCACGGCCACGGGTGATCATGCAACCCGCGATCGGGATCGCTGTCGACGAAGCGGTGCAGGTACACGCGCACGCCGAAGAGCGTGACCAGGTAGTAGCGCTCGAGGTAGGGGCGGCCGGCGTCGCTGATGATTCGGCACGGCAGGCGGCCGCTGACGCAGAAGAGGAGGGCGCGGAGCATGTCAGGTCCCCATTTCATTCGGCAGCGTTGCGTCGAGGCGTCGGATCAGCTTGACGATATCCTCGGGGATGCGCATGGCGTGGCTGCCGTGCATCGCAGCGAACGCCGGCCGCAACAGATTGCGATCGTCTTCGCTCAGCTCGGTGTGCTCGAGGCGCGCGAGCGCACGCCAGAGCGGGTCTTGCGTATCGGTCATAGGGGGTACTCCTGTTGAATGACAGCCACGACGCGATCGCACGTCGCGACGTCGAACCAGCCGATATGACATTCCTCGTGGTTCGCGATGCCGAGCTGTCTGGCCAACCAGACGTACGCATCAGTGCGGGTCATCGCGCCCGACTGCCAGATCGGATTGAAGGCAGCTTTGGCGCGTTTCCGCGCCTCGCGGGTCGGCCCGTCGGCCAGCGTGCCGAGTGGAATGGCGGTGAAGGGGTGCAGGCCGACGTATGCACGGCACGTGCGGCAGAGGAACGCCCACGGCCAGTCGCCGTACTCGCGCCCATAGATCGCCGAGTTGTTCACGATCTCGACGGGGCCGCCGTCGTAAGGGCAACTTGTCGGAGCCGGAAGCGGGTTCTTGACGCGGGCCGTCGCGCGGCGCGACGGGTTCCACGGCGTCTTTTTGTCGGCAGCGCTCATGGTGGGTCAGATATGGCAGTCGACGACCGTGATGATCGTGTCGTCGGGCAGGCTGTCGAGCAGATCATTGACCTTCCGGTTCCAGTCGTCGCAGTCGCGTTCGTCATGCGAAACGCCGAACCATCCCATCGTGCCGCGCCCGGCCCACTGACCGTCCTTTACGAGAGCGTAGGTCACCGTCGAGCTGTCGCGGGCCTGCTGCACGTATCGGTCGCGCGGCGTCAGGTACTCGTCGACGCCATCCCATGGGTTATCGAGCGCGGCAGCCACTGCCTTCATGGCCGGTTGCGCGTGGTATGCCTTGCGTGCGGCGTCGATGTCGCCTGCATGCAGAACCTCACGTACGTGCTCCCAGACGTGCCACGTTGCATCGCCGCGCGCAGCGGCCGCCTTGTCCCAGCGTTCGCCGGCATTCTTGCCGGCTGCGTCGCGCATACCGTTGAAATCGATGTCACCTTTGCGAGCGACGTCTGCTCGGCCGGGGCCGTCGTCGGCGCATGCACCCATGAGCCCAGGGCGACCGCGTGCGCCAGTTGCGCCATCTTTCAGCTGCAGGAACCCTGACCATCGGCCGCCGACGACCCACCAGTCCCACTGTTTCCGCGGATTGGTGCGTTTGACGACTTTCGTAACGTTCCCGCTCTCGTCGAGCATGGCGTATCCGAACTTGTGCACGCCGTCCGTGTCCGGCGCTTCTCCGAACGGAACGAGCGCCATGCCGTACCAGCCGGTGAGCCAGTCGCTGAATGTTCTCAGTTGTGCTGCAGGCACCTCGACAAGCTCGTATCCCGGCGGCACGAATCGCATCCGTCGACCAGGAGCAAAGGACGGCGCGTCGGGGTCGGGCTGCGAAAACTCCGGGCGCCAGTTGCTGTTGTCGTCGAAGAAGCTATGCAGGGAGCCGTCCGGAGCTTTCAGGCGGGTCTCGGTCTGCGCGCCGAACTCGGCGCGTGCCTCGTCGGTTTTGTCGACGTCCTGCACGAATTCATCGTTCTCACCGGTACATTCGAACTCGTGATACGGCCAGAGTTGCGTCTCGACATCATTGCCGATGACGAGTACTGAAAAGTGGCTCATGGTGTTTTCAATAGTGAATTTTGGGGGAGAGGGATGGCGTTATCGCGCCATCCACTGCGTGCCGCGCACGATCCGGCCGACCGGTTCGAGCACGAGCACCTCGGACTCCTTCTCGCTGCGCACGAGCGCGCTGCCGCGTCGCTGGGCTTTCTCGAGCGACGTGTGACGTTTCGGCTTGCAATACCTACCGACCGTCACGAACAGCGGCGCGCGTGCGCCGACCGGGCCGAGTGTCAGCTCGTCGATGCGCGCCTCAAGCGCCGCGGTATTCGCGCGCCAGGTGTCGGCTCTTTGCTGCGCGGCGTCGCGCTCGGCGGTGAGGCGTTCGACTTCGGCTCGCAGCTCTGCGATGACGCGTGAGGTGGTGTCGGCTGCTACAGCCGACGGCGGCAGGCCCGCAACGGCCTCGGCCAGCGACAGAGCGACGACCGGCGGCGCGGCGTTGGCCGGCGGTATCGGCGCGGCGCTGCGCGCGAGCCAGTAGACGTATTCGTTGCCGCCGCCCGCGCGCTTTTCGCGCTCGACGACCGCCTCGCCGAGCATCCGGTTCAGCTCCTTCGTCACGTCGAGATGGGGGAGCCCGGTTCCGGTCGCCACGGCCTTCGCCGTGGCTTCCGATGTGGCGGCGAGATACTTCTCGATGTCCTCTCTCATGCTGCCTCCCGTATTGCATGCTGCGCGGCCGGCGCGACCTGACCGCCTTCAACCCAGAATGCCTCGATGGCTTCAGGCAGCCCGCCGGGCGGCGCTTTCAGGCTCATGAACACGAGCGCCGTGTCGATCTGGTTTCCATAGGCGAGATCGTCGAGCCAGTAGAGCAGCCGGTCGCGCTCCGGCCCGACCAGGACATCGGCGCGATCGAGCACGAGCAGCTTCAGGCCCGAGAAGTGGCTGATCGCCGCGGCGATGTGCGCGTCAACGCGCCAGCGCTCCGATTCGGACAGCATGGCGTAAGCGCGCCCGTCGGCGAAGATCTCCATCTCCGGCGTGATCGTCACGTCGGCCCATTCCCATTCGGACATCTCGGCGAGGTCCGTCAGGCGCTCGTTCATCGGCGTGAGCGCCTCTTTGAGCAGATCGGCCGGGATCCCATTCGGTGCGAGCGCGTCGGCGATCGCTTCGTACGCTGCGACATCTTCGTGCAGCGCCGCAGCCTGCTTTGCCAGGTCGGCGGCGCCGGCGGCGCGACGTTCGATCTCGCGAAGCGTCGCGATGTCGGTGTCGAGCTGCTTGCGGCGGCGCTGGAGGTCGGCCAGCTCCGAGCGCGCGGCGTCTCCGCTCTCGCGTGCGGCGGCCGCGCCACTGTCCGCCGCATCGTCTTCGAGCGCGCGCAACTGCGTCGCGGCCGCGTCTGCGGCTTCGAGATCGCGTTTGCGGTTTGCGGCTGCGTTTTGCAGCGTCTTCAGGCCCTGCTCGTACTCGGGTAGCTTCGCAGCCGCGTCGGCGTCGCGCGCGCCGGCTGCGGCCGCCGCCGACAGCGCGCCGTTGAGGTAGCGCAGAAGCGCGCCGCACTCGGGGCACGAACATTCGGTGCCGGCCGGTGCCGCGCCGGCGCGCACACGAAGCGCTTCGACCTTGGGCAGGAATTCGGCGACCTGTTCGTCGGCGAGCTGCGCGAGCTCGACCGCCTTCGCGTAACCGGCGGCGCGCGTGCGCAGATCGGCGATTTTCGATGCACGCGCACGTGCTGCGGTGTCCGCCGCGTCGGCAGCGCCGATCTGCTGCTGCAGTTCACCGATCCGATCGTCGAGCGTCGCCCGGTCGCCCGTGAGCTTCCGCAATGCTGCCTCGTCGAACTCGACCGGTGCCGGGCGCCAGGTCGCTCCCTTCTGGCTGCCGTACGTCTCGCCGGTCGCGTTGCGCCACGACTGCTTCGCGCCGCGCGCCCGGTCGGCCGCTTCCTTCTGCGCCGCTTCGAATCCGGCGCGCAGCATCGGCGTGATGGCCGCGAGCCGCGCGGCGGCCGGTGCCGGTACCGCGTCGGTGCGAAACCCGAGCTTGTCGAGCAGCCGGGCGCGCATTTCGTCGACGCCGATCTTCACGCCCATCAGGTCGTACAGGAACGCCCGGCGCTCGGCCGCGCCGAGGTGAGCAAACCGCTGCGCGTCGAGCACCAGAGGAAGGCGAGGATCCTCGGCGAGCTCGCGCTTGAGCTTCCCGGACGGCAGCGTGACGCTGTTCGCCTGCTCGCCGCACGCGACCACGATCTGGCCACCGTCCGCACCCTCGGTGACGAGCGAGCCGTATTCCTTCTTCAGCGCGACGCGCACGGTGTCGCCAGTGAGCGCCATGCGAACCGCTTCCTGCAGGCTGCTCTTCCCAGCACCGTTCGGGCCGGTGAAGAGGGTGACCGGTTTCGCGAGCCGAATATCCGCTGTGCGGATGCCGAGCACGTTCGCCACGTAGATGTCGGTGATTTTCACGATTCCTCTCCCTGCGTTTCGCGCGGCCGCAGCACCGTGCGGCCGCCGTCCGAATCCATCGCACTGACGACGCCCTTGGCTTCGAGCAGCTCGATCAGCCGCGCGGCGCGGTTGTAGCCGATCTTGAACTGGCGCTGCACGCTCGAAATCGTCACCTTCTGATGCTCGATCACGAACGCTTCGACTTGGGCGTACAGCGGATCCTCGTTGCCGGACGCGGCTTGTTCCTCGTGCCACTCCTTCCAGCCCTTCACCCAGGCGATGCACAGCTCGCCGGCCATCACGGGGCATTCGCTCTCGGGCTTGCCTTCGGCGGCCGCCTGCCGGCCTGCCTGATGCTGTTCGTCGAGCTGCGCCTGGGTCGGGCCGTCGCCGGGCTTCGGCACCTCGCGGAAATCGGCATCGACGACGTCGCTATCGGGCTTGTCGCCGTCCATGCCGTCGCCGTCCTGGTCGGTGTACTCGCGGCCGAGGTCCAAACCGCGCTGATCCGATTCGCCGCGGATCTCGTCCATGCCGCCGGTGTGCTCGTCGGGGTTCGCGACAACGACCAGGACGGCTTTGCCGCTCGCTTCGTAGAGCTCATGCAGGTTCGGCTGAGAGCCGCCGAATTTCACGACCGCCTTGACGCCGTCCTTGATCGTGATCTGGTCGAGGTCACCCTGCACGACGATGCGACCGTTGCTGGCGATGAGGTGCGTTGCCATCTTCACGTTATGGTCGACGCGTGCCTTCAGCCTGTCGATGACGTCGTTCTGCTTTTTCTCGGAGAGCTTTACCCAGATGTCGGGCATCAGCTTCATTTCGGTCACCAACGCGGAAAGCAGGTCTTTGCCGATGCTGTCGGCGGTCATCTGGAGAACGTTCTTGTCGGTCATGTCGAAATCCTTGGCGGCGATAGAGGGGGTTAATCGGCGCTGATCGGGCTGCGTGCCCGGCGGCCGGCCGGTGCGGTCGTTTGAGACGACGCTTTGCCGGTGGCCGCCTGATCAGCCGCCGCCGTGATGGCGCGCATGCGCGCCGAGGCAAGGGCGTTCAGTTCGGCCTTGGCGGTTTCGTCAGGCACGCCGCTGATTGCGCTGCGCGCGAGGTCGAGATCCTCGGGGGTTTTGGCCGACTCGATGTCCTCGCGGATGCCGAGCACCAGGCCGCTCACGTCGAAGTCGAAGCCGCCTTGCGGTGCGTGATCAGCGTCGCCCGGTACCTCATCCGACGCCCGGGCTTCCCTCTGGCCTGCGTTGTCGCCTTCGTATTCAGGAGGTTGCTCGTCGGTCGGCGTGGAGGGGGCCGCTACGGTGGTGCGGCGTACCTCTTCGGCCGGATGTGCCGGGCCCGCTCGCAGGGTGTCGAGCGTCGTGGTCTGCACGGTGAAGGAGCCGTCGGGGTAGACGTCCACGATGTCGGCTTCTTCCTCGGAAGTGCGACCCATGCCCATGACGATGTCGGGCGCGTGGATGTTGCCGAAGAAACTGCCGGCGCGGTACTGGAACATCAGCGTGCGCAGGCCGGTCTGCCACTTCGATCCGGCCTTCCCGTACCAGCCTTCCTCGACGACCATTCGCATGCTGACCGGCGCCGATTCGATCACGGGCATGCCGATGTCACGGTAAAGGTCGAGCATGCGGCCCGCGTATTGGCGAACCTGTTCGGGCGCGAGACGCGGTTCCGGTGTGCCCCGCGGAAGTGCCCAGGCGATGCACTCGATGTCATCGACCTCGACCTCGCGCTCTTCGAAGATCGGCTTCCGAGCCTGCTGATTCCAGCCGGTCTTTTCCTTGTACTTGGCCGTGATCTTGCCGCGGCTGATCATCTGGAAGCGCAGCGGCGTGAAGCGGCCCGACGCGTTGATGGCGGCGATCACGAACTTGCCCGACCACCGCAGCTTGCCTTCGATCATGTCGGCGTTCTGCATCACTGCGGTAATCGACATGCGGACGGCGCGCGCGACCTCGATCGCGACGAGACAGTTGCCGATCGCAGACGGGTTCTCGACCCAGATTTCCTCGCCGTTCGCCTTCTTCAGGTTGTGTGACCGGAACTGTGCCGGAACAGCATCGCTGCTCGCGTAAGCCTTGGCGATGCGGTTGGCCAGGACAAAGCCGCGCTCGGTGAACATGTCGACGGCTTGGTCCGGCATCAGCGCCGGCACGCCGCCGGCTGCCTTCACTTCGCTCAGTTGTGCGGGTGCATTCATGGGTGCCTCGTTACTCGTGGAATTTGCAGATGCCGTGCCGCGGGCAGTACTTCGCGTCGCAGAGCAGCGATTTCGGGTTGGGGAAGAAACGGCCGGTGCGGAACATGTCGGCCGCGAATTCGATGAGGCCGGGCTCGTCCTCGGTGCCGATCATCACGCGCTTGGCGTCCTTCACCGATGCGGTGGCCACCTCGGGCGTGCCCTTGGTCTTCAGGCCGATGATCTCGGCGGTGTCGGCGATCAGCTCGCCAGTCGTGTGCTCGTAGAGCATCTCGTAGGTGCCGATCTGCGGGCCGTGTCCCTTCGTGACCGCCACACCTTTCTGCACCGCGGCTGAGCCGCTCTTCAGGTCGGCGATGCCCGGGCCGAGCGCTGTGCGGCGCACGCGTGCCCGGTCCATCGTGCCGGTCAGGCGAATCGTGATGCCGCCGCCGCATTCAATGTCGAGCGGCTTCGTCTCCATTTCGACGGCGATGAAGTCGTAGCGCGGCGCGACCTCGAGGCAGTATTTCGTGGTGAGCGAGAGGCCGATGCGTTCGGCTTCCGACAAGCTCAAGTCGTCGCGCGCCGGGTCGAATTCGTTCTCCGGATCATGCAGCTTGTCGACGAAGGCACCTGCCGCGTCGTCGACCGTCAGACCGGAGCCGTCGAGGCGTGCCTGGTCGAAGACGGCCGTGCCGGCGTGGATCGCGGTGCCGAGCGCCGCGCGCAGGCCGACGACGTTGCGCATCTTCAGGAGGTGGATGCCTTCCCAGCGATACGCGCAATCGAACAGGCCGGCCCAGCTCGACGCGCGCACGGTGTAGACCGAGGGAGTCATGCCGCACCTGCAGTTTCGGCGGTGGCCTCCGCGGCCGGCGCCGGCATCTTTTCGATGCACACGTACGGGAAGCGCTCGGGGAACGGCTTGATGTGCTTGTAGAAATGCGAGCCCAGCGAGTCGGCGCCCTTGAGCGCGTCGAAGTTCGCCTGCGTGAAGCCGGTGTAGTGGTACAGCGACGTCGGCGCATTCGTCTTGCGATCCTTGAAACGGACCGCAAGCGTTTCGGTTTCGGCGTCGTAGCCGATGCTGTGGATCTGCGACGACTCGACGGGCAGGGTGTCGATGGTTTTCATCTGGTGGTGCTCCGAGTGAATGGTGGGCGCGCGCGCCGACTGCGCTCGGGTGAGGCGCGAGCGAGATTCGGGAAGTGCAGGGGAATACGCTCCGGGGAGCGCGAGGCGGTGCCTCTTAGAAAATTCCGAAGTGCTTCGTGATGCTGTCGATGGCTATGGCGAGGAGTGCGACGGCCACGAATATCGCGAGCACCAGCACCCGGGCAGCGCGCGGGTGATGAATTTCGAAGCGTTCGGCGTGATCGGTGAAGCGGCTCATGGCGGCCATCAGAATGGGATATCCGGGGGCTCGAAGTCGACGCGCTTCATGTCGTCGACCGCGCGCATCGTATCGGCCTGCATCACATAGAATTCGTTGCCCGGATGGACGCGCGCAAGACGTTCAGCCTCCTGCACGGCGGCATCGCGTGATTCATGTCGATGCTTCGGCGGATACGGGCCCGTAGGGCACCAGATAATGAAAAATGCGTTGAGACGCTTGCTCATGTGGACCTCGTCGGAACGGATGCAGAGGCGGGGATCGAGTCATCCGGCGCGCCAATCAACTGCGGCACGACGAGCCATACGAACAGGAACAGTCCTGTCGTAATGACGATCCAGAGGGCGAACAGCTCGGCGATCTTGCGAAGTAGGGCCCTCATCCGAGGCTCCGCAGGTACGGGCCGGCGATAAGCGCGCCGTACCACAGCAAGCCGATCGCGACGCCGTACGCGAATGCCCATGCCGCGCCTTCGATCACGTAGCGCACGCGCGATACAGGCGATAGGCTGTTGAGAGGGGCGCGCATCATGCCTCCCGTGCGCCAGCGAGCGCGGCTTGAATTGCGTCGTAGACTTGCCCGGCGAGTTCGTCGCGGTGGATGCCCGGGAACTCGACACGCTCATCGTCGGGGCTGTAGAGGTCGATGCGCAGTGCACCGCGCTCAGCCATCACCACGACCTTCCAACCCTCCGGGAGATCGCGCGAAGCGCCGACAAGGCGGTATTCGAGAAGCGTCGAGTTTCCGTCGACCTGAGCGATGCAACGCTGGTGAACGCCGAACGCAGCGCGCACGAGCTTCACTGCGTCGCTAGTTACCGCATAGCGGACGTCCTCACCGGTACGCACGGATATCTCCGCGTTTTCACCCATCTGTGCCGGCGATATGCCCGCCATGTTGTAGGTCGCGCGGAAGAAAGCTTCTTCGGTGTCGAAGCGCATCACAGCCCCCGTCCCGCGATCGTCACGATCCGCACCGGCTCCGGCGCAGCCTTGCGGCCGGCTTTGATCAGGGCGGCGTCGAGCGTCATGCGAACGCCGGACGTGAGCAGGGGCGTGCCGTTGTGCCGCGCTGCGTCGTCCTCTGCGGCGATCATTTCGAGGGCGGCGGCCATGTCGGGCGCGGTCTCGATCAACTTCGCATTCGCTTCTCGCTGCTCGACGTGGGCCAGCCACATCCCTTCACAGAACTCGTGATCAAGAACTGCGTTGCTCGGTCCGGCGCCATACAGGCCCTTGTAGTCGGGCGCCCAGATCCATGGCCCCGGCGTGTGCTTGATCTCGTTCATGTGGTCCCTCGGTGTGGTGTGTTTTTCAGCAGCCGCGCCGCGCGTCAGCGACGCCCGGCGCGATGATGTTCAGCGCATACTCGCGCAGCAGCAGTTCCACAAGGCCGCCGAGCTTGCCGTCGTCATTGCGCGGCATGGATAGAAGTTCGAGCAGGTCGCGGGCAATTTGGCTCATGACTCCCTCGGATGAATGCTGTGGAGCGAGCGCCGCGGGGCGATGCGGTGATCGCTGCAACTGCTCACTCCTGCGTTTCCGGGCCCGAGTTCCGCGCCGCACGACGAGCAGTACGTCATTGCGTGCCGCGGAGAGACGGCTGCGAGGTCGGCGGTCGCGATACGACTCGCGATTTCGGCCTTGAGAACGTCTTGGCAGGTGTTCCAGACCTCGTACACGTCCTCGATGTAGCCGCGACGCAGTGCAGCGTCGAGCACGGCGATCTGCTCAGTCGAGAACGGCAGCACGTCGAACGTGACGGCATCGGCGATTGCCTCATTGCGCTCGTCGCGCGCCAGCGCGGCATCGTCTGCCGCGGCTTGCAGCTGGTCGGCGTGCTGCTCGGCGCGGGCCGGGAGAACGCGGAGATTGTGCTGATGGGTTCGAGGACTATGCATCGCATCCTCCAAATGAAAATAGGATTACTAATTGAATTTCTGTCTTGAACTGAAACGCTGCGTGCGCAGCCCTCACTGGTGACGCCTCAGAAGAAGAACCGCCACCGGTCAGAACTGCATCACTCGCGCGCCCGACTACTCCCGGCCGTGCCGGCTCCGGGCCGCGCGAGGTTTGTGCCGATTACGAAGCCATCGGTCACGTGGTGCTGGCTGTCTTGCATCAGGTTCGTTCAAGCCTGCAAGCGGTAGCCAAACATCGGCCTAGCGCGCTGCGCCTGTCCTGACTCACGAGGCGGATCGCCCCGGCCGGTTGCTCCCAATACTGCGGTCCCGGCTGTCCAGATTGTTTTCACGATGCCGGCATTACTGCTGCCGATCCGTCTAATGAGCGATCCGCCTGGGCGGTGGCGCGACGTCGGTGCCGCGTTGAGGAAAATTATAACTAAGGTTATCGACATGTCAACAACCAAAGTTATCGTGCAGATGGAAAATTTGTAACAGAAGGCGGAACGGGAGGCGATCACGCGGGACGCTGCGCGCAAAAAAGCCCGCTCAGGGCGGGCTTGCGCAGACTACGGTATTTCTAGGGAAGGCTATGCCGATTTTCGGCGGACCGCGCGGAAAATAGCGATGGGAGTGACTCCGTACGCATCAGTTGGGCGCCCCATCATTTCACGCAATCCCCCCAGCATTTGCGACATCGCAGAATCGAGACCGGATGAACTGACATCCGGACTGGGCTCAACGACTCCGGGCTGCGCATCGACGATTCCCAAAACAAACCATTGGCCAGGCACTTGCGTGCCATGCTTCAGAGCCAAGTCATCCGGATTGATCAGCATGCTTTCGGCCCGCAAGGTCGACCAAAGAGTATCTTCGCCGATCCTGAACGAAGCCTGGATCGAATGCGGCAGCTTCTGAAGAATTTTCGCGAGGCGATCATAGGATTTTTTTCCCTCCGCCATAACTTTCTGCTTTTGTTTTGGGGGGAGAGTGAGCCCCTCCAGCTCGTTATGCAGGAAAACGTCCGCGAAATCTGACCACATCTCCTTCAGCATTCGAATATCGATCACGCTCATTGTGCCGCTCGCCAAGAAAAGCCCACCGATAGGCGTGTTGGCGATCTCGCGATGCACAAACTGAAATTCATCGAGGCGATCGAGTACCTCGATTGGAGCAAGCCAACTGGGGTCAAACAAACGTTCGAGCCCTCGTTCGACCACGTCGGTGCCCCCCATTTCGCCAGACAGCACCTTGATCGACCCGCCCATCTTGGACGTGTCCGACGACGAGTCTTTCGCGGTTCGCTTTGTCTGCGTCAGGACTCCGTCTTCGAACAGTTGCGCAAAATAGAAATCGACCCGCCCTCTATCGAGGTATGCGAAGTCATAGAGATATTCGATGCTTGGTGAGCCTTGATCCACGGTCGATTTCCTCTTGGATTGATTTTTTCTTTTCCTCGAACGTGCGTTGCCGCTCACGGAGGGAGTCCAAGGCCATATGGATTCCCTCGGTGACGCTCTTGCTGAATCTCGAATCGGCTTCCAAGACCTTCTGGACGCTTGAGATAAAGTCTTGATCCATATGGAGATCCTCCCTGCGAAGCCATCATTATAGCTGGCGAGCAGCGCCTGCGATGCCCAAGGCATTCAATTGGCCGGTCAAGTCCTCGGCTCTCCCCAGGGACTGCAGCTGTGCAACCCACGGTCGCGTGATTATATCCGGGAGCTTGGCGTCGCGCCCCCAATTCAGTATCCGCATAACACAGTTGAAAGCCCCTGTTTTTTGCGCCACACTACTGTACATACATACAGTAGTGTGGCGAACGGAAGACGAGGGCGGCCAGTGGAAGAAGAAATGAAGACGCGCCTGCGCTGCAGGCCGGGAGACTTGGCAAGGGTCGTGGCGAGCACGAACCCAGCGCTGATCGGCACGATCGTGACAATTCAGAGGCTGCGTTCTGACGGCCGGTGGGATGTGCTGCTCGAAAAGCCGGCGTTCGGCTTCACGGGGCTGATGAAGCGGCCGGTCGTGACGCGGGAGTTTTCGTTCTGGGATGCGTCGCTAGAACCGTTGCCGGAGAGCGCCCGGTCTGTTAGTCGCCGCGCGGCCTATCTTCGTCCGGAGTCGAGCGAGGGGTGGGAAGCGTTTGAGCTAGCAAGCCACTGATGTACGCCTCGACCTTGGCGCGGCCGAGGTCGTCGAGCTGATCGTATCCAGCTGGGATCTGCGGGCCCACTTCGTCGCCGAATTCGAGCCACTCCAACGTCGTCAGAAGGGCCCGCGCGAGCGCGAACCCGTTCGTGGTCGTGGTGCTGCCGCCTCGTTCAACCTTTGCTATCGCCGGCTGAGATACGCCGACAAGTTCCGCGACGTGCTTCTGGGACAGGCCCAGTGCTTCGCGACGCTCCTTTGCCCGACGCCCGAATTCAGGATTTTCCATAGCGGGCATCGTATAACCTTGGTTGTAGGGCGGCAAATAACCAAAGTTCTTGCGGATGAATAACTTTGGTTATAGTATTGCCGCATGAAACCGACCAATTGCTCCGTGCCGGCTCTGGAGGCAGCGATCCAAAAAGCTGGGTCGCAGTCCGCACTTGCCCGCCTGATCGGCAAAAAGCAGCCACACATCCACAAGTGGCTGCATTCCCCCAATCCAATGAGACCCGAGAACTGTGTCCTCGTCGGAAATGCCGTCGGCATCCCGTACAGGGACTTCCGTCCGACCGATTGGCACCTGATCTGGCCTCATCCCGCGGAAGCCGCCGCGCCGGGGCACACGGGCGCATGTATGTCAGAAGGGGAGCGGCACGACGTGCTTCATGCGGGCATCGGCTGATCGAAGTGGTTCGCATTAGTTGAAAGCTGGCCAGGTGTTGTCCTGGCCTTTATTTCGCCCCGGCGCCAACTGGGTAAGCAAGTGGGTAATCAACTGGGTAACGATTGATTTTTCGTATGAACCAGCCAGAAATCAGGATGTTCGCGCTGTGGACGCCGGCCGCCACGCTGCCCGAGAGCGAGATCGAAGCTATGACGTTCGAGGAGTGCCTGGCGAAGGCGCTCGAAATCGGCGTCACGCGCTTCGATCGCAAGACGCTCGCAAAGAAGTCGAAGATCCACTATCCGCACCTCGGCGATCTGATCGCCGGGCGCCGGCCGTTTCCAGCGACGAAGTTGCACCTGTTCTGCATGTTCAGCGGCTGCGACTACCCGCGGCAGTGGCTCGCCATCCAGGAGCGCAAGGCGATCGAGGAATACCGTCGGCTCAGCCAGCAGGCGATCGGTGAGTTCGTTCAGCAGGCATTCGCCCAGCGGCAGGCGGCGGCATGACCTTGACGCTCAGCCACCGCGACGTCGGCAAGCATTTCGCCCGCAAGCTCGGGCGCCCCATGACCTACCTCGGCCTCATCGAGGAAAAGCACCTTTTCATCTTCCGCGATCCCCCGCAGGACTACCTCGCGTTCCGGGCCGACCAGCTCTGGATGCTCGAGCGCGTGCGTCCCGAGGCGGCGCCGATCGACAGCAACAAGAAGGAGGGCGGCTCGTGCTGACCGACTTGTTCGAGCGCGCGGCGTTCCGCGCAGGCTGGCGCGCAGCGCGCGCCGGCGTCGCGTTCCATGAGAACCCGCTGCGCGGCCCGCTCGCAAGCTTCGCGCGGCAGTGGGGGCGCGGCTGGGCTGCGGCGAACGGCTGCCCGCGTTGGTACAGCGTTTTCGATTGGGAGGCAGGGATTCGCCCGACATCCGCTGAATTGGCGTTGGAGGCGGCATGACCTGGGCGCACGATGACCTCGCCAAGGATCTCGCCGCGCATCTTCGCGGTACCTCCGATCGCCTCGTATGGACCGACATGCAGCTCGGGCCGGCGGGCTCTCCGCGGCCTGACGTCTACACGGTGCCGTGCTCCTTCGCGCGATTCCAGCCAGTCGCCTACGAATGCAAGATCAGCGTCGCCGACTTCCGGCGAGACGTGACGGCCGGCAAGTGGACGTCGTACCTGCGCTTCGCCGCCGGCGTGATCTTCGCCGCGCCCGCCGGGCTGCTGAAGAAAGAAGACATCCCCGCCGGCTGCGGCTTGATCGTGCGTGGCCCGGACGGTTGGCGGTCGCTGAAGGGCCCGACGCTGAAGAACATGGAGAACCTGCCGCGCGACGCATGGATCAAGCTGATCATCGACGGCATGGCGCGGCTCGCGGATCAAAACCACGAGCAGTTGCGCGCGGGTCTGTGCAACGAATGGACGCTCGAAAAGAAGCTTCGTGCGCGCCTCGGCGACGTTGTCGCGGATGCCGTACGGGACCAGCTGCATGCGGAGCGCCGACTGAAGACGGCCACCGAGCGGCTCGAGAACCTGGCCGAGGAGGCGGAAAACGAACGACGACTGATCCTCGATCGAGCGAAAGAGCATGCGCAGCGCGACGCGGCGCAAGTCGACGGCGCACGCATCGAGCTCGCGCGTGTGCTTGGGCTGCCAGCGAGCGCCGGAGCATGGGAGATCGCCAGCGCCTGCAAACAGGCCGCGCGCCGGGTCAGCGTCGATCCGGAGGTCAAGCGACTCCGTCAGCAGCTCGAGCGCATCCAGGTAGCCATCGAATCGGCTGCCGAGCCGCTGCCGCATATCGCGCGGGAGGTTGCGTGAACTGGCTCGACCAATCACACCGCGGCGACTGCCGCGACCTGATGCGCGCGATGATCGCCGATGGTGTGCGCGTGCAGACGATAGTCACCTCGCCGCCGTATTGGGGCTTGCGCTCGTACCTGCCCGAAGGCCACCCGGACAAGCACCGCGAGATCGGTCAGGAGTCGACGCTGCGCGAGTTCATCGACACGCTCGTCGGTGTGTTCGACCTCGCGCGCGAGCTGCTCGCCGACGACGGCACGCTCTGGCTGAATATGGGCGACAGCTACGCGGGATCGCGCAGCGGGCCGGAAACGGCATCGACGCTGAACGGCACTCGCCGCAACCAGACTGAGGCGAACCGCGCCATGACGGCGAGCCGCCGGCGTGACGATGCACCGATACCTCGCTCCGATATGCGCGTCGACGGCCTGAAGCCGAAAGACCTTGTCGGCCAGCCGTGGCGCCTCGCGTTCGCGCTGCAGGATGCCGGCTGGTATCTGCGCCAGGACATCATCTGGCACAAGCCGAACCCGATGCCGGAGAGTGTGCGCGACCGCTGCACGAAGGCGCACGAATACCTGTTCCTGCTCAGCAAGAACGAGCGGTACCACTTCGACCAGGCCGCGATCCTCGAACCGGTCAGCCTGAACACGCACGCGCGCCTGTCGCAAAACGTGCAGGCGCAGATCGGCAGCGAGCGTGCGAATGGCGGTGCGAAGACGAACGGGAATATGAAGGCCGTCGGCCGCGGTGTTGGCTGGGGGCACGGTACCGACGCCGACGAGCGTTCGCGCGGCCGCGTGAAGCGAAAACTGGCGGACGATGGGGGAGGCACGAAGAACAACGCCAGCTTCGACGAGGCGATGGCGATCATGCCGCCCGAGCGCAACCGTCGTTCCGTCTGGACGATCCCGACGCAGTCGTACAGCGGCGCGCACTTCGCGACGTTCCCCGAGGCACTCGTCGAGCCCTGCGTGCTCGCCGGCAGCCGCCCGGGCGACGTCGCATTTGATCCGTTCTTCGGCAGCGGTACCGTCGGTCAGGTCGCGCAACGGCTCGGCCGGCGCTTTCTCGGCTGCGAACTGAATCCTGAATACACGCCGCTGCAGCGCGATCGCCTGCGGCAGCCGAGCCTGATGCTGGAATCTGCATGAATCAGCTCCCGAATCCTCTCACCCCAGCGGACTGCAACCTCCGCGATTTCCCGTTCATGCCGCTCGAGGTGAAGCGTCTGTTGACGTCCGAAACGTGGATCCTCGGCACCGGCGACGAGCGCGCGGCCGCGATCACGTTGTGGCTCGAGAGTTGGCATCAGATTCCGGCCGCCAGTTTGCCGGCGGATGACCGGATGCTCGGCCATCTGTCCCAGGCGAAGAACTGGAAGCGCGTAAAGGATCACGCACTGCGTGGATGGGTGAAGTGCGCCGACGGTCGGCTCTATCACCCGGTCGCCGCTGAGAAGGTGCTGGAGGCGTGGTTGTCGAAGCTCACGAGCAGCCTGTCGGGCTCAGTCGGCAATGCCAAGCGGTGGGGGATCGAAATCGACACGGTTGCCGTTCGCAAGCAGGTTGTCGAGGCAGCGCACCTGCTGAAGGGCGTCGCCCCCCAATCGGAATGGCTGCGGAAAAGGCAGGTGAAAGACATCGTGGCCGATTCGAGTCGCGATCCCAACCCGATCGCCCCCCGATCACCAACGCAATCGCCCCCCGATTCGCCCCCCGATCGCAAGAGAGAAGGAGAGGGAGATGTAAACACAGCAAGCGGCGGCGGCACAGCACAGGGAGGTGGGGAAGAACCGCCGATCGCCGCCGCCGCTTTCGTCGAAATCCTTCGCTCGTCGGGCGTCGGCTTCGCCGCCGATGACGCGCGGTTGGCCGGTTGGCCCGCGCGCGGCGTGACGGTCGACGACCTGCGTGCGGCCGTCGCCACGGGGCGCAAGCGCCGAGAGCGAGAGCGCTCCGAGCAGCCGCTCAACGTCGGATTCCTCGACACGATCCTCGGCGATCTCCTCGCCGCGCGCGCCGCGACGCCGGCGACAGGCACGCGCACCGTCGGCGATTGGTGGCGATCGTGGACCGGCATCGTCGATCACGGCAGCACGCTCGGCATCGAGCAGGGCCGCGACGAACCTCCGTTCGATTTCAAGCTGCGCGTGTTCGAAGCGGCCGGCGACGGCCCGTGGTGGGACGACCACAACCGCGCGTTTCGCAACACTGCCGGGCCCGTCGCGGCCGGCGCTTTGATGGGGGAAGGGCGATGAACTGCAAAGTCGGCGACATGGCCGTGATCACGCGTGGCAAAGCCCGCGACCGCATCGTCGAGGTGAAGGCGCCTTACGGCGATTACCTGCACCTCGGCTTCTGCTGGTTCGTCGAGGCGCCCACGCCTATCCCGGCGACGGACGTTGTCACGTTCCGCCCGTGCGAGCTGAAGACCGGATGGATTCCGGATGCGTGGCTGCGCCCGATCAGCGGCGTGCTGGTGACCGACGACGTGGCCGGTGAGGTGACGGCATGACCCAGCAGTCGCTCATCGCGGCATCGCCGGTCGCACAGCGCGTCGAATTCGTCGTTCCGGGAAACCCGGCGGCGAAGGGGCGCCCGAAGTTCGCACGCCGCGGCGCGCACGTCACGACCTACACGCCCGAGAAAACCGAGCGGTACGAGAACCTCGTGAAGATGGCCGCCCGCGCGGCGATGCGCAGCACCGCGCCGTACGCCGGCCCGATTCGGTTGATCGTGCACATCGGTCTGCCGATCCCGGCGAGCTGGTCGAACAAGCGGCAGGGCGAGGCGGCCGCCGGCGCCATCGGCGCGACGAAGAAGCCGGACGCGGACAACGTTGTCAAGGCGTTGAAGGACGGCATGAACGGGGTGGTGTACGTCGACGACGGCCAGGTCGTCGACCTCTGGGTGTCGAAGCGCTACGCGCGCACGCCGGGCGTGCGGATCGAGGCGATCGAATTGAATCTGAAGTCAGCATAAGGAGCGGGGCCTTGAAAGCAAACGGAAAACTCACGATCAACGCCATCATCGCGGCCATGAAGCCCGGTGTTCGGTATTCGGCGCATGACCTCGCGCGCCGCATGAAGCATCCCGTTTCGTCGGTGCGCCAGCTGCTCGCGCTCGACGTTGCGCTCGCGCGGCTGGACTGCCATTCGGAGAGTCGCGGCCGGATGTACTCGCTCGCGGGCACGAGCCGCTCGCCGGGCACGCACGTAGACACTCGCATCCGACCTGACTTCACCAGCAACCTCTCGGGCTACATGGCCGAGCTCAACACGCGCCAGGCGCTAGCGATGATGACGCGGGGTGCACGATGAGCGACATCGTCGAGTTCAAGTCCGCGTTCGACGCGGTCCGCTTCGCGCTCTGCTACTCGTCGCAGCAGTACGGCGAGACGATGCTGGCGAAGCGGTTGCGTGGCGAATCGATTGGCACCGGCATGGGCCTGGTTGGGCTCGACGGTGCCGGGCAGGCGGGGGAGATTCGCCGGCATCTCTGGGAGCTGCCGGAGCTGCACCTGTCTGTGATCGTCGCGCGGGCGGCACCGCACGACCTGCCGTGCTCGTGCGGTGCGGCGTGCTGCAGTGGCCGCACACCGAATATCGAATGGCAGGCTGCGATCGGCTGGCTGATTCGGGCGTCCGCCGCGTATTGCTCGGGGTTCTCGCACTACCGCGTGCGTCGAGCGATCATCGAGCGCTTGTTCGGGGTGAAGTGCGACCTGGTCGACATCGCGCAAGACTGCGAAGCTCACGTGAACACCGTCAGCAAGCAGAACTCCGCGGTGCGGAAGTGGATCGAGGGCGACAAGAAAACCGGCGAGGCGGGCGTCGAGGGGCTCGCTTGGTCCGTTATCGAGCGACGGTTCAGCGAGCTCGGATTGCTGCAGGAACGATCGACTGCTTGACAATGTGTGTTTGGCACACAATAATCCGCCATATTCGATACACGTCATAGGTGCGTCCGAAGCAAGCAAGCCCGCGAAAGCGGGCTTTTTTGTTGCCTTCGCGCCGCGCTATACTCAACCCGGCCTTAGCGGTGCCGGCGGGAAAGACGCAGCGAGGTGATCAGCCAGCGCGCCGAAAGGTGCAGACGGGTTTCCGCCGCCCTGCTGGCACCAGAATTTCCGAGCCCGCTGAGCGAAAGCCAGCGGGCTTTGTCACTTTCTCGGCTTTTAATAAGTCACACCTGATTTGCTACAGGGCGTCTATTTCCTTGGCGATCTTGGCGACAAATGCACCTACAAATTTTCCAAGCTCCTCGCCATTTTTGGTTGGGTCCACAAACCATCGGTCGCCGGTGGCGGGCGCGATTAAACCGGATGCGAGTGCTGTTTTGACGAGTTCGACGGCCTGCTCTGTTGCTCGTGCTGTGGTCATTAATGCTCTCCTGTTAGCGCTTATTAGACGGGTGTCCGCAGCTGCGTTCGCGGCCATGGAGATATTGCGTTAATTAAGTGATTTCAGTCAATGTTGTTGAATTATTTTAATAGTTTCTTTTTTTAATAAAATTGGCGGAATTGGCTTGATTGTTTAATTATTTGAATCAAACTGCAGATATCACAAGATGATCAGATCTGCTGCGAAAGCGAATATGTTGCCAATATCTCGCCCATCGCCGCCTGACGGCTTGTTTGACGACTTGAACTGGATACGGAGAATCGTGCCGGCCGACGGCGTCGCCGAGTGGGTGAACGAGACGCTCCTGCGAGCGGGCGCGTCGCTGCACAATCCCGACCACGCGCACCTGGTCGACGCTGACGTCGCCTATCTCTGGGCTGCCGTCGAGAACGTCCGTCAGATGCGCCGCGTCGTCGGCCAGTGCGAAGAGGTGACGATCCGCGCCGGCGGCTGGCAGCGCGCCAGGCAGGAGCAGCAGTTCCTCGAATGGTTCGGCCGCGTGCCGGCCTTCCTGATCACGCTCGACGCGCACTACGCACGCGATTGCAGTGACCTGCAGTGGTGCGCGCTCGTCGAGCACGAATTGATGCACATCGCTCAGAAGACGGATGAGTTCGGCGCCCCAGCCTTCACGAAGGATGGGTTTCCCAAGCTGGGAATCCGGGCGCATGACGTTGAAGAGTTCGTCGGGATCGTGGAGAGATACGGCGTTGGTGATCGCGACGGATCCATCGCCAAGATGGTCAGAGCCGCGAACGCAGGCCCGACCGTTTCGTCGGTATCAATCGCGCGCGCATGCGGGACATGTATGTTGGGGTCGGCATGAACGAAGAACAGTGGCGTGTCATTCTCCAGTGGCCGAACTATGCGGTCAGCGATCATGGGCGGATCAAGCGGCTCACGAACCGGAACAGCGGTATCGCCGGCAGAGTGCTCGCGACCTTCCTGGTTTGCGGCTACCCGTCGGTGAATCTATCTCGTCCTGGAAAGCGCCAGTCGGTTCGTATTCATCGGATCGTCGCCGAAGCGTTCCTCGAGCGGCCGGCCGGCGCGTCGGAGGTGAATCACATCGATGCCGACCGTGCCAACAACCACATCTCGAATCTGGAGTGGGTAACCGCGAGCGGCAATCGGCTTCACGCGTACCGAGCCGGCGGTCTTTCGGCTGTCGGCGAGCAGAACGGGTACTCGAAGCTGACCGAGTGCGCGGTGCGTGAGATCCGCCAGCTCGATCGCAGCGAAATCGGGCTGGCGCAGAAATTCGACGTCTCCATCCGTACTATCCGCGATGTCCGAGCGCGTCGCACTTGGACGCACATCTGACGCGCGGCGCCGCGTAGCCTATCCGAACGTTTCCCGCTATGGCAGCACTTTCCGACGCGATCAAGGTGTTCATCGTGCAGTCGCTGGCGTGCTTCGACACGATCTCGCGTACGGCCAAAGCCGTGCGGGAGGAGTTCGGCGTCGAGGTGTCGCCGCAGCAGTGCGAGCGCTACGACCCGACGAAGCGCGCGGGAGCGACGCTCAGCAAGAAATACCGCGAGATCTTCGAGCGCACGCGCGAGGAGTTCCTCAACGACACATCGCGCATCGGCGTGTCGCACCGTGCCGTGCGCCTGCGCGCGCTCGACCGTGCCGTCGCGGAAGCGGAGCGACGCAACAACCTGCCGCTGATGGCGCAGCTGCTCGAGCAGGCTGCGAAGGAATCCGGCGACGCCTACACGAACCGGCGCCGCCTCGAACACACTGGGGAGAACGGCGGCCCGATCGAGAACAGGACGGTCGTCGTCGATGAAAGCCAGGTCGCAGCCGCCGTCGCCAAGCTCGAAGACGAGTATTGACCCCGCCATCGAGCGGGCCGTCCTGAAGGCGAAGTGCGAGCGGGACCACCTGTTCTTCAGTCGGTACTTTTTCAAGCACCGCCAGGCGATCAAGTTCCGCGTCAACTGGCACCACGTGCTGATCGCCGACACGGTGCAGCGTGTGATCGACGGCACGCTGAAGAACGTCGTCATCAACGTGCCCCCGGGTTCGTCGAAGACTGAGCTGGTCGCGATCAACCTGATCGCGCGCGGCCTCGCGCTGAACCCGCGCGCGCGGTTCCTGCACATCAGCTACTCGGACGACCTCGCGCTGTTGAACAGCGAGACGGCGCGCGACATCGTCGCATCCGACGAGTATCAGGCGCTCTGGCCACTGAAGGTAGCTGACGACGCGAAGTCGAAGAAGCGCTGGAACGTGCTCGTCGACGGGAAGAAGGCCGGCGGCGTGTACGCCGTTTCGCTCGGCGGTCAGATCACCGGCTTCCGGGCCGGGCACATGGCCGAGGGCTGGCAGGGCGCGATCATCATCGACGACCCGCTGAAGGTCGAGGACGCGTACAGCAAGACGAACCGGGACAAAGCCAACCGCAAGCTGCAGTCGACCGTGAAGAGCCGGAAGGCGAATCCGGACACGCCGATCATCGTGATCATGCAGCGGCTCGCCGAGGAAGACCCGACGGGCTTCATCAAGGCGCGCAAGCTGCCGGGCGAGTGGGAGTTCATCGAGATCCCGGCGCTGATCACGGACGAATACGTCGCGAAGCTGCCGGCGCACATCCGCGATCGCGTCGAGCGCGACGAGCGCGACGAGGACGGCCGTTACAGCTACTGGCCGTACAAGGAACCGCTGCCGGAACTGCTCGCGTCCGAGAAGGCCGATGCGTACGTCTTCAACGGCCAGTACATGCAGCGGCCGTCGCCGCTGGGCGGCGGCATCATCCAGAGCGGCAAGTTCCTGCGCTACGGCGCGCTGCCGCAGCTCCAGTACCGGAAGATCTTCGCGGACACGGCGCAGAAGACCGCCGAGCGAAACGACTACAGCGTGTTCGAGTGCTGGGGCCTCGGGTACGACAACCGCCTGTACCTGATCGACCTGGTGCGCGGGAAGTGGAAGGCACCCGAGCTGAAGCGTCGCGCGATCGACTTCTGGAACAAGCATGCGGCCATCGGCGCCGACGATCCGGGCGCACCGGTGCTGCGCCAGATGAAGGTCGAGGACAAGTCCAGCGGCACCGGGCTGATCCAGGACATTCAGGCCGAGGGCGGCATCCCGATCGAGGGCATCGAGCGCGTGAAGGACAAGCTGACGCGCGTGATGGATGTCGTGAGCCATATCGACTCGGGCAACGTCGGCGTCCCGCTGGATGCCCCATGGGTCAGCGATTTCTTGACCGAGTGCGACTCGTTCACTGCTGACGACACGCACATGCACGACGACCAGATCGATCCGATGGTCGACGCAATCAACGACATGCTGGGAGGCGCGAAGGACCTGTCGGTCTGGGAGCGGCTTGCCGGTTGAGCACGACAGGATTTCCCGGAATGTCGAAACGGAAGCAACAGACGCGGCCGCCGCGCGCGCCGGCGGCAACGCACGGCCATCGCACGGTCGATTCGTTCGCCAACTTCGAAGCGCGGCTCGGATGGGGCGCCGACAACCAGGCGTCGGCGGCGCAGTACACGCTGACGTACCAGAGCCGCAACCGCGTCTGGTTGGAGGCGGCGTATCGCGGTTCGTGGATCGTGCGCGCCGCAGTGGACGCGATCCCGGAGGACATGACCCGCAAGGGCATCGAGATGTCCGGCCTCGATCCGACCGACGTGTCGAAGATGGAGACGGCGCTTACGCGCAAGGCAATCTGGGATCAGCTTTGCGACACCGGCAAGTGGGCGCAGCTGTACGGCGGTGCGATCGCGGTGATGCTGATCGACGGCCAGGACATGTCGCAGCCGCTGCGGCGCGAGACCATCGGGAAAGGTCAGTTCAAGGGCTTGCTCGTGCTCGACCGCTGGATGGTTGCGCCGCCGGTCGGCGAGGTCGTGACCGAGTTCGGCCCCGATCTCGGCATGCCGAAGTACTACGACGTGCTGCCGACGGCGATCGGCTTGCCGCAGGGGCGCATTCACCATTCGCGCGTGCTGCGGATGGACGGCGAAGCACTGCCGTTCTACCAGCGCATCAGCGAAAACGGCTGGGGTCTGTCGATCCTCGAGCCGATGTGGGACCGGCTCATCGCGTTCGACAGTGCGACGGTGGGTGCCGGTCAGCTCGTCTACAAGGCGCATCTGCGTACGCTGAGCGTCGAGAAGCTGCGCGAGATCATCGCGGCCGGCGGCCCGGCGCTCAACGGCCTGCTGAAGCAGGTCGAAATGATCCGGCTCGGGCAGTCGAACGAGGGCATCACCCTCATCGACGCGACCGACAAGTTCGAGACGCACCAGTACACGTTCAGCGGGCTGTCCGACGTGATGTTGCAGTTCGCGATGCAGCTCAGCGGCGCGACGGGCATTCCGCTCGATCGCCTGTTCGGCCAGCAGCCGGCCGGCCTGAGCGACACCGGCGAAGGTTCGCGCCTGCTGTATCACGAGAAAGTGCACACGCGGCAGGAGCGGCGGCTGCGCAACCCGCTACACGGGCTGCTCGACGTGATGTGCCGGTCGGAGATCGGGCAGCCGTTGCCCGAGGACTTCTCGTACGAGTTCAACCCGCTGCAGGAGATGTCGGCCGCGGAGAAGGCAGAGATCGGCAACAAGACGGTCGATTCGGTGACGAAGGCCGTCGACGCCGACCTGATTCCGCGCAGCCAGGGCATGCGCGAGCTGAAGGCGTCGTCGCCCGATACCGGCATGTTCGGCGACATCCCAGACGATGCGATCGAGCAGGCCGAACGTGACGAACAGGGCGAGGATCCGCCGGGAATTGATCCAACGCTTCCGGTCGGCCCGGCGCCGGGCGCGGCCTCACGTACGAACGATTCTCTGCTTCGCAGGCTTTTCCGACGTCGATGATTCTCACCCTCGATCGAAAGCGCGACCGGCGCAAGAACCCTGTCCGGCTGAGCGGTGCCGAGCGGCAGTACGGCAGCCAGCTGCGAAAGATCGCCCATCAGGTCGGCGTGCTCGTGAACGGCTTTCCAGCCGATGACGCGTCGTATGCGCCGACGATCGAGGAGCTGTTGCGGCGGTACGCCGAGGCGCTCGCGCCTTGGGCCGAGGCGACCGCGGCGCGCATGATCGCCGACCTGAATCGTCGCGACGAGCAGATGTGGATGAAGCAGGCCGCCGACATGTCGCGCGCGCTGCGCGAAGAGATGCGCGGCGCGGCCACCGGCGAGACGATGCGTGCGCTCCTGTCCGAGCAGGTGCGGCTGATCAAGTCCATTCCGCTCGACGCAGCCGAGCGCGTGCACCGGCTGACGCTGGAGGGAATCGTCGACGGCACGCGCGCCGCGCAGATCTCGAAGGCGATTCAGGAGTCCGGGCAGGTCGCGAAAAGCCGGGCCGACACCATCGCGAGAACCGAGGTTAGCCGCACGGCAGCGACCCTCACCGAGGCGCGCGCACTCGACGTGGGCAGCCCCGGTTACTTCTGGCGGACGTCGGGAGACTCGGACGTGCGCGAGGACCATCGCGAGCTGGAAGGCAAGTTTTTCACGTGGGACAAGCCGCCGGTCGCGGATAAGCGGTCCGGCGCGCGGGCGCATCCGGGCTGCATCTACAACTGCCGGTGCTGGGCGGAAGTTGTGCTTCCGAAGGACTGAAATGGCGAATCGAATCACTTTGCGCGTATGCGTGCGCACTGCATGGTGGCTGCCGCTGTATGCCCGACTACTGGCCGCCTGGTGTCGTCTCACCCGGACCGAACCCAACTACGAGCGAGTCCGCAGCGTCATCGCGCGCGGCGTCCGAACCAGCATCGAACACTGAACGTTCAGCAATCGCGCGCACTGCGTAGCAGCCGGGCCAAGCCCGTTAGACCCGACTGATCAATGCCCAAGCATCTGCACATCTACTTCCATACGTATGACGCGTCGTGGGAGGAATCGAAGCATCCGCGAGCCGCGAACGGCCAGTTCGGAGCAGGCGGCGCCACTGGGCCGGCGGCGGCCGCGCCGACGACGCTGAAGGGCAATGAGCTTGGCGACTTCACCAGCATGAAGGAACTACGCCAGAAGGCGATCGCCTACGGCAAGCAGTTCGCTGGGAAGAAGTTCAAGAACGTGGCGACGGGCAACCAGATCGAGGTGACGAACGGTGGGATCCGACACACCGTGGCGACCGGTCACGATGAGGTGCTGCGTTCCATCCCCGCGTTGCCGGACCTGTTGACGAAGGCTCGGTTGATCGACTCGCAGCCCGACAAGCGCGGCGACCCGAACGTCAAGGCGGTCGAGACTTACTCAGCTCCGCTCAAGCTGGACGGCAAGAACTATCGGGCGGTGATCACGGTGAAGGTGTTCTACGACGGCCATCGGTACTACAACCAGGGCCTGGTGCGGGAAGGGGAATAGGGCCGGCCGTCGTTTAAATAAGGCACCCCCTGCCTTTCGGCAGTCGGCTCACCTCCGGCGACCGTCCCAGTTCGCATTATAGCCAAGTCCTCGCGACTTGCAGATTCCCTGCTGAATCAACGACGTACCTCCAATTTCGATCCAGATGCGGACCATTCGAATTCCAACGGCGGACCACGCTTGTGGTTGCGGCGCCGGCGGCGCGCGCGCACGCGCGCATACGCGCGACGGCATCACCGCGTCGGGCGTGTATGCGACCGAGCAACTCGGCGAGCGGCAGTCGATCACGCCGGAAGGTTTCCTGCTCTGCGAGGCCGTGCCGATCGCGCGCGTCGGCGCGCAGGACTACGCCTATTTCGAGCTGCCCGAGATCGAGGCGAAGGACGGCGTCATCGTCGCCGAGCGCACGGCCGACGTGCTGTTCAGCCCCGAGACGCTCGCCAGCTTCGAAGGGAAGCCGATCACGATCGACCACCCGTCGGATTTTGTGACGCCGGCGAACTACATGTCGGTGGCGCGCGGCACGGTCCGCAACGTCCGGCAAGGTGAGGGTGACCAGGCCGAGCTGATGCTCGCCGACCTGCTGATCACCGACGCCGAGGCGATCCGACGCGTCCAGAGCAAGGGTGCGGACGCGCTCACACAGGTCAGCAACGGCTACGACGCCGACTACGAACAGATTGCGCCTGGGCGGGCGCGACAGGTGGTGATCGTGGGCAACCACGTCGCCCTCGTGAAAAGCGCCCGCTGTGGCCCCGTGTGTTCGATCGGGGATAGCAGTTCCAACCTACTCCCGACAGGAGATGCAAGCATGGCAACCAAGAAAGGCTCCAAGTTCGTCGACGCGTTGCGCAAGGCGTTCATGACGCGCGATTCCGAAGCGTTCGAGAAGGTCGCGAGCGAGATGACCGGCGACGAAGGCGGCGAGGGTGGCGACGGCCAACCCCAGATTCACATCCACATGCCCGGTACCGGCACTGATCCGAAGGCGGCGGTATCCGCGACGGGCGACGATGGTGCGGGCGGTGGCGAAGGCGATCCGCTCAAGCAGGTGCTCGACGCGATCCAAGCCACCAACGGCAAGATCGACGCGCTCGCCGATCGCGTGACGAAGCTCGAAGACGGGGGCACCCAGACCGGCGACGGTGACGGCGATGACGACGATCTGGACGGTACCGGCACGATGGACAACGACGGTGCCGGCGAGGGCGACGACGACAAGACCGGCACGCGTACTGGCGACAGCACCGCGCTGCGCGACCAGTTCCAGGACGCGCTCTCGCGCGCCGAGATCCTTGCGCCGGGCGTGCGGCTGCCGACCTTCGACGCGAAGGTCGCACGCAAGAAGACGGTCGACGCCATCTGCGTGCTGCGCCGCCGCGCGCTGCGCGCTGCGCTGGAAAACGAGAACGCCGAACTGGTCAAGCCGGTGGTCGGCGGCGCGAACGTGGCCAGCATGACCTGCGATTCCGTGACGGCGTTCTTCAATGCAGCTTCGGAGGTCGTGCGCGGCAAGAACTCCGGCATGACGCAGCGCCGGACGAACGATTCCACTCAGGCCGAGCGGAAAGACATCAACGCAATTCACGCGGAATTCTGGAAGGTCCGCAAGTAAAGGAGCCGACATGCCTTCGTTGCAAGCTTATCAATATCGCATGCCGGCAGGCTTTGCCGGTGACCTTCAGCGCGCCGAAGTCGCCACGATCGAGACGCAACTGATCGATCCGGCGGCGCCGCCGACGGCTTTCGGTGTGCCGGTGAAGATGGTGAACGGCAAGATCCAGCCGATCAACAACGCGGCCGACACCGCCGCGCTCGTCTACGGCGTGAACCTGCGCGCGTACCCGATCCAGGGCAACGGCAACGATCCACTCGGCACGTCGACGCCGCCGACCAGCGGCCCGACCGACATCCTGAAGCGCGGCTATTTCAATGCCGCGCTGGGCGGAACCGCGCCGGCCACGAAGAACGGCACTGTTTATGTGCGCGTCGCGGCGGCCGCTGCCGGCAAGCCGCTCGGTGGTTTCGAAGCGGCCGCTGACGGCACGAACACGGTCGCGATGCCCTCGAACTGGTATTTCAACGGTCCGGCCGACGCGTACGGCATCGCCGAAATCGCCGTCAACATCTGATCCGGCGCTGAACAGCGCTTCACCCGAAGCCCCGCAATCGTGGGGCTTTTGCATTTCTGGAGCCATTACATGGACATGTCCGAACTGAAGCACCTGCGCCGGGCCGGGGCCTCGATCCCGATGTCGGCGGCCGTCGCGGACGCGACGCGCCGGCTGATCCGCGCGCGTACGCAGGACCAGCAGTACACCTACGATCGTGCGACGATCGACTCGACCGGCGTATTCCTGAACGGTCAGCTCGAACGTCTCGACCAGACGCTCAACGAGCCGCTCGTCGAGTACACGTGGTCGCGCGACATCTACATCCGCAGTGACGTGTCGGCGGCCGACGAAGTCGCGTCGTTCACGAACTCGGCGTTCGGGATGAGCGGCGGTATCAACCCGAACGGCCTGAACTGGATCTCGAACGAGGGTAACGCGCTGGCGGGCCCGTCGGTCGACATCGGCAAGACCGCGCAGCCGATGCTGCTCTGGGGTGCCGAGGTCAAGTACACGGTGCCCGAGCTGATCAAATCGCAAGCGCTTGGCATGCCCATCGACTCGCAGAAGGTCGAGGCGATGAACATGAAGCGCAACATGGACCTCGACCAGATCGTGTACTACGGCGATCCGCAGATGAGCTTCACCGGCCTGGTGAACTCGATCGGTGCTGTCGGGAGCGTTTCGAACGTCGCGAACGGCGCGGCCGGTACCCCGCAGTGGGAGACGAAGACGCCGAAAGAGATCCTCAAAGACGTCAACGAGATCCTGACCTCGGCATGGCAGGCGTCCGGCTGGAAGGTGAAGCCGAACCGCCTCATGCTGCCGCCCGCGAAACTCGGTTGGGTTGCATCGCAGATCGCGAGCGACGCCGGCAACAAGTCGATCCTGACGTACCTGCTCGAGAACAACATCTGCACGCAGCAGGGCACGCCGCTGGAAATCCTCGAGCTCAAGTGGCTGATCGGCGCCGGCGCCGGTGGCACGCAGGGCCAGCTCGGCACCGTGGATCGGATGGTCGCGTACAACAGCGACAAGAAGTACGTCCAGTTCCCGATGACGGACCTGCAGCGCACGCCGCTCGAGTACCGCTCGCTGTTCCAGATCACGACCTACTGGTCGCGTATCGGCCGCGTCGAATGGCGCTACGGCACGACGGCCGCTTACCGGGACGGTATCTGACATGGCGAAGATCAACGTTCTGACGGCGTTCACGATCCGGCTTGCCCGCGAGGGCGAGGAAGTCATTCGCCGCGTCGAGGCTGGTGTGCAGGAAGTCGAGGACTTCATCGCCGAGCACTGGTACGCGAAGGCGCACACCGGCCCTCTGCCGGAGACTTCCGGCGATTCGGCTGGATCGCAGAGCGACGCGACCGATCAGGCGGCGGCAGCCGCAGCGGCGAAGGCGAGCCTCCAAGCCGAGTCCGATCGTCTCGACAAGCTGCGTGCCGAACTCGATACGTTCGGCAAGGGCCTGGACGACCGCGCGGCGGCGCTCGACACGCGCGAAGCTGCGGTTGCGGCGAGCGAGCAGGATCTCGCCGCGCGGGTTGCCGCCTTCGACGCAGCCCAGAAGGACGCCGCGGCGGCCGCGAAGGATGGCGCAGCCGACGGCGCGGCGCAGAAGTCCGGCAGCGGGAAGAAGGCATAATGGCCTCCCGGCGCTGCGCCATGCTGGCGCGCGCCGGGCATCCGCATATTGGCAAGGTGACACGTGGATATCGCCCAGTTCCGACAGTCGTTTCCCGAGTTCAACGACACGACGACGTACCCCGACTCGCTCGTTCAATTCTGGATGACGGTCGCGGTCTCGCTCGTCAATGCCGATCGCTGGGGCGAGCTGACTGATCTGGGCGTCGCGCTGGTCACTGCGCATCATCTCGCGCTGGCGTTGAAGGATCAGAAGACGGCGGCAGTCGGCGGCGTGCCCGGGCAGGTGACCGGGCCGCAGTCGTCGAAGGCCGTCGACAAGGTCAGCGCCAGCTACAACACCGAGGCCGTCGCCATCAAGGACGGCGGCTTCTGGAACGCCACGATGTACGGCGTTCGTTATCTCAGCATGGCGCTGATGATGGGCTCGGGCGGCATTCAGCTGTAATGCTGTCGCCGCCCATCGGGAGAATCCCATGGACGGCATGAAAATCGACCGCCTCGACGAGGTGCTGAAGTCGATCAGCGGGCTCGTGCAGAAGGAGGTGCTGGTCGGCGTGCCGGACAGCACGGCCGGCCGGAAGGATGAGGGCGAGCCGCTCAGCAACGCCGAAATCGGCTACATCATGGAAAACGGCTCGCCGGCGAACAATATCCCGGCGCGCCCGCACCTGGTGCCCGGCGTGCAGGACGCGCGGCCGAAGTTCGAGCCGCAGCTTCAGAAGGGCGTCGAGGCGGCGCTCGACGGCGACCTCGAACAGGTTGAGCGTCGGCTCAAGTTGGCGGGCCTCGCGGGCCAGAATTCCGTGCGCGCGAAGGTCAACAGTAACATCGCCCCCGAACTGGCCGAATCGACGCTGGCAGCGCGCCGGCGCCGCGGCGTGACGCGAGAAAACACGCTGGTTGACACAGGCCAGTATCGGAACGCAATCACGTACGTGGTTCGTCGGAAGGTGGTGTAGGCTGTATGCGTGGTGAGCGCGCAGGCTGATGCGCAAAGAACAGTCCAACCGAAGCGGGAGCAAGTTAGCGTGCAGGCCATTGGCCGACAGCTGCGATCCTGCAGAGCCGTGAAACTCGGAAACGTGGGCGCTTAGGCGTCCGGTGGACGTGAAAAACGCATTCCGGAGATCAGCGCCGGACACCATCTAAGGCCCTGACGACTTGTCGTCGGGGCCTTTCTTTTTGGAGCGCTGTATGGCCTTCCTCGACGTAACCGAGGTCCTGCTCGATCCCGATTTCATGGATGCGGGCCTGATCTGCAATCGCATGACGCAGACGGTCGACGGCCATGGCCGCGCACAGAACACCGCGGCATCGACGCCGTTCGCCGCCGTCGTGACGAGCGACAAGGGCGACATCCTGCACCGCAACGCCGACGGCAGCCGGATCGTCGGCTCGATCACCCTGCACACGATGTTCCGGCTGATGGACGGCAGTGCCGGCCATGACGCCGACGAAGTCGTGTGGGCGGGGCGTACCTACACTGTCGTGAACGTGAACGACTATTCGCACTTCGGCCGCGGCTTCGTCTGCGCGACGTGCGACCTGAAGCCTCTTTCGGGATGACCCCATGAACGACAGCTCGACCGGCGGATACCTGGCGCCAGCCGTCGATGCGCCGCCGGCCGAGGACGATGCCCTTGACGATCTGGTGCACGACCTGATTGCGGGCGTCACGGCGCTGCCGCCTGACTTCGTGCGGCCGCGCTGGCAGCCGACCGTGCCGAAGCAGCCTGAGCCGTCCGTCGACTGGTGCGCGTTCGGCGTGCAGGAGCAGGAGCCGGACGCGGGCCCGGCGATTCAGCACGACGGCACGGGTGACGGGCACGACACGTACATCCGGCACCAGGACGTCGACGTGATGTGCACGTTCTACGGGCCGCGCGCGAAGGGTTACGCGCAGCGGCTCGCCGACGGGCTCGCGATCCCGCAGAACCGCGAGCAGCTCCAGCTGCAGGACATGGCGTTCGTCGGCGTCGGCGCGATTCGGGCGGCGCCCGACTTCGTCAACCAGCAGTGGGTGCGGCGCTACGACATGACCGTGACGCTGCGCCGCAAGATCACCCGGACGTATGCCGTTCTGAACATCGTGTCGGCTGAATTCACACGACGGTGAGAGAGTCGAATCGTGATGTATCAATCTCTCCGGGAACTCTTTATAGGTTGTCGATCATTGCTTTGATGTACCTGTTGTCGACCGCGGCCAGGAGGTTGCGGGCGTCGGAATTGTGATCTTCTACTTCACGGTATTTGCTTCGAATCGATCGATAAAGCCGATCGGCGTTCCATTGCCGGAATTCGGGCAGCCAGCCCTCGTGGAAGCATACCCATTGGAAGTGGCCGGGCAATGTATCTCCGCCAAGTCGGAGTGTAGGAATTTCTTGAGCCGCTTTCTCAATGATCGACGTTAATTCGTCGTCATTCAGACCGGCGATCAAATTTCGTGCAGTCTCATTGTGCGTTTGCTTGTACATGATTTCTTCACGCAAACGCGCAATAGGGCGAACGACCTGCATTAGCGGATCGGCGTCCTTTTTACGCCAATGCTCGGAAGGCGTGTAATAAATCTCTACGCCTTCGTGCCAGATTGCCCAGAACACATGTTCCTTTGCTGCGGCAGAGTTGCCCATCACGGTCTCCTTATGGTCGACGCATACCTGTTGGTGTGCGCGAAGGCGATCTTGTCAGAGAAATGTGATCGTAGGCATCTCCAAAATTGGGGATGTTGGGTGAAGAAACCCCTACGCGTTCGCCGTCGATTATCAGTCTGGGATTTCCGCATTTGTTTTTACTTGGCCGCTTAAATGCGGCTTTTCTTTTTGGGGCTACTTATGGCAACTGGTCTCCCTGTGTCGCGTCTGATCAACGTGACGATCAACCTCGCCGCACTCGCGGCGCAGGGCGCGAATCTGAACACTGGGCTGATTCTTGGCCCGTCGGCCATTATCGATACCAACGAGCGTGCGCGCTCGTACGGCGGCATCGATGAAGTGACGGCCGACTTCGGCACAAACACGCCGGAGTACTTCGCGGCCGCGTTGTACTTCAATCAGGTGCCGCAGCCGCAGCAACTGATGATCGGTCGCTGGGCGAAGACGGCGACGTCCGGCTCGATGCGCGGTGGTGTGCTGTCGGCCGCGCAGCAGGACATCACCCTGTGGAAGGCCGTCACGACGGGCGCGTTCAGCATCACGATCGATGGCGTGGCGAAGTCGGTCACTGCCCTCGATTTCTCGGCACAGACGAACCTCAACGGCGTCGCCACCGTCATTAACGCGAAGCTGACCGGCGCGACGATCGCGTGGACCGGCTCGCAGTTCGTCGTGACGTCGAGCACGACCGGCTCGAGCTCGAAGGTCGGTTATGCGACCGCCCCGGGCAGCGGTACCGACATCTCGATGATGCTCGGTCTGACCAGCAGCCTCGCCGGCGTGCCGGCGGACGGCATCGCGCCCGAGCAGCCCGTCGATGCGGCCACGCTGTTCCTCGATCGCTTTGCGAACAAGTTCCTCGGCCTCGACTTTGCCGACGCGTCGATCACCGACGATCAGCACATCGCGGTCGCGAACCTCATCGAAGCCGATCAGGGGCACATCTACGGGATCACGACGCAGAATCCCCAGGTACTGGACTCGACGGTGTCGACGGACATCGCGAGCAAGCTGAAGGCGCTGAAGCTGAAGTACACGATCCTGCAGTACTCGAGCGCGACTCCGTACGCTGTTTCGTCGTTGCTGGGCCGTCTTCTGACGGTCAATTTCGACGGGAACAACACGACGATCACGCTCATGTTCAAGCAGGAGCCGAGCGTCGCTGCCGAAGATCTGGGCACCTCGCAAGCGAACGCGCTGCAGGCAAAGAACTGCAATGTGTTCGTGAACTACAGCAACGACACTTCGATCATCCAGTACGGCGTTACGCCGAGCGGAATTTTCGCCGATTCGGTCTACAACGCGATCTGGTTCCGCAATCGCCTGCAAACGGACCTGTACAACGACCTCTATCAGAGCCCGACGAAGATCCCTCAAACGGATCCCGGCAACGCACGCCTGGCGGCAGTGCTCGCGACCGGTTGCGAGGCTGCAGTGACCAATGGATATCTGGCACCTGGCGTATGGAATTCCGATGGCTTCGGGGCCATCTCGAAGGGCGACACGCTCGCGACGGGCTACTACATCTACGTGGCACCGATCGCAACGCAGTCTCAAGCAGATCGCGAGGCACGGAAGGCGATGCCGTTTCAGATCGCCGCGAAGGAAGCCGGAGCGATTCATAGCGTCGACGTGCTAGTCACGGTCAATAGGTAACAGGGGCATCTCAACATGACGACTTACAGCTTTCAGGACGTCGCGGCGACGATCGTGGGCCCGGGCGGCGCGTTTTCGCTCGGCTACGGTGAGGCGACCGCGGAAGAAGGAATCACGATCGTGCGCGCGGGCGACAAGAACACGATGACGATCGGCTCGGATGGCGAGGGCATGCACAGTCTGCATGCCGACAAGTCTGGTCAGATCACGCTGCGCTATCTGAAGACCGCGCAAATCAACGCGAAGCTGATGGCGCTGTACGACGCACAGTCGCTCGACAGTCGCCTGTGGGGCAAGAACCTGATCGAGGTTCGGCAGACGGCGGCCGGCGACGTGATGACCGCGCGCAGCTGCGCGTTCAAGAAGGCGCCGGACCTGAAGTACGCGAAGGACGGCGACATCGTCGAATGGGTCTTCGACTCGATCAAGATCGACAACATCCTCGGGACGTACTGAGCATGACGACCGAAGTCCAACTGAACAGCGTGCGATACGCGATCGGCAAGCTGAGCGCGATACAGCAGTTCCATGTGTCGCGGCGCATCGCGCCGATCATCCCGCCGATGATTCCGGTGCTGATGAAGTTCTACGCCGAACTCGAGCAGGCCGATGTCGCGCGCGAGCAGGCCCGCGCGAACGCCGCGCTTGCGGCGCTCACCGGCGGCGAGGAGGCGGCGCCTGTAGTCGACCAGCCGCGCGAGCTGCTGACGCTCGTCGACGCAATCGCGCCGGTGCTGCAGCCGTTCGCTGATGCGCTGGCCGGCCTGAAGGACGAGGACGCCGAATACGTCTTCGGCACGTGCCTGTCTGTCGTCGAGCGCTGGCAGGGCGCCGGTTGGGCGAAGGTCTGGAACATCGCTCACAAGACGTCGATGTTCGACGACATCGGCATCGACGTGATGCTGCCGCTCGTCGTGCGCGTCGTGGTGGCGAACCTGGGCAATTTTATTCAAGGTCTCCTTTCCAGCCCCGGGGCGAGCGAGACCTCGGCTCGTTAGAGTTACGGAGCCTTCCGGGAGGAGAGGACTGGCTGTTGTATCCGGTCATGCGCGGCATGTGTAGCTACGAGAGCTTGAAGGATGGCACGTTGGACCTCGCCGACATTGCGCTGATGAATGACATGCTAGCGGTTCAGGGCGAGAATCAAGCGCTTATTCAGGAGCATCTGAGTAGGATTCAAGAGGCAGGCGCCTAAACTCGTCCTGCATCTCCTTCAGCCGTGCAATTCTCGCTTTGTGCGCTTCCTCCGCTGTGGCGAAGTTCCCGACATGGATTTGCTTCCCGTCGAGACCAATGCGAGCGCGCCATACGCCTCTACTGGGTCGCCAGTCGACTCCGGCATAGCCAGACTTGTTGCACGCGTATGCACCTCGGTTGCGCATGTTTTCGGCATGCGTAGCTTCGCGGATCTGAGTGATTCGATTGTCAGATCGGCGACCGACTCGATGGTCGAGTTCGTCGTCCGGCCATTTCCCGTGAATGTACAGCCACGCGAGGCGATGCGCCTTGTGCATTACTCCGTCGATGCTAATGTCAACGTACCCTTGGTTGTTGCTGCCGGCCTTCGATCCAGCTTTCACGGTTCCGCGAGATACGCGCCACGTGAATTCGCCAGTTCCAGGATCATAGTGAAGTAGCTGTTTGAGACGATCCTGCGTGAGTGCTTTTGTTCGTGACATACGCGGTTTAGATGTCAGACGGTATCGACCTGAAATGATACCCATCATCGGATTAAAAAATGGCCGATAGCGTAGTCATCCGTGAATTTCTCGTGGCTTTGGGCTTCAAGGTCGACGAGAAGGGCCTGAAGAACTTCAAGGAAGGCGTCGAAGGCACGACGAGGGGCGTCAAGCAGCTGATCGCCACCGTATCCGGCGCCGCGCTCACGGTGAGCGCCGGCGTCGCGGCATTCGCGTCGAAGCTCGAGCGCCTGTATTTCGTGTCGCAGCGCACGGGCGCGTCGGCAACCAACCTGCGCGGCTTCGAGTTCGCCGCGCGCAACATGGGCGTCTCCGCCGAGGCGGCCACCGGCACGATCGAGAACCTTGCGCGCTTCCTGCGCAACAACCCGGCGGGCGAGGGATACCTCGCGACGCTGGGCGTGCAGACGCGCAACGCAAACGGCGAGCTGCGCGACACGGTCGACATCATGTCGGACCTCGGGAAGTCGCTGGCGAACAAGCCGACCTGGCTTGCCAGCCAATACGGCAACATTCTCGGCATTGACGAGAACCTGATGCTCGCGATGCGCAACGGGGACTTCGAGAAGCTCCTGAAGCAGTATCGCGAGATGTCGCAGACGACGGGTCTGGACAAGGCTGCGGACGACTCGCACCGGTTCATGACGCAGCTGCGCGGCCTCGGCACGTCGTTCGAGAATCTCGGCATCCGTGTCGAGGGCGCGATGCTGCAGAAGATCGGGCCCAGCCTCGATCGTTTTCAACGGTGGATGGATGAGCACGGCGATGAGATCGCGAATCGGATCACCGACGTCGCGAACGCTGTCGTGAAGGCGGCCGCAGCAATGGGGCCGCCGCTAGCCTGGCTGGCCGACAAGTTTGTCGAGCTCGATCGTGGCACCGACGGGTGGTCGACGAAGATTCTGCTACTCGGCGTGGCATTGAAGGCGCTGGGTGTGTTTCGGATCGCTGGCGGCATCCTGAAGATGGCAGGGGCCTTGCGCGCAGCGGGTGCGGCGACGACAAGTGCTACTGCCGCGAGTGGCGGTCTGCTTTCGGTGCTCGGCAGTCTCGCGACGGCAGTGGCTGCCGTCGGTGCTGCGTTCGCAGGTTGGAAGATCGGCGATGCGCTGCGCGATAAAGTCGACGGGCTGATCGCTCAGCTGTCGGGCGGCCGCTTCCGCTCGTTGTGGGACATCCTCACGCTGAAAGATCGCCGCGGCCTCGACGCGACCGGCGGCTACACGCAGGAGGAAATCGACAGCGTGAAGGATGGAGGCGGCGCGAAGCTGACTCCGCCGCGCTCGGATCAGCCAACAACTCAGGCGCCGTCCAGTGCGCCGGAACCGACTCCCGTTCGCGAGTCGTCGGGGACACCGGCTCCTGCGCCGGCAGCGGCACCGGCACCGGCGGCGGCGCCGGCTCAATCAGGTGCGTCTGTTCCGGCTTCAGCACCGGCGCAGCCTGGCGAAAAGGCATCTGTACCGACTTCGGTAACGTCCGGTCCGAAAGATCTGACTCGGCAGCCGCAGCTGCCGGCACCGCAGGTCGAGCGAATTTCCATTCCCGACGACAGCGGTCTCGCCGGCCGTCTAGGCCAGCTCGCGGACACGGCGTTCGGCAAGCTGATCGCACGCGGTGAAGGCGATTACAACAGCGTGAATCGCGGCGCGCGCGGCGGTTACCGTGCCGGCACTGAGAACCTCGAGGGCATGACGCTGGCGCAGGTCATGGCCGCGCAGCGTGCTGGGCAATTCAACGCGGCCGGACGCTACCAGATCATCGGCAGCACGTTGGCCGAAGCTGCGCGTGGGTTGAAGCTGAAAGGCAACGAGATGTTCGATCGACGGCTTCAGGATCGGATCTTCGAGCAGTACCTGGTGCGCAACAAGCGGCGCGCGATCGCCGACTACGTGGAAGGGCGAAGCGGTGACCTGCGTGCGGCATTGCGGGCAGCATCGCGCGAGTGGGCGAGCGTGGCAGATCCGGATACCGGTCGCAGCTACTACGCTGGCAAGGGGAACAACCGCGCGAGCATCTCGGCTGCCGAGATGGAGGCGGCGCTGCGCAATACGCGCGCGACTTATCAGCAGCCGGTTGCCGCGACGGCTCAAGCCGCGGCCACGTCGGCGGCTGCGACGAAGGTCGAGGTGAACCAAACCACGCAGATTCACGTGAACGGCGCTGGTGATCCCGCCGCAGCGGGCCGGGCAGTTGAGCGTGAGCAGCGTGCGGTGAATTCCGACTTGGTTCGAAACCTTCAGGGGGTAGTCGCATGATCCTCGACATGATCATGATCTCGCCGAAGAAGATCGGCAGCATTACGGTGCAGGTCGCGATCGAGGAGGTTTACAACGACGAGCTCACGATCACGGAGCATCCGGTCGAGCAAGGGGCGCAGATCACCGATCACGCCTTCAAGCGGCAGCCGGATGTCGCGATACGTTGCGGCTGGAGCAATGCCGACTACGAGGCGCTGCTCGGCGCCGCAGAAGCGACGTTCGATGGCGGTGGCCTGCCATCGGCGCAGTACGTGAATGCGATCTACTCGCAGCTGCTTGCGTTACAGCAGGCACGCACGCCGTTCGATGTAACGACGAGCCGCCGCTTCTACCAGAACATGCTTCTGCAGGGGCTGCGGCTCACGACTGACGCCAAGACGTCGAGCGCGCTGATCCTGACGGCGACGCTCAAGCAGATTCGGATCGTGTCGACGCAGGTTACGAAACTGCCTCCGAAAGAGAACCAGGCCGATCCGGCTTCGACGGCTGAAACAGGCAATGGCGGCACGAAAGCAGCAATGCCCGCGACGCCCGCTCCGGGCGGCGCGGTGCCGCCGGGGAGTATGTGATGCCGAGCTTCTTCGAGATTCCGTTTTCTCCGCGCCCGGAGCGCTTCACAGTGACGCTGAGCGGGACTGACTATCGCCTGACCGTCCAGTACCGCAAGGCCGGCGGCGCGGGGTGGGTGCTCGACATCGCTGACGCATCGGATAACCCCCTGGTATCGGGCATTCCGCTGGTGACCGGCATGGACCTGCTCGGCCAGTACAAGCACCTTGGGTTCCAAGGGCGGCTGTGGGTGCAGGGCGCCGCTGATCCTGACGACGTTCCGACGTACGAGGATCTCGGCATCGGATCGCATGTTTTCTGGGTGACGGATCAATGAGCGTTCAGCAGTTCGGCCGGAAGGTATCGCTGATCATCGGCTTCGACAGCGGAGAAGCACTCGACCTGTCCGAGCTGCGGATCGTGTTCCGCGTACAGCGCGGCGACCTGCAGACGCCGAACTCGGCGCGGATCCGCGTCTACAACGTGTCCGCGAATACGGCACGACGAGCCCAAAGTAAGGAATTCACGCGCGTCGTGCTGCAGGCCGGCTACGAGGGCAACTACGGGATCATCTTCGATGGACAGATCAAGCAGGTACGGCGCGGGCGCGAGAGCCAGACGGATACATTCATCGATATCACTGCGGCGGACGGCGACTCGGCGTACAACTTCGCCGTGGTGAACACGACGCTCGCGGCCGGGTCGACGCCGGCCGACCATGTGGCGGCCGTATGCACTGCGATGGGCCAGTATGGCGTGCAGCAGGGCTATCTACCGGAATTGCCGTCGAACCCGCTGCCGAGAGGCAAGGTGATGTTTGGCATGGCGCGGGACTTCATGCGATGGACCGCGCGCACCACGCAGACCGTCTGGAGCATCCAAGACGGCAAGGTGGTGATGGTGCCCGAGACGGCATACATGCCTGGCGAGATCCCGGTGATTACTTCCGCGACTGGCATGGTTGGCCTGCCGCAGCAGACGGCGAACGGCATCGAGGTGAAGATGCTGCTGAATCCGAGCGTAAAGATCGGCCGTCTGATCTGGCTCGACAACGCGAGCATCCAGCAGTACGAGTACAGCTTGAATGTGGGCCAGCAGGCCGAGAACGAGCGGATCGAGATGCAGGCGAAGCTGCAGGACGACGGCTTCTACTACGTGATGCTCGCAGAGGTGAGCGGCGATACGCGCGGCGAAGAGTGGTACACGAGCGTGGTATGCCTCGCGGCCGACGTCACGGTGCTACCTGACTCGTTCAAAGACAAGGCGGCGGTGCCATCCGCCGACGTGATCAAGAGGTTCGGCTAGCGGCCATACGTCGGCAGCGCCTTGATGGTCATCGTCGTGTTCTCGCCGTTGCGCTTCACGTCCGCGCGGGCGAGCACGTTGAGCGGCATCGACTTGGTCGGCATCTTCGGCACGATGATCACGGCATTGCCGTCGATCGTCTCACCCCAGCAGCCGATGTCCCACACACCGCGGTAGGACTCGTAGCGCCGCATATTCTTCGCGTTGGAAAGCGGCAGGTCGCACTTCTTTGCCGTGTAGAGGATGGTTGGGAACTCGTTCTCGACGGTCACGCCCACCTTCATGCCGGCGAACGGGTAGACGTAGGCGTCGTCAGCTACAGCGGCGAGCGGCGCGAGCAGCGCGGCGGTCAACAGCAGTTTTTTCATTTTCATCCCATGGATCGACGTGAAAGGGTAGGCGACCCGGAGGTCGCACTGCGTGAAGCGTTCGACGGCGTGCGCGCGGGCATCTGGACAGCATTGCCCGGCATCATCCAGTCGTTCGAAAGTGCCGCCGATCGGCCGCCGACGTGCAGCGTGCAGCCGGCGATCAAAGCGCAGGTGCGCGGCATCGACGGCACGATCCAGAGCGTTGCGCTGCCGCTGTTGGTCGACTGCCCGGTCCAGTTTCCAGCTGGCGGAAATTGTACGCTGACGTTCCCAGTCAAGCAGGGCGATGAGTGCCTTGTCGTGTTTGCCTCGCGATGCATCGATGCGTGGTGGCAGTCGGGCGGGGTGCAGGAGCAAGCCGAGCTCCGCATGCACGACCTGTCGGACGGGTTCGCGCTGCTCGGCTTTCGTTCGCGGCCGCGCGCTCTCGTCGGTGTCAGCGGCACCTCGACGCAGCTGCGCAGCGACGACGGCGCGACGTATATCGACCTGAACCCAACGCTTCAGAAGGTCAAGATCGTCGCGCCGGGTGGCTTCGACGTCGTCGCGCCGCTGTCGACGTTCTCGGCGGCCGTGACGATCACCGGGCTGCTGACGTTCGTCGGCGGCATGGTCGGCAGCGCCGCGAGCGGCGCTGCTGCGGTGTTCAACGGCATCCTCAACGTGATCGGCCAGATCACGGCGAACGGCAAGCGCGTCGACGACACGCACACGCACTCCGATCCGCAGGGCGGCAACACCGGCCCGGTCAACTGAGACTCCCATGCGATACCGAAAACTTGACGCTGACGGCGACTACGTCTTCGGCGGAGGCCCGGCCGACTTCCTCGTGAACACACCCGAGGCGGTCGCGCAGGCCGTGCTGACGCGCCTGCGCTTGCTGCGCGGCGAATGGTTCCTCGACACGACGGCCGGCATGCCGTGGGACACCGACGTACTCGGGAAGTACACCAGCGGCAAGTACGACGCGGCGATCCGCATGTGCATCCTCGGCACACAGGGTGTAACCGAACTCACGAGCTACTCGAGTACGGCTGATCCCGAGACGCGCGTGCTGACGGTTACCGCGACGATCAACACCATCTACGGCAACACCACGGTACAGGCGACATTGTGACTCTCACGACCCTCGCACCCACCATCGACGCGAACGGTATCACCGCGCCGACGTACGCGGACGTGCTCGCGTTTCTGCAGGACCAGTACAGATCGATCTACGGCGCCGACACGTACCTGGAGCCGGACAGCCAGGACGGTCAACTACTCGGTGTGTTCGCGAAGGCGATCAGCGACGTCAACTCGGTCTCGATCGCGATCTACCGGTCGTTCAGCCCCGCCACCGCGCAGGGCGATGCGCTGTCGAGCAACGTCAAGATCAACGGCATAGCGCGGAAGATCGCGTCGTACTCGAGCGCGGACCTCGTGCTGATTGGCCAGGCTGGCAAGACGATCACGAACGGCGCGGCGAAGGACACCAACGGCGTGCAGTGGATGCTGCCGGCGACGGTGACGATCCCGCCGAGCGGCACGATCACGGTGACGGCCACGTGCGCGACGATCGGCGACGTGTCCGCGCGTGCCGGCACAATCAACCAGATTGCGACGCCGGCGCTCGGCTGGCAGTCGGTGACGAACCCAGCGGATGCGGCTGAGGGGGCGCCAGTCGAATCCGACGCAGCGCTGCGCCAGCGGCAGACGGTGTCGACGGCGCTCCCGTCGCTCACCGTGCTCGACGGCATCATCGGCGCGGTGGCGAACGTGCCCGGCGTCACGCGGTACGTCGCCTACGAGAATGACACGAGTTCGACCGACGCCAACGGCATCCCGTCGCACTCGATTTCGCTCGTCGTCGAGGGTGGCGACGCGACGGCGATTGCGAATGCGATCGCGGAGAAGAAGACGCCAGGAGCTGGCACGTTCGGCACGACGTCGATCGTCGTCGCGGACATCTATGGCCGGCCGATCACGATCAGCTTCTTCCGACCGACAGGCGCACCGATCGGGGCGACCGTGACGATCAAGGCGCTCGGCGGATATACGACGCAGGCGGGTCAGCAGATACAGCAGGCGGTGTCGGACTACATCAACGGCGTGCAGATCGGCGGCGGCCTGTCCGGGAGCGTCGAATGGGGAGACGCGCTGACCGCGGCGAACAGCGTCGGCGGCGGCGTCACGTTCAAGCTGTCCGGGTTGACGCTCTCTGGTCCGCGTGGCGGCGGCACGCCGGATGTCGCGCTGCTGTTCAACGAAGCGGCGTCGTGCACGCCGGCGAACGTGACGCTGGTGGTGACCTGATGGCTGACCTGACCGAATACACCGCGCTGATCACGTCAGAGCACAGCGACAAGCCGCGGTTCATGGCGACCGTCGAAGCGCTCGTACAGCCGCTCGTAGACCAGATGGGCGTGCTGCAGAGCATGCCCGGCAGGTTCGACCTCGATAACGCGGTAGGCGTCCAGCTGGACGACGTCGGGCTCTGGGTTGGAGTGTCGCGGAAGATCCGTACACCGCTGACAGGCGTTTATTTCTCGTTCGACATCGCGGGCCTTGGCTTCGATCAAGGCACTTGGAAAGGGCCATTCGATCCCGATACGGGGCTCACGGTGCTCGACGATGACACGTACAGACTGGTCATCCGCGCCAAGATCGGAGCGAACCACTGGGACGGAACGCTCGAGCAAAGCGCGGCGATCCTGAACAGCATCTTTGACGCGGACACGCACGTGTTTATCGAGGATCACCAGGACATGTCGATGACGATCGGCATTGCTGGGAAGGTCCCGCCGGCGACGTTCCTCGCGCTGCTTTCCGGCGGATACATCCCCCTGAAGCCCGAAGGTGTTCGGGTCAACTACACGGTCGTCACGACCGTCGATGGATCACCCCTGTTCGGATTCGACATGAGCAATCAGCTTGTGGCCGGGTTCGATGTCGGAGCCTGGAGCAGGCCCGTTTAATCGCCTATCGCATTGTCTGCAAGCCACCTTCGGGTGGCTTTTTTTATGCTCGGAGCATTGATGGCAACGAACGACTTTCTAGTGTTCGGTGGGGGCAGCTCCCCGAACGTTATCGACCAGGCGACGTACGCGGCGCTGGCGGCCCGTCTGTCGGGATTTCAGTCCGGCACCGCGCTGTCGGCGCAGCTCAACAAGGTGTGGCGCCAGAGCTCGATCATGGCGGCGGTGCTGGCGCAGTTCACCGCTAACTTTTCCGGCCAGAACTCGGTCGACGATGGCACGATCGCGACGCTCCTGGCGAACTTGCAAGCAGCGATCAACGCGGCTGGGATCACGGCTCCGCAGTTCGACAACACCGCGAAACTTGCGACTACTGCATTTGTTCAGCGGGCCGGCGGGAATTTTCAAACTCGAAAGTACGTCGTAGGGTCCGGCACCCTTGCGGCTTCCGACACGGGATCGTGGATACAGGCTGGTGGAAGCGGGCCATCCACAATCACGTTGCCTGCGCCGACGACTATCAATCTCACGTACACGATCACAAACGTCACAAATAACAGCACGTCGGTCACCATCGCGACGCCCTCGGCGAACATCTACAACCAAGCGATGGGAGCATCGACGTTTTTAATTGACGTCGGAGCGACGGTTGAACTCGTTTCCGATGGATCGAACTGGACCATCGTCAGCCACTATACGCGCAGCCCCATTGCGCAAACACCGGCGCAGTACGACAACAGCTCGCGCATTGCTACGACAGCGTTCGTGAAGCAATCCGGCGCGGCGTTTTCGGGTATTCAAGGTATCAATGCCACGGCATCGTTGAACGGCGGCCACGTCGGAGCATTCATTTGGGCATACGGCGCAGGTATAACTTTGACGTTGCCGCCTGTCGCTGGCGTTCCCAATGGGGCAACAATCACCATCGGCACTCCGGTCGGCATGACCGTTAAGGGGAACGGAACCGAGAACATCAACAGCCAGGTCGGAGGCTTGTCGAACACGTTCGCTCTGAACGCGGGCGAGCAAGCTCAGTTCGTCAGCAATACTGGCGCGTGGTACCTGTCAAGCTACACGACGGTTCTCGGAACGACGTCGCCGCAGTTCGATAATTCGAACAAGCTTGCGACGACCGCGTTTGTTCAGCAGGCCCTCGGTAATTATCGGTCTGCGAGAGGATATGTCGGCAACGCTACCCTAAGTGCCATTGACATCGGGGCGATGATTACTTGGGACGGCAACGGCACGTTGACTTTGCCGGATGCCACCGCCTTTCCTGGCGGATCCGTAATCCGTGTGTTCAAGTACGCAGGGCCGATTGCTTCCGTTCTTGCGGCGAACAAAACCGGGCAAATGAACGTGCCTACTAGCGGGGCCGACACTTACACATTCGCTGTTGGTGTGTACGGCTTCTTCGAGCTGATTAACGAAAGCAGCATGAAGTGGGACGTAGCTGGGGAGTTGTTCAACCAGTTTGGAACGACTGCTGCTGCTGGAGACAACAGCACGAGGCTTGCGACTACGGCTTTCGTGCAGCGAGCAAGTGGCGCCGTTGTCGGCTCGATGCGCAACGCCGCAATGGGCGTCCCTGTGGCAAGCACATCGGCGACGTTCACCGCCGATGAGGTTGTCGTCGAAACAGCGCTCGGTGGCGTGGCCTACAAGCTCGCGAACTTCAACGAGGCGATCAACCTCGCGACGACGGGGATGGATACCGGATCGGCCCCTGTGTCGGGATATGTCGGTCTATATGCAGGTTACAACCCGTCCACTGGCGCTCGCAAATTGTTCGCAAGCAATGCCACCTCAACCGTTCTTGGAAGCGTATATGGCGGCTCCAATGCACCGGCTGGTATCGCAGCAACGGCGCTCGTCAGCGTTTGGCCGACGAACGGGAACGGGCAGTTCGTCCCTGGCCTGCAGCTCGATCGTGAAGTCGGGATAGGGAATAACACTGTCCTCTCAACATCGACGGCTCAGGCATCGTTGACGTCTTTTTCGGCGGCAGCTGCGCTGCCCCCCAATGCACGATTTTGCCGAGGGGACTATACGATCTCGTCGTCATCGGCAGGTGCGGGAACAAATGGTGTCGTATGTGGAAGCTCTATTGAAGTCGGTCGTGTGGCCATTGGCACGACGAGTCCAACAGCAAGTGGCTCCTTGACAACCTCATTTCCGAAGATCCCGATTGTGACTCCTCAAACGCTTTACTATCGCGCGGGCGTGTCCGCCGGGACATTGAACTTCGTGGTCAATATCTGCGCATACTCATTCTGAGGAACATATGAAAATCAATGTCGCTTTCTCTGACGAAGCCGAAACGACGATCGTCGCTTCTTTCGGATGCGCACAGGATATTGAGGTGTGGCCTCATCAAGGGCTCGTTGATGAAACGGACTCCCGATGGATCTCGTATGCTGCTCAGTTTCCATCGGGAGTAATCGAATTGGTTAGCGACCAATGATCGATTCCACGATCGGCTCGACAACGGAGAATGTCTGTTTGGCTTTGATTCCGTAGAGCTGATCGTCGGGATGCGCGCAATCGGTCATCATGCTTTTCCAATCCGGGGTTGTCTGATCGAACTCGAATTGAGCGACGAGCGGGGCATTTTGAAGTGCAGCTTCTGATCGAAGTGCTTCAACATACTGAATAATCGTGCCGGGATCGGGCTGCTTGCAGGTGGGGTTGGGTTCCTGTAGTACCACGATCTTCCCTGCGTCTCGGGCGGTCTGGATGAGGTATCCGAGAATCTTCGCGTACTCGCTCGGCGATGCCTCATAAGCCCCAGGCTGTGGAGCTTTCCAGTAGTAGAAGTCGTTGAGCGCGAAGTTCAACAATACTACCTGGGCCTTCGATTGCTCCATCTGGATTTTCCATTCCGGATGTTTCCCGTCAGTTCCCGAGAGGAGCTGAAATGCTTGCGTTCCGCCGACGCCTTCGTTTTTTACGGTGACAGACGTTCCGAAGCGCTGCTGAAGAAGGGCTTGCAGCTGCGCAGGCTCGCTGTTTTGCGTAGTCGTCAAAACTCCGTCGACTGTTTGGGCGCCGAGCGTAGTGCTGTCGCCATATGCTTCGATCAGTACAGACTTCTGCTCTTGCGTAGCAGGGGTTGCGGCATAGGCCGACGATCCATCACCGCCGCCGCAAGCTGCGCAAGACAGGAGCAGTGCAGAAAGTATTGAGCCAACAAAGCCGCGTGCCATTAATTCCCTCAAGTCGCTATTTTTTAACGACGAAATAATACCTGACATGGTTTTTCTCCGTTGGAACTGGCGCATGTAAAGGCCAACAATGGGCGTAACGAGTTATTACCAGCCGCCTTCGGGGCGGCTTTTTCATTACGGGGGCTTGATGAAGAGCGAGGTCGTTGCGAGCGCAGCAAAGGCTGTGCCGGCGGTTGGCGGCAATCTCTGGTTATGGCTTACGAGCCACGACATCAACTGGTGGGTAGCCGTCGCGACCATCGCGTACATAGGGCTGCAGGCGTACTACCTGGTCAAGAACAAAGGGAAGAGGGCATTGCTCGATGGTTAACGTTCCGAAGAAGACGCTTGCCAGCGTTGTAGGGGCTGCTGCGGCAGCCCTTCTTTTTTTCATGGTCCCGAAATTCGAGGGGCTCGAGCTCGTCGCGCGGCCCGATCCGATCGGGATCATCACGGCGTGCAACGGCGACACGAAGGATGTGCACGCCGGGCAGCGATTCACGCCGGCGGAGTGCCACGCGCGCCTGGAGCAGCGGCTCATCGAGCATGCCGAGCCGGTGCTGAAGTGCACGCCGGGCCTGAAGGGGCACACGAACCAGCTCGCGGCTGCCGTGAGCTTTGCCTACAACGTGGGCGCCGGTGCGTACTGCGGCAGCACGACGGCGAAGCGATTCAACGCCGGGGACTGGAAGGGCGCGTGCCGCGCGATGAACGAGGCGGACAACGGGCGGCCGCAGTGGGTGACGGCCGGCGGCCGCGTACTCCCGGGTCTGGTTAAACGGCGCGCTGAAGAGCGTGCACTGTGCGAGCGCGATCTATGACGACCACGAAAACTCACGAGACGCGGCGCACGCTTGCCGAGGACGTCTTCTATCCCGATCACGAGCCGCGCGCCGAGTCGCCGACGTTCCGCGCGAGCAAGCGCGCGATGAAGGCGGCGGGCGGCTACGTTTGCGCAGTCTGCGGTGACGACCAGGCCGTCGAGTCGCACCACCGGTTCTTCGAGTGGGCGTTCTCGCATGCGATCGACTGGAAGTGGATCCGCGGCGTCGCACTGAACCAGGTCGACACGATGTTCAGCCACAAGCTGCAGCGCATCGTGCCCATCCCGCGCCAGCATCCGGTCTGGGACGTGACCCGGCTGACGCAGGGCTTTGACTGGGAGGCGTTCGATCCGGCGCGGCCGGAGGCGTTCGTCGACTCGACCTACAACCAACTGCTGCTGTGCGCGCTCCATCACCGGGGCAAGGATCACGGCCGGCACGAGGAAAGCGATCCCGTCTGGAGCGTGCAGGCGTTCCTGCTGCCGGGCTTCGTCTACTCGCCGGACGAGCTGAAGCAACTGCACGCGAAGGAGCCGAAATGACCTGGTTCGATCCACGTGTTTGGCTGGCCGTCATTGTGGTGGCTGTCGTCGGCCTCGCCGGCGGCTACTTCAAGGGCCACGCCGACGGTGCGCGCGCGACGGTCGTGGCCGCGCAGAAGGCACAGCTCGACGCCGTCGCGGCCGCGCGCGCCGAGGAACAACGCCGCACCGCGGCACAACAGGAGATCGCAAACGATGCGAACCAACAACGCACGGCCGCGCTGGCGGATGCTTTTGCTGCTCGTGCTGCCGCTGGCAGCCTGCAGCAGCGCGTCGACCAGCTCGTCGCAGCCGCCCGCCATCCCGCCGCTACCACCGGAAGCCCGGCAGCCGGCGACGCCCTCGATCTGCTTGCCGACGTGCTCGGCCGCGCTGACCAGCGCGCGGGCGACTTGGCAGAGTACGCTGACCGCGCCCGTATCGCCGGCCAGCAGTGCGAGCGCGACTACGACGCGTTGAACAATCAGTCGGCGCCGTAACCGCCTGGTGCGGGCAAGCCATGCAGCGCCAGAAGGGTACCGACTGTGCCGAAGATCAGAACGCCAGAGAGGATCCCAAGCCAGCCGCGTCCGGTCATTTTGCTTATCTTCACACCGAGGTATGCGGCACCGGCCAGAATTGCGGCGTAGAGCACAAACGATCCCAACTGGAAAGCGAACTCGCGCATCGATAGAAGGACGGTCAAAGTAACGATCGCATCTTACCGTGTGCGCGATCGCGACGTCTTGACGGCGCCATCGCACTGATTCTTTCCGCGTATTGGTGTCGACGCGCTCGCAGCCATGGTTGCTGCGCGTCACATCATCCCGGCGCGTCCCTTTTCCTTCCTGAGAAGGTGGCGCAGCTCCTGAAATTTTCCATTCCCACCGCCGAGCTCTCCGCGATCCGCGACGTTCTTGTCGACGTAATCGAACCACTCCTGAACCCTGTCCAGCGATTTTCGAAGAGCAAGAATCTCGAGGATGAGCCAGCGTACCTGAAGGTCCGTGTACTCGCGCCATAGGGCTCGCAGCTCGGCATCGGTCGGCGCATCAAATTCCGGCATCTTGGGCTTCAACTTGAAGCGCGGATCCGTGAGCGGCACGCGGTTGCGATCAATCCGGGTGGCCTCGATCGGCGTGCACGAGCTCAAGAACGTCGACCTCTCGTCCTGATCGATCCACAGTTCAAATTCCTGCTTCGTGAGCTCGATAGGCGTCCTCCGGCGCGTCTTGTCGCCTTGGAACCCGTACTCCCAGATGTAAGCCCACTCCGGCTTGATCACGTCATCACCACTGTATAAAAACACAGTATATTTCGCGATAAGCTACCCTAGTCAAGGCCGGAAAAATGGGGACGGGCGATGTGTACAAACTACCGAGCGCCGCACGAGGACTACGAGATCCGCGAACTGAGGATCGAGCCGTTCAGCGACCTGTACCGCGACTTCCCGTGGAAGCCGGAGATCTACCAGGACTACCTCGCGCCGATCGTCGCGAATGTCGACGGAAAGCTCAGACCATTGGCGGCCGGCTTCGGCTTCTGGCCGCGAGCGCTGCAGAAGGCCAACATCGAAAAGGCGAAGGAGCAGGGCCGGAAACCGCCGATCATGCGCAGCACCATGAACGTGCGCGACGACAACCTTGGGAAGTCACCGTTGTACGGGCCGGCCTGGCGCGCCGGGCGCCGCTGCCTGATCCCGGCCGACTGGATCTACGAGCCGTGCTACGAGACGGGGAAGAACGTGTGGCACCGGATCGGGTTGACCGACTGGCGAACGATGTGCGTCGCCGGCATCTGGCGGACGCTGACGAGCCCGGACGGGGCTGAGCATCACACGATGTCGATGATCACGGTCAACGGGGATGGGCACCCGATTTTTTCTCGGATGCACAAGCCAGACGACGAGAAGCGGGCTGTCGTGATCCTGCACCCGGACGACTGGGAGGAATGGCTGACGACGTCGAACATCGAGGCCGCGCGCGCGATGCTGCAACCGTATCCGGCGGAGGACATGGCGGCGGAGCCTTACTCCGATGGTCCGACTGGACTAATTTAGATCAAAATGACCACTTTGAACTTTTATGGTTAATGTGCTATGATGTGATCACCGTCGCTCATTGCGGGGAATGAACCAGGCGAACGGGGCTGTTAAAGAAGCGACAACTCGCTTCGCGGCCACCCTATCAGTCAATAGCCGAACCGATAGGTAAACAAGGAGAAGGCAATGTCGTATGAATCCCTCGTGACTTTCAGCGCGAGGGACGCTAAGACTCGCTTCGGCGAGGTCTTGGATGAAGCACTCGGGCATCCTGTTGGCATCACTCGTCACGACCGCTTGACTGCGTATGTTGTGTCGAAAAGGGATTTCGATGGAATGCGCGAGCGACTCCAAGAGCTCGAGGATCAACTCTGGCTGCTACGAGCTGACGCTGCTCGCGCGGAAGGTTTCGCGAGTGATGAAGAGGTCAAGGCGTTCCTTGCGGTACATAGGAACACCATAGATGAACCTGAAACCAACAAAACAGGCCCTCAAGGCCATCAGCAAACTTGACGCAAAGCAGTATCGTCAAGTTGTCTCGGCGATTCTCGCGCTTTTGTCGAATCCCGAGCCACACGACAGTCAGAAGCTTCGGGGTGCCCCCCGCGGTGAACGGCGACTCGATGTCGGGGAATATCGCGTCATTTATTCGTTCGATGACAATAGTGTCGAGGTTCTTGTCGTCGGTAAGCGAAACGATGGCGACGTGTACAGCGCTTGGGAACGTTCGAAATAGGTTGCTGGACTGAGGCCCGCTTTGAGCGGGCTTCTTTGTTTTTCTGGGTCCCAGCATTGCTTTGAAGATAGGGGGCGATGCGGGCGGCGCCGTCAAACGTCGAGACCGCGCATGCTGTGCCTCGGCTTTAACCCAGGGGAAAACACCGCGACTGAGTCGACGGCAGCGGGATGAGGCGGATTTCTCTGGAAGATGAGGGATTTTCGCCGCGCCAAACAAGGCTCTCGCGACACCATATATTCCAATGTTCTTGCCTAACGCCATGAAATATAAGGAAATTGTATAAGGATTGTGATTCCTGTCGTCGTGGGTTCGAGTCCCATCAGCCACCCCACCGAATGCATTAACAAAACAGGCGCCTAGGCGCCTGTTTTGCTTTGCGGGAGGCAATCAGGCGCAATAGCGTCGATTCGAGCCTCGTCGTCTCCCTCCAGAGCGTTCTGCTCGCCATCCATCCATTTTGCGCATCCAGTCGGGAACAACTCGGTGTCGTGCTTGAGCTGTATCGCTCACACGAGCGGGTCATTCCGGCCAACGGTATCGCGATCGCGTAGACATGCCGAGTGTCGTACTTCGTGCAGTCGAAAATTGCGGTGCCGGGAATCCGAGTGAATGAACGCAGCCGCGCCAATGCGCCGAAAGGAGCGGGCGGTCAAATTTCCGGTTGCGTTTTGCGCGCGCTATTGGCGGAGCGGCGTTCTACGGTAAATTGATGGGCTCCACAGGATTTGGAATTCGAGGCTTCTCGGGGAATCCATGCGGTCAAAGAGTAAACCCGTTGCCCAGACAACGGAACGGCAAACCGATTCAAGGCCAAAGATTACGGTCATGACGACTCTCGGGGTGGTGAGGGCGTCGTTTTATCTGCTCGCTGGAGTCGCGCCGGCGATGCCCCTGCTGATCTTGTCGTGGCTTGTGTTTATCCATTTTTTGCTGGATTGGACCGTGGATTGGCCTATAGCATGGTCTTTTCTTTTTTCCACCGCAGGCGGCATCGGCTTGCTTCTCGCAACTTGCGTTTTGCCGCAAAAGGCGCGAATCAAACACGTTGCGGGAGTCAGCGTTCTATTGATCTGCGGGAGCGTCGTCAGCTTGCCGTCGGCCATTGCCTCGTTCGAAAAAATCATCGATAACCACCGAATCGGTTATCACATGCATCCGGTGGATTTTGGTGACTTTGCCCTCATCGCGTGCAACGTCGTGGCGATCGTGTATCAGCTGGAGGTGTTTGCAGCACTGCTTGTAAGACGCTTGGCCAGGGTTCCCGCCCGATAGGTTCCGATCCGCGTCCTCCTCGCAACGTCACCGCGCTGTTTCCCTTTCTTGAGCAGGTGAGTCAGGCGCTGAAGCTGGCGCAAGATGCTGGATGCGCTCCGGCCTTCATCTATCAAAACGTCGTCGCCGCTATTCGGACGGCAAGCGCATGGCGATGGGGTATGGTGCGACCGAGTGGGATTGTTGTTTTTGCGCGTCCGGTCAGACGCGCATTCGAACGTAGCGAATGCCGCGAAAAGCAAACCCGTCCTCAACGATCGACCACATTGCTCGCGATTCCCGCCTGAGCCGATCGAGTGTTTCGAAATACCACCCACGACCACAAGGCGCCGCCAGCCACCTTGGCGACGAACTGCAGCGCGGCGATCGTCGGAAACACGGCCCCGAACGCAATAAGCGGAAAGATGATGGAGTCGACAGCGGCACCCGCGACGTTCGCGCCGTTTGCGCGCGCCAGTATCGGAAAGCGACGTGCGAGTTGAAACACGACTGCGCTCGCCACGGCTGCCGAACCGAACGCCACCAGGGACGCGACGGCGATTTCCTTGGCGGCGGGATTGAGTGCATAACTGACGACACCGGCGGCCGCGATCAACGCAAACATTCGCGACCAAAGCGCGCGGCCTCGCCAATCGAGGTGTAGCCGGTCTCGAATCGCGAGATCGAGGCCGATCAGCAGGAACGCGATGATCGGTGTAGCAGCCGGCCCGAAATGAGCGACCATCAGGTTGGCGACGGCGACCGCTGCGATATAGATCAAGACGTACATGATTCCCCTGCGGTAAAGAGTGCGCGCTGCGTCGATTCGGAGCCGAAGTTTGCCATACATGGCCGATTGGACAGGATATCGCCACAGTGCCGCCGGTATTCGGCAATCCATCGTCGACGCGAGATTGTATGGCCGTATTCAGTCGACGTGATGTTGCGCAATTTCCTTTTTCGACTAAGGTTCTCGCTCCCGGTGCCGTTATCTTTTCTGGACAGCCCTCGTGCCTCGAATGCTGATCCGCTTTCTTGCCTGCTCGCGTTTCGCGTGAGCAGGCTTTTTTCGTTTATGGCGGAATGAGACAGGGACTTGGCGCGAGCCGACAGCGCGCAACAGTCTTACATTGGTGTAACGTATCGACTTCCTCGTGCCCTCATGCTTTGCAGGGCCGTTCGATCCCGACAGCCAATGACAGTGTCGGGATTTTTTTTGCCTGTGCCTCGTTGTTTTGGCAACGAACTGCAGTGGTGCACGAACCCTGCATGGCGTCCGGCAGACAACTGCTGACGCGATCGCGTCAGGCGTGACGGAGGCGAGCGCCTGCAAACATCACGAGCCAACGTGCGGCGACGGCACTTGCAAGATACGCGACGATAACCTGCGCGTGGCGACATTGAGCCTTGCGCGCCTCCACGCGGTATATTTCGCGGCGAGACGTCCCGATCAAGAGAACAAGTGGAAGGAGTAACCACCGATGCCGGAAACCCGTGCCACGCTGCGTGCCGCGACAGCGCAAGACGCACGGCACATCGCCCGCCTGCACACGCTGAGCTGGCAAACTGCATACAGCCATATCTTGCCGGCGACCTACCTGTCCGACGAGGTGCCGACGGAACATGCGACTCGGTGGCGGCAATATTTCGATCGCAACGAAAACGAGCGGGGCCTGGTGCTGATCGCCGAGGCGGACGGCGAGCCCGTGGGGTTCGTCAGTGCCGAGCGCCCCGTCGATCCGGCGCTGGGCGTGCTGCTCGACTGCCTGCACGTCCATCCTTCGCATCACGGAGGCGGCACGGGCAAGCACATGATCGAAGCCGTCCGTGCATGGGCGCGAACGCTCGGCGTGCACCAGGTCCATCTGAAGGTATTGGCGGGCAACGAGCGCGCGATCGGTTTCTACGAGCACAACGGATGGCAACTGGCGGGTACCGAAACGAGCCGCATCGGCCAGACGGAAGTCACCGACCGGATCTATGCGATACAGGCCTAGCCACCTGGCCACATTCGAGCGAATGGCCGCATGATGCGCGGCCATCGCCGGGCGAAAGCCGAACGTACTTCACGGTGACACGCCGCAGTACTGCACGAGCAAATCGGCTTCCGTCTCGTGCACTTCGACGGGCAGGGTCGTTGCACCTGCATAGGCAAGATAGCGCGCGCGATGCTGGCCGTTCCGGAACGACGCGACGCCGACCTTCGACAGCCCGGGGATGCCGAGCAGCGTTCGCGTTCTCGTCTCGCGAAACGTGATGTACGGCATGTCCGGAATCCTGTCCTGTTCAGGATCGAGGAATTCGCGAATGCCCGCGGCTTTTCCTGGGGCCCAGTAAAGAACAGGCGGCAACACGTAGTCCGTCGTGTCCCGGTCGGCACATGCCAGCAGTTTCGGCAGGTCGATCGTCACGACCCGGTGTATCGTCGCACGAGAATACCCGCTTGAGGTGCGTATGGGCATACGGAGTGTGCCCGGGAAGCTGGACAATCCAGACCTCTACGCCATTTTGTTGTGCGCGGGCGAGTGCCATTTTTTCCTCTGGTATTGCAAGCGGCCGTCTTGGCCGGATTTTAGCAGTGCGATTGCGATGGCGAAGCAGGGCAATACCCGGTACAGGAAAGCGCCGAGGGGAGTGGTGGGCAAATCAAGTACAGTCATGTGTCGGCGATCGTTATCGACAGGTTATGAGAATATCGTGATCCCGCCAGCGGGAATGATCCGTCGCGCGAATTTCATGCAGAATTCACACTGTGTCGCGAATCCCGGCAAGCGCGGATGATCACAAGAACAGAGAGGGTGGATTGACCGGAGAAAACCATGTCGTCGAAACTTGAGATCGAATATCTCGATTACTGTTTCACCGCGACGCTCGAAGTCAGGGAGTCCGGTCGGACGGGCGTTGTCGATTGGCATCTCGAATCCGCTTCGCGAAGCAAGACACTTGCGTGGACCGTATTCGACCGCTATCTCGAGCGGAATGATTTCGCGGATGAAGAGGATGCGCGTGCCAATATCGTCGACTGGCTGGAGCGGCTGGCCGCTCCGGGATTGGGTGCTTCCGCGGAAATGGCGAAGGCGAATGTGGTCGTTGCCGGCGCGTTGGTGACGGGCGCATCGACTGCATCGAACGCGTCAACGACATCGACCACATCGACCACATCGACTGCCGAAATCGTCGGCGAAACCGTCATCGACATCGCCAGCGATCTCGACTGGATCGAGATGGTTGCCGAATGGCTTTTCAGCTGACCGGTATGAGGACGAAACCCGGCTGTCATGACGCGGGCCCTTGTGTTCGCGAAACATGGTTTAAAAAAAGATGCAGAAAAAATGAAGCCTGAATCGTGTCGATCGGAAAAATAGAATAAACCTGCTTTGACAGCAGCCGCGACTTAACGGAGACTTGCGCCGGGCCTGAAGATATCCGCTTGCATTAAAACAAGATCAAATTCCAGACATGAAAAGAAGAGCGCTGCTGACGGCGGGCGCGATCGTTGTCGCCGCCGGCCTGACAGGCTGCACGGCAATGCTGTTCGAAGATGGCCGATATGAAGAGACGGTCGACCGATTTCTCGTCAGCGAGGACGGCAAGAAATTCGTCGTGCTCGGCGAGAAATATCACTACATCTTCGATATGCCCGAGCACCTCGGTGCCGTGCTGGCATCGCCCTACCGCAAGTCGATCAACGCGTCGCTCTATGAATTCGTCGCGCAGGGCAGCAAGATCTCGGGCAAGTTCCGGCTCCGGCTCCGTCGCGCCGATATGACCGACGAGGGCTGGGACCGCGCGCTGGAGGACGGCTTCACGATGCGCGGGAGCAGGGATCTGGAGATGAAGGGGGAACTGGCCGGTTCGCGTTATCTGGCCGATGATTTTGCACAGGGCAAGACGTGGTCGTCGTTTGCGCATTCGTACAAGATCGACGTCACCGATCGCATCACCACGGCGGGCAAGGCCGTGCGCGTACTCGCGACCCCGGTCACGCTCGCGGCCGACGGCGTGATGATGATCGGGGCGGTGGTGCTGTCGCCTGTCATCGTGGTGTTGCTCGCGCCGGTCGCGGGCGTCGCGCTCGGGCCGTGACGCGATCCGCGCGGCACGCGAGCGTGCCGGTTGCCGCGGCATTGTCACCAAATGGTGAGTTGCCGCACAGATCGTTGCGCGGCCGGCGCTCACAATCTGGCCGGTTGACCGTTCTTCCCCGGCCCGGTCAACCATTTCCCCGCTCGCTCGCGCAGGAGCGGGGGCTTTTTGCCCGTCCGACGCCGCAAGGCCGCGTCGGCGGAACCGGACAGGCGTTCGGCGGGCAGCGCAATCGCACCGGTTGCGTGTTCCTGCATCCGATCGCCTGGTCCGCACGTATCGCTTTCCTCGTGCCTGAGCGAACCCTCAGGCCCATCGCCGGTTTCGGCCGGTGATGCCTTGGTCCCGGCGGCGCGCATCAATGCCGCCGGGATGTTTTTTGCGCCGGATGCGTTGCATCACGTCGCTTGCGGCGGGCAGGTCAACCCGCTCGGCCAGCCTGTTCGACGCTGGTTTCCCATCCGTCGTATTCCCCTCCGAACGAATGTACGTCGCGATTGATCGCGACCGTATGGCGCGTGATGTCGGCCAGTGCCATGGTGCCCTCGTGCGAGAACCGTACGGCCGACTTGCCGTCCTCGGTGGGGGCGACCGATTCGACCGGATAGCCTTTCGCTTCGGCCCAGTCCGCGAACTGATGCGCGTCGCTCTGGTCGGGGAAGTACGCCCAGTGCATCACGCGCCGGCTTACATCGCCGGCGTCGCCTTTCTTCCGCAATTCGTCCAGCACGCGCATGTCGCGCATGATCTGCCGGTCGTCGTCGGTCGGGTAGAGCGTCTGCCAGTACGCTTCCTTGTCCGGATCGTCCTGGTGCGCGTACTGCAACGCGTAGGTCGTCTGATCGGCCAGCGCGTCGATGATCTCCGCCGCGGCCTCTTCGTCGAGCGATACGTAGAAAAGGAAATCCCGATGGCCGTCGACGGTGATGCGGCCGACCTGCACACCACCTTTCGCCGTGATCGTGGCGTCCAGCAGGTCCTCGATCTTCGCGAGGTCGGCGAATTCGTCGCCGGTCGGCAGGCCTTCCGGCGTCGGATGCGCAAAGGGGACGCGCACGCTGAGCAGCGACGTGCGCGGATCGCCTTCCGCGATTTCCGCAAAGTCGTGGTTGAAGCTGATGAAAGCCTGATGGTCGCCCATTCTGGCAGGGAAGGTTCCCCAGGCGTCGGTCATGTGTTTCTCCCGTGCACGATTGTCTGTTGACGGTTGTAAAGCGTCCCAATGTATCATCGAAAATCGCGTTGACCGGAGGGGCGCACATGATCGCGAGTCTGGGCATCCTGGTGCCGGTCGAAGACGATCGCTTTCGGGCGGTGGTGGATTTCTACCGTCTGGCGCTTGCGCTGCCGGTTCACTCCGAAGGCGTGTCGGCCGCGGGGAATCCGTGGCACCGCTTCGTGATGGGCGGAGCAACGCTGACCGTTCACACCGGCAGCGGCGGCAGGTTTCCGTATCCGGAGTTTCGACCGACCGGCCACGGCATTGCGCTGGCCGTCGAAGTCGCGCATGTGTCGGAAGCCGTCGCACGGCTCGAGTCGTGCCGCGTCGGCATCCTGAACGAGTGGGACTACGGCGACGGCACGGTTGCGATTTCCGTGGCGGACCCGGCGGGAAACGTCTGCGAGATCTGGGGCCGTCCGTGACCGTGCATCGGTGCGGCGGGCCGCAAAAATATTCGAAGGAGATGCCGATGTCGATGTTTGCGGTGAATGGTGTGCGAATCGATCCGCTCAGCGCGCGCGTGACGCACGTGCGCTGGGCGGCCGTGAATCCGTCCGACCGGTCGTGGGCGGCGACGCCGAGCGAAGCGCCGGTGGCGGACGTGGCGCGCGCGCTCGCGTCCGGCAACGATGTCCGCGCAATCTTTTCGGCATCGGACGCCACCGCGATCGGGCCCCGGCTCAAACGCGTGCTGTATCGCGATGCATCGGAAGGCATCGAGCTCGACATCGATGCAACGAACGAATCGCGCACGTTGCGCGATCTGCCGCAAATCTGACCGAAGCGGCATGCGCCGTCGCATGAATGGCGGCACCTGGCCGAACGGTAGCTCGCACGACGTCGATCGCGAGGAGTAGTATTGGACGATCGTCGTGCCGCATGGCCGGTTGTGCCGAACGGTTTGACGGGTCACGCGATCTTCGGCGAGCCGTTACCGGAAGCGAACTTCGCAAACGCGTACGAGATCATGTCCAGATCCCTCATCGCTCCGTGGGCATCCGCGCTTTGTCTGGCGCTGTCGGCTTGCCAGACGGCGTCCGAGCCGCCTCCGCTGCCGTCGCCCGACACCGCGTCGGCGGCCGCAGCCGTTCCGGCATCGTCGCCAGCCGCGCCGATCCGTGGCATCGGCCTGGCGCCTCATCTGGCAGGGCAGAGTCACTGGGCCACCGGTCAATGCACGACCAACGGCACCGTCAAGGTGTGCAACTGAATATGACCGGTGCCGGCCGGGTACTGCCCGTTGCGCGTGGACGAGTGCGTGCTGCCGTGCGTCGATGCGTACCTTTTTCGATCACGATCATTTCCCGTCGGCACGCCGACCGTTTCAGCGCATCGACGGGGTGTCCAACTTCGCTCACCCGGCGGCCGTCGAGGTGAGCGATCGCACAATGAAAGACGCACTTGAATCCATCGATTCCGGCTGGCACGTCGATCCGGTCGCGGGAACGATCATCGGCCAGTTGCCGGTGACGCTGGCGGTTGACAGCCGGAGCCTGAACAGAAGGGCGATCGCGTGCATGGTGCTGGCCGCGGCAAGCCTGTGCGGTTATGCGGCCGCTCCGGCACTCTGGCCGGTAGCGGCGCTGGCCGGATTGCTGGCGCTGGCGGGGGCCGCCTTCTTCGTGTCGTCGCGACGCAGGATGGTGCTGCATGTCGACGAGACGGGTTTCAGGCTGATCGGAGGCGTACGCGAACAACCCGCCACGCCATGGCGTGATGTCACCGAATTCCGGATCATCAGCGTCGCAGGCAATCGCTACATCGCCTACCAGTTCTCGGCGCATTCGTCGCGCACCAGGGTGCCGGGCGGCGTGATGCTGCCGATTGCCCGGTTTGCCGATCTTCCGCTCGATGCGGTGGCAGGACTGCTCGAGGCATGTCGGCGGCAGTTCGGCATGCCGGACAACGAGGTCGACCGAACGGGCGGGTGACGCCCGATGCGGCGACTCCGGGCGCCCTGATACTCGAGAAAAAAATGCAGGGCGCCGTGTCGATTTCCGCCGGGGTCGTCCGTCGTAGCATCGGAGGCGTGCGCATCGCGCGTCCGTCCCGATCCCGATACGACAACCGACCGAAGGAGCGACACCCATGTCCACGTCCGTCAAACCGATCCCGGAAGGGATGCGTACGCTGACGCCGCACCTGATCTGCGCCGGCGCAGCCGCAGCCATCGACTTCTACAAGCGCGCGTTCAATGCGAGCGAACAGTTTCGCCTGGCGATGCCTGACGGCCGGCTCGCGCACGCGTGCCTCGTGATTGGCGATTCGACACTGATGCTGGTGGATGAAATGCCCGAACACGGCGCGCTCGGGCCGAAGGCCCTGAAAGGCACGCCGGTCTGCCTGCACCTGTACGTGCCTGATACGGACGCGGCGATCGCGAAGGCGGTCGCGGTCGGCGCGACGGTGACGATTCCTGCCGCAGACATGTTCTGGGGCGACCGCTACGGACAGGTCGAGGATCCGTTCGGACATCGCTGGTCGCTCGCAACGCACCAGCGCGACCTGACGCCCGAGCAGATCGCGGAGGCGATGGCCAGCGCGCCGCCGTGCGGCAGCTGACACAGCCGCGCCACCGCAGTTGAACGGCAGGGCGGCGGCATGTGCCCGCGCTCACGCGCCGGCCGTCCTGCCGCGCTGCTTGTGCTCGTACATCCGCTGGTCGGCCGATGCGAGCAGGCCGGCCACGTCGTGATGGTGCGCGGGGTCGTAGTCGACGTGCCCGACGCTGAACCGGATGTCATAGCCGCGCGCGTCGGCCGTGTTGCGCAGCGCAAGCGCCTGCGTCACGCGGTCGACCGGCTCGGCGACGTCGGCCGGATCGGTGGCACTCAGCAGCACGACGAACTCGTCGCCGCCAAGCCGTGCGATCACGTCGCTGTCGCGCAGTGCGCCCGTCAGCGTGTCGGCAAATGCCTTGAGCGCGCGGTCGCCCTCGGCATGGCCGAAGCGGTCGTTGATCGCCTTGAAATCGTTCAGGTCGAAGAACAGCAGCACCGCGTGACGACCCAGGCGATCGCACAGGCTCAGCACGTGGCGGGCCAGGATCTCGAAGCCGCGGCGGTTCGTCAGCTGGGTGAGCTCGTCGGTGGTCGCGAAATGCAGCGCGGCGATCTCGCGTTCGGTCATGTGGGCGAGATCGCCGAGCAGCGCGAGCTCGTCGGGTTCGAGCGAGCGCGGCCGCGTGTCGATCAGGCACAGCGTACCGATGGGCGCGCCGTTCGGCGCCGCGAGCGGCCGGCCGGCGTAGAAGCGGATGCCGGGCGCGCCGGTGACGAGTGGATTGTCGTGGAAGCGATCGTCGTTCAGCGCATCCTGGATCACCATCGTATTGCCCGCGAGCAGCGCATGGGAGCAGAACGACACGTCGCGCGACGTTTGCGTGACGTCGAGCCCGGCATGGCTCTTGAACCACTGGCGATCGTCGTCGACGAGGCTGACGAGTGCGATCGGCACGTCGAACAGCCTGCGTGCAAGACGCGTCAGGCGATCGAACCGTTCTTCGGGCGGCGTGTCGAGGATCGAGAGCGAATGAAGCGTATCGAGCCGGGCCGCCTCGTCGGCCGGTTTCGGTGCAATTTGCATGGGTCGTGTCCTTTGTCCCGGCTGCGAGGCCGGTCACGGGATCGTATGCCGGACAGTATCGCGCATTGCGCGGCGCATCGCCATTCCGGCAATCCGGAAGCGGGCGGTTTCGGCCTGGCCCGGATCGTTGCAGATGCGGTGAGAAGCGGGCGTCATGGGCCCGCGTTTCGCCCCGATGCGCAATCCGGTGCGCGACGTCTCAAGGTGCCCGGCGCAGTGCCGTAAACAGGGCGAGTCCAATCGTTCATCGCCTTCCACTCCACCATGGTTCGAATTCTGTACGCGGGCTATCTCGCGTTTGCGCTGTATCTGCTTTATCCGATGGTCCAGAACACGTTGGCGTTCGGCGTCGTATGTGTGAGCAACGCGCTGCCGGGAGGCGCCAGCGGCTTGTCGACGTCGTCGGCACGCGGCGCGGGTGCGCATGCGAATCGCTGCGCGCCGATGGCGCAGGCCGGTGCCGCGACGGGGCGGACGGCTGAAATCCATTAAGCAGGCGACGCGTTGGCCATTCGGCCGAATTGAGCTTCGCGCGACGCTCGCCGATCATCTGCAATACGGCGGATCGAACACGGGGGTGAGCGCGGCGCGTGTCAGTAGCTGGAGCGGTACGGCGTGCCCTGGTCGAAACGGCTTTGCCAGTGCGTGAGATAGCGCGACGCGAGTTGCGGGTTGTTCCACACCACGACGACGTTCTCGGAATTGCGGCTGGCCGCCGACGCGCTGTAGTTGAACGAGCCCGTTTCGACGTGCTCGGCGTCGATCACGAGGTACTTGTCGTGATGGATCGCATAGGCGTCGATCGTGCGTGTCGGGATGCCTGCGTTGACGAGCAGGTTCAACGCCTGCTTGCTGCTCTTTGCGCGATTGCCCTTGTCGTCGACCACCACCGCGACATTCACACCGCGTCGCTTGGCGGCGAGCAGTGCGCGCGTGACGGGCGGCGACGTGAACGAATAGGCGGCGACGCGGATCGAACTGCGCGCGGCGCCGATCGCTTTCAGCACCAGCGCTTCGGCACCGCCATCGGGCGAAAATGCCGATTCGACGACCTGTGTTGCGGGCGCTTCGTGAGTGGGGGCCGGTAGCCACTGCGACACGAAGTCGATCGCCTGCTGGAGCAGCGATTCGCTTTGCGTCTTGCCGAAAGCGGTGAACGGTGTGGCGAGCAGGGAGGCGGCGAGACAGGCAGCGGCGAGGCGATTGCGCGACAACATCTTGGACAGCGAATAATTTCGAGACAGCGGGCCGTGAGTGTAACGCACACGTGGCGGCCCGGTCACGTGCGGATGCAACGGGATGACGCATCGCGAAGACCGGCGATGGCAGCGGCGGTGACGCAAAGTTGCGTTGTGCGGGATCCGTGTGTGCGATCGGGGCGATCGGCGGATGGGGGCGATGGGAGCGCGTGAATGCGCGTGCGGCGGCAGGGTGTCGGCGTGCAAGCCGTGCGAGAGTGCAACCAGGTAGGCTCGCTGGAACCGGCGACAGCAACGCGAACGCAACGAACGATCCGTGTGCGTCACGCGCTCCCGTATGCGCTCCCGTATGCGCGATGCGTCAGTCCTCGGCCGCAGCCCTTCCGGCAGCTTCGGCTGCGACCCATCCGGGGCCACGCTCCGGCTGCACGTCGCGCGCGTCGAGCGGCTCGCCGCACGCCGAGCATACGGTGACCGCGTGCATCAGATGGCCGCAGGTACGGTGACGCAACTGCACTGGCGGCCCCTGGCCGTCGTCTTTCCAGCGGTCTCCCCATGCGGTCAGCGCAAGCAGGGTCGGATAGAGGTCGAGGCCCTTGTCCGTCAAACGATATTCGAAACGCGGCGGGCGTTCCTGATAAGCGCGCTTGGCCAGCACGCCCTCGTCGACGAGCCGAGCGAGCCGCTCCGCCAGCACATGGCGTGTGACGCCGAGCTGGGTCTGGAACGCGTCGAAGCGGCGGCAGCCGAGGAACGCGTTGCGGAGGATCAGCATGGTCCAGCGGTCGCCGAGCACGGCAAGCGTACGCGCGACCGAACAGTTCAGCGTGCCGATGTCATCCCATTTCATCGTCGAGTCTCTTGCGGCGGTTCAGCGAAATAGCGGGCTCGATTATAGAACCCGCCTTCGAATGCAACGAGCCCGGCCACGTTGACAACGACCGTGATCGTTGTGAATAATTAGTTCCAATTTGGAACTTACTCGCGCGGCGACGCGCTTTCAACCCGGAGACAACCCGATGAACCCGCTTTCCCTGTCTGGTCTCGATCTGCTGCGCGCAGCGGTATCGGGCGATGCGCCGCTCGCGTCGATTACCGAGACGATCCCGATGCGTCCGCTCGACGTCGAGCTCGGTTATGTGAAATTTTCGGCGCGGGCGGACGGCCGGCACCTGAACCCGCTCGGCGGCGTGCACGGCGGGTTCGCTGCGACGGTGCTCGATTCTGTCACGGGGTGTGCGGTGCATTCGATGCTTGATGCGGGCGTCGGCTACGGTACGGTCGATCTGCATGTGAAGATGCTGCGGCCCGTGCCGCGCGACGTCGAGCTGGTTGCGGAAGGGCGCGTGATTCACCTGTCGCGTTCGCTGGGCGTTGCCGAGGGCACGCTGAAGACGCCGGACGACAAGATCGTCGCGCATGCGTCGGCGACCTGTTTCATCCAGCGGCCGCAGTAACGGCGGCTGCTATGCCTTCGTTCGGGCCCTGCGCGTGAACGCTCGCACCTTCACCGAAGGCCGCCTGTAAGCGTGTGCGGCGCCTGTCTGAAGCGGTCGCTTCAATGTGATAGCGTTCTTGCTTTCCACTGACGCGACAGGAACAGCATGGAATACCGCACACTCGGCGATTCGGGCATCGAGGTCAGCCTGATCGGCCTCGGCACGATGACGTGGGGCGAGCAGAATTCGGAGCGCGATGCGCACGAGCAGATCGACTACGCGATCGGGCAAGGCGTGACGCTGATCGATGCCGCGGAGATGTATCCGGTGCCGCCGAAGCCCGATACGCAGGGGCGCACCGAACAGTACATCGGCACGTGGCTCGCGCAGCATCGCGCGCAGCGCGAGCGCATCGTGCTTGCGACGAAAATCGCGGGGCCGGCGCGGCAGCCGCACAATCCGCGCCATATTCGCGGCGAAGGCAACCAGTTCGACCGGAAGAACCTGACCGAAGCGCTCGACGGCAGCCTCAAGCGCCTGCAGACCGACTACGTCGATCTTTATCAGCTGCACTGGCCCGACCGCAGCACGACGACGTTCGGCCGTCCCGCCTATCCGTGGGTCGACGACGCCTACACGGTGCCGATCGAGGAAACTCTCGGCGTGCTCGCGGAATTCGTGAAGGCCGGCAAGGTACGCGCGATCGGCGTGTCGAACGAAACGCCATGGGGCGTCGCGCAGTTCCTGCGCGCGGCCGAGAAGCTCGGGCTGCCGCGTATCGCGAGCATCCAGAATCCGTACAGCCTGGTGAATCGCACGTTCGAGAACGGGCTGTCGGAGTTCACGCATCGTGACGGCGTCGGCCTGCTCGCGTATTCGCCGCTCGCGTTCGGCTGGCTGTCCGGCAAGTACGAGAACGGTGCGCGTCCGGCCGGTGCGCGCATTACGCTGTTCGAGCGTTTCCAGCGCTACAGCAAGCCGCAGGCCGTCGAGGCGACGTCGCGCTATGTCGCGCTCGCGCGGCGTCACGGGCTGTCGCCCGCGCAGCTCGCGCTGGCGTTCGTCAACAGCCGGCCGTTCGTGCGCAGCAACCTGGTCGGCGCGACGTCGCTCGAGCAGTTGAAGGAGAACATCGGCAGCGTCGACGTGAAGCTGTCCGACGAGATCCTCGCCGAGATCGACGCACTGCACGAGCTGCAGCCGAACCCGGCGCCGTAAACGGCGCGCGGCCCGCGCGGCGACGATGCCGCGCCGGGCCGCACCGGCGGCGCGTCGCCGCGCCGTCGTTTCTTCCGTTATCGCATCTTGAGCCGGGTGCGCGCGACGAACAGCGCGACGAGGCTCAGCACCGCACACCCCATCAGGTAGAGCGCCGGCGACAGCCGGTTGCCGGTCGCGCTGATCAGCCAGGTGATGACGAACGGCGCGAAGCCGCCGAACAGCGTGACCCCCGTGTTGTAGCTGACCGCGAGCCCCGTTGCGCGCGTCTGCGACGGGAACAGCTCGGCCATCAGCGCCGGCAGCGCGCCGCAGTACATCGCCTTCAGCGCGCCGATCCAGACCAGTGCGGCGAGCATCGTCGCGAACGACGCGTGGCGCGTGAGCCAGGCGAACGTCGGCCACACGCTGACGAGCATCAGCACGGCCGCGGCCGCCATCATGCGGATCCGCCCCGTGCGATCGGACAGGTGGCCGACGACCGGCGTGACGAGCGTGAGCACGAAACCGGTCGCGAGCGTCGCCGCGAAGCCCGTCGACGCGGGCAGGCCGAGCTGCTTGATCGCATAGGTCGGCATGTACAGCACCATGTAGTTGATCGCGGTCGAGATCACGAGCGCGCCGATCGACAGCAGCAGCCGCAGCTTCTGATCCGCGAACAGTTCGCGCACCGGCGCTTCCGAGCGTGCCTGCGTCTTGAACTCGACGCCTTCGTCGACGTAACGGCGGATGTACAGCCCGACCGGGCCGATCGCGAGCCCGAACAGGAACGGCACGCGCCAGCCCCAGCTTTCGAGTTGCGCGGTTGTCAGCGTGGACGTCAGCAGCGCACCGAAGCCCGACGCGAGCAGCGTCGCGAGGCCCTGGCTCGCGAACTGCCAGCTCGACATGAAACCGCGCCGCTGCGGCGCGTGCTCGACGAGGAACGCGGTCGAGCTCGCGAATTCGCCGCCCGCGGAAAAGCCCTGCATCAGCCGCGACAGCATGATCCCGAGCGGCGCAAGTATGCCGATCGATGCGTAGGTCGGCATCGACGCGATCAGCAGCGTGCCGGCCATCATCATCGCGATCGACAGCAGCAGCGACGCCTTGCGGCCCGCGCGATCCGCGTACGCGCCGAGCACGAAGCCGCCGATCGGCCGGATCAGGTAGGACAGCCCGAACGTGCCGAGCGTGAGCATCAGCGACGTCGCTTCGCTCGTGGCGGGGAAGAACAGCTTGGCGATCGTCACCGCGAAGAAGCCGTAGACGATCAGGTCGAACCATTCGAGTGCGTTGCCGATCGACGCCGCGAAGATGATGCGCCGGATCTTCGCGGCGCTGGGGTGGGCGGCTTCCTGCGAGGTCAGGGTGGTCGTGTTCATCGTGTGGGCAGGTCCCGTGAAAGGGGCGAAGCGCGTTACAGGGTGGCGCCGGCCGCGGCGGGCGCCGCGCGGCGAACGGTCGGGGCGTCGTCGCCGAGATCCCAGAAGAGGCCGGCCATCATTTGCAGCCCCTCGCTGACGACGCTCGCGAGCAGGTGCTCGTCGGGCGCGTGCTGCGAGCACGCGGGGTACGAATGGGGTACCCACAGGGTCGGCAGCCCGAGCGTGTCGGCGAACACTTCGTTCGGCAGCGTGCCGCCGAGATTCGGCAGGATCGCGGGTTTCTTGCCGGTGGTCCGCGCCAGCGACGCGACGGCCCAGCGGACCCACGGATCGTCCGGCGGCACGCGCGTCGCCGGTGCACCGCGCTCGACGTCGATCTCGATGTCGGCGAAGCCGTGCGCATCGAGGTGCGTGCGCAGGTGCGCATGCAGCGCCTGCCAGTCGGTGCCGACGACGAAGCGCAACTGGCAGTGCGCATACGCGGCGGGCGGGATCGCATTGACGGGGTGCTCGGGGTTGCCGGCCTTGAATGCGAGGATCTCGAACGTGTTCCAGCCGAACACGCGTTCGGGCGCGGTGAGGCCGGGCTCGCCCCAGCCGGCGTCGAGCGCCGGATCGCCGGGGCCGCCGCCGACGCAGAGATCGGCGAGCGCCTCGCGCACGGCGGCCGGGATCGGCGGCGGACGCAGCCCCGCGACGCGAATCGCGCCGCGCGCGTCGACGAGGCTCGCGAGTGCGTGCGCGAGCACGATCGCCGGATTGCGCAGCAGCCCGCCCCAGTTGCCGGAGTGATGCGCGCCGTCACGGGCGCGCAGGCTCAGCTTGAAATTGACCGAGCCGCGCGAGCCGAGGAACACCGTGGGGCGCGCGGCCGCGATGCGCGGGCCGTCGGACGCGATCAGCACGTCGGCCGCGAGCGCATCGCGCTCCTGACGGCACAGTGCGTCGAGGCCCGGCGAACCCGTTTCCTCGCCCATCTCGATCAGCAGCTTCGCGTTGAAGCCCATCCGGCCGCCGCGTGCATCGAGCACGCTCGCCAGCGCGGCCAGGTTGATGGTGTGCTGGCCCTTGTTGTCGGCGCTGCCGCGGCCGTACCAGCGGTCACCGTCGGCCGTCAGCGTCCACGGCGACAGCGGTGCGCGCCACTGCGCGTCGTAGCCGCGCACGACGTCGCCGTGGCCGTAGATCAGCACGGTCGGAAATGCATCGTCTTCGTGGCGCGATGCGAGCAGGAACGGGCCGCCGCCGTCGACGGGATTGTCGACGATCCGCGACGTGAAGCCGAGGCGCGCGGCCTCGGGTGCGATCTCGTCGGTCAGGTAGGCGCGCAGCGCGGCACCGTTGCCGCTCTCCTGGCTTTCGGTTCGCAAGCCGACGCGGCGGCTCAGGGTCGTGAAGAACGCACCGGATTCGAACTGGTTCAGCGCGTGCTGGATGGCGGCGGTACGGCTCAAGTCGTGTCTCCTCTGTCGGGTTCGCTGCACGCCGCGGATCGTGCGTGCAGCGTGAAGTGCGATCGATTCTAGAAAGCCGTTTTTTTTGTCACAATGATCGAATTTCGAACCTTTCTTTGCCGAAAAGGCAAAGCAACGCGGCCGGCAGCCGGGTGGAGACAGAACGATGGCGGCTTTCCTGCATGGCCTGGCGTTGCGGTATTTCGTCGAGGTGGCGCGCACCGGTTCGATCAGCGACGCGTCCGCGCGGCTGCACGTGGCCGTCTCGGCGATCAGCCGGCAGATCGCGAAACTCGAGAGCGAGCTCGGGGCACCGCTGTTCGAGCGCCGGCCGCGCGGGATGGCGCTGTCGGAGGCCGGCGAGCGGCTTCTGGCGTTCGCGCAGCGCAGCCTGCTGGAGGCCGAGCACGTGATGAAGGACATCGGCGGGCTCGACGCGCTGCACGGCAGCCTGCTGAAGATCGCGTGCTCGGAAGGGTTCGCGATCGATTTCCTGCCCGGCACGCTCGCGCGCTTCAAGGCGCGCCATCCGGGCGTCGATTTCTCGGTGTGGGTCGTGTCGCCGGCGGACGCGACGCGGCGCGTGCGCGACGGCGACGTGGACATCGCGTTGAGCTTCAGCCTCGCGCCGGAGAAGGGCGTGCGCGTCGAGCATACCGAGCGCGCGCCGATCTTCGCGCTGGTGCGGCGTGACCATCCGCTTGCGACGCGTGAAGCGGTGTCGCTCGCCGATGTCGCGCGTCACCCGCACGTGCTGCCCGAGGCCGGCACCACGGTGCGCCAGCTGATCGACATCGCATGCGCGCTCGACGGGCTGCTGCTCGAGCCTGAACTGACGAGCAACAACACGGCGGCGATGTACGGTTATGCGCGGCGCACGGGCGCGGTGATGTTCACGGGGCTGCTGTCGGTGCGCGACCGCTGCGCCGCGGACGGCTTCGTCGTCGTGCCCGTGACGAACCCGCAGTTGCGCGAGCGCAGCATCCAGGTACAGACGATGGCGGGGCGCGATCTGCCCGCGTCGGTTCGCGCGTTCCGCGATCATCTGATCGACGCGATGCAGGCCGCATCGCCGCCGCCGGCCGCCGCGCGCGGCCCGAGACGCCGGCCCGTGAGATAATCGCCAATCCGCCTTCCGTGCCCATGCGGCTCATCGAGCCGCATCGCCCCTGTTCGACGCCAAATTGAAGAACCTGATTGTCACCCTCGATCGCGCCGGCGAGTTCGACGAGATCATCGACGTGCGCACGCCGCTCGAGTTCGCCGAGGATCATATCCCCGGCGCGCTGAACGCGCCCGTGCTCAGCAACGAGGAGCGCGTGCTCGTCGGCACGATGTACCGGCAGGTGTCGCCGTACGAGGCGACGCGCGTCGGCGCGGCGATGGTGGCACGCAACATCGCGCGTCATCTCGACACGACGTTCGCCGACCGGCCGCGCAACTGGCGGCCGCTGATCTACTGCTGGCGCGGCGGCAAGCGCTCGGGCTCGATGACGACTTGGTTCAACCTGATCGGCTGGAAGGCGCGCCAGCTCGACGGCGGCTACAAGTCATACCGCCAGTCGGTGTGCGCGACGCTCGACTCGCTGCCGACGCGCTTTCGCTACATCGCGCTCGTCGGCCATACGGGCTGCGGCAAGACGCGCCTGCTGAACGCGCTGCGCGACGCGGGCGCGCAGACGCTCGATCTCGAGGCGCTCGCGTGCCATCGCGGTTCGCTGCTCGGCGCGCTGCCGGGCAAGCCGCAGCCGGCGCAGAAGGGGTTCGATTCGGGGCTCGTCGAAACACTTGGGCGTTTCGACCCCGAATGGCCGGTATTTGTCGAGTCGGAAAGCCGCAGGATCGGGCTCGTGCAGTTGCCGATCGCGTTGATCGAAGCGTTTCACGCAGGGCCGTGGGTGCATGTCGACGCGGCGCACGACGAGCGCATCGCGTTCCTCCTCGACGATTACGCGCACCTGTTCGACGAACCGGACGCGTTCAAGGCACAGCTGCACCGGCTGATCGGCCTGCACAGCCGCGAACAGGTGACGCACTGGAAGGCGCTGATCGATGCCGGCGCGCGTGCCGAACTGTTCACCGAACTGATCGACAAGCATTACGATCCCGCCTATGCGCGCACTTATCGCGCGACGTACAACAAGCCGAACCGGGCGCTGACGTTCACCTTCCGGCCCAACGCGGCCGATGTGTGCGACCAGGCGCGCACGCTGCTGGCGCAACTCGCGCAGGCCGGGCTGCCCGCGTCGGCCGCGTTGCGGCAGGCGTGAAGCCCGCCACCGACAAAAACCAATCGACGATCACACGATGACGACCACACGCACCCAACCCAATCCGGCACTCGGCTGGATGACCTTCCTGCTGATCGCGGTCGCGGGGCTGTTCTATGTGAAATGGTTCCCGTACTACAACAAGGCGTTCGTTGCCGCCGAGCATCATTCGATCGGACAGTCGATCCTGATGGGCACGTCGGCGGCCGCGCCCGAGCCGTCGCTGAAGGCCGCGCTCGACTACGCATGGGCGTACGGCAAGGCGATCTGGCAGGCGATGGTGCTCGGCTTGCTGCTCGGTTCGGCCGTGCAGGCGCTGCTGCCCGCGCACTGGGTCGCGCGCGTGCTCGGCCGCACCGGCTTCGGCAGCGTCGCCGCGGGCGGCCTGCTGTCGCTGCCCGGCATGATGTGCACGTGCTGCGCGGCGCCGGTCGTCGCGGGGCTGCGTGCACGCCATGCCTCGCCGGGCGGCGCGGTCGCGTTCTGGCTCGGCAACACGGTGCTGAACCCGGCGGCGCTGGTTTTCATGGGCTTCGTGCTCGGCTGGCACTGGAGTGCGCTGCGCCTCGTGCTCGGCGTCGCGATGGTATTCGGGATCGGCTATCTGCTGAACCGGATCGCGCGCCCTGAAGACGCCCGCATCGACGATGCGCAGCTCGCCGCGCTGGCGGCCGAGCAGGCCGCGGCCGGCAATCCGTTCGTCCGCTGGATGAAGCTGCTCGCGCGCATGGCCGTGCGGCTCGTGCCCGAATACATCGTGCTCGTGCTGCTGCTCGGCGCCGCGCGCGCATGGCTGTTCCCGCATATCGGCCCGGACATCGGCAATCATCTCGGCTGGATCGTCGCCTTCGCGGTCGCGGGCATGCTGTTCGTGATCCCGACGGCGGGCGAGGTGCCGATCATCCAGGCGATGCTGTCGCTCGGCATGGGCGTCGGCCCGGCCGCCGCGCTGCTGATGACGCTGCCGCCGATCAGCGTGCCGTCGCTCGCGATGCTCGCGCGTTCGTTCAAGCCTTACATGCTGGCCATCGTCGCGATCCTCGTCGTCGTGTTCGGGATCGCGAGCGGCCTGCTCGCGGTCGCGCTCGGGTTCTGACGCGCGCAAGCGGTGCGCCGGCCGGGCGCAATCGTCGTATTCATCCGGCGCCGCCGTTTCACGCGTGCGGCGCCATTTACAAGAAGCAAACAGGAAAACGCATGACCCAACCGAAGATTCATCCTCGACTCGAAAAGGCGCTGACGCGCGGCGATCTCGCGATCCGCCAGGCCAATTCCGCGCGGGCGACTGCCGTGCTGAACGCACTCGGCACGATGATCATCGAGGCCTCCGCAACGATCGGCGTCGAGGCCAGCATCGACATTCCGCAAGGCGACCGCATTTACGATCCGGTCAACGGCCTGTGGCCGCAGAAGATGCTGGTGTCGTTCGACGGCCCGGTGGACGAGGCCGACAAGGAAGAGCTGCGCTCGGTTTATCTGGTCGCAGACGATTCGGGCACGCAGTTCCGCGTCGAATGGCATCGCGCGGACGGCAAGCTTGGCCGCCAGGAAGGTGGCCCGCTCGCGACCGTCGCGTTCCTGACCGACGTCGAGATCCCGTGGAGCGACGACGACGAGTAACGTCGTCGCATGAAGCCGGCGCCCGGTGCGCCGGCCGTCAGCGCATCATCCGCCGCCGGAACAGCCAGGCGGACAGCAGGAACCCGCCGATCGCGTAGCCGGCGAGCACCGCGACATGCAGCGCGACGTCGGTCGCCGGCCGGCCGAGCATCGCGGGCCGGATCAGCTCGACGGCGTTCGCGAGCGGCAGTGCCTGCGCCGCGTGCCGCGCGATCGGCGGCAGCTGCGTGGTCGGGAAGAACACGCCCGACAGCAGCAGCATCGGCGTCAGCACGAGCGTCTGATAAAACATGAAGAAATCGTAGGACGGTGCGAGCGCCGTGACGATCATCGCGACGCTTGCGAACGCGAGGCCCGCGAGCGCGATCACGGGCAGCGCCGCGAGCATCGACGGAAACTGCGCATAGCCGAGCGCCCCCGCGACGAGCATGATCGCGGCCCCCGACAGCATCGCCTTGCTGGCCCCCCAGACGATCTCGCCGAGCACGATGTCGCCGAGCGCAAGCGGCGTATGCATGATCGCTTCCCATGTGCGCTGCACGTGCATCCGCGAGAAACCCGAATACATCGACTCGAAGCTCGCGGACATCATCACGCTCGAGCCGACCGTACCGGCCGCGAGGAACGCGATATACGACACGCCGTCGACATGGCCGAGCATCAGGCCGAGCCCGAACCCCAGACCGAACAGATAGATCATCGGATCGGCAAGATTGCCGAACATCGACGCGAGCGCGAGCTTGCGCCAGACGAGATAGTTGCGCCGCCAGACGGCGATCCAGTTGGTTGCGTTCGCGGGCATCGCGATCGCGAAGCGTGACACGCGCGGCGGTGCCGACGGGGCGGTGGCGGAATAGTTGCGCACGTCCATGATCGATCAGTCCTGCATTTCGCGGCCCGTGAGCCGCAGGAACACATCTTCCAGATTGGCCGGGCGATGCAGATAGCGCAACCCCGTGCGACCCTTGAGTCGCGCACTGAGCGGTTCCGGGTCGCTCACATAGCAGAACAGCGTCTCGCCGCTGATCTCGGTGTGCTTCGCGAACGCCGCCAGCTCGTCGCGCAGCGTGGCCGGATCGGGCCCGTAGATCTCGATCACGTCGCAGCCGATCTCCGATTCGATCAGCGCGTGCGGCGCACCTTCGGCGATCTTGCGGCCTTCCTCGATCACACACAGCCGGTCGCACAGGCGCTCGGCTTCTTCCATGAAGTGCGTGGTGATCAGGATCGTCTTGCCTCGAGCGAGCAGCGAGCGCAGGCGTTCCCACATGAGGTGGCGTGCCTGCGGGTCGAGGCCCGTCGTCGGCTCGTCGAGCACCAGCACATCGGGATCGTTGACGAGCGCACGGGCGAGCGTGAGCCGGCGCTTCATGCCGCCCGACAGCTCGCCGACCTTCGCATCGGCCTTGTTCTCGAGCTTCGCGAATTCGAGCAGGGGTTTCACGAGCGCGTGCGCAGCCTGCGCCGACATGCCGAAATAGCGGCTGAAGACGAGCAGGTTCTCGCGCACGGTGAAGTCGGGGTCGAGATTGTCGAACTGCGGGACGACCCCGACACGCTGGCGCGCATGCCGCGCACGCGATGGAACCGGTTCGCCGCAGAGCGAAATGGTGCCTGCATCGGGGTGCGTGAGGCCGAGCAGCATTTTCAGCGTGGTGGTCTTGCCCGCGCCGTTGGGGCCGAGCAGGCCGTAGCATTCGCCGGCCTGCACGGTGAACGACAGGCCGTTGACGACGAGCTTGTCGCCATAGCGCTTTTCGACGTTCCGGAAATCGATCGGTGCAACGAGCATGGGTGTGTTGTCGTTGTATGCGGGCGCGGCAGCGTTTCGCTGCCGGTAGGCGAACCGATCGGACGATTGCCTGTCACACGGGCATGACCGAAGCGCACGACGCCGGCGCCTGGTGGCCCGCTGGAGTACGAACGGGCCATTCTAGTGCATCGGCTGCGTCTCTTCAGGGCATGCCTGCGCGGTGCGATGCATGCGCGCACCGATCGTGCACCGCATCATCGCGCACGCGCCGAGCGGGGCGAATCAGCGTTTTCCATCCCTTGCGTCCTGAATTGCGGCGCACCATGATGAATGCGTAGGCTCGTTGTTGCGATAGGGAGGTTTCATGGCTAGCTACAACAAGATTCTGCTGTGTTACGACGGCACGCTCGAAGGGCGCAAGGCACTGCGCTGCGGCGCCAATCTCGCGATGGACCTGAAGGCCGAAACGCATTTGCTGTCGGTCGTCGACATGCGCTCGAGCATTGCACAGAGCGCGGGTTTGCTGACCGACGTCGCGTGCGGCCGGTTCGAGGAAACCGCGCGTGAAATCCTGCAGGAAGGGGTGAACTGGCTGCGCGAGCGCGGCGTGCAGGCCGAAGGCCATTTCGCATTCGGCTATCCGATCGACGAAATCGCGAATCTCGCGACGGAACTGAACGCCGATCTCGTCGTCGTCGGCCACCGGTGCCGCAGCGGGCTGTCGAGATGGTGGATGGGCTCGGGCAACACACAACTGCTCGATCGCGTGAACTGCAGCATCCTGGTTGCGTGTTCGTCGGCGCAAGAGCAGAAGGCCGAAATCGCACGCGAGCGTGAAGCGGCCACGGCGAACGGCAAATGATCCAATGATTCGATGACTGCCTGACTGGCGAACCGTGCCGGTCAGGCAGTCACGCCGCCTCAGTGGCTCGGGCGCTGACCCTGAGCCAGTCAAGTCCTGTCGAGCCCTGTCAAGCGTGCAGGTCGATTGCGGACAACTTCCACGAGAACAGGCCGAAGCGGTGGAATATCGCCGCATAGCGCGTGCCGTCGGCACTGCGCTGGTAGGTCACGACGAATTCATCGATATTCCGGTAGCCGGCGCTGGTTTGCTGCTGATGCGGCGAATGCGGTGCTTCGACCGGGCTGGCCGGCGCGGCAGCAGCAGGGGGCGGCGATGATGCGGCTACCACGTTGCTGCCCGGAGCGGCTGCGCTTGCCGAAGCCTGATTGGGCACCGGTGCGGCCGGCGTGTTGCCCGGCGCATCGCTGCCTGGCGGCAGATTCGACAAGTCAGGTGGACGCTCCCCCGGATTGCCACGCGGTGGCAATCCGCTCATCAGCGCGGCCACGCCCTCCGGGGTCGCGTATGCATCGACCAGCGGGCCGATCAATGCCGACCCGATCAGTGCACCGAGCACCGCGAATGGATTGCTCTTCTTCACCGCGTCGATCCGGCGCATCAGCTCTTCCGTGACCTGCTGCTTCAGGCTGATGCGCAGCGACGGAAAATCGACATATTCACTGATGGCCTGCGCATCGCGCGCATCGATCGCCGTTTTCAGGCGGCCGAGCGCGACGTACGGCGACGCGTAGGCATAGCCGATCGCCGCAACGGCGGCGATGGCCAGCACGATGATCAGCAGGGGTTTGAGCCGCCATGCGCGGCCCGAAGATCCGGTCACGTTGCCTCCGGTGCGGGGATGTTCCGCAATCAGAGACCGCCAGGCGTAGCCGATCGTTCCTCTGCAATGCAGCGATCGATCATCCGGCACACGGCATCGATCGTGCCGACCATGATCAGGCGCGACCGACCGTGATAGACGCGCACCGGCGCGCGACGCGCGGGTTCCGCGTGATTCAGGCCGGCGTTCAGCGATACCCGCGCGAAAGCGGGGAGCGCCGACGGCAGCAGGGACGCCTGCCGTTCGACTGCGACTTCTTCTTGCACAGGCGCCGCCGCGGACAGCGGTGCGCAGGGCGTACGGCCGCGCAGGTGACGCAGGCGACCGAATTGACGGAAAGGCAGCAGGCGGGCAAGGCGTTCCATGATGTTCTCCTCAGCGAGACGGAATGTCAGAGTTCGCCCGAGCGGATCAGCCCGACGGCGATGCCTTCCAGCGCGAATTCCGCGCTGCCGGCCTTGACGAAGATGTTTTCGTAATCCGGGTTCTCCGCGATCAGCTCGAGACCGCCCGGCCGGCGCATCAGGCGCTTGACCGTGACGTCGTCGCCGAGACGCGCGACGATGATCTGGCCGTCCTTCGCTTCCGTGCGCTTCTGCACGGCGAGCAGGTCGCCATCGAGGATGCCGGCGTCGCGCATCGACAGGCCGCGCACTTTCAACAGGTAGTCGGGCTTGCTGGTGAACAGCGCGGGATCGCACGCGTAATGCTGCGAGATGTGCTCCTGCGCGAGGATCGGGCTACCGGCTGCCACACGGCCGACGAGCGGCAGCGACAGCTGCATCAGGCCGGCGTGCGGGAGCGTGAACTGGTGCGGGGCATCGTCGATGCCGAGCAGGCGGATGCCGCGCGACGCGCCGGCGGCCAGCTCGATCACACCCTTGCGCGCCAGCGCGCGCAGATGCTCTTCGGCCGCATTCGGCGAGCTGAAGCCCAGTTCGGCCGCGATCTCGGCACGGGTGGGCGGGAATCCGGAGCGCTCGATCGCGCGACGGATCAAGTCGAACACTTGCTGCTGACGGGCGGTGAGTTTGGTCATGGCTCAACTGTATGGATAGACAGTGAGCTGTATTTTTATACAGTAGTTCGCGAATTTCAAGTGTTACGTGAGGTTCGACGCGATCACGCCGGTTCCGACGTGATTTTGCGACGTCCGGACGCCGGTTCATCTGCCGCAACCGTCCATCCCGTCTGCGTTAGCACTTTTGAGTATTAAAAAATGAGGAACGATTATTTTTAATCATGTAACCCGTTCGCTAGACTGGCCCGACATCGCAATACCGACAACACTGGAGAACCAAGGATGGGCAAGCGCAATACGGGGCTGGTGGGCGGAGTGGGCCGCCTGATCGCAACACTCGCGCTGGGCGCGGCGGCGGCGCTGGGCGTCGCGACGCACGCCCAGGCCGATACGACCTTCCTGAACGTGTCGTACGACCCGACGCGCGAGCTGTATCAGGACTTCAACCAGGCGTTCGGCAAGGAGTGGAAGGCGAAGACGGGCGAGACCGTCAACTTCAAGCAGTCGCACGGCGGTTCGGGCGCGCAGGCGCGCTCGGTGCTCGACGGCCTGCAGGCCGACGTCGTCACGCTGGCATTGGCGTACGACATCGACGCGCTCGCGAACAAGGGCCTCGTCAACAAGGATTGGCAGAAGCGCCTGCCCGACAACGCGTCGCCGTATACGTCGACGATCGTGTTCCTGGTGCGCAAGGGCAACCCGAAGGGGATCAAGGACTGGGACGACCTGACCAAGCCGGGCATCTCGATCGTCACGCCGAACCCGAAGACGTCGGGCGGCGCACGCTGGAACTACCTGGCCGCATGGGCGTACGCGGTGCACAAGCCGGGCGGCAACGAGCAGACGGCGAAGGAATTCGTCACGAAGCTCTACAAGAACGCGGGCGTGCTCGATTCGGGCGCACGCGGCGCGACCACGAGCTTCGTGCAGCGCGGGATCGGCGACGTGCTGATCGCATGGGAAAACGAGGCGTTCCTGTCGGTCAAGGAATTCGGTACCGACAAGTTCGAGATCGTCGTGCCGTCGGTGAGCATCCTGGCCGAGCCGCCCGTCGCGGTGGTCGACAAGGTGGTCGACAAGAAGGGCACGCGCAAGCTGGCCGATGCGTACCTGAACTTCCTGTACAGCCCGCAGGGCCAGGAGATCGCGGCACGCAACTACTACCGGCCGCGTTCGAAGAACGTGCCGGCGGAGCTGACCAAGCAGTTCCCGAAGCTGAAGCTGTACACGGTCGACGATACCTTCGGCGGCTGGACGAATGCGCAGAAGACGCATTTCGCGGACGGCGGCGTGTTCGATTCGATCTACAAGCCGCAGTAACACCATAACGACAGCGGCGCGCCACGACAGCGCGCCGCACCCTCGGCGGGCCGCCGGCGCAAAGCATCGCGCCGGCGTTTGCGTCGGACCCATGAGCAGCATCGACCCAGCAAGAGCATCCGATGACGACGTACACCTTTCGCAAGCCGAGCGCGCTGCCCGGTTTCGGCGTGACGCTAGGCATCACGGTGGCCTATTTGAGCCTCGTGGTGCTGATACCGCTCGCCGCCACGTTCCTGAAGACCGCGACGCTGTCGTGGGACCAGTTCGTCACCGCCGTCGCGTCGCCGCGCGTGCTCGCGTCGTACCGGCTGACGTTCACGTCCGCACTCGGCGGCGCGCTGATCAACGCCGTGTTCGGCTTCCTCGTCGCGTGGGTGCTCGTGCGCTACACGTTCCCGTTCAAGCGCCTCGTCGATGCGATCGTCGACCTGCCGTTCGCGCTGCCGACGTCGGTTGCCGGCATCTCGCTCGCGGCCGTCTATGCGACCAACGGCTGGGTCGGCCAGTATCTCGCGCCGCTCGGCATCAAGATCGCGTTCACGCCGGCCGGCGTGCTGGTTGCGCTGACCTTCATCGGGCTGCCGTTCGTCGTGCGCACCGTGCAGCCAGTGCTCGAGGACTTCGAGCGCGAGCAGGAAGAGGCGGCCGCGTGCCTGGGCGCGTCGCGCTGGCTGACGTTCCGCCGCGTCGTGCTGCCGGCCGTGCTGCCGGCGCTCCTCACCGGGTTCGCGCTCGCGTTCGCGCGTGCGCTCGGTGAATACGGCTCGGTGATCTTCATCGCCGGCAACGTGCCGATGAAATCCGAGATCACGTCGCTGCTCATCATCACGAAGCTCGAGCAGTACGACTACGCGGGCGCGACCGCGCTGGCGGTCGTGATGCTCGTCGTGTCGTTCCTGATGCTGCTGCTGATCAACACGCTGCAGTGGTATCTGCAGCGCCGCACGAGCAAGGGTGCGAGCGGTCCCGCGCCTGCTACCGTCACCGCCGCCGCAGCAGGAGGCCAGCAATGAGCCAGGAGGCCACCGTCGTGCTGAAAACCCCGTCTTCGGCCGAGCAAGGGCGCGCCGCGAAGCGGCTCGACCCCGTCAGCGAGTCGCGCGTCGTGCGCTGGCTGCTCACGGGCATCGCGCTGGCGTTCCTTGCGTTCTTCCTCGTCGTGCCGCTCGCCGCGGTGTTCGTCGAGGCGCTGAGAAAAGGCGTCGGCTTCTATCTCGAATCGCTGGCCGATCCCGACGCGTGGTCGGCGATCAAGCTGACGCTGACCGTCGCCGTGATCGCCGTGCCGCTGAACCTCGTGTTCGGCGTGTGCGCGTCGTGGGCGATCGCGAAATTCGAATTCCGCGGCAAGGCGCTGCTGACGACGCTGATCGACCTGCCGTTCTCGGTGTCGCCGGTGATCTCGGGTCTCGTGTACGTGCTGCTGTTCGGCGCGCAGGGCTGGCTCGGGCCGTGGCTGCAGGCGCACGACGTGCAGATCATCTTCGCGGTGCCGGGCATCGTGCTCGCGACGATCTTCGTCACGTTCCCGTTCGTCGCGCGCGAGCTGATTCCGCTGATGCAGGCGCAAGGCACCGACGAGGAAGAAGCCGCGCGCGTGCTCGGCGCGTCGGGCTGGCAGATCTTCCGCCGCGTGACGCTGCCGAACGTGAAGTGGGGTTTGCTGTACGGCGTGATCCTGTGCAACGCGCGTGCGATGGGCGAGTTCGGCGCGGTGTCGGTCGTATCGGGCCACATCCGCGGCGTGACCGACACGATGCCGCTGCACGTCGAGATCCTGTACAACGAGTACAACTTCGCGGCAGCGTTCGCGGTGGCGTCGGTGCTCGCGCTGCTCGCGCTCGTCACGCTCGCCCTGAAACTGATCGCCGAGCGTCATCTCGCCGCCGAACTGGCCGGCGCGAGCGACACCGTTCCCGCACACGCCGGCCCCGCCGCCGTTTCGTCGAAATCGTAAAGAGGCAACCAGAATGGGTATCACCGTCCGTAACCTTCAGAAGCGCTTCGGCGATTTCACGGCGCTCGACAACGTGTCGCTCGACTTCCCGCCCGGTGAACTGGTCGCGCTGCTCGGGCCGTCCGGCTGCGGCAAGACCACGCTGCTGCGCGTGATCGCGGGCCTCGAGCACGCGGACGCCGGCCAGGTCGTGCTGCAGGGGCTCGACGTCGCGTCGGTCGGCGCGCGCGATCGGCAGGTCGGGTTCGTGTTCCAGCACTACGCGCTGTTCCGCCACATGACCGTGTTCGAGAACGTCGCGTTCGGGCTGCGCGTGAAGCCGCGCCGCGAGCGGCCGTCGGAAAGCGCGATCCGCGACAAGGTGCACGAGCTGCTGAAGCTCGTGCAGCTCGACTGGCTTGCGCAGCGTTATCCGTCGGAGCTGTCGGGCGGCCAGCGCCAGCGCATCGCGCTCGCCCGCGCGCTCGCGGTCGAGCCGAAGGTGCTGCTGCTCGACGAGCCGTTCGGCGCGCTTGACGCGAAGGTCCGCAAGGAACTGCGCGGCTGGCTGCGTCGTCTGCACGACGACCTGCACATCTCGACGATCTTCGTCACGCACGACCAGGAGGAGGCGCTGGAAGTCGCGGACCGCATCGTCGTGCTGAACCGCGGCCACGTTGAGCAGGTCGGCAGCCCGCAGGACGTCTACGATCATCCGCAGAGCGCGTTCGTCTACGAGTTCCTCGGCGCGGCCAACCGGCTGCCGGGCACGGTCGCCGGGCGCGGCTTCGTGGCCGAGGGCGCGGCTGCGCCGATCGAGGTCGATGCCGATTTCGCGGGCCCTGCGAACGCGTACGTGCGGCCGCACGACCTGCAGCTCTGGCCGGCCGGTGAAGGGCACCGCGACGGCATCGCGGTGGACGTGCGCCGCGTGATTCCGCTCGGCGGTTCAGTGCGCGTGGAGCTCGAGGCGCGCGCGGGCGGCGCGCTCGAGGCGGAACTCGATCGCGACGCATGGCGTGCGCTGTCGCTGCAGGTCGGCGACGGTGCGACGGCCGTGCCGCGCGCGGTGCGTGTGTTTCCCGCGCGTTGACGCCAGAATGCAGGGCAGGGGGCGGAGCGCGCTCCGATCAGACAATCAAACAACGACAGCCTAAGAGGCATACCCATGAATTTTCAGCAATTGCGGTTCGTGCGCGAAGCGGTGCGCCAGAACATGAACCTGACGGAAGTCGCGAACGTGCTGTACACGTCGCAGTCCGGCGTGTCCAAGCAGATCAAGGATCTCGAGGATGAACTGGGCGTCGATATCTTCATCCGGCGCGGCAAGCGGCTGACGGGGCTCACGGAGCCCGGCAAGGCCGTGCACCAGCTGATCGAGCGGATGCTGCTCGATGCCGAGAACCTGCGCCGCGTCGCGCGCCAGTTCGCCGACCAGGACAGCGGCCACCTCGTCGTCGCGACGACGCACACGCAGGCGCGCTACGCGCTGCCGAAGGTGATCCGGCAGTTTACCGACGTGTTCCCGAAGGTCCATCTCGCGCTGCGCCAGGGCAGCCCGCAGCAGATTGCGCAGATGATCCTGAACGGCGAGGCCGATCTCGGCATCTCGACCGAAGCGCTCGACCGCTATCCGGACATCGTCACGTTCCCGTGCTATTCGTGGCACCACACGGTCGTCGTGCCGAAGGGCCATCCGCTCGTCGGTCGCGCGAACCTGACGCTCGAGGAAATCGCCGAGTACCCGATCATCACGTACGACCAGGACTTCACGGGCCGCTCGCACATCGATCAGGCATTCACGCAGGCGGGTGCCGTGCCCGACGTCGTGCTGACCGCGATCGACGCCGACGTGATCAAGACCTATGTCGAGCTCGGGATGGGGATCGGCGTCGTCGCGGCGATGGCCTACGATCCGCAGCGCGACACGGGGCTCGTCGCGCTCGATACGCAGCACCTGTTCGAGGCGAGCACGACGCGGGTCGGCTTGCGCAAGGGCGCATTCCTGCGTGCGTATGCGTACCGGCTGATCGAGATGTTCGCGCCGCACCTGAACGAAGCGGAAATCGCGGGGCTGTTGCGCGAAGCCGTTTGACGACAGTACGTCGTGCGCCGTCCGCGCGATCACCGCGGATGGCGCGACGTCCCGTCATGCACCAGGCGGCAGGCGATCTGCCGCCGCCTGGTTGTTCGACCCAGACTCACCGAATCACCGGCCGCAATCGCGGTTTCCCGCCGATTCATCCCCGCACCCGGCGCACGATATGCGCTCGCCTGCCAGCGAGAAATCAAGACGGCACGTTCGAGCGCCTCGCATCGGGCCTTGCCATCCTGCATACCGGCCGCCCCGTTTCTCCTTGTCTGTGATTCAATGCGCGTGAATACCGGCTGACGGGTGTTGCCGCGACTCTCCGGCACCATCCCGACCGGCCGGCCCGCTTCAACGACACCCTTCGCGACGCCGGAACGAAGCGCGGGGCACATGACCGACAGCCCGTTCGCATTCGCAACACAACGCACGCGGATTGCCCGTTCGGACACATTCGGCAGCATGGCGCACAGCACGCAACACGCGTGACGACGAGGTAAACAATGAACCTGAAATGGTTTCTCTTTTCCTTCGAAGGCCGGATCGGACGCCTGCCGTGGTGGATCTACGCACTGGTTTCCGCGTTGCTCAGCGTGTTTTTCGATGCGGATTCGCACCGCTCGCCGGATGACGATCTGCCGCTGCTGGCGATGCTGGTGCTCATCGTGGTCGCCGTCGTCGCGGCGTGGTCGTCGATTGCGGTCGGTGTGAAGCGGCTGCACGACATCGACAAGTCGGGATGGTGGATGCTGTTGGTGTTCGTGCCGATCGTCGGCGCGCTCGCGTTGTTCGTGATGAACGGCTTCATCGCCGGCACGCCGCATGCGAACCGCTTCGGCGAGCCGCCGTCAGCCGATGAAGACGAGCCGGCGCCGCGGGATCCGGCGTGACACGCGCTCCGAATAAACCCTTAAATATTGATCAGACAGGTTGCGCGCCGACGCGAATCGGTACAGCATAGCCTTCACTCCGCCGGCTTCCCGCCGGCGGCGGCGCGTAAACAACAGCACGCGTCAGGCAGTCGGCCGTCTGCCTCGCTTCCATTCCGTGGTACCGACAGCAGCATCGATGGCCGTTGCCCGGGTAGTGTGGCGCAAACGTTTGCTCACATTAAAACAACAGTCAAACAATAGTCCGGTCCTTGGGGCCGGTCGCCAGGAGATGTGTATGAATGTCCTCTTTCGCCGTCGCTTCCTGACCGCCGCGCTCGCCGCCGTCGCGGTTGCCGCCGCACCGGCCGTCCATGCGCAATCATCGGCCAAGCCGAAGGTCGCGCTCGTGATGAAGTCGCTCGCCAACGAGTTCTTCCTGACGATGGAAACGGGCGCGAAGGAATACCAGAAGCACAACGCGAACCAGTTCGACCTGATCACCAACGGCATCAAGGACGAGACCGACACCGCGAACCAGATCCGCATCGTCGAGCAGATGATCGTGTCGAAGGTCGACGCGATCGTGCTCGCGCCGGCCGATTCGAAGGCGCTCGTGCCGGTCGTGAAGAAGGCGGTCGACGCCGGCATCATCGTCGTGAACATCGACAACCGGCTCGATCCCGACGTGCTGAAATCGAAGAACCTGAACGTACCGTTCGTCGGCCCGGACAACCGCAAGGGCGCGCGCAAGATCGGCGATTACCTCGCGAAGCGGCTGAAGGCGGGCGACCAGGTCGGCATCGTCGAGGGCGTGTCGACGACGACCAATGCGCAGCAGCGCACGGCCGGCTTCGAGGATGCGATGAAGGCGGGCGGGATGAAGGTCGTATCGGTGCAGTCCGGTGAATGGGAGATCGACAAGGGCAATGCGGTCGCGGCCGCGATGCTCAACGAATACCCGAACCTGAAGGCGCTGCTGTGCGGCAACGACAACATGGCGATCGGCGCCGTGTCGGCCGTGCGCGCGGCCGGCAAGCAGGGCAAGGTGTTCGTGGTCGGCTACGACAACATCAACGCGATCAAGCCGATGCTGAAGGACGGCCGCGTGCTCGCGACGGCCGATCAGTACGCGGCGAAGCAGGCCGTGTTCGGCATCGACACGGCGCTCAAGGCGATCTCCGAGCATCGCAAGCAGGCCGACATGTCGGGCGTGGTCGAGACGCCGGTGGATCTCGTGACGAAGTGACGCAACCCCGATACGGCCGCCGCCCTCAAGAATCGGGCGCGGCGGCCGTTATCAGGGGTGAGCGCGATCACGGCCACTGCATGCACATGCACTTGTGAGCGTCATACCCGCGCGCCGCGTGCGCGCGGCCGCAATCAGGATCGCGATGGACCCGACTTCCCAACCCTCCCGCGCAGCCGCTCCCGTGCTGTCCGTATCCGGCATCGGCAAGACCTATGCCGAACCCGTGCTCGCCGAGGTCACGCTGACGCTCGAGGCGGGCCACGCGCTTGCGTTGACGGGCGAGAACGGCGCCGGCAAGAGCACGCTGTCGAAGATCATCGGCGGGCTCGTCGAGCCGACCGCCGGCACGATGCAGCTGGGCGGCCAGCCCTATGCGCCGGCGAGCCGGACGCAGGCCGAGGCGCTCGGCGTGCGCATGGTGATGCAGGAGCTGAACCTGCTGCCGACCCTGACGGTCGCCGAAAACCTGTTCCTGAACCGCCTGCCGCGGCGCTTCGGGATCATCGATCGCGCGCGGTTGCGCGACGACGCGCGGGCCGCGATGGCCCAGGTCGGGCTCGACACGGTCGATCCCGATACGCCGGTGGGCGCGCTCGGCATCGGCCATCAGCAGATGGTCGAGATCGCGCGCAACCTGATCGGCGACTGCCGCGTGCTGATTCTCGACGAACCGACCGCGATGCTGACCGCGCGTGAAGTCGAGCTGCTGTTCGAGCAGATCGACCGGCTGAAGGCACGCGGGGTCGCTATCATCTACATCTCGCATCGGCTCGAGGAGCTCGCGCGTGTCGCCGAGCGGGTCGCGGTACTGCGCGACGGCCGGCTCGTCCATGCGGGCGACATGGCGGCGACGACGTCCGACGGGCTCGTCACGCTGATGGTCGGGCGCGAGATCGGCGAGCACATCGATCTCGGCGAGCGCCGTATCGGCGCACCGCGGCTCGTCGTGTCGGGCCTCGCCCGCGGGACGGCGGTGCGCGACGTGTCGCTCGAGGTGCGCGCGGGCGAGATCTTCGGCATCTCGGGGCTGATCGGCGCGGGACGTACCGAACTGCTGCGGCTGATCTACGGCGCGGATGCGCCGGATGCGGGAACGATCGCGATCGGCCAGCCGCCGAAGCCGGTGCGGATCGGCTCGCCCGTCGAGGCGGTGAAGCACGGCATTGCGCTGATCACCGAGGATCGCAAGGGCGAAGGGTTGCTGCTCACGCAGTCGATCACCGCGAACGTGTCGCTCGGCCAGCTCGACCGGCTGGCGCGCGGCGGCATCGTCGACAGCGCGCGTGAAACGGCGCTCGCCGAGCAGCAGATCGACGCGCTGCGAATCCGCACGCACGGTGCGGCGCAGGCGGTCGGCGAGCTGTCGGGCGGTAATCAGCAGAAGGTCGTGATCGGCCGCTGGCTCGCGCGCGACATGGGCGTGCTGCTGTTCGACGAGCCGACGCGCGGGATCGACGTCGGCGCGAAGTTCGAGATCTACACTTTGATGGGCGCGCTCGCGCGCGAAGGCCGCGCGCTCGTCGTCGTGTCGAGCGACCTGCGTGAGCTGATGCTGATCTGCGACCGGATCGGCGTGATGTCGGCCGGGCGCATGACCGCCGTGTTCGAGCGCGGCAACTGGACCCAGGATGCACTGCTGGCCGCGGCGTTCGCCGGCTTCGGCCGCGAGACGCCGCCGGACGGCGCTCGGCATCCGGACGCGGGGCAGGCGCAAGGCGCCGCTCCGGGCACTTCGACGACAGGACGACAGCAATGACCCAGCCTCCCGTATCCCCGACCGACGCAGGCGCGCAGCAGGACGTGACGGGGCGCCGCGCGCGCACGCTGTCCGGCACGCGGCTCGGCCTGTCGAACTATCTCGGGCTCGCCGGCGCGCTTGCCGCGATGATCGTGCTGTTTTCGACGCTGAGCTCGCATTTCCTGACCTACGATACGTTCAGCACGATCGCGAACCAGATTCCCGATCTCGTCGTGATGTCGGTCGGGATGACCTTCGTGCTGATCATCGCCGGGATCGACCTGTCGGTCGGCTCGGTGCTCGCGCTCGCCGCGTCGATGGTCAGCGTCGCCGCGCTGAAATGGCAGTGGGGGCCGCTGCCGGCCGCGCTGATCGGCATCGCGGTCGCGACCGTCACGGGCGCGCTGACGGGCGCGGTCACGGTCGGCTGGCGCATTCCGTCGTTCATCGTGTCGCTCGGCGTGCTGGAGGCCGCACGCGGCCTCGCGTACCAGCTGACGAATTCGCGCACCGCCTATATCGGCGACGCGTTCGATTTCCTGTCGAACCCGATCGCGCTCGGCATCTCGCCGGCGTTCCTGATCGCGGTCGCGGTGATGATCGCGGCCCAGTTCGTGCTGACGCGCACCGTGTTCGGACGCTATCTCGTCGGGATCGGCACGAACGAAGAAGCCGTCCGACTTGCCGGGGTTAACCCGAGGCCGTATAAAATTCTCGTATTCGCGCTGATGGGCGCGCTCGCGGGGCTCGCGTCGCTGTTCCAGATTTCGCGGCTCGAGGCGGCCGACCCGAACGCGGGCGTCGGCCTCGAACTGCAGGTGATCGCGGCCGTCGTGATCGGCGGCACGAGCCTGATGGGCGGGCGCGGCTCGGTGATCAGCACGTTCTTCGGCGTGTTGATCATCTCGGTGCTGGCCGCAGGGCTGGCGCAGATCGGCGCGAACGAGCCGACGAAACGGATCATCACCGGCGCGGTGATCGTGGTGGCAGTCGTGCTCGATACGTATCGCAGCCGGCGCACGCGCGTGCGGTAGAAAGACAGACAGAACAGACCAGAGAGAAACGGGAAATGGCGACGATCAAGGATGTGGCAGCCATGGCGGGCGTGTCGTTTACGACCGTCTCGCACGTGGTGAACAACTCGCGGCCGGTGTCTGCGGATGTGCGTGCGAAGGTCGAGGGCGCAATCCGCGAGCTGAATTACGTGCCGTCGGCCGTGGCACGCTCGCTGAAGGCGCGTGCGACGGCGACCATCGGCCTCGTCGTGCCGAACAGCACGAATCCGTATTTCGCGGAACTTGCGCGCGGCATCGAGGATCAGTGCGCGGCCAATGGCTATTGCGTGTTCTTCTGCAACTCGGACGACGATCCCGTGAAGCAGCGCAACTACCTGCGCGTGCTGCAGGAAAAGCGCATCGACGGGCTGATCGTCGCGTCGGCGGGCGAGGATGCGGTGCTCGCGCAGACGCTTGCGGACATCCATGCGCCGCTCGTCGTCGTCGATCGGAACATCGAGGGGCTCGCGGCCGACCTCGTGCAGATCGACCACGAGCGCGGCGCGTACCTGGCGACGCGCCACCTGCTCGAGCTCGGGCACGCGAAGATCGGCTGCATCACGGGGCCGACCGACACGGCGGTCAGCGCGATGCGCGTGCACGGTTTCATCCGTGCGATGGCCGAGCGCGGTGTCGACATCGTGCCGGGCGCGATCGCGGAAAGCGACTTCTCGTGCCTCGGCGGTTATCACGCGGCGTCGCGGTTGTTCGAATCGGTGCGGCCGAGCGCGATCTTCGCGGGCAACGACCTGATGGGCGTCGGCGCGCTGCGTGCGGCGGCCGAGCGCGGCATGCGCGTGCCCGACGACTGTTCGATCATCGGATTCGACGACATCGAATTCTCCCGCTACACCTATCCGGCGCTGTCGACGGTCGGCCAGTCGGTGCGCGCGCTCGGAGAAATGGCGGCGCAGACCCTGATCGAGCGGATCGGCGGCGGCTCGTCGGCCGTGCCGAGCCGCCGTCGCGTCGTGTCGCCGCGTCTCGTGCTGCGTGAATCGACGGCGATCTACCGCGAGCCGCCGGCTTCCGGCGGTCGCGCATGACGGCGCCCGCAGCGGGCGCCGGCCGCGTAACGGTGGTCGGCAGCCTCAACATGGATCTCGTCGTGCGGGCGCCGCGCCTGCCGCTGCCCGGTGAAACGCTCGCCGGTCATGCGTTCGCGCAGGCGGCGGGCGGCAAGGGCGGCAACCAGGCCGTCGCTGCCGCGCGGCTTGGCGCGCAGGTCGCGATGATCGGCTGCGTCGGCGCGGATGCGCACGGCGCGGCACTGCGTGCGGGTCTCGAAGCCGAGGGGATCGACTGCGCGGGGCTCGCGACGAGCGCGTCGGCGTCGACCGGCGTCGCGCTGATTGTCGTCGACGATGCGAGCCAGAACGCGATCGTGATCGTCGCGGGCGGCAATGGCGAGGTCACGACCGATACGGTCGCGCGGCACGAGGCCGCGCTGGCGTCGGCCGACGTCGTGATCTGCCAGCTCGAGACGCCGCCGGATGCGGTGTTCGCGGCGCTGTCGGCCGGACGTCGGCTCGGCCGCACGGTGGTGCTCAATCCGGCCCCGGCCGTCGCGCCGTTGCCGGACGGGTGGCTGCCGCTCGTCGATTACCTGATCCCGAACGAGGTCGAGGCGGCCGCGTTGACCGCGCTGCCGGTGCGCGACCCGGCGGAGGCGGAAGCCGCCGCCCGCGCGCTGCAGGCTGGCGGCGCGCGCAACGTGCTGGTCACGCTGGGCGCGCGCGGCGTGCTTGCGCTGACGGCCGACGGCGCCGCGCGGCATTATCCGGCGCCGGCCGTGCATGCCGTCGACACGACGGCGGCCGGCGACACCTTCATCGGCGGCTTTTCCGCGCGGCTCGCGGCCGGCGCGGACGTCGACACGGCGATCCGCTTCGCGCAACGCGCGGCGGCACTGTCGGTCACGCGGGCGGGCGCGCAACCGTCGATTCCCACGCTTGCCGAACTGGCCGGATAGGGCCTGATCACGCATCGCAGCCGGTTCGTCGCAAACGACGGCCGGCCGCGTATCCGCGATGCGCGCCGGCGACGGAGGGCCTTCCATCGATGTGCACGCCAGTGCACGGCGATGTACGTATTTTCGTTCAGCTATTTGTAATAAACAGACGAATAATTCGAAAAAATAGCGGAAATGCCATCAAGTTGTGCGATGCATGGTCGTAAATGCATCAGGTGAAGCAATGCTTCGAAGCGACGGGTCCGTCCCGTCCATCACGACGCAACACAGGAAGGATGATGGCGTTCAAAAACCTGACGATTCGTGCGCGCATCGGTTTCACGATGGCGTTTCTGGCGGTGCTCCTCGGTGTGATCGGTGGGCTCGGCGTGTATGGAATGACGCGCGCGAACGGCACGACGCGCGAGATCTTCAAGAATCAGATGCCAAGCGCGGTCGATGTCTCGCTTGCCGAGATCTATTCGGCGCGCGAACGCCTGGCCCTCGACCGGGCGGCGCTCCTGGCCGGCACGCCCGATGCGGCGGCTGCCATCGAGCGAAGCCGCGGGATGCGCGCGCAGTCGGACACCTGGTGGCAAAAGTATCTCGCGTTGCCGCGCGGCCCGGAGGAGGATCGCATCGCACAGGACGTCGCCGCGAAGCGGCAGGCGTTGCAGCACGAGTGCGACGCGTTCGCGAGCGTGCTCGGGGCGAATCAGGCCGACCGCATCGGCGACGGCGCAAAGCAGCTCCAGGCGCGCTACACCGACCTCTCGACGGCGAGCGAGGCATTGCGCAACTACCAGTTCAGTGACGCGCAAGCCAACTTCGATCATGCGGAATCGGTGTACGAGACGCTGCGTGTGCTGGCCATCGTGGCGCTGGTGGCCGGCTTCGCTGCCGCGGTGGTGTCGTGGCTGACGCTGAGCCGCGCGATCGGCCGCCCGATTGCCGACGCGCTCGCGCATTTCGACGCGATTGCCGCCGGCGACCTGCGCCGGCCGATCGTCGTGGACCGGCGTGACGAGATGGGCCAGCTTCTCGAGGGCCTCGGCAAGATGCAGCGCGGGCTCGTCGAGACGGTGCGCACCGTGCGCGGCGGCAGCGAGTCGATCGCGACCGCGGCGCGCCAGATTGCGGCCGGCAACATCGACCTGTCGTCGCGCACCGAGGAGCAGGCCGCGGCGCTGCAGGAAACCGCGTCGAGCATGGAGCAACTGACCGGCACCGTGAAGCAGAACGCAGACAATGCACGCCAGGCGAGTTCGCTGGCCGCGAATGCGTCGGAGATTGCAAACAAGGGCAATACGGTGGTCGGCCAGGTGGTCGGCACGATGGGCGAGATCAACGACAGCTCGGCGAAGATCGCGGACATCATCGCGATCATCGAGGGAATCGCGTTCCAGACCAACATTCTTGCGCTGAATGCAGCGGTGGAAGCCGCGCGGGCCGGCGAGGAAGGCCGCGGTTTCGCGGTCGTCGCGGGCGAGGTGCGCAGCCTGGCCCAGCGTTCGTCGGCCGCGGCCAAGGAGATCAAGGTGCTGATCGACGCGTCGGTGGAGCGCATCCGGTCGGGTTCCACGCTGGTCGACGAGGCAGGGCGCACGATGAGCGATGTGATCGGCGCGGTGCAGCGCGTGACGGACATCATGGGCGAGATCGCGGCGGCATCCGAGGAGCAGAGCGGCGGGATCGACCAGGTGGCGCGCGCGGTCGCGCAGATGGACGAGGTCACGCAGCAGAACGCGGCGCTCGTCGAGGAAGCCGCGGCCGCCGCGCAGTCGCTCGACGAACAGGCCGGGCGCCTGCGTGAAACGGCAGCGGTATTCCAGCTCGCCGACGACACGTCGCGGCCGGGTGCCGCGGCACCGGTTGCGGTGCGTCACGCGCCGCGTGCGCCTTCCGCGGCGGTTGCCGCGCCTGTCGCTGCTGCGCGCGACGATCGCGATGCCCCGCCGAAACGCGCGGCTGCGGCGGCACCGGTGCGCAAGCCCGTCGCGGCCGCTACCGGTGGCGCGGACGACTGGGAAACCTTCTGATTCGCGCGTGCCGCGCATCTATCCCCATTTGGTAGCGAACGACGCCCGCAACACGCGGGCGTCGTCATTTCTGCGGCGGAGAAATGTGACAGACGACGTACATGAACGACGATCGTGCAGGGTTGCGTGCATCGAGCGATCTGCATCGACGGAAGTTGCGCACAGGTGCGAGTGAAGTTCCCGCATCCGTCGTACGGGTATCTCCGTAAGGGCGCTGCGAAAAAAATTTGTAACGGCGCGCGCAACGTGTCGTCGCAAACGGCTGCTCGAACGTATAGGGATGAAGGGGGAAGTGACGACGTCGGATGTGTCCAACGCACAAGACGTTCCGTTGTTCGACGAGACGCGACGGATGCAGTTTCTGCGGCTCGGGAGATCGATTGTAAAACGACGAAATGCGTTGTCCAAGCGGTGTTGTCGAGAATGACGAACTTCATACGAAGAGTTCGTGAAAAAAAATAAGAAAGGGTTTAGGATGAATTCGAACGCGCTTGCTTCTGCGCAGTCGTACGAAGGCAGGCACGTCTTCAGACTCAGGCGAGGGAGGTAGCATGGATATTTACAGCAGCTTCGCGAACCGCTTCGAAAAAACGCGAGAGGAAGAGCTCTCGCTGGAGGAGTATCTCGCGCTCTGCAAGAACGATCCATCCGCGTACGCGACGGCTGGTGAACGCATGCTGGCAGCAATCGGGGAACCTGAACACATCGATACCCGCAACGATCCGCGCCTGTCGCGGATCTTCGCGAACAAGGTCATCAAGGTCTATCCCGCGTTCCGTGAGTTCTACGGAATGGAGGAAGTGATCGAGCAGGTGGTCGCATATTTCCGTCACGCTGCGCAAGGGCTCGAAGAGAAGAAGCAGATCCTCTATCTGCTTGGCCCGGTGGGCGGCGGCAAGTCGTCGATCGCCGAGCGTCTGAAGCAACTGATGGAGCGCGTGCCGTTCTATTCGCTGAAGGGTTCGCCCGTCAACGAATCGCCGCTCGGGCTGTTCGACTACGACGAAGACGGTCCGATCCTCGAGGAACAGTACGGCATTCCGCGCCGCTACCTGAAAAACATCCTGAGTCCGTGGGCCGTCAAGCGCCTGCACGAATACAACGGCGACATCCGCCAGTTCCGCGTGGTGCGTCGCTATCCGTCGATCCTGCGGCAGATCGGGATCGCGAAGACGGAGCCCGGTGACGAGAACAACCAGGACATCTCGTCGCTGGTCGGCAAAGTCGATATCCGCAAGCTCGAACAGTACGCGCAGGACGACGCCGACGCGTACAGCTACTCCGGTGGCCTGTGCCTGGCGAACCAGGGCCTGCTCGAGTTCGTCGAAATGTTCAAGGCGCCGATCAAGGTGTTGCACCCGCTGCTCACCGCCACGCAGGAAGGCAACTTCAAGGGCACCGAGGGTTTCGGCGCGATTCCGTTCGACGGGATCATCCTCGCGCACTCGAACGAGTCGGAATGGAAGGCGTTCCGCAACAACCGCAACAACGAGGCACTGCTCGACCGGATCTTCGTCGTGAAGGTGCCGTACTGCCTGCGCGTATCGGAAGAGACCAAGATCTACGAGAAGCTGATCCGCAACTCGTCGCTGGCCGAGGCCGTCTGCGCACCGGGCACGCTGAAGATGATGTCGCAGTTCTCGGTGCTGTCGCGCCTGCACGAGCCGGAGAATTCGAGCCTGTTCTCGAAGATGCAGGTGTACGACGGCGAAAACCTCAAGGATACCGATCCAAAGGCGAAGTCGTACCAGGAATACCGCGACTACGCGGGCGTGGACGAAGGGATGACGGGCGTGTCGACACGCTTCGCGTTCAAGATCCTGTCGCGCGTGTTCAACTTCGATTCGAGCGAGGTCGCGGCCAACCCCGTGCACCTGATGTACGTGCTCGAGCAGCAGATCGAACGCGAGCAGTTCCCGCCGGAAACCGAGCAGAAGTATCTGTCCTTCGTGAAGGACGTACTGGCGTCGCGCTACGCGGATTTCATCGGCAAGGAGATCCAGACGGCCTACCTCGAGTCGTATTCGGAGTACGGCCAGAACATCTTCGACCGCTACGTCACGTATGCGGACTTCTGGATCCAGGACCAGGAATTCCGCGATCACGATACGGGCGAGAGCTTCGACCGCGCTGCGCTCAACGCGGAGCTGGAGAAGATCGAGAAGCCGGCCGGTATCAGTAATCCGAAGGATTACCGCAACGAGATCGTGAACTTCGTGTTGCGTGCACGGGCGGCGAACGCCGGCAAGAACCCCGTGTGGACGAGCTACGAGAAGTTGCGCGTCGTGATCGAGAAGAAGATGTTCTCGAATACCGAGGAACTGTTGCCGGTGATTTCGTTCAACGCGAAGGGTTCGGCGGAGGAGCAGCGCAAGCATGAGGACTTTGTGAACCGGATGGTCGCGAAGGGCTATACGCCGAAGCAGGTGAGGCTGCTTTGCGACTGGTACCTGCGCGTGCGCAAGTCATCATGACGCGCGCGGTACTGCGCCCGTACGGCGAGACCGTACGGGCGCTTTCAGAGGCGCCGCCCGCATGACGGCAGACGGCATGCGCGGCGAGTGCCCCGGCAGATCGACTTTCGAGCGGGAGACCGGGAGTGCTTCATCAAATCATCGACCGCAGGCTGGCCGGCAAGAACAAGAGCATCGCCAACCGCGAACGCTTTCTGCGTCGCGTCAAGAACTACATTCGTCGTGCCGTGTCCGACGCGGTGCGCGACCGTAGCATCAAGGATATCCAGAGCACGCAGAGCATCACGATCCCGCGCAAGGACATCGCGGAGCCGAATTTCCGGCACGCGCCTGGCGGGCGTCGTGAATACGTGCACCCCGGCAACGAGGACTACGTGCGCGGCGACAAGATCCCGCGCCCGCAGGGCGGCTCGGGCGGCGGAGGCAGTCAGGCGAGCAACGAGGGCGAAGGGCAGGACGACTTCGTGTTCGAGTTGTCGCGCGACGAGTTCATGCAGTACTTCTTCGACGATCTCGAACTGCCTCGCCTCGTGAAGACGCACCTGCTGACGGTGCCGAGCTGGAAGAACGTGCGCGCGGGCTGGTCGGCGGAAGGCACGCCGAACAACATCGATGTCGTGCGTTCGCTGCGCAGCGCACTCGGGCGTCGCATCGCGCTCGGCTCGCCGCTCGTCAACGAGCTGCGCGAGCTGGAGGCGCAGCTCGAGGCGATGAAGAGCGACCCGGAAGACCGGCGCGCGGAGATCGCGGTGCTCGAGGCCGAGATCCATCACCTGAAGGGGCGCATCTGGCGGATTCCGTTCATCGATCCGTTCGACCTGCGCTACATCAACCGCGTGAAGCAGCCGCAACCGTCGAGCCAGGCCGTGATGTTCTGCCTGATGGACGTGTCGGGCTCGATGGACGAGCAGCGCAAGGATCTGTCGAAGCGCTTCTTCATCCTGCTTTACCTGTTCCTCAAGCGTAACTACGAGCGCATCGAGGTGGTGTTCATCCGCCACCACACGCGTGCCGAGGAAGTCGACGAGGACACCTTCTTCCATTCGACCGAGAGCGGCGGCACGGTGGTGTCGAGTGCGCTCGAGCTGATGCGCAAGGTGATGAACGAGCGCTACTCGCCGACCGAGTGGAACATCTACGGCGCGCAGGCGTCCGACGGCGACAACTGGACTGACGATTCGCCCAAGTGTCGCAAAATCCTGGAAGAGGATATCCTCACGAAGGTGCGTTACTTCGCGTATATCCAGGTCGCGCCGGAAGAGCAGAACCTGTGGCTGGAATACGCGCAACTGGCCCTGTCTCAGCCGCATCTCGCGATGAAAAAAGTGGAATCGGCTGCCGACATTTACCCGGTGTTTCGCGAATTGTTCGAAAAGCAGGTGGAAATGTCATGACGACCCGCCATCTGCACAACGAGTCGCGCGGCTATGCGCCGCGCCCTTCCGGCGACGACACGGCCGGCCCTGCCGCACCGCAGCAACGCGGGCAGGCCGAACCGCCGCCGCCGGCCGCCGATTTGCCCGGCCCAGGGCAAAAGGAAGCGCGTATGAACGTTGCCGAACGCAAGCCGCTGCCGTGCCCGTCCGACTGGACGTTCGAATTGCTCGAGGAATACGACACGCACATCTCGCAGGTCGCCGAACAATACGAGCTCGACATCTACCCGATCCAGCTCGAACTGATCAGCGCCGAGCAGATGATGGACGCGTATGCGTCGGTCGGGATGCCCGTCAACTACCGTCACTGGTCGTTCGGCAAGCACTTCCTGTCGACCGAGAAGAGCTACCGTCGCGGCCAGATGGGCCTCGCGTACGAAATCGTCATCAACTCGAACCCGTGCATCGCGTACCTGATGGAAGAGAACACGATGACGATGCAGGCGCTCGTCATCGCGCACGCGGCGTACGGGCACAACTCGTTCTTCAAGGGCAACTACCTGTTCCGGCTGTGGACCGACGCGCACGCGATCATCGACTATCTCGTGTACGCGAAGAACTACGTCGCGGAATGCGAGGAGCGCTACGGGCTCGATCGTGTCGAGGAACTGCTCGATTCGTGCCATGCGCTGATGAACTACGGCGTCGACCGCTACAAGCGGCCGCAGAAGCCTTCGCTGTCGAAGGAGGCCGCGCTGCGGCGCGAGCGCGAGGCGTACCTGCAGTCGCAGGTGAACGAACTGTGGCGCACGCTGCCGGGCAAGAAGCCCGAGCTGATGGAGGAGCAGGAAGACCGCTATCCGCCCGAGCCGCAGGAGAACCTGCTGTATTTCGCGGAAAAGAATGCGCCGCTGCTCGAACCGTGGGAGCGGGAAGTGATCCGCATCGTGCGCAAGATCGGCCAGTATTTCTACCCGCAACGGCAGACGCAGGTGATGAACGAAGGCTGGGCGACGTTCTGGCACTACACGCTGCTGAATACGCTGTACAACCAGGGGAAGCTGGAAGACAGCTTCATGATGGAGTTCCTGCATTCGCACAGCAACGTGGTCTACCAGCCGCCCGTCACGAAGCCGTACTACAGCGGGATCAACCCGTACGCGCTCGGCTTTTCGATGATGAGCGACATCCGGCGGATCTGCGAAGCGCCGACGGAGGAAGACTACAAGTGGTTTCCCGAGATCGCGGGCACCCCGTGGCTGCCGGCGATGCACTACGCGATGCGCAACTTCAAGGACGAGAGCTTCATCGCGCAGTACCTGTCGCCGAGCCTGATCCGCGACATGCGGCTCTTCTCGGTGCTCGACGACGACATGCGCGATTCGCTCGAGGTGTCGGCGATCCACGACGATTCGGGCTACCAGTATGTGCGGCAGGCACTGTCGAGGCAGTACGACATCCATCACCGCGAACCGAACATCCAGGTGTGGGCGGTGAACACGCGCGGTGACCGCAGCCTCACGCTGCGCCACTTCATGACCGACAACCGTCACCTGTCGAACGACAGCGACGAAGTGCTCAAGCACATGGCCCGGCTCTGGCAATTCGACGTGTTCCTCGAAAGCGTCGACGAGGCCGGTACCGTGCGCAAGCGCTACGAGTGCCGCTACGTGCCGCCGGAGGTGCGGATCTGAACATCGTCTGCGGGAAGTTTGCATCGAACGCCAGCCTGCGGGCTGGCGTTTTCATATGACGAACGCATGGCGGGAGAAAAATTTTCTACATCCGGACGAACCCGGAGAGCCTGTTACTTTACATTTCGATAAAATCCCGTAGCGCCGTGCGCCGGAACCGGTGCCACGTTCGATCGCACGCGGCGGCCCAGCCGCCTCGCCCAGAAAGTACTACAAGGAACAGACCAATCCATGGACGTCCAGACCGAACAAGCCGCGCTGTCCGCGCATGACACCCGGCGGCGCGTGTTCGCCATCGTCGGCGCCTCGTCGGGCAACCTCGTCGAGTGGTTCGACTTCTACATCTACTCGTTCTGCGCGCTGTACTTCGCGCCGGCATTCTTCCCGAGCGGCAATACGACGACGCAGCTGCTGAACACGGCGGGGGTGTTCGCGGCCGGCTTCCTGATGCGTCCGATCGGCGGCTGGCTGTTCGGCCGCATCGCCGACCGCCACGGCCGCCGCAACGCGATGATGATCTCGGTGCTGATGATGTGCGGCGGCTCGCTCGTGATCGCGGTGCTGCCGACCTATGCGCAGATCGGCGCGCTCGCGCCGGCGCTGCTGCTGGTTGCGCGGCTGTTCCAGGGGCTGTCGGTGGGCGGCGAATACGGCACGAGCGCGACCTACATGAGCGAGGTGGCGCTGAAGGGCCGCCGCGGCTTCTTCGCGTCGTTCCAGTACGTGACGCTGATCGGCGGCCAGCTGTGCGCGCTGCTCGTGCTCGTGATCCTGCAGCAGACGCTGTCGGGCGACGAACTGAAGGCGTGGGGCTGGCGCATTCCGTTCGTGGTCGGCGCGGCGGCCGCGTTGATCTCGCTGTACCTGCGCAAGTCGCTCGACGAGACGTCGACGTCCGAATCGCGCGACAAGAAAAACGCGGGCACGATCCGCGGCGTGTGGCAGCACAAGGGGGCGTTCTTCACGGTGGTCGGCTTCACGGCCGGCGGCTCGCTGATCTTCTACACGTTCACGACGTACATGCAGAAGTACCTCGTGAACACGGCCGGCATGCATGCGAAGACGGCCAGCAACGTGATGACCGTCGCGCTGCTCGTCTACATGCTGATGCAGCCGGTGTTCGGCGCGCTGTCCGACAGGATCGGCCGCCGCACGTCGATGATCCTGTTCGGCTCGTTCGCGGTGATCGGCACGGTGCCGCTGATGCACGCGCTGAAGGACGTGACGAGTCCGGTGGCGGCGTTCGTGCTGATCACGGTCGCGCTCGCGATCGTCAGCTTCTACACGTCGATCAGCGGGCTGATCAAGGCCGAGATGTTCCCGCCGGAAGTGCGCGCGATGGGCGTCGGCCTGTCGTATGCGGTCGCGAACGCGATCTTCGGCGGCTCGGCCGAGTACGTCGCACTGTGGTTCAAGTCGATCGACAGCGAGGAAACCTTCTACTGGTACGTGACCGTGCTGTGCGCGATTTCGCTGATCGTGTCGTGGCGGATGCGCGATCCGAGCAAGGAAGGGTACCTGCGTCACGAGCCGTGATCGGCCGCGCGTCGTACGCATTCGCATCATGACGAACGTCCCGCCAACCGGCGGGACGTTTTTTTTCGACGTTCGATTACGCGGGCGGAGGCGGTGCATGGTCGGGCGCCGGGTCGGCCACGCTCGACAGGATGCCTTGCTGGACCAGCCAGTCGAACATCTGCTCGACGATCGGCGAGCGCGACGGGCCTTCCATCCGCGACAGCCACCATGTGGTGCCGGGCAGGCGCGGGTAGTCGGCGAGCACGGTCAGCACGTGCTGGTCGAGGCCGGCCTGCGCGACGAGGCGCGGCAGGCACGCAATGCCGCGGCCGCGCTGCACGGCGTCCAGCACGAGCCGCTGGTCGTCGTAGATCGCCTGCATCCGGAAATCCGACAGCTGCTCGCGAAAGACGGTCGCCATGCGCTCGTCGGTCAGGCTCGCTTCGAGGCAGACGAGCCCCGCGTGCCGCGCGTGTTCGGCGCGCGGCACGCGGGCGAGCGTCTCGGCCAGCGGCGTCGCGCATACCGTCACCCATTCGTCCCGCATGAACGGAATATCGACCAGGCCCGGCTGCAGCATCGGCCGCGTGCCGATCGTCATGTCGACGTCGATCTCGTCGACGTAGCGCGCGGTTTCGTCGGTCGACAGCAACGGGCACAGGTCCGGCAGCGCCTGCTGCAACTGCTCGAGGCGCGGCTGCAGCCAGCCGTGCAGCAGCGGCGCCGGACACACCAGCACGACGAGCCCCGGGTTCAGGTAGGTCGCGATGCGGTCGAGCCCGCCGCGCAACGTGTCCATCGCGCGCTGGACGCTGCGCTGCAGGACCTCGCCGGCGATGGTCAGCTCGACGCCGCGGCCGCGCCGGCGGAACAGCGGTTGACCGAGCTGCGCTTCGAGCTGCTGGATCTGATGGCTGATCGCCGACTGCGACAGGTGCAGCTCGTCGGCCGCGCGCGAGAAATTGCCCAGCCGGGCCGCGGCTTCGAAGCCGGTCAGTAGTTTCAGGGACGGAACGCGTTGCATCGAGATATGAGGTGAATTGATTGATTCGGCCAAAAAATATCAATATTCATCAAGTTTAACCTGGCGGAAAATCGCTCATCAATCACAACGGAGTCGGATCGATGGGTCGCTTTGATGCTCGCCAGCGCGGTTACCGGATGCCCGCCGAATGGGAATCCATGTACGCGACGTGGCTCGGATGGCCGGTGCTCGACAATCGCGAGGACCTGTGGGGGACGCATTACGCGCAGGTCTGCCGCGAATTCGCGCTGGTCGCGCGCACGATCGCGCGCTATCAGCGCTGCGTGGTCGCGGTGCACCACAGCCAGGCCGATGCCGCGCGCGAACTGGTGGGCCCGAGCGTCGACGTGCTGCCGGTCGCGGCCGAGGACAACTGGCTGCGCGATTGCGGGCCGATCTTCCTCGTCAGCGAACGGCACGGTCTGGGCGCGGCCGTGTTCCGCTTCAACTGCTGGGGCGAGAAGTACCAGCCGTACGACGGCTGCCAGCAGGCTGGTCAGGACATCGCGCGCGCGGCCGGCGCCGAGATCTTCAATTCGCACATGGTGCTGGAGGGCGGTTCGTTCTACGTCGACGGGCAGGGCACGCTGGTCACGACCGAGAGCTGCCTGCTGCATCCCAACCGCAATCCGCACCTGAGCCGCGCGGAGATCGAGGCGGAACTGCGCCGCATGCTGGGCGTCGAGAAGATCGTGTGGCTGCCGGGCAACCCCGACGAAGTGGAGACGAACGGGCACGTGGACGGCATCGCGTCGTTCATCGCACCCGGCCGGATGCTGTGCCAGACCGCACTGCCGGAACAGGGCGACTATTTCCGCGTGATGCGGGAAAACCGCCGCGCGCTGGAGCTCGCGACCGATGCGGCGGGGCGCCGTTTCGAGCTGCTCGACCTGCCGTCGCCGATCGTCAGCGAACGCTTCGGCTCCGAGCGCTACTGCGACTGCTATGCGAACTACATTCTGGTGAACGGCGCGGTGATCGTGACCGCATTCGGCGTCGAGCAGGACGAGGCCGCACGCGACGCTTTCAGCCGGGCGTTCCCGACGCGCAAGGTGCAGATGCTGCCGATCCCGACACTGTCGATCGGCGGCGGGAGCATCCACTGTTCGACGCAGCAGCAGCCGTCCGTCGCGCACTGAGCGACGTCCCGTCAGCGGTTTCCGGTTCCATCGAGGAGCAATCGCAATGCCGTCCAAACACATCACCGTCGCCGCCGTCCAGATGGCGTCGGGCAGCTGGAATCTCGAAGACAACATGGCCACCGCGGAGCGCCTGATCCGCGCGGCCGCCGCGCAGGGCGCGAATCTCGTGCTGTGCCCGGAGCTGTTCGCGATGCCGTACTTCTGCCTCGACCAGAACGTGCGCCATCTCGAACTCGCGCAGCCGTTCGAAGGCAACGCGCAGATCGCCCGTTTCGCGGCGCTGGCCGGCGAACTCGGCGTCGTGCTGCCGATCGGCTTCTTCGAGCGTGCGGGCAATGCCGCGTACAACTCGATCGCCGTGGCGGACGCGGACGGGCGCGTGCTCGGCGTCTATCGCAAGACGCATATCCCGGACGGGCCGGGTTATACGGAGAAGTTCTATTTCACACCGGGCGATACCGGCTTCAAGGTGTGGGATACGCGCTTCGGCCGGATCGGCATCGGTATCTGCTGGGACCAGTGGTATCCGGAGACGGCGCGTTGCCTCGCGCTGATGGGCGCCGAGATCCTGTGCTTTCCGACCATCATCGGCTCCGAGCCGTTCAGCAGTGCGTTCGATTCGTCCGGCCACTGGCAGCGCACGATGCAGGGCCACGCGGCCGCCAACATGGTGCCGGTGGTGGCGGCCAACCGGATCGGCCGCGAAGCCGGCTTCGGCAACGGCAATCCGCAGCAGCAGGCGCTCACCGGCGTGTTCTACGGGTCGAGCTTCATCGCGGATCACACCGGCGAGAAGCTGGCCGAGGCGAACCGCACCGATGAGGCGGTGCTCGTGCACACGTTCGATCTCGACGCGATCCGCGCCGACCGGCAATCGTGGGGCTTCTTCCGCGATCGCCGCCCGGAGATGTATCGCACGTTGCTGACCAGCGACGGCGTATCGTCCTGCTATCGATGAGGGACGCCCGATGAAACGGCAAGGATGGTTGCGTGTCGCGGCGCCGGGCCTCGCGCTGTGCGTGCTGGCGGGAACGGCGCGCGCCGACGAAGAGAAGGTGCTGAACCTCTATAACTGGAGCAATTACTTCGCGCCGGATACGCTGGCCGGTTTCGAGAAGGAAACCGGCATCAAGGTGCGCTACGACGCGTACGACAGCGACGAGACGCTGCAGTCGAAGCTGCTGACCGGCAACAGCGGTTACGACCTCGTGTGGCCGACCAACGACTTCATGGCCCGGCAGATCCAGGCAGGTGTGTTTCGCAAGCTCGACAAGCACCGGCTGCCGAACCTGAAGTATCTCGATCCGTCGCTGCTGAAGCAGATGGCGCAGTCCGATCCCGGCAACCAGTACGGCGTGCCGTACATGTGGGGCACCGTGGGCGTCGGCTACGACCGCGCCAGGGTGCGCGCGATCCTCGGCAAGGACATGCCGGCCGACAGCCTCGACCTGCTGTTCAAGCCGGAGATCGCGTCGCGCGTCGCCGCGAAGTGCGGCCTGGGCCTGCAGGACTCCGCGAGCACCGTGCTGCCGCTGGCGCTGCGCTATGTCGGCCGCGATCCGATGCATCCGTCCGCGCAGGACTACGCGGCCGCGCAGGCGATGCTGATGAAGATCCGGCCATTCATCCGCGAGTTCGTGGGTTCGTCCGACGCCAACGAGCTGATCGACGGTGAGCTGTGCGTAACGGTCGGTTTTTCCGGCGCGATCAACCTGGCCGCGCAGAAGGCGAAGGCGCGCGATCCGAAGCGCGACGTCGTGTACGACATTCCGCGGCTCGGCACCCTGATGTGGTTCGATGCGATGGTCATTCCGGCATCCGCGAAACATTCGGACAACGCGCATGCGTTCATCAACTACATCCTGCGTCCGGACGTGATCGCGAAGATCTCGAACTCGACACGCTACGCGAATGCGAACCAGGGCGCGCTGAAGCTGATGGATCCGGCGCTGGTGCGCGATCCGGGCGTCTATCCGGACGAATCGACGCGGCGCAGGCTGTTCACGCCGATCGCCGAATCGCCGGCCGCGATGCGTCTCGAAGGCCGGACCTGGCTCGGCTTCAAGACGGCGCGACCGTGACGGCCCGCCCTGAAACAACCGAAACAACCGAAATAACCGGCAAGCGAAAGAGGAATGCCATGACTACACGACGTCAACTGTTGAAACGCGGCCTGTCCGTCTCGGGCGCGGCGCTGGCCGCCGGCGCGATGAGCGGGTTGTTCGGCCGCGCCGCGCATGCGCAGCAGGGCGCCACCTGGCACATGCCGGACGAAGGCGCGCCGCACACGGCGACCTGGATGGCGTTCGGCCCGAGCGCGGACATCTGGGGCGCGCGGCTGCTGCCGGTGGTGCGCGAGCATCTTGCCGCGGTCGCGAAAGCGATCGCCGCGCACGAGCCGGTCAAGATGCTGGTGCGGGAAGAGGATTACGCGGTCGCGTCGCGCCTGTGCGGCTCGTCGGTCGAGCTCGTCCAGCATCCGGTCGACGACCTGTGGATGCGCGACACCGGGCCCGTGTTCGTGAAGAACGCGTCGGGCCAGCTCGGCGGCGTGAGCTTCAATTTCAACGGCTGGGGCAACAAGCAGGAACACGACCAGGACGCGCAAGTCGCGCCGTTCGTGGCCGAACGCGCCGGCGCGCGGTTGATCGACACGAAGCTCGTGCTGGAAGGCGGCGGTATCGAGGTGGACGGCGAGGGCACGGCGATCATCACGCGCAGCTGCGTGCTCAATTCGAACCGCAATCCGGGCGTCAGTCAGGCGCAGTGTGAAGCCGAGCTGAGCCGCCTGCTCGGGCTGAAGAAGATCATCTGGTTGCCGGGCATCGCCGGCAAGGACATCACCGACGGGCATACCGATTTCTACGCGCGCTTCACGAGCCCGGGCGTCGTGGTGGCCGGGCTCGACACGGACCCTTCGTCGTACGACCACGCGGTGACGCGGCAGCATCTGGAGATCCTGCGGAAATCCACCGATGCGAAGGGGCGCCCGTTGAAGGTCGTCGTGCTGCAGGGCCCGAAGACCGTCCGGCACCAATACGAGAACGCGGAGTTCGCGGCCGGCTACATCAATTTCTACGTGTGCAATCGCGCGGTGATCGCGCCGCAATTCGGCGACAGCCGTGCCGACCGCAATACGCGCGACACGCTCGTCGACCTGTTTCCCGGCCGCGAGGTCATCCAGCTGAACATCGACGGCATCGCCGCGGGTGGCGGCGGCATCCACTGCACCACGCAACAGCAGCCGGCGTGAGCGTGTCGCGTCATATCGTTATCGAAATCGATTCGTTGTCCGTTGCGGACGATTTCCGTAACCTGAACCCGTAGTTCGTGTGACACCTCCTTGACTGGGATTCGCGCCCGCTGCGTGCAGCGGGCGTCTTTTTTTGTTCCGATCATTCGCGTGTCCAGGATATACAATCGCCAACGCCTGTCCGAGGCGCCATCGACGATTGAAAAAATATCCATGAAAGAACAACGATCATCCGTTCCGGGCCTGACGATCCTGCTGGCCGTCGTCAACCTCGCCGTCTTCCTGTTGATGTGGCGACAGGCATCGTACGGTGCGCTGACGAACAGTCTGCTGCTCGGCTGGGGCGCCAACTTCGCGCCATATACGCTGACCGGGCAGCCGTGGCGCCTGCTGACCAGCGCGTTCCTGCACGGCGGTTGGCTGCATCTGGCGCTGAACCTTTACATGCTGATCGTGCTCGGCACCGTGCTCGAGCGCGCGGGCGGCTCACTGCGGTTCGGCGTCGCGTACCTGCTGTCGGCGCTCGGCGGCTCGCTGCTGAGCGCGCTCTGGTCCGGGCATCACGAGGTCAGCGCAATGCAGGTCGCGTTCGGCATCGTGATGCCGACGAGCGGCATCCGCCCGGTCGTCAGCGTCGGTGCGTCGGGCGCGCTGATGGGACTGGCCGGCGCGGCCGCCGCGCTCGCATTGCACCGGCGTGCGGACCGCGGTCGCGATACGGGCGTCGTCATCAATCTCGGCGCGGTGGCCCAGGTGATCGCCATCAACCTGGCGTCGGGATTCTTCATTTCCGGTATCGACCAGGCTGCGCATCTTGGCGGTGTCGTCACGGGTTTCGTCGCCGGCTGGATACTGTACGGTTTTCGTCCTTCGGGCGCTTCGCTGCGTGGCGCGGTGCTGCCGGTCACGCTGGCGGTGCTGGGTAGCGGCGTGATGTTGTTTGCGGCGCAGCGCGCGGGCAGCGCGGAACTGCAGGAGCTACGCACGGCCGTGGATCGCGAGCGTGCGCAGGACGACGCGCGGCAGCAGGCGAAGCGCGATGCGGACACGATCGCCGAGCAGATCCACGAGGACGAGCAGCATCGCGCCGCACCCGTGTCCGCGGAACTGGCCGCAGGCACGGTCGTCCCGGTCGGCAAGGGTACCTATGCAATGGTCATGGGAGCGTCGGGCAAGCGCCTGTACATCACCGACAACGACGAGAACACGCTCGTCGTCGTCGACGTCGACAAGCGCACGGTGGTCCAAACGATTGCCGGCGAGCCATTCAAGACGGGGCTCAACGGTTGTCCAAGCAACATGTGCCGCGGCCGCGGCGCGAGCGGAGTAGTTGTCAGCCCGGATGAGCGCTATGCGTATGTGACGTCGATGCGCGAGGACAGCGTCGTACGTATCGATCTGGCGAGCGGCAAGATCGTCGACAGTGCGGTGCTCGGTCGGTTTCCGCGTGCGATCGTCGCATCGGCATCGCACGACAGGCTCTACGTGCTGAACGGCGTCGACGATACGGTGTCCGTCGTCAGCATTACGCACTGGCCGCAGGTCGTCGCGACGCTGAAACTGGGTGATGGCGACGGGGCGGGCGTCGAGTTCGGGCGGTCACTGTCGATGTGGCTGTCGCCGGACGGCAAGCAACTGAATGTCAACGCGATGCAGAAAGGCACGATCGTCGCGTTCGATACGTCGACGAACGAGCCGCTGCGCTCGTATCCGCTCGATGCAGGTTTCATCCGGGCGGAACCGGGCGCGCCGGGCGCGGGAACATGGTTCTACGGCGCGTCGTCGGTCAAATGGGTGGACCCGGCGAGCCTGGCGTCGCTGAAGACCTATCCGGTCTGCCAGACTTCGGCACACAGCTTCGACGGCAGCGATGATGGCAAGCTGATCGCCGTGACCGCGTACGACGGTTCGCCGATGCGCGTGATCAAGGTGGCGACCCGCCGAACGGTCGGCGAATTTCCGGTGGCGGGCGGCGTGTCGCAGGTGATCTTCGCGCCAGACCATCGCACGCTCTACGCACTGGGCGCTGCGGGCACGCTGTCGTTCCTCAGCATGGACCGCTCGCTCGATTATCTGCAAGACACGGACGCAGGCGAATTCCTGTGTGCGGCGTCCGCGGACGGGGAAGAGGGCGCTGACGGCGCGTGACCGCGCCGCCAGCCTCATCACGAAACCCGCTGAGCAAAGCACCATTTGTTGGTTCGGATTCGCCGCACGCGCTGATACGTTAGCGGCTTCGCGACGACACACTCCGTCGCGATGTTCTTCGAACCGGGCCGCCGCGCGATCCGCGGCGGCCTTCATAACAAATCAGGTCGTGCTCATGAAAATCCACACTCTCGCTACGTGGCTCGTCGGGGCTGCGCTCATTACCGCAGGCACCGTCGCGCATGCGGACCGTCTCGACGATATCAAGAAGGCCGGCGTGCTGCGCGTCGCGACGTTCGACAGCAACCCGCCGTTCGGCTATGTCGACGGCAAAAGCAATCACATCGTCGGTCTCGACGTCGACTATGCGAAGGCGCTCGCCGACAAGCTCGGCGTGAAGCTGCAGCTCCAGCCGACCAACCCCGCGAACCGCATTCCGTTCCTGACGTCCGGCAAGGTCGATCTCGTGCTCGCGAACTTCACGATCACCGACGAGCGCGCGAAGCAGGTCGACTTCAGCATTCCGTATTTCTCGTCGGGCCAGCAGTTTCTCGCGAAGAAGGGCGTGCTGAAATCGGCCGACCAGCTGAACGGGCTGCGCGTCGGCGCCGACAAGGGCACGACCAACGAGATCACGCTGCGCGAGAAATTCCCGAAGGCGACGATCGTCGCGTACGACGACACGCCGTTCGCGTTCGCCGCGCTGCGCGCCGGCAACGTGCAGGCGATCACGCAGGACGGCCCGAAGCTGATCGGCCTGCTCGCGAACGTGCCGGACAAGCAGAACTACGAGATCCCGGCGTTCACGATCTCGAACGACTACATGGGCGTCGGCGTGCCGAAAGGCGAGACGCGCCTGCTCGGCTTCGTCAACGACACGCTGAAGGGGCTCGAGGCGAACGGCCGCGCCGTGCAGATCTACGACGCATGGTTCGGGCCGACGACGAAGACGCCGCTCACGCGCATCTTCCGGATCGGCGACAAGACCTGATCCGCATCGCACGCGCGCCGCGACCGGCCGGATCACCGGCCTCGCGGCGCTTTCCGTTTTCTTCCGATCGCGCGCTTCGCGCCCGCAACACAGCATGCTCGGGTTGGCTCCCAAATATCTGTCCTGGCTCTGGCAGGGCTTCCTGCTGACGCTCGGTCTCGCGGCCGCGTCGGCCGTCGCCGCGACCGCCGGCGGTCTGCTGCTCGCGGTCATGCGGCATGCGCGCGGCACGGCACCGCGCGCGGTGGCAGCCGCGTACGTCGTCACGTTCCGCAACACGCCGCTGCTCGTGCAGTTGCTGTTCTGGTATTTCGGTGTCGCGTCGCTGCTGCCCGACACGTGGGTCGCATGGCTGAACGCGCGCCATGTGTTGAGCATGGGTCCGTTCACGCTCGCATGGCCGTCGTTCGAATTCGTCGCGGGCTGGGTTGGGCTGAGCGCGTATACGGCCGCGTTCGTCGCGGAGGAATGCGAAGCCGGCCTGCGCGGCGTGCGGCGCGCGCAGCACGACGCGGCGGCCGCGCTCGGCCTCACGCCGATGCAGTCGCTGCGCTACGTGGTGCTGCCGCAGGCCGTGCGCATCGCGTTGCCGCCGCTGTTCGGCCAGTACATGAATCTCGTGAAGAACTCGTCGCTCGCGATGGCGATCGGCGTGGCCGAGCTGTCGTATGCATCGCGGCAGGTCGAGACCGAAACGTTCAAGACCTTCGCCGCATTCGGCGTGGCGACCGTGCTGTACGTCGCGGCGGTGGCCGCGATCGAAGCGGGCGCGTATGCGGCGACGCAATGGCGCGACCGGCTGGGAGCGGGGCGCTGACGATGGATTTTTCGCTGCTGCTCGCCAATCTGCCGTACCTGCTCGTCGGCGCATTCCCGGAGGGGCCGCTCGGCGGCGCCGCGCTGTCGCTGCTGCTCGCGATCGCGTCTGCCGTTGCATCGGCCGTGCTCGGCATCGCGCTCGGCGTTGCCATGGCGCTCGCGCGCGGCCCCGCGCGCGTGCTGCTGCTCGCGTTCATCGGCTTCTTCCGCGCGATTCCCGTGCTGATGCTGATTTTCTGGACCTACTTCCTGATGCCCGTGCTGCTGCACATGGACGTGCCGGGGCTCGCGACGGTCGTGTGCGCGCTCGCGCTGATCGGCGGCGCGTATCTCGCGCACGCGGTGCATGCGGGCATCGTCGCGGCCGGCGACGGGCAATGGCAGGCCGGGCTGTCGCTCGGTCTCACGCGCTGGCAGACGGTGCGCTACGTGCTGCTGCCGCAGGCGATCCGGATCATGACGCCGTCGTTCATCAATCAGTGGGTCGCGCTCGTGAAGGACACGTCGCTCGCCTATATCGTCGGCGTGCCTGAACTGTCGTTCGTCGCGACGCAGGTGAACAACCGGCTGATGGTGTATCCGGCGCAGATCTTCCTGTTCGTCGCGCTGATCTACCTGGTGCTGTGTACGTCGCTCGACGGCGCGGCACGCTGGCTGTTGTCACGCCGCCCGCGCGCGCAACGCGCCGCGGACGCGGCGGCCGAGTACACGGAACCGGCGCGGTAACGGCGAGCCGCGGCCGCATCGACGTGCCGGTGAGGCGGCAGTGTCGCGGAATCTTCGCGGCGGACAACGCGCCGGGCTGGTCGGGCCCGGCGGGCAGCACACACAAGGAAGGGGGAGGGGCGGCCGCGCGCCGCTGTTCGTCGAGCGACGGCGGGCGGCCGGTGCGTCACGACGCGGCGTAGTGCGTATTGAAGACCGCGCGCAGCGTCGACGTGTCGGTCGCGAAATCGCCCCACAGCGGCCCGTCGTTCTGCGCGAACGCGAACGGCGCCGTATTGATCGACGCGAGACGGAAGCGCCATTGCGCCGCTTCCTGGCGGAATGCGGTGAGCTGCATGTCGGACAGCGCCGTCTGCGCGCTCGCGAGCGTGACGAGCGGGTCGACCGGGTTGTTCGCGACCCGCACCTCGAAGTGCAGGTGCGGGCCCGTCGCGGCGCCGGTCATCCCGACCGAGCCGATGCGCTGGCCCTGCTTCACGGTTTCGCCCGTCTTGAGACCGTGCGCGAACGCCGACAGGTGCGCGTAATAGGTCGAGTAACCGTCGGCGTGATCGACGATCACGTAGCGGCCGTAGCCGCCCGGATCGGTGCCGACGAACGACACGACGCCGTCGGCCGCCGCGTCGACGGGCGTGCCGGTCGGCGCGGCGAGATCGACGCCCGTGTGGAATGCCATCGCCTGCGACAGCGGATGGACGCGCTCGCCGAAGAACGAGCTGATGCGCGTCCATTTGACCGGCATCGTGAATGCGGCGGCTTCGAGCGGCGAGCCGTCGAGCGCGTAGTACGCGCCGTGCTCGGCGCCCGGCGCGCGGAACCAGATCGCGCCGAACGTGCGGCCCGCGACGCGCAGCTCGAGCGCGGTAAGGCGCGGCGTGCCGTCGTTCGTATCGAACGCGACGCGGTAGTAGTCGCCGCGTTGCGCGCTCGCGCGCATCGCGACCTTGCCGCTGACGAGATCGCCGAGCTGGATGCGCACCTCGGGCGGCACGTCGAGACGGTTCAGGGTATCGGACAGCGTGAGCTCGATGTCGCCCGCGCGCATGCCGTGCCGGTTTTCGGGGGCCGCGAACTGGAACAGGTTCGCATAACCGAGCATGTCGTTGCGGTGCGCGCTGAGCGGTGCGAACAGGCCCGGCTGCTGGCTGCGGTCGCGGTGTTCGTCGGAATCGTTGCGCTCGCCGATCGTGCGGGCGAGCTCGCTCGTCACGAAATGCTGCGCGGTGGGAAACGGCGTGTCGGACAGCACGCGCTGCGGCAGCGCGGCCGTGCCCGAGTCGACGGCGCCCGGCAGTTGCGACACGGCCGGCAGCGCGGCGAGGCCGAGTGCGGCGAGGGCGCCGAGCACGGCGGCCGGCACGAGCGCGCGCACGACGCGCTGCGCGCGGCCGGGCGCGAAAGCATCAGGGGTAGCGGCAGACTTGACCAAGGTGTCCACATCCAGGAAAGCGGTTCAAAGGGGTGTGGGCAGGGGCCGCCGGCGGCACATCCGTCGGGCGGCGACGGGGGCGGGCGGCGGGCGTGCAACAAAACAGGCCCCGCCAGGGGCCTGTGTCGTTTCCGTTCGACCCAACGCGCGGGGCGGGCCCGCTTCGAACGGCGGCGTGCATACCGGGTCGAACCCGGTTATCACGAAGACGCTAAAGAAAGATGACAGCGCCAGTCTACCGGTGTTCCGCGCAACGTTAAAAATTTTAAAGAGGGTCAGCTCATTCGTTTCGCAGTGCGGTAAATCGGGTTAAATCAGCATTTATTACGACAAATTTCGTCAGTCCGGCAATTTGTGCGCGCGGCCGCGCAACGCGGCGGACGTGCGCACGGTGTCGAAGCCGGCGTCGAGCATGGCCTCGGCGTCGTTCCACAGGTTGCCGCGCAGCCGGTTGGTCCAGATCATCGACGCGAACACGCCTTCGAGCAGCGACACGAGATAGACGGCGGCCAGGTGCACGTCGAGATCGGCGGCGAGTTCACCGGCCGCGATCGCGCGGCGCAGCAGCGCCTTCGTGATCCGCAGCATCTGCAATTCGAGCAACATGCGGCGGCGCTGCAGCGCGCCGTTTTCCTCGCTCTGCTCGCACTTCGTATAGAGGATCACGAGCACGCGCTGCATCGGGCCCGGCTCGCCGCATTCCTGCAGATAGTGCGAGGCGGCGCGCCGCAGCGTGGCGAGCGGCGGCAGCCCGTCGCCCGCGTCGAAGCCTTCCGACGTGCGCGCGAACGCGCGGTCGCACATCGCCAGACACACTTCCATCTTGTTGCGGTAGTGGCCGTAGACGGCGCCGCGCGACATCCCGGCGGCCTCGGCGAGATCCGCCATCGCGGTTTGCGCGACACCTTTCTCGAGCAGCACGAGTTCGGCGGCGTCGAGGATCCGGTGCTTGATGGCGAGCGATTCTTCGCGGGTCTTGCGGGCCATGTCCTGAAATTCCTTACAGTTCGCTGTCGTTTTATTGAGACAGTGTGACGGTCAGATTGAAGTGGCGTGTATTTAATCAGTCGTGACTGATTATAATCGGCCACCCTGAGCCGCCGCATTGTATCGGCGGCGAACGATCCGAGGTCACATATGAATAACAATCGCTCCCTGTTGCGCCACCGGCTGGCGCCGTTCGCGCTGGCGGCCGTGCTGGCCCTGGCCGGATGTGGAAAGGGCGACAAGGACACCGCGCCGGAGGCCGCGAAACAGGCGACGGTCGTGACGGTGCGTCCGACGGCCGTGCCGATGACCGTCGAATTGCCGGGCCGGCTCGATGCATATCGGCAGGCGGAAGTGCGCGCGCGGGTCGCGGGCATCGTGACCGCACGCACCTACGAGGAAGGCCAGGAAGTGAAGCAGGGCGCGGTGCTGTTCCGCATCGATCCCGCGCCGCTGAAGGCCGCGCGCGACGCCGCGCAGGGGGCGCTCGCGAAGGCGCAGGCTGCCGCGCTCGCGGCGAGCGACAAGCGCCGCCGTTACGACGATCTCGTGCGCGATCGCGCGGTGAGCGAGCGCGACCACACCGAGGCCGTTGCAGGCGACACGCAGGCGAAGGCCGACGTTGCGTCCGCGAAGGCGGAACTCGCACGGGCGCAGTTGCAGCTCGACTATGCGACGGTCACCGCGCCGATCGCGGGCCGCGCACGGCGCGCGCTCGTGACCGAGGGTGCGCTCGTCGGCCAGGACCAGGCGACACCGCTCACGACCGTCGAGCAGCTCGACCCGATCTACGTGAACTTCTCGCAGCCGGCCGCCGACGTCGACGCGTTGCGCCGGGCGGTGAAGAGCGGGCGCGCGACGGGTATCGCGCAGCACGACATCACGGTGACGCTGCTGCGCGCCGACGGCACCGCGTATCCGCTGAAGGGCAAGCTGCTGTTCAGCGATCTCGCGGTCGATCCGACCACCGACACCGTCGCGATGCGCGCGCTGTTCCCGAATCCGGAGCGCGAACTGCTGCCGGGCGCGTACGTGCGGATCGCGCTCGACACGGCGGTCGACCAGCGGGCGATCCTCGTGCCGCGCGATGCGCTGCTGCGCACGGCCGACCGCACGTCGGTGCGCGTGGTCGGCACGAACGGCAAGGTCAAGGACGTCGAGGTCGCCGCCGACCAGATGAGCGGCCACGACTGGCGCATCACGCGCGGCCTCGCGGGCGGCGAGCGCGTGATCGTCGACGATGCCGCGCAGTTCGCGCCCGATACGGCCGTCAAGCCCGTCGAGAAGGCGCCGCCGTCGAAAGCGGCGCCGGCAGCGGCCGCTTCGCAGGCGGCCGCCCGTCAAACCTGACCGGTTAACACCACACCACCATGGCACGTTTCTTCATCGATCGCCCCGTCTTCGCGTGGGTGATCGCAATCTTCATCATGCTGGGCGGCGCATTCGCGATCCGCTCGCTGCCCGTTGCGCAGTACCCGGACATCGCGCCGCCCGTCGTCAGCATCTATGCGACGTACCCGGGCGCATCCGCGCAGGTCGTCGAGGAATCGGTGACCGCGCTGATCGAGCGCGAAATGAACGGCGCGCCGGGGCTGATGTATACGTCCGCGACGAGCAGCGCCGGCGCGGCGTCGCTGTACCTGACGTTCAAGCAGGGCGTCAACGCCGATCTCGCGGCCGTCGAAGTGCAGAACCGGCTGAAGACGGTCGATGCGCGGCTGCCGGAACCGGTGCGGCGCGACGGCATCCAGGTCGAGAAGGCCGCCGACAACATCCAGCTCGTGGTGTCGCTGACATCCGACGACGGGCGGATGACGGACGTGCAGCTCGGCGAATATGCGTCGGCGAACGTCGTGCAGGCGCTGCGCCGTGTCGACGGCGTCGGCCGGGTGCAGTTCTGGGGCGCCGAATATGCGATGCGGATCTGGCCCGACCCGGTGAAGATGGCCGGGCACGGCCTCACCGCGTCGGATATCGCGTCGGCGGTGCGCGCGCACAACGCACGCGTGACGATCGGCGACATCGGCCGCACCGCGGTGCCGGCCAGCGCACCGATCGCGGCGACCGTGTTCGCCGATGCGCCGCTGAAGACGCCGGCCGAGTTCGGCGCGATCGCGCTGCGCACGCAGGCCGACGGCTCCGCGCTGTATCTGCGCGACGTCGCGCGCGTCGAGTTCGGCGGCAACGACTACAACTACCCGTCGTACGTGAACGGCAAGGTCGCGACCGGGATGGGCATCAAGCTCGCGCCGGGCTCGAACGCGGTATCCACCGAGAAGCGCGTGCGCGCGACGATGGACGAGCTGTCCGCGTATTTCCCGCCGGGCGTGAAGTACCAGATCCCGTACGAGACGTCGTCGTTCGTGCGCGTGTCGATGAACAAGGTTGTCACGACGCTGATCGAGGCCGGCGTGCTCGTGTTCCTCGTGATGTTCCTGTTCATGCAGAACCTGCGCGCGACGCTGATCCCGACGCTCGTCGTGCCGGTCGCGCTCGCGGGCACGTTCGGCGTGATGTATGCGGCCGGCTTCTCGATCAACGTGCTGACGATGTTCGGGATGGTGCTCGCGATCGGCATCCTCGTCGACGACGCGATCGTCGTGGTCGAGAACGTCGAGCGGCTGATGGTCGAGGAGGGGCTCGGGCCGTACGACGCGACCGTCAAGGCGATGAAGCAGATCAGCGGCGCGATCGTCGGCATCACCGTGGTGCTGACGTCGGTGTTCGTGCCGATGGCGTTCTTCGGCGGCGCGGTGGGCAACATCTACCGGCAGTTCGCGCTGTCGCTCGCGGTGTCGATCGGTTTCTCGGCCTTCCTCGCGCTGTCGCTCACGCCCGCGCTGTGCGCGACGCTGCTCAGGCCCGTGTCCGGCGAACATCACGAGAAGCGCGGCTTCTTCGGCTGGTTCAACCGCTTCGTCGCGCGTTCGACGCAGCGCTACGCGACGCGCGTGGGCAAGATGCTGAAGAAGCCGGTGCGCTGGCTCGTCGTGTACGGCGCGCTGACCGCGGCCGCGGGGCTGATGCTCACGCAACTGCCGACCGCGTTCCTGCCGGACGAGGACCAGGGCAACTTCATGGTGATGGTGATCCGGCCGCAAGGCACGCCGCTCGCGGAAACGATGCAGAGCGTGCGGGAAGTCGAGTCGTACATCCGCCACGACGAGCCGGCCGCGTATACGTTCGCGCTCGGCGGCTTCAACCTGTACGGCGAAGGGCCGAACGGCGGGATGATCTTCGTCACGCTGAAGAACTGGAAGGAGCGCAAGGCCGCGGACGCGCACGTGCAGGCGATCGTCGCGCGCATCAACGAGCGCTTCGCGGGCACGCCGAACACGACGGTGTTCGCGATGAACTCGCCGGCGCTGCCCGATCTCGGCTCGTCGAGCGGTTTCGACTTCCGGCTGCAGAACCGCGGCGGACTCGACTACGCGACGTTCAGCGCCGCGCGCGAGCAGCTGCTCGGGGCGGGCCGCAAGGATCCCGCGTTGACCGACCTGATGTTCGCCGGCACGCAGGACGCGCCGCAGCTGAAGCTCGACATCGATCGCGCGAAGGCGTCCGCGCTCGGCGTGTCCATGGATGAGATCAACACGACCCTCGCGGTGATGTTCGGCTCCGACTATATCGGCGACTTCATGCACGGCACGCAGGTGCGGCGCGTGATCGTGCAGGCCGACGGGCTGCACCGGCTCGATCCGGACGACGTGAAGAAGCTGCGCGTGCGCAACTCGCATGGCGAGATGGTGCCGCTTGCGGCGTTCACGACGCTGCACTGGACGCTCGGGCCGCCGCAGCTCACGCGCTACAACGGCTTTCCGTCGTTCACGATCAACGGCTCGGCCGCGCAGGGCCACAGCAGCGGCGAGGCGATGGCCGCGATCGAGCAACTCGCGGCGAAGCTGCCGGCCGGCACCGGCTATGCGTGGTCGGGGCAGTCGTTCGAGGAGCGGCTGTCGGGCGCGCAGGCGCCGATGCTGTTCGCGCTGTCGGTGCTCGTCGTGTTCCTCGCGCTGGCTGCGCTCTACGAGAGCTGGTCGATTCCGTTCGCGGTGATGCTGGTCGTGCCGCTCGGCTTGATCGGCGCGGTGCTCGGCGTCACGCTGCGGATGATGCCGAACGACATCTACTTCAAGGTGGGGCTGATCGCGACGATCGGATTGTCCGCGAAGAACGCGATCCTGATCGTCGAAGTCGCGAAGGACCTGGTCGCGCAGCGCATGTCGCTCGTCGACGCCGCGCTCGAGGCCGCGCGCCTGCGGCTGCGGCCGATCGTGATGACGTCGCTCGCGTTCGGCGTCGGCGTGCTGCCGCTCGCGTTCGCGTCGGGCGCGGCGTCCGGCGCGCAGATGGCGATCGGCACCGGCGTGCTCGGCGGCGTGATCACGGCGACCGTGCTCGCGGTGTTCCTCGTTCCGCTGTTTTTCGTGATCGTCGGCCGCCTGTTCGACGTCGGCCCGCGCCGGCGCGGCGGAGCGCAGCCGGCGGCGATGGAGGGTTCTCAATGATGTTTGCGCTGAATGCACAGGCAGCGCTGCGGGTTCAGGTTGCGCTGGCCGCCGCGCTCGCGCTGGCCGGCTGCACGCTCGCACCGCGTTACGAGCGGCCGGCGGCGCCCGTGCCGGCGACCTATGCGCCGGTCGACGGCAGTGCCGCGCCGGCGGCGGCCGCGGCATCGCCCGCCGATGCCGCGTTGCTCGACGACTGGCGCACGTACTTCACCGATGCCGCGCTGCAGGCGTGGATCGACGCGGCGCTCGCGAACAACCGCGACCTTCGGGTCGCCGCCGGCCGGCTCGAGGAAGCGCGCGCACTGTACGGCGTGCAGCGCGCGGACCTGATGCCGTCGGTCGATGCGAATCTGGGTTATGAGCGTGCGCGCCAGTACGACCCGGTCGTGCGCGAAAGCGCGATCAGCGGGCTGTATCGTGCGGGCGTCGGTGTCAGCGCGTACGAGCTCGACCTGTTCGGCCGCGTGCGCAGCCTGTCAGACGCGGCACTCGCCGAGTATTTCGCGACGGCCGACGCGCAACGCACGGTGCGCATCGGCGTGATCGCCGACGTGGCGGGCGCGTACGTGTCGGAGCGCTCGCTGCACGAGCAGCTCGCGCTGGCGCAGCGCACGCTGGACGCGCGCGAACGCATGGCCGCGCTCACGCAGCGTCGTTATGCGGCCGGCACGAGCGACGCGATCGAGCTGCGCTCGGCCGAGATGCTGGTGGCATCCGCGCGCGCATCGCAGGCCGCGCTGCAGCGCGAGCATGCGCAGTCGGTGCGGGCGCTGCAGTTGCTCGCGGGCGACTTCGCGCGCAACGTGCCCGGCGACACGACCGCGCTCGACGGGCTGTCGATCGCGCCCGTGGCGCCCGGCGCACCGAGTGCGCTGCTCGAACGGCGGCCGGACATCCGGCAGGCGGAGGCGCGGCTGAAGGCCGCCAACGCGCAGATCGGCGCCGCGCGCGCGGCATTCTTTCCGCGCATCACGCTGACGAGCGACTACGGCTCGGTCAGCGATGCGTTCTCGAGCCTGTTTGCCGGCGGCACCAGCGTGTGGACGTTCGCGCCGCGCATCACGTTGCCGATCTTCGCGGGCGGACGCAACCGCGCAAACCTCGACGTCGCGAACGCGCGCAAGCACATCGCGGTGGCCGATTACGAGAAGACGGTGCAAACCGCGTTCCGCGAAGTGGCCGACGCATTCGCCGCGCGCGACTGGATCGATCGCCAGCTCGCCGCGCAGCAGGACGTGTATGCGGCCGACGGCGCGCGGCTGAAGCTCGCGGAACGCCGCTACGCGGGCGGCGTCGCGACGTATCTCGAACTCCTCGACGCGCAGCGCAGCACGTACGAGTCGGGGCAGGAACTGATCCGGCTCAAGCAGCTCAGGCTCGCGAATGCGATCGCGCTGTACCGCGCGCTCGGCGGCGGCTGGTCGCCGGCGTCGGCGGAGGCCGCGGCTTCCGCGTAATGCCCGTCGCCTGACGCCGCAGCGCGTCGGGCGGCATGACGGCGGCGGTACGTTTCGACGTGCTGCCGCCGCTTCCTTCGATCCATACCGCTGGTTCCAGCGATATCTTTTCCCATCGACAGGCCGGCCGGGACGTTTTTCATCCTGCGGCAACGCACGCGTGCGCGTTGCGGAACAGCCGTCGTCTTGCGACCGCTCGTGTCGCAATTCCGCGCAAACGTGTGCGGGTCATTTTGCCTTCTTTCTCCCATGCGATGCGGTCCCGATGTCGGGTTCCGGCGACCGCTCATGCGTGCGATTTACGATCCGGAATTGACAAACGAATTAATCCTATATCGGAAATAATGAGGGCGGCAAAGTGTCGCGGTAAAACGTTTGTATTCATGTCGCAATCGTTTGCGCGAAAAAATTGCATTGATTGAATCGCCGGTTAATTTCCTGTTTGTTGAAAATGATTTGATATTGGCGTTGTCGTCGGACAACGATGGCGGCTCTGGACAATGTTTTGTCCTTTTCGAGGATGATTTGCCGGAGCCAATGCCAGAAAGGGTGTGCGGGGAGGTTGTGGCTATCGATCGAAAATATCCTTAATCTTCAATTGTTTCCGAAGAATAAAAAAGGACTGCGGATAAAAATTCCGGGATTGAAAATTGACGAGAAATAGTGCGGATCTAGAGGGGTAAATCGAACATTGTCAGATGCATTTGACAATGATTTACAGAAAACTTTCACGATTATCTCGATAATGCCGCCTCGTGACGGACGGGAGCCACCACGCGCTACCGTTTGAGTCCGCCACGTCATCTATTCCATTTGCAGTCCTTTCGGGAAACGTCATGAAAAAATCCATCCTGACCGCTGTCGCATTCGCGGCCCTGTCGACCTCGGCCTTCGCAGCGGGCACCGGCACGATCAACTTCACGGGCGAGATCGTCGCGGGCGCATGCGGCATCGATTCGGGCTCGGTCAACCAGACCGTGAACCTCGGCAAGGTGCCGACCAACGTGTTCAAGCAAGCTGGCGACAAGTCCACGCCGACCAACTTCGACATCAAGCTGACCGACTGCGACACGAGCGTCGCGCAGAACGCGTACTTCACGTTCACGGGTACGTCGAGCGCGGGCCAGCCGAAGCTGCTCGCCACGATCGGTTCGGCAACCAACGTCGGCATCCGCCTGCAGGCAGCGTCGGGCGAATACCTCGACAACGGCGCCGAGCAGAAGGCACCGACCGTGCTGCAAAACGGCACGAACGTCGCACGCTTCGCGGCCATGTACGAAGCGACCGCAGCCGGCGTGACGCCGGGTACCGCCGAAGGCGTGGCGAACTTCACCGTCCGCTACCAGTAAGCCGCTGTACCGGGGAAGGGTGCGCGCACCCTTCCTCGTTCGTATTTCCTCATTTCCCCCTTCGTTGGACTTCCGGTAGCGCCGCGTGCGAATCAGACATTCCTTCCTTTGCGTCTCCGTGCTGGTTGTCGGCAGCCAGAGCCATGCGACGGAATTCAATTCGTCGTTCCTGAGCATCGACGGCTCGAACAACGTCGATCTGTCGCAGTTCTCGCAGGCGGACTTCACGCTGCCCGGCGAGTACATGCTCGACGTACAGGTCAACGACCTGTTCTACGGGCTGCAGGCGATCGAGTTCATCGCCGTCGACGCGTCGGGGGCCGGCAAACCGTGCCTGCGCCCGGAACTTGTCGCGCAGTTCGGGCTGAAGCCGTCGCTCGCGAAGGACCTGCCGCGCTTCCAGGGCGGACGTTGCGTCGATCTCGGCGCGATCGAGGGGGCGACCGTGCGCTACCTGAAAAGCGACGGGCGGCTCAAGATCACGATTCCGCAGGCTGCGCTCGAGTTCAACGATACGACCTACCTGCCGCCGGAGCGCTGGTCGGAAGGGATCCCCGGCGCGATGCTCGACTATCGCGTGATCGCGAACACGAACCGCAACTTCGGCACGGGTGGCGGGCAAACGAATTCGATCCAGGCCTACGGGACGGTTGGCGCGAACTGGGATGCATGGCGCTTTCGCGGCGACTACCAGGCGCAATCGAACGTGGGCAATACGGCCTACGCGGACCGCACGTTCCGCTTCAGCCGGCTTTATGCATTTCGCGCGCTGCCGTCGATCCAGTCGACGGTGACGTTCGGCGACGACTACCTGACGTCCGACATTTTCGACACGTTCGCGCTGACGGGCGCGTCGATCCGCAGCGACGACCGCATGCTGCCGCCTTCGCTGCGCGGCTATGCGCCGCTGATCTCGGGCGTCGCGCGCACCAACGCGACCGTGACCGTGTCCCAGGCGGGCCGCGTGTTGTACGTGACGCGCGTGTCGCCGGGCGCCTTCGCGCTGCAGAACATCAATACGAGCGTGCAGGGCACGCTCGACGTTGCAGTCGAGGAAGAGGACGGCAGCGTGCAGCGCTTCCAGGTGACGACGGCCGCCGTGCCGTTCCTCGCGCGCGCCGGGCAACTGCGCTACAAGGCCGCCGTCGGCAAGCCGCGGCTCTTTGGCGGCGCCGGCATCACGCCGTTCTTCGGCTTCGGTGAAATCGCCTACGGCCTGCCGTTCGACGTCACCGCGTATGGCGGTTTCATCGCCGCGTCGGGCTACACGTCGATCGCGCTCGGCGTGGGCCGCGACTTCGGCGCGTTCGGCGCGCTGTCGGCCGACGTCACGCACGCGCGGGCACGCCTGTGGTGGAGCGGCGCGACGCGCAACGGCAACTCGTACCGCATCAACTATTCGAAGCACTTCGACGGGCTCGATGCCGACGTGCGTTTCTTCGGTTATCGCTTCTCCGAGCGCGAATACACGAACTTCGCGCAGTTCTCGGGCGACCCGACCGCGTACGGCCTCGCCAACAGCAAGCAGCGCTACTCGGCGACGCTGTCGAAGCGTTTCGGCGACACGTCGACTTATTTCTCGTACGACCAGACGACCTACTGGGAACGTGCGAACGAGCAGCGCGTCGGCCTCACGCTGACGCGCGCGTTCTCGATCGGCACGCTGCGCAACCTGAACGTGAGCGTATCGGCCTTCCGCACGCAGAGCGCCGGTGCGAGCGGCAACCAGGTCTCGGTCACCGCGACGCTGCCGATCGGCGGCCGCCACACCGTCACGTCGAACCTGACGACGGGCAGCGGCAGCACGAGCGTGAACGCCGGCTATATCTACGACGATCCGGATGGCCGCACCTACCAGGTCAACGCGGGCGCGACCGACGGACGGGCGTCGGCGAACGCGAGCTACCGCCAGCGCTCGTCGGCGTATCAGCTGACCGCGCAGGCGTCGACGCTCGCCAATGCGTATGCGGCCGCGTCGCTCGAAGTCGACGGCTCGTTTGTCGCGACGCAATACGGCGTCGCGGCGCACGCGAACGGCAACGCGGGCGACACGCGGTTGCTGGTGTCGACCGACGGCGTGCCCGACGTGCCGCTGTCCGGCACGCTCTCGCACACCGATTCGCGCGGTTATACGGTGCTCGACGGCATCTCGCCGTACAACGTCTACGACGCGACGGTCAACGTCGAGAAGCTGCCGCTCGAGGTGCAGGTGTCGAACCCGATCCAGCGCATGGTGCTGACCGACGGCGCGATCGGCTTCGTGAAGTTCTCAGCCGCGCGCGGCAGCAACCTGTACCTGACACTGACCGACCCGGTCGGCAAGCCGCTGCCGTTCGGCGCATCGGTGCAGGACATGGCGAACGGCAAGGAACTCGGCATCGTCGGCGAGGGCGGCGCGGCGTTCCTGACCCAGGTTCAACCGAAATCCACGCTGGCGGTGCGCGCGGGCGAACGCACGCTCTGCACGATCGACACGCTGCCGAACCAGCTCCAACTCGAAGGCACGCCGATTCCGGTGACGTGCCAGACGCCCGGCGAGTCGCATGCAGCGGCCGCACGGGTCGAACGATGAATTCACGGATCCAGCGATGAAAAACTCCTTCTCCCTTTCCTTTTCGCTGCGCGCATGGTGCGTGCTCGCGACCGCCGGTGCGCTCCTCGCGGGCGCCGCGCAGGCGGCGATCGTGCCCGATCGCACGCGCGTGATCTTCAACGAAGGCGAACAGGCGGCGGTCGTCACGATCACCAACAAGAGCACGACGTACCCGTATCTCGTGCAGTCGTGGCTCGAGGACGCGAAGGGCAACAAGATCACGTCGCCGCTGATGGTCGTGCCGCCGCTGCAGCGCGTCGAGGCGAACGAGCGCAACGTGCTGCGGATCGCGAAGCTGCCGGGCACCGAGCTGCCGGCCGATCGCGAATCGGTGTTCTACCTGAACATCCGCGAAGTGCCGCCGAAGACCGATACGCCGAACACGCTGCAGATCGCGCTGCATACGCAGATGAAGCTGTTCTACCGGCCGAAGGCCGTGCAGCCCGCGCGCGACGAGGACTGGACGCTGCCGATGACGTTGCGCGTCGATGCGGCCGCGCACAAGCTCGTGTTCGACAATCCGACGCCGTATCACATCACGATCGTCGACGTGGCGGCGGGTGTGCAGAAGACGCACGTGCCGCTGGAGCCGGTGATGGTCAGCCCGATGAGCACGGCCGACGTGCCGTTCAAGGCCGCGACGCCCGCGACGCTGTTCGTCACGCACATCGACGATTACGGCGGCCAGGTGGCGGTCGAGTATGCGTGCGAGGCCGGTGCTTGCAAGAGCGTGAAGAAATGAGCGGGGGCGGACGACAGGCCCCCCGCATGTTGACGATGGCGTCGTGGCTGCGCCTGGCGATCTTCGCGGTGCTGGTCGCCGCCATGCAGCCGGCGTTTGCCGTACGCTGCGTGACCAGCAGCGGTGCGACGTCGATGACGGAATCGATCGGCGGTGTCGCCTCCTATCCGACCGACGCACCTGACGGCTACGTGATCTGGGTGTCGCCGGTTCGCACGACGACGGGGTATTGCTTCAAGGATCTGGGCGGCAAGGGCAACATCGACATCGACGATCCGATCTCCTTCTACGCGAATCCGAACAAGCAGAACCCGGCTGCCTGGGGGCTCGAAATCGGCATCCGGTACCTGGGACAGGACCACTTTGGCGCGGGGAGTCAGCCTGGCACCGGCGTGGCGACGGGCAAGACGGTACCGGCGTGCAGTGACGAAAAACTGGCATGGGGCCAATGCCCGAAGGTGCCTATCGACATTTCCTATCAGGTGGTCGTCCGCAAGCGCGGCTCGTGGACGCAACCGCCGAGCGACATCTACACGGTATTCCAGTTCGACGGAGCGAAGGGGCTGAATGCGATCCACCCGAGCTTCCAGTACCGCCTGAGCGGCATGCGCAATCTCAAGCCGACACCGTGCTTCGTCGACGTGCTGGTGACGCCCGAACCGGGCATCGTCAATTTCGGGCAGGTACAGTCGGTCGGCAATGGCTTTCTACCGGCGGTGCCGCGCAAACGCTTCTCGTTGTCGCTGACCAAGAAATGCAATGTCGCGGTGAAGGTCGATGGGTACTTCGAAACGAGCTTTCCGGTTCGGAACGGTTTGCTGGTGCCCGCGTCGGACAGCAATTTCGGTATCGGCATCGAAGACAGCCAGGGTAAGGCGATTCCATTCAACGAACAGTTCACGCTCGCGCAATTCCCGTCGAACGTCATGAACCAGAGCGTATTGATGGACGCGGTGCTGAAGTCGTTCGGACCACCGAAGATCGGAAGGTTCGACGCAACGGCGACGATCCGCCTGTTTATTTACTGACGCGCGCGAGGCCCTGGCAGGGCGACGATCGAGCGCTTATTGGGGGAGATGAAAATGCATCTGAAGGGCACCATGGCAGCGACACTGTTCGTTGCTTCGACGGTGGGCGCGGCTCACGCACAGACGGTATCGGCGGGGGGGTATTCGCTGACCGTGATCGGTGACCTGGGTGGTCCGCGCGACATGCGGTACAACGGGAATGCCGTCAGCGCGGACGGCAAGACGATCATCGGTTCCTACTGGAGCGAAGCGCGGCCCGGTAACTCGATGGCCTTCTCGTGGTCGGCTGCGACGGGCTGGCAGCGGCTGGCGGCGCCGGCGAACGCCTATGACTCGATGGCACAGACGGTGTCGGGCGACGGGCAGGTGATCGGCGGCTCGATCAGTGCGCGCCAGGCGGAAAGCAGCAACCTCGATCGATGGGCGGTGCGATGGCCTGGCGACGGTCGCACACAAAAACTCGTTCCGGATACGGCGGGCTGGGGCGCATCGGTCGAAGTCGCGAACCTCGGCGGCACGAGGATGGCGGGCCGCTTTTCGACGATAGGCGTCTCGAATGCACGGTTCATGTGGGACCAGCCGAGGGGTTTCCGCCAGCTGCCACCCGGCGGCGACTATGTCGTGCAGCTCCTGTCGATGACCTCGTCCGGGAATGCAGCAGCGGGGTTCGCCGGCAATGTCGACGGCGTGTATGGCTCGCGTGCGCTCCTTTGGACAGAACGAATCGGTGAACGACTATTGCCGACGATCAACGCGGGCGTGGCGAGAATGGATCAGGCCCGTGGTGTGACCGAAGACGAACGGACGATCGCCGGCGCGCTTGGCACCCTGGTGGTCACGCCGGATGGACAACGGGTCGACTCGGAGGCCGTGCTGTGGACGAACGGCGGCGACAGCATCCAGCGGCTCGGTTTTCTCGACGGTGACGACAGCAGCTACGCGCAAGCGATCAGCACGGACGGGCGGGTTGTCATCGGCACATCGAGCAACCGGCAGACCGGTGCCGAGCGCGTCTTCGTGTGGACGCCGCAAAGCGGCATGCGCAGCCTCGTTGCGTTGCTCGAAGCGGCCGGCCTGTCGGTCGGCACGCTGAACCTGACCAACGTGATCGGTGTGAGCCCCGACGGGCAGACCATCACGGGGCAGGGCTATCGCGACGGCGATCCCGACTATCGGCCGCAGTTCTGGCAAGTGCACATCGATGCGGCGACCCTGCGCGCGTTGCAGCCGGCGAGCCCGGGCGCCGACGCATTGCGGGTGCGGGCTTCGCCGCTCAAGGCGGCGTCACGCATGCTGGCGGCGAAGCCGAACGCAGCGATGCAGCGAAGCGCGTGCCGCATGCCCGTCAGCCCGGCGCAGCTCGCGCGATGCCTGCCGCGGTTGCCGGCCACGCGCTAACGAGCGTGGTCGCACGCAGGTGAAGCGATGAAACAAGGCGCCGGTTTTCCGGCGCCTTGTTTCGTTTACCGCACCCAGCGACACATCCTGTGATGGTGATGGTCGAAGTGACACACGCGGTGCGGATGCGCTTCGGCGATGGCCGGCACGAGCACGGCGGCGGCGAGCGCCGTGACGGCGAGCGATTTCAGTAGCGTTTTCATGTTGCAGTCCTGATCGTTGAAAAGTGAATCACGGGAAGAGGGAACGCCTTACCACTGCGGCCGCTGATCGTCGCGTCGGTCGTCCCGATGGTCATCGCGTCGGTCGTCCCGGCGGTCGTCATATCCGCGGGGATGCTGCGCTTCCCAGTCGCGGCGCTCCCAGTAGCGATTGCCGTCCCAGTAACGATCGCCATGCCAGCCGATCGTGACCTGAGCCGGGCCGGCAGGATAGGCGACGCACCCGGTCAGCATCACGCTCGACAGCGCGCCAGCCATGACAGCGGACAACACGATGGATTTCATGGTTTTCTCCCTTGGAAACGGCACCCCGATCGTACGAGCCCCCAAAATTTCACGTAGTAAGAAGTTGCTACCGCACATGACACGTGCAGGCGTTTTGTCAGACGCGTGAAAGATCGTGTCGGTGGGGCGCAGGCCGGACGTGCCGTTCGGATTAGCCGATGACCACGTACCGAACCAGCCACCGTGCGTCCCCTCCACCCGGGCAACGATTCCGTCAATTGTTCAGACAAATCCTGTCGACTGAAAGGGGCATTCAGTAATCAGATTGAGAATGATTTGCGTTTACGTTAAATTGCGCTATCTCGGAATTTGACGGAGCAGATCGATGGCGATGGCGGAAGTGCTCGACCGACCGGCGGCGGCAGCGGCGAACCCGTTCCTCGGCAGTCATCCCGACCGGCCGCTGCGTGCGGGCCGCACCGCGGAGCCCCGTGCGCAAGGCGCGTTGCTCGACGTGCTGATCTCGCATCGCGCGATGCTCGTGAACGTCGCGCGCGGCTTCGTCGGCTGTGCGAGCCGTGCCGAGGACGTCGTGCACGACGTGTTCGTGAAGCTCGTCGAATTCCCGAACCAGGATGCGGTGCGCCAGCCGGTCGCGTACGTGACGCGGATGGTGCGCAATGCGTCGATCGACGCGTGCCGCCGGCAAAACCTCGAGAACGTCTATCACACGGAAGAGGACGACGGCTTCGACGTGCCGTCGCCCGAGCCGACGCCGGAAGCCGCACTGCTGACGCGCGATACGCTGCGGCGCGTGTGGGCCGCGCTCGACGACCTGCCGGCGCGCAGCCGCGCGGCCTTCGAGATGGTGCGGCTGCGCGAGGAGACGCTGCAGACCGCGGCGCGCGCGCTGAACGTGTCGCAGACGCTCGTGCATTTCATGGTGCGCGACGCGGAGCGCCACTGCGCGGAATGCCTCGACGCATGCCATCGCGGTGTCGCGTGCCCGGTGTTCCTGGGCGGCCGCACGCGGCGCCGGTAAGCGCGGGTAAAAAAACGCGCCGGCCAATCGTCTATCAGACAGGAGCGGCCGAAACCGCCGCTTTGCCATCCGCTTTGCCACTTTCAACCGCCTCAGCGATTTCCGATCATGACGCAAGCCACGACGCCTTCCGCCGACACCGACGATCTCGTCTATACGGTCGTCATCAATGACGAAGAACAGTATTCGATCTGGCCGACGTTCCGGCCCGTGCCGGCCGGCTGGCGCGAAGTGGGCGTGAGCGGCCCGAAAGCCGACTGTCTCGCGCACATCGAGACCGTCTGGACCGACATGCGCCCCGCGAGCCTGCGCCGCGCGATGGACGGCGAGCGCGCATCGCGCGCGTCGTGACCCGCCGCGCCGCGTGGGCGGCGCGCCACCTGAAGAGGACGTTGCATGACCCTGCTTTCGTTGCCGACGCTCGACGACCTGCGTATCGAGCCGGGGCTGCCCACCGTCGTGTCGCCGCGCGGCAGCGACGGGATGTCGATCGACGACGTCGCGCCGCTGGCGCGCGAGATCGCGGCCGACACGCTCGAACGGGCGGGCGGTGTGCTGTTCACGGGTTTTCACGTGCCGTCGATCGACGCGTTCCAGCAGTTCGCGGCGTCGTTCGGCGATCCGCTGATCGGCTATGAATACGCATCGACACCGCGCAGCCAGGTCGAGGGCGCCGTCTACACGTCGACCGAGTACCCGCCGCACCGCGCGATTCCGCTGCACAACGAGCAGTCGTATACGCGCGAATGGCCGCTGCGGATCTGGTTCCACTGCGCACTCGCCGCGCCGAAGGGCGGGGCGACGCCGATCGCGGACAGCCGTGCCGTCTACCGCGCGCTCGATCCGGCGCTCGTCGCGCGTTTCGAGAAGCGCGAGCTGCTGTACGTGCGCAATTTCGGGCAGGGGCTCGACCTGCCGTGGCAGCAGTCGTTCGGCACCGACGAACCGGCCGAGGTCGAACGGATGTGCGCGGCGCGCGGCATCGAATGCGCGTGGCGCACCGATGATGACGGCGAGCTGCTGCTGCGCACGCGTGAACGCTGCCAGGCCGTCGCGCGCCATCCGCGCACCGGCGACCGCGTGTGGTTCAACCAGGCGAACCTGTTTCACCTGTCGGCGCTCGACGACGACATGCAGGAAGCGCTTGTCGACGCGGTCGGGCTCGAGAACGTGCCGCGCAATGTGTATTACGGCGACGGCGAACCGCTCGAAGCCGACGCGCTCGCGGAGATCCGCGGCGTGCTCGACCAGCAGCGCATCGTGTTCCCGTGGCGCACGGGTGACGTGCTGATGCTCGACAACATGCTGACCGCGCATGCGCGCGACCCGTTCGAGGGGTCGCGCAAGGTCGTCGTCGCGATGGCGCAGAGTTATACGGTCCCGCGCGACCGAACGGAGGATTGATGACGCGTAGTACCGCCGCGCTTGCCGCGCGCGGGCTGTCGGTGGGATATCGCGACCATGTCGTGATCGACGGGCTGGACCTGTCGATCGCGGCCGGCCGCGTAACCGCGCTGTGCGGACCGAACGGCTGCGGCAAGAGCACGCTGCTGCGCACGCTCGCGGGCCTGCAGCCCGCGCGTGCCGGCCATGTCGAAGTGAACGGGCAGCCGCTCGCGTCGTTTCGCCGTCGCGCGCTCGCGCGCGAACTGACGATGCTCGCGCAGTTCAACCAGATCCCGTCGGGCCTGACGGTGCGCGAACTCGTCGCGTACGGGCGCTATGCGTACGGCGGCTTCCTGCGCGGCCTGTCGCGGGCCGACCATGCGGCGATCGACGAGGCGCTCGACACGAGCGGCCTCGCCGGCGATGCGGAGCGCGACGTCGGTGCACTGTCGGGCGGCGAGCGCCAGCGCGCGTGGATCGCGATGGCGCTCGCCCAGCAGGCGCCGATCGTGCTGCTGGACGAACCGACGACCTATCTCGACATCCATCACCAGCTCGACATCCTCGATGCGCTGCGCACGCTGAACCGCACGCGCGGGCTGACGATCGTCTGGGTCCTGCACGACCTGAACCAGGCGGCCGCATACAGCGACGAAATCGTGCTGATGCGCGCGGGTCGCCTCGTCGCGCAGGGCACGCCCGACGCGATGCTCGATCCGGCGCGGCTGCGCGCGGCGTTCGGCGTCGAAATGCTGAAGCTCGCGCATCCGCAGACGGGCGCACCGATGTGCGTGCCGGCCTACGGGCCGACAACCGACGGCGCGCCGCAGGCGGCCGGTGTCTTCGACCGGGATCTCGCCGTATGACCACGTTCGCGATGCGCAAGCGCCTCGCGGCGGCGGGGAGGGGCACGACATCGGGCCGGGCCGGTGCGATCGCGATCGGCCTCGTCGCGCTGATCGCGGCGCTGGCGGCGCTGCGCGTCGCCCCCGATCTGCGCGTGTGGTGGAGCGCGGTGCCCGGCAGCGATGCCGCTGCGCTTGCGCACGTGTTCCTGTTCGACCTCAACCTGCCGCGCGTCGCGGCCGCGCTCGTCGCGGGCGGGTGCCTCGGCATCGCGGGCGCGCTGTTCCAGTCGCTCACGCGCAATCCGCTCGCGTCGCCTGATTTGCTCGGCGTGACGGGCGGCGCCCAGCTCGGCCTGCTCGCGGCGATGCTCGTGCCGGCTCTGGCCGGCGTCGCATCGGTGCCGCTGCTGTTCGTGTGCGGGCTGGCCGCGGCCGCCTGCGCGATCGTCGCGGCCGGCGGCTGGCGCGCGACGCCGTTGCGTCTCGTGCTCGCGGGCAGCGTGTGCATGCTGCTGTTCGCCGCGCTGTCGACGCTCGTGCTCGCCTTCTTCGAGCAGAACATCGCGGGCGCCGCGCTGTGGACCAACGGCAGCCTGTACCAGCCGGGCGCGACGGGCCTCGCGCTCGCCGCGCGCTGGCTCGTCGTGCCGCTGATCGCATTGCCGTTCGTGATCCGGCCGCTGAATCCGCTCACGCTCGGCGACGACGCGGCGGCCGCGGCCGGCGTGCGCGTCGACGCGACGCGGCTCGCCGCGACGATCGTCGCGGTCGCGTTCACGAGCGTGGCCGTCAGTATCGCGGGCCCGCTGTCGTATGTCGGCCTCGTCGCCCCGAACCTGCTGCGCCAGGTGCGCGGCGCGCGCGCCGCGCGGCTCGGCGTGCTCGTGCCGCTGTCGGCGCTCGCGGGCGGTGCGCTCGTGCTCGTCACCGACAGCGCGGTGCTCGCGTCGGGGCTCGACGCCACGCTGTCGACCGGCGTCGCGATCGCGCTGGTCGGCACGCCGCTGATGCTGGCGATGATCCGGCGCGGCGCCGCGTGGTCGGGCGTGCTGCATGCGGATGCCGAACGCGCGGCGGGCGGCGGCTCGACGCGGCTCGTCGGCTGGCTCGAACGGCTCGGCTGGCCGCTGCGCACGGCGCTGTTCGTCGTGGCGGGCGTGCTGGCCGTGTTCGTCGGCGTGTCGGCCGGCCCCGAGTGGCTGTCGATCGCGCGCTGGTCCGCTGCGCTGTCCGGCCACGATGCGCTCGCGCGGATGCTGGTCGACCTGCGCATGCCGCGGCTGCTGTGCGCGCTCCTCGCGGGCGCGCTGCTCGCGGTGAGCGGGGTCGCGATGCAAAGCGTCGTGCGCAATCCGCTCGCGGGCCCCGAAGTGCTCGGCGTCACGCAGGGTGCGGGGCTCGTCACGCTGTTCGCGTTGTCGACGTGGCCGCTGATGGGCCACGTGACGCTCGCAGCGGCCGCGCTGATCGGCGGCGGGCTGTCGCTCGCGATCACGCTCGCGCTGAATCACCGGCATCGCTATGCGCCGCTCGCGGTGGCGCTGACGGGGATCGTGATCGGCGCGTTGTGGACCACGCTCGCGCAATGGCTGATCACGCAGGAAAGCGTGCAGCCCGCGCGCTTCGTCGTGTGGCTCGTCGGCGGGACTTACGGCCGCAGCTGGGGCGAGGTGTCGATGCTGCTGCCGTGGTGCGTGCTCGCGGTGCCCGTGTTCGCGTGGCTCGCGAAACCGCTCGACATGCTCGCGCTCGGCGACGACCAGGCGGCCGCGCTCGGCCTGCCGGTGGCCGTGCTGCGGCCGCTCGCGCTGACGATCGCGACGCTCGCCGCCTGTGCGGCCGTCGCGGCGGTCGGGCCGGTCGGCTTCATCGGGTTGATGGCGCCGCACGTCGCGACGATGCTCGGCGCGCGCCGGCACCGTACGCGGCTGTGGCTCGCGGCCGCGTGCGGCGCGCTGATCCTCGGTGTGGCGGATCTCGCGGCGCGCACGGTCGTCGCGCCGCGCGAAGTGCCGGCCGGCGTGCTGACCGCGCTGATCGGCGCGCCGTACCTGCTCGGGCTCCTGATCCTCGAGGGGCGCCGCGCCCGGCGCGCGGGGCGATGACGCTGCCGCTCGACGGCGCGCGCGCCACGCGTTTCTCGGCGTTCGCGCCCGAACCGTTCGCCGATCATCTCGACGTCGTCTGGCTCGGTTTGCCCGACGATGCGCACGCGCCGGGCCGTCTCGTCGTGCCGGTCAGCGCGTTGCCCGCGTACCGCGACATCGTGCTCGACGCGATGGTCCGCCACTACGGCGGCGATCCGGCGCAGCACGCGCGCGCGCTGATGTCGCAATGGAGCAAATACTATTTCGGCCGCGCGGCGCCGGCCGGCGTCGTCGCCGCGCTGACGCTCGGCCGGCCGCTCGACATGACACCCGAGCGCACGTTCGTCGCGCTCGACGACGGGATGCCCGCCGCGCTGTACTTCACGCACGATGCGCTCGGCGAACCCTGCGACGACCCGGCGCCACGCTACGCGGGGCTCGTCGCGCATCTCGGCGCGGTGATCGACCTGCTCGCGGCGATGGGGCGCGTCACGCCGCGCGTGCTGTGGAGCAACGCGGGCAACCTGCTCGACTATCTGCTCGATACGTATCGTGCGCTGCCATGCGCGGCCGATCCGGTGCGCGACGCGGGCTGGCTGTTCGGTGCGACGTGCTTTGCGTGCGAACCGAATCCGTTGCGCATGCCCGTGCGCGATGCGGTGCCGCGTTCGGCGCTGCTGCCCACGCCGTTCCGCGCGCGACGCGTGTGCTGCCTGCGCTATGAAATTCCTGGAGAAACGCAACTGTGTGGAAGCTGCCCCCTGCTACTGACGATGGACGACGCGGCGCTGGCCGAGCAGGACGCGATCCGGTGACGAATGCCGGCCGCCGGCACGCACTTGGCGCAATCGGCGCACTCGCAGCGCTCGGCGCCGCGTGTTGCGGCGCGCTGTCGGCCTCGTCCGGCGCCGTTGCCGCGGCCCTCGATGCACATCGCGCGCAGGGTGCGCCGGGTGCGGTATCGCTGGCCGGCAATCCCGTCGTGTCGCAGGCGAGCGCGACGATGCCGGTGCGGCCGCAGCGCGTGGTCGCGCTCGACTTCATGTTCGCGGAAAGCGTGATCGCGCTCGACATCGTGCCGGTCGGGATGGCCGATACGGCGTTCTATCCGGGCTGGCTCGGTTATCAAAGCGACCGGCTCGCCAACGTGACCGACATCGGTTCGCGCCAGGAGCCGGGCCTCGAGGCGATTGCGGCGGTCAAGCCCGACCTGATCATCGGCGTCGGCTTCCGTCATGCGCCGATTTTCGATGCGCTCGACCGGATCGCGCCGACGATCCTGTTCCAGTTCAGCCCGAACGTGTCGGACGGCGGCGTGCCGGTGACGCAGCTCGACTGGATGCGGCAGATCTTCCGGACGATCGGTGCGGTCACGGGGCGCGACGCGCGCGCGCAGGCGGTCGATGCGCAGCTCGATGCGGGCATCGCGCGCAATGCGGCGCGGCTCGCGGCCGCGGGCAGGAAAGGCGAGCGCATCGCGCTGCTGCAGGATCTCGGCTTGCCCGACCGCTACTGGGCCTATACGGGCAACAGCACGTCGGCGGGCCTCGCGCGGGCGCTCGGGCTCGATCCGTGGCCGAAGAAACCGACGCGGGAAGGCACGCTGTACGTGACGTCGGCCGATCTGCTCAGGCAGCGCGAGCTGGCCGTGCTGTTCGTGACCGCATCGGGCATGGACGTGCCGCTGTCCGCGAAACTCGATTCGCCGGTGTGGCGTTTCGTCCCCGCGATGAAGGAACGCCGGATCGCGCTGATCGAACGCAATATCTGGGGGTTCGGCGGGCCGATGTCGGCGCTGAAACTGGCCGACGTGATGACCGACACGATGCTGAAGCTGCCGGCCGTGCGTTGAGTGTGCGGCGGGCGATGCCGCCCGGGCGGGCAGGGTGTTGCGCTAGACCCGACTCGCGCTGAACGGCCGGGGCGTTGCGACGATCGCGCCGCGCGCCACCCACATTTCCTTCCGAAACGAATTTCGCCGGTGCGCTGCCATTGCAGCCCACCGGCGATTTTTTATCGACTGCCGGATTACGCGCTCAGCGCGTCGACGCCATCCTGTGCGCGTGACCGCGCGGGCATCGTGTCGCTGACGATACGTCCGTTGTCGAGCTTCAGCAAGCGGTCGGCGAGATCGAAGTAGCGGTCGTCGTGCGTGATCACGATCACGGCCTTGCCGCGCGCGCGCAGCTCGGGCAGCAGTTGTTCGTAGAACACGGCCTTGAACGACGGATCCTGGTCGGCCGCCCATTCGTCGAACAGGTAGAACGGCCGGTCCTCCAGGTACGCGACGACGAGCGCGAGCCGCTTGCGCTGCCCGGTCGACAGCGCGCGGGTCGAGAACGCGCCGTCGACCACCTTCACCTTGTGATCGAGCGCGAGCTTCGCGACGAGCGCGTTCGCGCGCGCATCGGCCTGCGCGCGGGACGGATCGTCGGGATCGACGATGCCGAGCAGCGCGTCGAACAGGTGGAAATCGTTGAACACCGCGCTGAAGCGCTGCCGATAGGCGGCGCGCTCGCGCCAGCCGATCGGGCGGCCGTCGACCTCGATCGTGCCTTCCTCCGGTTCGTAAAGCCCCGTCAGCACCTTCGCGAGCGTCGTCTTGCCGCTGCCGTTGCCGCCGACGATGAACACGAGCTCGCCCGGCCCGATCGTCAGGTCGATCGGCCCGATGCTGAACATCCGTTCGTCGCGTTCGTGGAAGTACGCATGCGTGACGCCGCGCAGCGTGACGGCGCCGGCCGGCGGCACGTCGGGTGCGTCGGCCGCGGGCGGCACCGTGCGCAGCGCGCCGAATTCGGCCATCACGCCTTCGATCCGCGTGAGCGACACGCGTGCCGCGTTGACGGTCGGCAGGTTGTTCAGCAGCCCGTCGAGCGGCACGAGCATGAACAGGAACACGACGACGTAGCCGGCGGCCGCGGCCGGATCGGCATGCACGCCGAGCTGCGGCCAGAACGACGCGACGCCGAGGAACGCATAGAACAGGAAGATGATCCAGCCGACGCCGACCGCGTACGCGCTGAACGCGCGGCGGCGGTGGTCGCGCACTTCGCCGATCGCGGCGCCGAGCTGGCCGTCGACGAACTGGCGTGCGCGTTCATCGTGCAGCTTCAGCTCCTTCGCGCCGGAAAACAGCGAGCCGAGATAGCCGAACAGGCGGTCCTGCGCCTGGCCGGCCGCTTCGAGCGACGCGATCGCGCGGCGGTCGCCGGTGTGATAGCCGAGCGAGCCGGCGACGATCGCGGCCAGCGCCAGCAGGCACACCGGCCACGACAGCCACGCGAGATAACCGAGGCAGCCGAACACGATCGAGCCGTGCATGACGAGGTTCGGCAGCGCGAAGAACAGCATCGACACGTTGGTTGCGTCGTCGGTCAGTACCGATTGCACGGGCGCCGCGCCGATCCGCTCGATGTCGCGCAGCTCGGCCGCGCCGACGCGCCGCGCGAGATGCACGCGCAGCCGCGCCATCGTGTCCTGCGACAGGCGCGCGAACAGCGTGCCCGACACGATCCGGGTGACGAGCGCGATCACCGCGCACAGCGCGAAGCGCCATGCGAGCGACGCGTCGGCCGCGCCCGGCTGCGACAGCGCGCGGTTCAGCGTCGCGACGAGCAGCACGCTCGCGACGCCGTTCAACACGCACGCGGTGAGCGCCAGCGCGAGCGACGCGCGGCTTTCGCGCAGCAGCGCGAGGATCAGCCGCGCCGCGGGGCGGGCGGGGGAGGCGTCGAGGGACGGCGGGGAAGAAGGCTCGTGGGCAGCGGTCATCGGCAACGTCGGTAAAGGGAAGGCAGGCGAAAACGCCAGAACGGCAAAACTGGCGCGAAAGCGGCGGGCGAGGCGGGGCCCCGTTGCGGCTTTCCTCCCTGATAGACGAACGGGCCGCGCAAATATTTAGCCGCGCGTTCAAAAAAAGCGTCCGCCCGCACTTTGCGCACAAAACGGTAAAAAATCGGCCGCGCCGTTCGTCACACCAGTGAAGCCGCCCCAAGCGGCCCCGAGACTTGGCCGAAGCGGCCGGACCGAAGGACTTCACGCACATGACGAGTTTCCCGACTGCGCTGCATCACCGAATCCGCGAACTGGCGCGCATCGCGCCCGACGCGCCTGCAATCGCGGCACCTTTCCAGAACGGCTTGCGCCTGTCGCGCGGCGCGCTCGACGCGCGGGCGTCGCGGCTGGCCCGGCAACTGCGCGCGGCCGGTGTCGGCGCGGAAGTGCGGGTGGGCGTGTGCGTCGAGCGTTCGTGCGAACTGTTCGTCGCGCTGCTGGCCGTGCTGAAGGCGGGCGGCGTGTTCGTGCCGCTCGACCCGCGCCATCCGGCCGCGCGCCTCGACTGGATCGTCCGGGATGCCCAGTTGCGGCACGGCATCGTCGACGCGGCCGGCCGCGCGGCGCTCGGCGCGCCGTTCGAGCACGCGTTCGACGCGGCAGCCGATGCGGCGGACGGCCGGGAGGTCGCCGAGGACGACGAAGCGGCGCCCGTCCACCCGCGTGCGGCCGCCTACATGATCTACACGTCGGGTTCGACCGGCACGCCGAAGGCGGTCGTCGTCGAGCACGGGCCGCTCGCCGCGCACTGCGACGCGCTCGCGGCCGCGCTGCCGATCGAGGCCGGCGACCGCCTGCTGCATTTCGCGTCGGTCAATTTCGATGCCGCGCACGAGTGCTGGCTCGCGCCGCTCGCGACCGGCGCGAGCATCGTCGTCGCACCGCCGCAGCCGTTCGCGCCGGATGCCGCGCATGCGCTGATGGTGAGCGAAGCGGTCAACGTGGCGGCGTTCCCGCCTGCGTACCTGCGCGAATTCGCCGCGGTGGCCGCGCGCGACGGCGTGCCGCCGGCGCTACGCGTGCTCGCGTTCGGCGGCGAAGCGCTGCCGCAGCAGGCATTCGAATTCGTGCGCCGCACCTTCCCGTCGGTGCGCCTGATCAACGGTTACGGGCCGACCGAGGCCGTGATTTCGCCGATGCTGTGGCCGGTCGAACCGGGCGAGACGCCCGCGCTGGCCGCCGACGATGCGTATGCGTCGTTGCCGATCGGTCGCGTGATCGGCCCGCGCGTCGCGCGCGTTGACGGCGGCGAGGGTGGCGAGGGCGACGGTGTGGGCGAATTGCTGCTGGGCGGCGTCTGCGTCGCGCGCGGCTATCACGGCCGCCCGGCGCTGACGGCCGAACGTTTCATTCCGGATGCCGACGGCGAACCCGGTGCGCGCGTGTACCGTACCGGCGACCTCGCACGGCTGCGCGACGACGGCGCATTCGACTATCTCGGCCGCCTCGACGACCAGGTCCAGGTACGCGGCGTGCGCGTGGAGCCGGCCGAAATCGCCGCGTGCCTGCGCTCGCATCCGGCCGTGGCCGACGCTGCCGTGGTCGCCGAAACCGGCAACGGGCCGACGCGCCTGATCGCGTGCGTCGCACTGCGCGCGGCGGCCGACGATGCGGCGCTCAAGGCGCACGTGGCCGAGCAACTGCCGGCGGCATGGCAGCCGCACCGGTTCGTGCGTTGCGATGCGCTGCCGTATACGTTGAACGGCAAGATCGACCGTGCCGCGCTGCGCGAGAAGATTGCCGCCGCGCGCGACACGACGCAGGGTGGCGGCGACGCACCGCGCACGCCGACCGAACAGCAGCTCGCCGGCCTCTGGCAGACGCTGCTCGGCCTCGATGCCGCACCGTCGCGCGACGATCGCTTTTTCGCGCTGGGCGCCGATTCGCTCGCCGCGATGCAGTTGCAGGCCGCGATCCGTGCCGCGGTACGCGTGAACCTGCGGCTCGATACGCTGTTCGCCGATCCGGCGCTCGCGGAACTGGCCGAAGCGGTCGATCGTGCGGAACGCGAAACCGGCGAACCGCTGGCCACGATCGCCGCGCGCCGTTTGACGACGGATGCGGCCGATGCCGCCGCGGCATGCGCGCCGTACGTTAATCGCGCCGCCTCGCTCGCGCAGCAACGTTTCTGGGTGCTCGCGCAAACGCGTGACGCGAGCGCCGCATATCACATCGCCGCGCACTGGACGATCGACGGCACGCTCGATCGCGACGCGCTGCAACGCGCGCTCGATCACGTGATCGGCCGGCACGAGGCATGGCGCACGACGCTCGTCGACAACGACGACGGCGTGGTGATGCAGCGGATTCATGCGCATCTGCCGGTGTCGATCGCCGACGTCGACCTGCGCGACCAGCCGCCCGCCGCCCGCGACGCCCAAGCCGCGCGCCTTGCCGAGCGCGAGGCGGCCGAACCGTTCGACCTCGCGCGCGGCCCGCTGCTGCGCGCGACGCTGGTCGCGCTCGCGGGCGACCGTCACCGCCTGCTGCTGACCGCCCATCACGCCATCACCGACGGCTGGAGCTCGCGCTGCGCGTTCGACGAATTGTCGGCCGCCTATCGCGCGTATGCCGAAGGCCGCGCGCCGTCGCTGCCCGATCTGCCGATCCAGTACGCCGACTATGCGGACTGGCAACGCGACATGCTGGCCGGCGGCGAGGGTGAACGTCAGCTCGATTACTGGCGCGGCGCATTGCGCGACGTGCCGGGCCCGCTCGCGCTGCCGGTCGACCGCCAGCCGGGCGCGGCGCGCACGCTGCAAGGCGCGCGCGTGTCGGTGCGGCTGCCCGACGCGGTCGCGGCCGACGTGCGGCAACTCGCGCGCGACGCGCAGGCGACCGTCTTCACGGTGCTGCTGGCCGCGCTCGACGCATGGCTGTCGCGCCTGACCGGCGCAACGGATGTCGTGGTCGCGGTACCGGTCGCGCATCGTCAGCGCCCCGAAACGCGTGCGCTGCTGGGCCTGTTCCTGAATACGGTCGCGCTGCGCGTGCGGGTGGCGCCGACGCTGCCGTTCCGCGCGCTCGTCGACGCGGCGCGCACGGCGGCGCTCGACGCGGTCGCCCACCAGGACGTGCCGTTCGAGCGTGTCGTCGATGCGGTGAAGCCGCCGGTCAAGCGCGGCGACGAATGGCTGCGCGTGAAATTCGCGCAGCAGTTCGACGCGCGGCACGACAGCGTGCTGCCGGGCGCGACGGCCGTTGCGACGCCGGGCCCCGATCTCGCCGCACGCTTCGACTACGCGGTGGATTTCACCGACGATGCGAACGGCATCGAACTGGTCGCGGCCTATGCGACCGACTGCATCGATGCGGACACCGCGCGCGCGTGGCTCCACAGCTACGCGGCGCTCGTCGGTGCCGCCGCGCGCGATCCGCACCAGACGACGGCCGTCCTGCCGTGCGACGCGTCGGCCGCTGCGCGCCAGCCGCGCGACGGCCGTGCGCTGCGCATCGAACATGCCGACATCGTCGCCGCGTTCGCGCGGCAGGCGGCCGCGTATCCGCATCGCGTCGCGCTTGCCGACGCGTCGGCGTCGCTGACGTTCGGCGAACTCGACGACGCATCGAACCGCCTCGCACGCGCGCTGTCCGGGCGAGGCGTGGGCGCCGAAGCGCCGGTGATCGTCTGCATCGAACGCTCCGCGCGCTTCGTCGTCGGCCTGCTCGGCGCGCTGAAGGCCGGCGCGCTCGCCGTGCTGCTCGATCCCGCGCAGCCGGCCGCCCGGCTGGCCGCGGCGGCAGCCGACTGCGGCGCGCGCTGGGCGCTCGTCGCGGATGCCGCGGCGTGGCCGGCCGGCATCGACGCGCAGCCGCTCGACGTCGACACGCTCGCGCAGGACGCAACGCTCGCGGCCGGCGTGCGCGTCGCGCCGCACCCGGAACAGGGCGCTTACCTGATCTATACGTCGGGCTCGACCGGCACGCCGAAGGGCGTCGTCGTGTCGCACGGCGCGCTGGCCGACTACGTGCAGGGGATGCTCGACGAACTCGCGTTCGCACCGGACGCATCGTTCGCGATGGTATCGACCGTCGCGGCTGACCTCGGTCACACGACACTGTTCGGCGCGCTGTGCGCGGGCCGCACGCTGCACCTGCTGCCGGCCGCGTGCGCGTTCGATCCGGACCTGTTCGCCGACGAGATGCGCCGCCGCGACGTCGGCGTGCTGAAGATCGTGCCGAGCCACCTGCAGGCGCTGCTCGACGCGCGCGTGCCGGCCGACGTGCTGCCGCGCTACGCGCTCGTGACCGGCGGCGAAACGCTGACGTGGGCGCTCGTCGCGCGCCTGGCCGCGCTTGCGCCGGCCTGTCGCGTGATCAACCACTACGGGCCGACGGAAGCGACGGTCGGTGCGATCGCGTGCGATACGGCGTCGATCGCCGCCGATGCGCGCGATCCCGCGAGCGGCGTGCCGCTCGGCCTGCCGCTGCCGAATGCGCGCGCGCTGGTGCTCGACGCGTTCGGCGCGTGCGTGCCGGCCGGCGCGACGGGCGAGCTGTATCTGGGCGGGCCGGGCGTCGCGCGCGGCTACCTGGGGCGCCCGGCGCAGACCGCCGAGCGCTTCGTGCCCGATCCGTTTACGCCCGGCGCGCGGCTGTATCGCACGGGCGACCGTGTCCGGTTGCGCGCCGACGGCCGTCTCGCGTTCCTCGGCCGCATCGACGACCAGGTGAAGATTCGGGGTTACCGTGTCGAACCGGGCGAGGTGAGTGCGGCCGTGCGTGCGGCCGGGCCGGTCGCGCAGGCCGAAACGCTCGCGATCGAACACGATGGCCGCCTGCGGCTCGCGACGTTCGTCGTGATGCGCGACGGCGCGACCTTCGACGAGGCCGCCGTGCGCGCGGCGCTTGCCGCGAAGCTGCCCGACTACATGGTGCCCGCGCAGTTCGTCGCGCTCGCACGCTTTCCCGTGACCGCGAACGGCAAGATCGATCGTGCCGCGTTGCGTGAACAGGCGGCCGCGCCGGTCGCGACGGCGTCCGGGAATGCGCCGCAGGGCGCGGTCGAAACGGTGCTCGCCGAAGTCTGGCAGGCCGTGCTGAAGGCGCCGCAGGTCGGCCGCGACGACAACTTCTTCGAACTCGGCGGCGATTCGATCCTCGTGCTGCAGGTGATCGCCCGTGCGCGCAAGCGCGGCGTGCGCTTCACGCCGAAGCAGCTGTTCGACGGCCCGACGGTCGCCGAACTCGCACGCATCGCGAAGACCGAGGACGTGGCTGCCGCCTCCGCCTCCGCCGCGCAGCCTGCGGCCGGATCTGCTGCCGGCGCACCGGTGACGGCGCAAGTCCTGACGCCCGCGCAGCAGCGCTTCTTCGCGCTCGACATCCCGCGCCCGGGCCACTGGAACCAGTCGGTCGCATTCGACGTGCGCGGGCCGTTCGACGCCGATGCGTTCGCGCGCGCCTTCGACGCATTGCTGACGCATCACGACGCATTCCGCCAGCGTTTCGCACGCGGCGCGGACGGCACGTGGCACGCCAGCGATGCCGCGAAACCGTACGACGCGCTGCCGTTCGTCGAAGTCGCCGCCCGCGACGAAGCCGACGCGCTCGCGCGCTTCGACGCGTTGCAGCGCCGCCTCGACCTCGGTCGCGGGCCGCTGGCCTGCGCATGCGCGGCTCGCTTGCCGGACGGCTCGACGCAGCTCTATCTGGCGATTCACCATGCGATCGTCGACGGCGTGTCGTGGCGCATCCTGCTCGACGACCTGGACTCGGCCTACCGCGCGGCATGCGAACGCACGCCCATCCGGCTGTCGCAGCCGGGCCTGCGCGCGGATGCCTGGGCGTCGCGGCTGGCCCGTGCGGCGACGGAACCGGCTTCGCCGTTCGCGGCCGAGGCGACGTACTGGGCCGGCATGGCGCAGGGTGACGACGTCGTGCCCGACCATCCCGACACGACGGCGACGAACGCCGATGCAGCCGTCGTCGTGCAGACGATCGACGCGGCATTGACCCGCGCGGCGCTGACCGATGCGCATGCCGCCTATCGCACGCAGACGATCGAATTGCTCGGTGCCGCGCTCGCAATGGCACTGGCCGGCGCGAGCGGCGCCGCCTCGTGCCGTATCGAACTGGAAGGGCATGGCCGCGAGGCGCTGTTCGACGATGCCGATGCGAGCCGCACGATCGGCTGGCTGACGAGCCATTACCCGGTGACGCTGCCGGTCGCGGCCACCGCGCGCGACACGCTGTGCGCGGTCAAGGACACGTTGCGCGCCGTGCCGCACAAGGGGCTCGGCTTCGGCGTGCTCGCGCACTACGGCGATGCGGCGACGCGCGCGGTGCTCGCCGCCGTGCCGCGTCCGCGCGTCACGTTCAACTATCTCGGCCAGTTCGACGCACCGCGCGACGCCACGCTCGTGCCGCGCTTCGGCGGCACCGGCGTCGAGCGCGATCCGCAAGGTCCGCTCGGCAATGCGCTCGCGATCCACGCGTACCTCGATACGGATCGCGACGGCGCACGCACGCTGAAAGTGCACTGGGTCTACGGTGCGCCGCAATTCGAGCGCACGACGATCGACGCATGCGCCGAACGCTTCGCGGCGGCGCTGCGCGAGCTCGTCGACGCGTGTGCGTCACGCGTCGCGCATCGCGGCGCCGGCGCGACGCCGGGCGATTTCCCGCTCGCGCAGGCCGCCGGTCTCACGCAGGCCGCGATCGAACGCACGCCGCTCGACTGGCGCACGATCGACGATGTCTATCCGCTGTCGCCGATGCAGCAGGGCATCCTGTTCCATGCGCTGTTCGCACCCGGTCACGCCAGCTACGTGAACCAGCTCGTCGCGACCGCGGCCGCGCTCGATGCCGACCGGCTCGTCGCCGCGTTCGAGGCGTCCGTCGCGCGCCACGACATCCTGCGCACGAGCGTGATGCCGGACGAAGCCGCGCCGCTGCAGTGCGTGCATCGCCACGCCCGGATGCCGGTCGAACAGCTCGACTGGCGCACGCGCGGCGACACGCTCGACGCCGATTTCGACGCATGGCTCGCGGCCGATCGCGCACGCGGCTTCGACTGGCGCGAGCCGCCGTTGATGCGCGTCACGCTGATCCGCGTGACTGACGACGCATGGCGCATTGTGTGGACGCGTCACCACGTGCTGCTCGACGGCTGGAGCACCGCGCGCCTGCTGGCGGACGTGCTGCGCGACTATCGCGACCCGGACGCCGTATCGCCGTTCGCGAGCCGCCCGGCACTCCGGTATCGCGACTTCATCGCCTGGCTCGGCACACGCGACCGCGACGCCGACGAACGCTTCTGGACCGAACGCCTCGCACGGCTCGACGCCCCGACGCTGATCGCGGACCGCACGGCCGACCGTGCGGATGCCGACATGGTCACGTGGCGCGCGACGCTCGATGCCGACGCGATGACGCGTGTCGCGCAGACGGCGCGGGCGCTGAAGCTGACGGTCAACACGCTGGTGCAGGGCGCGTGGGCGCTCGCGCTGCAACGGATGACGCACCAGACGGCCGTCGCGTTCGGCGCGACCGTCGCGGGCCGTCCCGACGCACTCGCGGACGTCGATTCGGTGCTCGGCCTCTTCATCAACACGGTGCCGGTGATCACCGCGCCGGCGCCGCAGCAACGCGCGGCCGACTGGCTGCAGGCCCTGCAACGCGACAACGCGGCGGCCGCCGAGCACGCGCACACGCCGCTTGCCGACATCCAGCGCTGGGCGCGCGGCGCGGGCGGCGCACTGTTCGACACGCTGGTCGTGTTCGAGAACTATCCGGTCGACGACACGGCGCGCGACGCCGATCCGCGCGCGCTGGTTTTGAGCGGCGTGCGCAGCATCGAAGCCACCGATTTCGCGCTGACGCTCGTGATCGAGAGCGGCGCCGAGCTGACGATCGACTACGGCTACGACACCGCGCGCGTCGATGCGCGGCAGGTCGAAACCTGGCACCGCGCGTTCGCCTGCGCACTCGATGCGCTGGCCCGCACGCCGGATGCGCTGCTCGGCACGCTGTCGATCGCCGACGACGCCACCCGCGACGCACTGGCTCGGGCGCAGGACACCGCGCGCACATGGCCGGCTTCGCAACGGCAGCCGCTGCACCTGCAATTCGCCGATGCGGCGCGGGCGACGCCCGACGCGATCGCGCTCGAATACGCGGACGTTCACGGCGGCGTGCATCGCGCGACCTATCGCGAGCTCGACGTCGGTACGTCGCGCATCGCGGCCGCGCTGCGCCGGCGCGGCGTGCGGCCCGATACGCCGGTCGCGCTGTGCGTCGAGCGTTCGTTCGACATGGTGATGACGCTGGTCGGCGTGCTGAAGGCCGGCGCGGCCTACCTGCCGGTCGATCCCGACTATCCGGCCGAACGCATCGCGTATCTGCTGCGCGACGCGCGGCCGGCCGTCGCGATCACCCAGGCCCATCTGCGCGAGCAGGTCGAGGCGGCGCTGGGCGACGGTGCAACGACGCAGTTGCTGACGGTCGCGGACCTGCTGGCCGATGAAACCGTCGACGAAACGGTCGACGAAACGGTCGACGACAACGCCGGCGTGACCGCCGAGGTCGACGACGCACAGCTTGCCTACCTGATCTACACGTCCGGCTCGACCGGCAAGCCGAAGGGCGCCGGCAACACGCACGGCGCGCTCGCGAACCGGATCGCGTGGATGCAGCACGCGTACCGGCTGACGCGCGACGACGTCGTGCTGCACAAGACGCCGTTCGGCTTCGACGTGTCGGTGTGGGAATTCGTGTGGCCGCTGGCGATCGGCGCGAAGCTCGCGATCGCCGCGCCTGGCGACCATCGCGATCCGGCGCGTCTCGCGGCCGCGATCCATGCGCACGGCGTGACGGTGCTGCACTTCGTGCCGTCGATGCTCGCCGCGTTCGCCGCGCATCTCGACGATTTCGCGGCCGCCGCGCAATGCGACAGCGTGCGCCTGATCGTCGCGAGCGGCGAAGCGCTCGCGCCCGAACTCGTCGAGAAAATGGCGCGGCTGCTGCCGCACGCGACGCTCGTCAACCTGTACGGGCCGACCGAGGCCGCGATCGACGTGTCGCACTGGACGTGCGGCCCCGACGACGCGCAGGCGGTCGCGGTGCCGATCGGCCATCCGATCGCGAACCTGCAACTGCATGTGCTCGATGCCGCATGGCAGCCGGTGCCGGCCGGCGCGACCGGCGAACTGTATCTCGCGGGCGCGGGCCTCGCGCGCGGCTATCTCGGCCGTCCGGCGCTGACCGCCGAGCGCTTCGTGCCCGATCCGTTCGTACCGGGCGCGCGCATGTACCGCACGGGCGACCTCGCGCGACGGCGGGCGGACGGTGCGCTCGACTACCTCGGCCGCGTCGATACGCAGGTCAAGCTGCGCGGCCAGCGGATCGAGCCGGGCGAGATCGAGGCGCTGCTGCGCGCGGCGCCCGGCGTCAACGATGCGGTCGTGATCGTGCGCGACGAGCAACTGGTCGGTTATGTCGCACGCGGCGATACGGCCCCGCTCGACCGGGCGGCGCTGCTCGACTCGCTGCGCGCGCAACTGCCGGCCTACATGGTGCCGTCGCAGCTGGTCGAACTCGACGCGTTGCCCGTCACGCCGAACGGCAAGTGCGACCGCCATGCGCTGCCCGCGCCGGTACGCGAGACGGCAGCCGAAACGGCGCTCGCGACCGACACGGAGCGCGCGCTCGCCGGGATCTGGCAACGCGTGCTGCACGTGGACGCGATCGGCCGCGACGACGACTTCTTCCTGCTCGGCGGCCATTCGCTGCTCGCGACGCAGGCCCATGCGCAGGCGAACCTGCACTGGGGGCTCGCGTTGCCGCTGCGCACGCTGTTCGACACGCGCACGCTGGCGCGTTGCGCGGAGGCGATCGACGCGGCCTGCGCGGCACGCGGCGCGACCGATGCGGCGAGCGCGATCGACGCGCTGCTCGGCGAACTGGAAACCCAATAAGGACGGCGGATGACGAAGGTTCAACCCGACTGGCTGGCGCTCGCGACGCGTTTCGCGCAACTGCCCGACGCGCAGCGCGCGGTGTTCATCGACAAGCTCGGCGCGGCCGGCATCGATTTTCGCGTGCTGCCGATCCCGCCGCGCACGCCGCGCAGCGACCGCGTGCCGGCGTCGTTCGCACAGACGCGGCTGTGGCTGCATGCGCGGCTGATCGATGCGCCCGACGCGTACCACATCACCGAGCGCCTGGCGCTGACGGGCCCGCTCGACGCGCACGCGTTGCGCCTGGCATGCGATGCGCTGATCGCGCGCCACGAGGCGCTGCGCACGACGTTCGACGAAGCGCCGGACGGCGTCGCGCAAACGATCCACGCGCCGATGCGCTGCCCGTGGCGCGAAACCGATCTTGAAGCGCTGCCGGACGCGCAGCGCACGGCGCGCGCGCAAGCCGTCGCGACGGCCGAGGAAGCCGAGCCGTTCGATCTCGGCGTGGCGCCGCTCGTGCGCGCCCACCTGGTGCGCTTCGACGCGACGCATCACTGGCTCGCGCTCACCGTGCACCACATCGTGTCGGACGGCTGGTCGTCGGGCGTGATGCTCGAGGAACTCGCGGCGTTCTATCGCACGTATGCGTCCGACCGGCCGGTACCGCTCGCGCCGCTGCCGATCCAGTACGCCGACTACGCACTGTGGCAGCGCCGCTGGCTCGACGCCGGCGAGCGCGAACGCCAGCTCGCGTTCTGGCGCGAACGGCTCGATCCGCAGCGCGGCGTGCTGACGCTGCCGGGCACGGCCGCACGACCCGCGCGCCGCAGTGCGCGCGGCGCCCGCCACGTGTTTACGCTCGACGCGCGCATTGGTGCGCAACTGCGCGCATTCGCGGCCGCATCGGGCGCCACGCCGTTCGCGGTGCTGCTCGCCGCGCTCGATGCGCTGCTCGCGCGCGCGACGGGCGATGCGCGGATCTGCGTCGGCGTGCCGGCCGCGAACCGCGAACGCGCGGAAGTCGCCGGCCTGATCGGCTTCTTCGTCAACACGCTGGCGATCGACGTCGACGTGCCCGCGCACGGCGATTTCTCGTCGCTGGTCGCGCGCACGCAGCGTGCGCTCGTCGACGCGCAGATGCATCAGGACGTGCCGTTCGAGCAGGTGGTCGATGCGCTCGGCGTGCCGCGCAGCGCGAGCCACCATCCGCTGTTCCAGGTGATGGCCGCGTACGGCGAGCGTCGCGCGTTGCCGGCGCTCGGCGCGGCGTCGGCCGCGTTGCTGCCGTCCGGTACGCCCTCCGCGAAATTCGACCTGACGCTGTCGGTGGAAGCGACGCCGGACGGCACCTTCGACGCCGCGTTCATCTACGCGCTCGACCTGTTCGATGCGGATGCGATCGAACGGCTGGCCGCGCGCTTCGTCACGCTGCTCGCCGATGCGCTCGCGCGCCCCGACATGCCGGTCGGCGATCTCGACTGGCTGCCCGCCGCCGAGCGCGCGCAGCTCCTTGCATGGAACGCGCCGGCCGGCGCGACCGATGCCGAGCCGTTCGTGCCCGTGCATGCACGTATCGCCGCGCATGCGCAGGCACGGCCCGATGCGCGCGGCGTCGCCGATATCGATCGTGCGTTCACGCGCGGCGAAGTCGATGCGCGCGCGGCCCGCCTGGCGCGCCATCTGGTGGCGGCCGGCGTACGGCCGGAAATGCGGGTCGGCGTCGCGCTGCAGCGCTCGGTGGACCTGCTCGTCGCGCTGATCGCGGTCTTGAAGTCGGGCGCCGCGTTCGTGCCGCTCGATCCGGCTCATCCGCGCGAACGGCTCGCGCAGATCGTCGGCGACGCGAACATCGCGCACGTGCTGACCGACGGCGCGAGCGCCGCGTCGCTGCCCGAGCTGCCGGCGCTGCGCGTGTGGCGCGCCGATGAAGTCGCTGCACTCGACGAAGCGGCGCACGTCGTGCTGCCGGACGTGCTGCCGGGGCATGCGGCTTATGCGATCTACACGTCGGGCTCGACCGGCAAGCCGAAGGGCGTGATCGTCGACCATGCATCGTTCGCGCTGCATTGCGCGGCGATCGCCGAACGCTACGGCGCCGGCGAGCAGGACGTGTTCCTGCTGTTCCAGTCGGTCAACTTCGACGGCGCGCATGAAGGCTGGTTCTCGCAATACATGTCGGGCGCCGCCGTGTCGGTGACGGCCGACGTGCTGTGGCCGCCCGCGCAGACCTGCGCGATGATGGTCCGCGACGGCGTGACGATGACCTACGTGCCGCCCGGCTGCGCCGCCCAGCTCGCCGAATGGGCGCTCGCGCACGGCGCGCCGCCGACACTGCGGTCGCTGACCGTCGGCGGCGAAGCGACGTCGCGCGAGGCATTCGCGATGCTGCGCCGCGCGCTGCCGAACGTGCGCGTGGTCAACGGCTACGGGCCGACCGAGACGGTCATCACGCCGACGCTGTGGATGTTCCGGCCCGGCGACGATCTCGCGAAGCTCGGCGACGCCGCGTACCTGCCGATCGGTACGCTGGTCGGCGCACGCACCGCGCACGTGCTCGACGAGCGGCTGCATCCGCTGCCGGTCGGCGTGATCGGCGAACTGTACCTGGGCGGCGAGGGGATCGGCGTCGCGCGCGGCTATCTCGACCGCCCGGCGCTGACGGCCGAGCGTTTCGTGCCCGATCCGTACGGCGCGCCGGGCGCGCGGCTGTACCGCACGGGCGACCTCGTGCGGCGCCGCGCGGACGGCGTGTTCGACTTCATCGGCCGCGTCGACCACCAGGTGAAGCTGCGCGGGCTGCGCATCGAACTCGGCGAGATCGAGGCGCAGCTTGCCGCGCACGACGCGGTGCGTGAAGCATGCGCGGTCGTGCACGGGCAGGGCGCACTCGCGCAGCTCGTCGCGTACGTCGAGCTGACCGCCGACGCCCGGGCGGCCGCGCAGCCGGTCGAAGCCGCGACGCTCGACGCACACCTGCGCCGCACGCTGCCCGATTACATGGTGCCCGCGCAGCTGATCGTGCTCGACGCGCTGCCGCGCAACGCGAACAGCAAGGTCGACCGCGCACGGCTGCCGGCGCCCGTGCGTGTCGAACGCGCGTACGAAGCGCCGCAGGACGGCGACGAAGCCGCGCTCGCGGCGATCTGGTGCGACGTGCTGAATCTCGAGCGTGTGGGCCGGGGCGATCACTTCTTCGATCTCGGCGGCCATTCGCTTGCCGCCGTGCGCGTCGCGACGCGCGTGGCCGAACGGCTCGGCCGCGACGTGCCGGTGCGCGCGCTGTTCGAAGCGCCGGTGCTCGCGCAGTACGCGCGTCAGGTGGCCGATGCGCCGCGCGCCGCGCATGCCGGTGCCGCGGCGCCGGGCGTTGCGGTGGCGCAACCGGACGCCCACGGCGTGTGGCCGCTGTCGCCGGCGCAGCTCGGCCTGTGGTTCCTGTGGCGCGCGCAGCCGGACAGCGCCGCGTACAACATTCCGGTCGCGCTGCGGGTGCGCGGCCCGCTCGACGTCGATGCGCTGCGTGCGGCCTTCTCGGATGTCGCGGCCGTACATCCGGCGCTGCGCGCACGGCTCGTGGCGCGTGACGGCGCGCTGCCGGGCCAGCGGATCGACGCGGACGTTTCCGTCGAACTGCCGGTGATCGACCTGTCGGCGCAAGCCGATGTGCTTGCCCGCGCGGCGGCGCTGACCGACGAGGATGCGCTCGCACCGTTCGACCTCGCGGCCGATGCGCCGCTGTGGCGCGCGCGGGTGCTGCGGCTCGGCGCGGACGATCACGTGCTGTCGCTGACGATTCATCACATCGTGTCGGATGGCGAATCGATCGAGCTGTGGCTCGATGCGGTTCGCGCGCGCTATGTCGCCCGCGTGCAGGGCGGTGCCGTGGCGGCCGGGGAGATCGCCCAGCCGGTCGCCCGGCCGCTCGTGCTGCCCGCGCCGTGCCATCCGGCCCGCGTCGCTTACTGGCGCGATGCGCTGGCCGACCTGCCGGCACGCCTGCTGCCGCAGCGCGCCAACGCGCCGGCCGTGCCGCAATGGCGCGCGGCGCGCATCGCGTTCGAATTCGACGGCGCGTTGATCCGCGCCGCACGCGATACGGCGTCGGCCGCGCACGCGACGCTGCCGATGCTGCTGCACGCGGCGCTCAACACCGCCTTGTTCCGCGCGACGGGTGCGGCCGACCAGCCGGTCGGCGTGCTCGCGTCGACGCGCGAGCTGACGGGCGACGCGGCCCGCGAGGCGCTCGGCCTCTTCATCAATTCGGTCGTCGTGCGTACGCGGATCGACCCGGCCGCGCGTCGCGCGGACGTGCTGGCCCAGGTGCGCGACACGGCACTCGCGGCCTATGCGCACGCCGACGTGCCGTTCGCGGACGTCGTCGCGGCGCTGCGCGCGCCGCGAGCCGCGCAGGCCAATCCGCTGTTCCAGGTGATGTTCAACTACCTGCGCCCGACCGGTGCCGCCGCGCGCGACTGGGCCGGCCTGTCGCTGGCCGGGTTCGACGAGGTGCGCCATCGCGTCGTGTTCACGCTGGAGCTGGACGTCGTCGAGCATCCGGACGGGCGTGTGAGCGCCGCGTTCTCGTATGCGGACGAACTGCTCGACCGCCGCTTCGTCGATGCGCTCGTCGACGTTTACCACGACGAAGTCGCGCGCTTCGCCGGCGCGTCGGAAGCCGCGCTCGGCGCGCCCGACACGCATGCCGCTGCGCAAGCGTCGCCGCGCGCGCCCGCGGCAGGCGACGCACGCGCCGCAACGTCGTCGCGCGCACCGCATGCGGCTGCCGCGCTCGCGGCGCTGTGGTCCGACACGTTCGCGACGGCCGCGCCCGAGCCCGATGCCGACCTGTTCGAAGCGGGCGCGACGTCGTTCGACGTCGTGCGCTTCGTCGACGCGGCCAGCCGGGCCGGTCACGCGCTGACGGTCGCCGACCTGTTCGCGTCGCCGACGTTCGCGGCACTCGGCGCGCGGCTCGACGCATGCACGGAAACGGGACAGGAGGAACGCCATGCTGGCTGAAGTGCGTCCGGACGGATTCACGATGCTCGATACCTATCGCCTCGCGTTCGCGGACGGCCTGTTCGCCGTGCGCGACGGCGCGGAGATCCGCGTCGCGCAGGGCGACGGCATCGGCGCGCAGCTGTTGCGCGCGCAACTCGGCGACGACGGCACACTGCGCCTCGTCGCATACAACCATCGCGCGTCGCCGGCCGACCAGCGGCGTGCGCTGCTGGCCGCATTGGCCGCGGCGTTTTCCGACAGCGCGCGCCACGCGTCGATCCGGCTCGACCCGGCCGCGTGGCCGGCGGTCGCGCTCGATGCGCTGCGCGCGAGCGGCGTGCTCGCCGACGCCGGCCGTTGCATGCGCGAAGGCTGGGCACAGCAGGCCGACCTGTGGCTCGTCGGCCCGCATCTGCCGTGCGCGACGCTGCCGGTATTGACCGACGGCCGCCGCCACCCGCGCCGGCCGCCGGCGCCGCGCGGCGAAGTCTATGCGCGCGACCTGCCGGCGCTCGGCGTGCGCTTCACGCTGCGCGGCTGGCAGCCGGCCGAGGATGCCCAACGCGTCGCGCGCTGGTTCGACGAGCCGCGCGTGCGCGACGGCTGGCCGGGCGCGCAGCCTGGCGTGGACGGCGGGCAAGGTGCGGCGCCGGATGCCGATCCGCACGTCACGCCGCTCGTCGGCTGCTTCGACGGCGAACCGTTCGCGTATTTCGAGGCGTTCTGGCTGAAGGAAGACGCGCTCGCGCCGCACGTCGCGGCGCGCGACTACGACCGCGGGCTGCGGATGCTGGTCGGCGAATCGCGCTGGCGCGGCCCGCATTGCGTGGCGGGCTGGCTGCCGTCCGTCGTTCATTACCTGTTTCTCGACGACTCGCGTACCGAAGCGGTCGGCTGTGCCGTTCCGGCCGGCCACGCGCGGGTTGCCGACCATCTCGCGCGGCATGGCTTCGCGCGGCAGCGCCGTCTCGCGCTGGCCGACGCGCAGCCGCTGTGGATGCGCACGCTGCGCGAGACGTTCTTCTCCGGCCGTCACGTCTGACGGGCCGGATTCACCGACAAGGGAGCTGAGACATGCAGAGAGAAACCGTATTCGACCTGATCGGCGTCGGCTTCGGGCCGTCGAATCTGGCGCTGGCCGTGCGCCTCGCGGAGCGCGGTGGCGCACGTACGCTCGCCCATTGCTTCGTCGAGCGCCAGCCTGAATTCGGCTGGCATCGCGGGATGCTGCTCGACGACTGCCGGATGCAGATCTCGTTTCTGAAGGATCTCGTCACGATGCGCGATCCGAAAAGCCGCTACACGTTCATCAACTACCTGTTCGAACGCGGCCGGCTGAACGAATTCGTCAACCTGAAGAACTTCTACCCGACCCGCGTCGAGTTCCACGACTACCTGAGCTGGGTGGCCGACGCGTTCGATGATCGCGTCCATTACAGCGAGACCGTGCTGGGCATCGAGCCCGTGCGCGGCGACGGCGCGCGGATCGACGCGCTGCGCGTGCTGTCGCGCGACACCGCCGGCCACGAGCGCCAGCGCGTCACGCGCGCGCTGTCGGTCGGCGTCGGCGGTACGCCGGCGATCCCGGACGCGTTTGCCGCGCTCGGCCGCGACCGCGTGATCCACTCGTCGTCCTACCTGACCGACATCGACCGGCTCGTCGCGTCGCCGGACGGCGAGCGCCGCCGCGTCGCGGTGATCGGCGCGGGGCAGAGCGCGGCCGAGGTGTTCATCGATCTCGCGCGCCGCTTCCCGCATGTCGACGCGAGCCTCGTGATGCGCGCGGGCGCGCTGAAGCCGGCCGACGACAGCCCGTTCGTCAACGAGATCTTCAGCCCCGAATTCACCGATGTCGTCTATGCGCAGCCGCATGACGCGCGCCGCGCGCTGCTCGAGCGCTATCGCGACACGAACTACGCGGTGGTCGACCGGCCGCTGATCGAACAAATCTACGAAATGCTGTACCTGCAGCGCATCGACGGCACGCCGCGTCATGCGCTGCTCGCGAACAGCGCGATCGAGGGCGCGGCGCGCACCGCCGACGGCCGCATCGAGCTGACGTTGCGCGACCGGATGAGCGGTGCGACGCGCGTCGAGCGCTTCGACGCGCTCGTGCTCGCGACCGGCTACCGCCGCGACACCCATTCGGCGCTGCTCGAAGGGCTCGCGCCGCACCTGGGCGATGCGCTCGAGCGTGGCGACGTGACGCGCGACTACCAGCTCGCGACGCCCGCGCACTTCGCGCCGCGCATCTACCTGCAAGGCTGCTGCGAAGACAGCCATGGTTTGTCCGACACGCTGCTGTCGGTGCTGGCACGCCGCGCGGACGAAATCTGCGCGTCGCTCGAAGACGGGATCGCGCCCGCCCATGACGAAGGCGCGGCCAAGGCAAGACAAGAAAACGGGGTGAGCGCGGGCCGGATGGCTTTCGCTCTTTGACAAAGGCGCGGTCGGAGACCGCATGAAAAAAGTGGAGCAGAGAAAGATGGAGTGGGCAACAGGCACGCGTTTGCGTGCGATCGCAGCCGCGGCAAGCGTGGCGTTCGGTGCGGCGGCGGGGCAGGCATATGCCCAGACGGCGCCGGCCGTGAACGCAGGCGCCGCGGCGTCGGCCAGCAGTGCGCAGGGCGGTGCGGCGGCCAGTGCGTCGACCGGTACGCTGCCGACGATCAACGTCAACGCGGCCTCGGAAGGGGACGGCACGGTCGGGCTCGTCGCGAAGCGCAGCCGGACCGGCACGAAGACCGATACACCGATCAACGAGATCCCGCAGACGATCAACGTCGTCACCGCGCAGCAGATCGAGATGACCGGCGCGACCGACGTGAACGCGGCGCTGCGCTACGTGCCGGGTTTCTCGTCGTACGGTTCGGACAACCGTTCCGACTGGTACGCGGCACTGCGCGGCTTCACGCCGACCGCCTACGTGAACGGGCTGCAGGTGCCGAACACGATCAACCTCGCGAGCTGGCGCGTCGATCCGTACATGATCGACAGCATCACCGTGCTGCGCGGGCCGACCTCGGTGCTGTACGGCGCGGGCGACCCCGGCGCGATCGTCGACGTGCAGACCAAGCTCGCCGACGGCGAGCGCGTGCGCGAGGCCGGCGTGCAGATCGGCAACTACGCGCGCAAGCAGTTCATGATCGACGTGGGCGACAAGCTCGACCCGGACGGCAAGTACGCGTACCGGTTCGTCGGCGTCGCGCGCGACGGCAATGCGCTGACCGGCCCGAACAACGACCAGCGCGTCGCGCTCGCGCCGTCGTTCCGCTGGCGCCCGAACGCGGATACGTCGCTGACGCTGTCCGCGACGTACCTGCAGGACTGGGGCGACATCTCGTCGAACTTCGTCCCGGCGGTGGGCACGGTGCTGCCGAACCCGAGCGGGCAAATCAACAAGGACGTCTACGAAGGCGACCCGAACTTCAACTACTACCGCAAGAAGCAGTGGTCGGTCGGCTACCAGTTCGAGCAGAACCTGACTTCGGCGTGGAAGTTCCGGCAGAACGTCCGCCTGATGCACCTGTCGCTCGACAACGGCTCGGTGTTCGGCAACGGCTTCGTCGACGGCAGCACGACCGACGTGTCGCGCTGGGCCGGTGTGTTCCAGATGAACTACAGCCGCTTCGACATCGACAACAACCTGGAAGGCCGGTTTGCAACGGGCCCGCTCCAGCACACGCTGCTGCTCGGCTTCCAGTACAACCGCCAGACCGCGACCGACAGCGAATGGCTCGCCGCAGCGTCGCCGCTGAACATCTACAACCCGGTCTACACGCCGGTCACGCTGTCGGTGTTCTCGAATCCGGACACCACGATCCGTACGAACACGTACACGACGATGAACACGTTCGGCCTGTACGCGCAGGATCAGATCAAGTCGAACCGCTGGACGCTGACGCTCGGCGGCCGCGAGGACTGGGTCAACATGCGGATGGACGACCGCGCGGGCGGCACGTCGACGAAGGCGGACGTGACGGCGTTCACCGGCCGTGTCGGCCTCACGTACCAGGGCGACTACGGGCTGTCGCCGTACGTCAGCTACGCGACGTCGTTCAACCCGCTGATCGGCGTGAACCTGCTCGGCGGCGGGCTGCCCCAGCCGACGCGCGGCAAGCAGATCGAGGCCGGCCTGCGCTGGCAGCCGCCCGGCAAGAACCTGATGCTGAACGCGGCGATCTACCAGATCAACCAGACCAACGGCATCACGCCGGCGCTGCCGAGCCAGGACGACAGCGGCACCAAGTCGGTACAGTCCGGCGAGGTGCGTTCGCGCGGGATCGAGCTGAGTGCGACCGGCAAGGTCACGCCGAACCTGTCGCTGATCGCCTCGTACGTCTACCAGGACGTGAAGGTCATCAAGGCGAACGACAACTCGCTGAACAACTGGCCGGTCGACATTCCGCGTCCGCGCCAGATGGCGTCGCTGTGGGCCGACTGGACGTGGCATACGGGGGCGCTCGCGGGGCTGGGCTTCGGCGGCGGCGTTCGCTACCAGAGCGCGTCGGCCGGTGGGTCCGACAACGCGCTGACGGTGTCGAGCGTCACGCTGTTCGACGCGGGCGTGCACTACGACACGCGCAACTGGCGCTTCGCCGTGAATGCGACGAACCTGGCCAACCGCCACTACATCAGCGGCTGCCAGTCGGTGAACGTCTGCGTGTTCGGCACCGACCGCACGGTGATCGCGACCGCGAAATACAACTGGTGACGATGCGCGCCGCGGCCCGCCGGCCGGCCTTCGTGGCCGGCGCGGGCCGGCCGCGGCGCCTTCGTCCGCTTTTCCACGACGCATCCATGCCGAAGAAAAATCTCGTCTACATCCAGTCGCTGCGCAACGGCGCAGCCGATCGCGCCGGCCAGCCGGTCGCTTATCAGGGCGGCACGCGCTACATGAAGGCGCCGCTCGAATTCCTCGTCGAGCGCCTGAACGACTCGCCGCTCGGCGAGCGCTACACGCTCAAGGGCGTGATCGTCGACGACGACGACGGTTCGCCGGCCGACCGCGCGAAGGTGGCCGACTACGGCTTCGCCCGTACGCCGGGCCGCCCGTGGATCCTGCCGGAAGGGTTGACGGTGCAGGGCCGGCCGGTCGACGAACTGTTCTGCACGATTGCGTCGACATACCGGCGGCTGCCGCGCGACGCACGCGAGCGTGCAGCCGGCAAACAGGCGTTCGAGCGCCGCCTGCTCGAGCGTCTGCTCGAACTCGAAGCCGATGTCGTCGTGCTCGACGGGCTGCTCGTGATCCTCGACGAGCTCGTGCGGCCCGGCGCGCGCTTTCACCGGCGCATCGCCAACATCCACCCGGGCATCACTGCCGACGGTTCGCCGTACCAGCGGCGCGGCGCATGGGCGACGCTCGACGCGCTGCACGGCGCGCGCGGCGAACGGGTCGACTGGGCGAGCGGCGCGACGTCGTCCGTCGAGCCCGTGATGATGACGGGCGCGTCGTTCCACTACGTCGACAACGGCATCGATTCCGGCGAGGTGATCTGCGACGTGCTCGACACGCCGATCGCACCGGACGACACGATTCTCGAACTGCGCTGGAACAACTTCCAGCGCAGCCTGTTTCCGGCGCTCGAGCGGGGGCTGCACGTTCTCGCCGATCGCCACGACGCGGGAGCACTGTGATGCAAGACACGTTGACGAAACCGGCCGGCGCCGCCGACGCCGTCGAAGGTGAAGTGGCCGCGGCGCTCGACGGCGCCGCGCACGGGCCGGCGCTGACGGTCGCCGAGCGCTCGCTCGACGCGTGGCGGCCCGACGATTCGCCGGAGGCACTGCTCCCGGCGTTCGTCGCGCTCTTCAACACCGACACGCGATACGACGCGGCGACGATCACGGTGCCGCTCGGCGGCGCCGATGCGGCGGCCGTTGCGTCGTACGTGGCGCGCGCGGTGCGCGAGGGCGTGATCGACGGTGCGCAGGCCGAGGGCGACACGCTGCGGTTCACCGTATCGCGCACGACCTTCTGGCAGAACCCGCGACCGTGGCTGAAGGCGCCCGCGTCGGGCGGGATGCCGCTGCGCCATGCGATCACGAACGGCCACCGGCACCCGGTGCGGCCGCCGTCGCCGGCCGGCGAGATCTATGCACGCCATATGCCGCAGGTCGGGATGACGTTCAGCCTGCGCACCGTCGACATCGACGCGCATGCGGACCTGTTCAGCGGCTGGATGAACCTCGATCGCGTCGCGCATTTCTGGGATCAGCGCGGCACGCGCGACGAGCACGCGGCGTATCTTGCCGAGCGGCTCGCCGATCCGCACATGCACCCGATGATCGGCTATTTCGACGACACGCCGTTCGGCTATTTCGAGTTCTACTGGGCGAAGGAGGATCGTCTCGCGCCGTTCTACGATGCGCACGACTACGATCGCGGGCTGCACCTGCTGATCGGCGACTCGCGGTTCCAGAGCGCCGGCAAGCTGCATGCATGGTGGAGCGGGGTGCTGCACTACATGTTCGTCGACGAACCGCGCACGCAGCGGCTCGTTGGCGAGCCGCGCGTCGATCACGTGCGGCACATCGCGTACATGCACCGGCTCGGGTTCTACACGCTGAAGGAGTTCGATTTCCCGCACAAGCGCGCGGCGCTCACCGTGATCGAGCGAGACACATTCTTCGACACTTTCCGGTTGCCGTGACGGCGCGGGTGCGCAGCGTCGGTGCGGCGTTGCGCGCGGTGCGGTGCCGCACCGGCATCGGCCGTTCGGGATATGGACTGCGTGGCCTGCGTCGTGAAGAATGGATCGCTCTCCTCATCGACGACAGGCCGGCAACATGACAAAAACACCCGTGGCAGCGTGGGGCGCGACGTCCGATTTGCGTCCTCTCAATTTGACATATGCTGGCATATGTCTAGAATGGGCGCATCGTACTCCCATGGAGTGGCTCATGCGCACCGTTTCCATTTTCAAGAACGCCCGTAACCAGGCAATCCGCATCCCGAAGGACATGGAGTTCGAGGGGGTGACGGAACTCGAGATCCGCCGCGAGGGCGACACACTGATGCTGCGACCGGTGCGGCCCACGTGGCTCTCGTTCGCGAGCGAACCGCTGGCCGACGCCGATTTCCTCGTCGAACGCCCGGCCGTGATCGAGTCCGGCCGCTTCGACCTTTCCGGCGGCGCCGCGCCGACGGAGTCCGGCCAGTGACCACGCTCTACATGCTCGATACGAACATCTGTTCGTTCATCATGCGCGAGCGGCCGCCGGTAGTGCTGTCGCGGCTGCAATCGTGCGTCAATGCGCAGCACCGGATCGTCGTGTCGGCCATCACTTATGCCGAAATGCGGTTCGGCGCAGTCGGCAGGAAGGCGTCGCCGAAGCATGCGGAACTCGTGACGGCCTTTGTCTCGCGGCTCGATGGCGTGCTGTCGTGGGATACGGCGGCCGTCGATGCGACGGCCGCGATTCGTGCCGATCTCGCCGCGCGCGGCACGCCGATCGGTGCGAACGATGCGTCGATCGCCGGGCATGCGATCGCGGCCGGTGCGGTGCTCGTCACGAACAACGGCCGGGAATTCGGCCGGGTGGCCGGGTTGTCGCTCGAAGACTGGGCGGCCTGAGCGCGGCAGTGCGAAAGCGGGATGACGTCGCGGCTTCACATCCACAGCGTCGTGTCATGCGTGCGGTGCGGGTGAATCCGCGAGAAAGGCGTCGCGGAATGCGTCGAGATACCGGTTGGCGTCATCGCTGAATTCACCCGGCAACAGCGCGAACGCACGTGCCAGCAGATCCTGGCCGAGCGTGGCATAGGTCGCTTCGTCGGACAACAGCACGCGGATCGCGTCGCGCGTGTGCGGCGAGGCAATCCGTTTCGCGTCTCGCGCGAGCAGCGCGGCGGCGGCAAGGCCGGGCTGGAACGCATGCAGCTCCAGCAGGTCGGGGGCGGCGTCCCAGATGCGCTCGCGATTGCCTGCATCGTGAAAATTCCGCAGCAGGAACAGCAAGTCGTACGCATCGCTGTTCTGGCGTGCCCGCCGGTCTTTCCAGGCGAGCAGCTTCAGCAGCGCGAGCGCCGGCAGGCTGGCCACCGGCACGACGGTGCGCGCGTCGATCGACACCGGCTGCGCGGTGTCCACCGCTTCCTGGAAACCGAGCACGTTCAGCACGAATTCGCCGCCCGGTGGCCACGCGATCGCACCCGGCGGCGTTTCGAGCGGCCCGAACGGCACGAGATCGAGTTCGGTGCGAAAACCATGCGTGCCGCTGTCGAACAGCAGTTTTTGATGTTGTTTCGGTGCGCGCGTGAATTGCCCGGTCGCAACGAGCGTATCGACGAGCTGCGCGTGAAACGGCCAGCTCACCGCGCACACCGCAACGTCGACGTCCCGTGTCGCACGCACCGGCCGGATGCCATGGACGTGCCACATCAGGATGTCGCGCGCGGTTGCGCCGGCGACGACGAAGGCCGCATCGACGCGCGCGCAGGCACGGCTCACCGCTTGCAAGAGCGCGACCGCCGCCGGGTCGAGCGGCCGGCGCGCGTCGACTTCAAGCGGGCGGATGGGCGAGGTATCGGTCATGGATCCGTTCGGCGGCGGCAAGGTTGCGGCTGTCCCCGGACGAGACGAGATCCGCATAGATCAGGAGCGGCGGTACGAGCGGCATGCGCGGCTCGTGCCAATCGAGCGCGGGCGAGTGCGGCCAGAATGCTTCGACGATTTCGACGTCGCCGTGGTCGTCCGGGCGCAGGCGGGCCTGGAGCAGCAGGCGGTTCGATGCCGCGCCGTGCGTATAGACGGTGATCTCGGCCGGCTTCAGATCGTGCGTCAGCAGGTCGGCCGCCGGTTCGCCGCCGAGCCGCGCATCGAACGACGCGAAATCGAAATCGCGCCACCAGTCGGGCGCGAGGCTGGCATAACGACGGCTCGGCAGTTTCGCGCGCAGGCGGCTCGGGTACAGCGCAACCCATTCGTGCACGAAGCGCGGCCAGTCGGGTATCAGGCGCTCGCCATTGCGGCGCTGCCCGACGAGGCCGCGCGCGATCAGGTCGTCCATCGCGAGGTTGACCGTGCCGAGCGCGACACCCGATGCGGCCGCAATCGCCCGATACGGCTGCGCGACGAGGCCCGGCTGTGTCGCGACCGCGAACATCACGGCCAGCCCCTTCGGCGTCGTCGCGCGCGATGCCTGCCGGCGCGGCGTGCGTGCGGGTTTCGGCCGGCCCGCGATCATCACGGTCGCTTCCGGCTGAATCAGGCATGCGTTGCCCGCGGTGTCGAGAAACGGGATGCCCTGGTCGGTCAGGCCGGCGGCCAGTTCGGCCGAAAGATAGGGGGCGATCAGCATCAGCGGCCGCTCGCCGGGTGTCGCAGTCGCAATGCCGCGGCGGCGCAGTGCCGCGAGTGCGCCCGGCAGCGATTCGACGCGCAGGCTCACGGCGGCCGGCATCTCGAATACGTGCCCGGCAACGTCGAAGCGGATCATCGCGTCGGCTTGCCCGGCATACGCGGCCGGCACGCGCATGGGCCGCGCGCCGAAGCGCCGGGTCGCGCGTTCGAACGCGGCGCAGGCTTCGTCGAGCACGTGCTGTTCCGACATCGGAAGGGGGGCGTTCTCGGGCATCGGAGGCGATTGCTTGTTCACTTGCTCATCAGCGTACACAAAAAATGTACAGGCGTCAAAAAATGAACAATTGCCTGTAACACATTGATGTGTCGGCATTATTCCGGATGCTTGAACGGTCATCGTCGAATCCTGGCGCTCGTCAAATCGCTGTCAAGCCCACAGTCTCACGCACCCGAACCGTGTGCGGCAGTCACCCGGATGGCCGGTTAACTCATATCGTGCGCGGTACCAGAAACGGCAACCGTTGGTTGCTACCGCGACGACTTTTCGTCTGCCCGGTTGCCGGCGAACCGACTATCCTTGCCTGCACATTCCCCGCAGAAACAGGAGACGACACCGTGACGCACAGCGTGATTCCCGCAGGCCTCGTCGATGAAATGATCGAGATCCGGCACCGCATCCATGCCCACCCCGAGCTCGGCTTCGAGGAATTCGCGACGAGCGACCTCGTCGCCGAGCAACTGCAGTCGTGGGGCTACACGGTGCATCGCGGGCTGGGCGGCACGGGCGTCGTCGCGCAGCTGAAGGTCGGCAACGGCACGCAGCGCCTCGGCCTGCGCGCCGACATGGATGCGTTGCCGATCCACGAGGCCACGGGCCTGCCGTACGAGAGCAAGATCGCCGGCAAGATGCACGCATGCGGTCACGACGGCCACACGGCGATGCTGCTCGCCGCCGCGAAGCATCTTGCGCGCGAGCGCCGCTTCTCGGGCACGCTGAACCTGATTTTCCAGCCGGCGGAAGAAGGGCTCGGCGGCGCAAAGAAGATGCTCGACGAAGGGCTGTTCGAGCTGTTCCCGTGCGACGCGATCTTCGCGATGCACAACATGCCGGGGTTCCCCACGGGCAAATTCGGCTTCCTGCCGGGGCCGTTCATGGCGTCGTCCGATACCGTCGTCATCGACGTGCAGGGCCGCGGCGGCCACGGCGCGGTGCCGCACAAGGCGGTCGATTCGGTGGTCGTGTGCGCGCAGATCGTGATTGCGCTGCAGACGATCGTGTCGCGCAACGTGTCGCCGCTCGACATGGCGATCGTCACGGTCGGCGCGATCCACGCGGGCGAGGCGCCGAACGTGATTCCCGATCGCGCGCAGATGCGCCTGTCGGTGCGCGCGCTGAAGCCGGAGGTGCGCGACCTGCTCGAGACGCGCATCAAGGAAGTCGTGCATGCGCAGGCCGCCGTGTTCGGCGCGACCGCGACGATCGACTACCAGCGCCGCTACCCGGTGCTCGTCAACGACACGGATATGACCGCGTTCGCGCGCGGCGTCGCGCGCGAGTGGGTGGGCGAAGCGAACCTGATCGACGGGATGGTGCCGCTCACCGGCAGCGAGGATTTCGCGTTCCTGCTCGAGAAGCGGCCGGGCTGCTACCTGATCATCGGCAACGGCGACGGAGAGGGCGGCTGCATGGTGCACAACCCCGGCTACGACTTCAACGACGCGGCACTGCCTACCGGCGCGTCGTACTGGGTCAAGCTGGCCGAGGCGTTCCTGGTGTGATGCGGCGGCGCGGCGGCGTGCGAGCTGCCGCGCCTGCAAAACCGGTCGCGGCGGCCGTGACCGCATTTGACGCTCCTTGACATCGACGGAACAGGTCGCGTGCTACGCTGCGCGCGACGCCGGACCGGCGCGATGAATACAGGTGTGGATGAAATGCGAAAACAGCTTCTGACCGTGCTGACCGCCTGTGCGGTCGCCATGCTGGCAGCCGGGTGCGACGACCAGAAAGTGGCTGACGCGGTGAATGCGATCAAGCCCGATCCGATGGCGTTCGGCAATCTGCAGCCGGGCGTGTCGACGACCGAGGACGTGCTCCGCCAGGCGGGCAAGCCGGAAATGGTCAGGCAGGGCGACGACGGCTCGCAGCGGTTCGAATATCCGCGCGGCCCGTACGGCACGAGCACCTACATGCTCGATTTCGGGCCCGACGGCCGGCTCGTGTCGATCACGCAGGCGCTGACGGCGGCGAACATCGCGAAGGTCGTGCCCGGGATGTCGAAGGACGACGTGCGCCAACTGCTCGGCAAGCCGACCGAGATCGCGCAATACGCGCTGAGCCACGAAGAGGTGTGGAGCTGGCACTGGGCCGAGGGCGGCGTATCGGGCGACGCGATGTTCAACGCGCATTTCTCGCCCGACGGCACCGTGATCCGCACTTCGCGCTCGGAAGCGCCGGGCCGCGAAAAACCCTGACAGCGCGGCGCCTCGCCGTTTTTTCGGTCAGAACGCCGTGCCGCCGAACAGCGCCACGACCGCCTCCGGATTCGACGGCCAGTACAGGTGCATGTACGTCGCGACGATCGCGCCGTGGCGATAGACGGCTTCGCCGCTGCCCGGCTTGCCGTCGGGGCGCGCCGCGTTCGCGACCGGTTCCAGCGGCGTCGCGAGCGTCGAATAATGAAACGTATGGCCGCGCATCGGCCCGGTACGCGTATCGAGCTGCTGCATGCCGAGCGCCGCGAACCGGCGCTGCATCGTCGCCCGACCCGGCAACAGCCCGAGCATCGACGTCGTGACACCGTCGACGTCGGTCAGCGATTCACACAGATACACCATCCCCCCGCATTCCGCGACGATTGGCCGGCGAGCCGCCGCATGCGCGCGAAGGGTCCGTGCGGTGGCGTCATTCGCCGCGAGCGTCGCCGCATGCAGCTCCGGATAGCCGCCCGGCAGGAACAGCGCGTCGCAATCGTCCGGCACGGGTTCGTCGGCGAGCGGCGAGAAGAACCGCAACCGCGCGCCGAGCGCCTCGAGCAGCGCGAGATTCGCCGGATAGATGAACGAAAACGCCGCGTCGCGCGCAATCGCGATCCGCTTGCCGGCGAGCGCACGCGGCAGCGGCGCCGCGGCGTCCGGTTCGGCGAACGCGACGGCGGGCGGCAATTCGGCGAGCGCCGTCTGCGCGAGCACGTCGGCCGCGCGGTCGAGCCGTGCGTCGAGATCGTCGATGTCGGCCGGCTGGTGCAGGCCGAGATGCCGCTCCGGCAGCGCGATGCCCGCATCGGCCGGCACGTGCCCGAGCCAGTGCAGGTCGTCGGGCAGCGCCTGCTGCAGCAGTTCCGCGTGCCGGGCCGAGCCGACGCGGTTCGCGAGCACGCCGTGAAACGGCAGCCCCGGCCGGAACCGGGCGAGCCCGAACGCGATCGCCGCGAACGTCTGCGCCATCGCCTTCGCTGAAATCACCGCGACGACCGGCACGCCGAACGCAGCCGCGAGGTCGGCACTGCTCGGCGTACCGTCGAACAGCCCCATCACGCCTTCGATCAGGATCAGGTCGGCATCGCGTGCGGCATCGGCAAGCAACGCGCGGCAGCCGGCCTCGCCGACCATTCCGAGATCGAGCGCATGCACGGGGGCGCCGCTCGCACGTTCGAGCAGCATCGGATCGAGAAAGTCGGGCCCGGTCTTGAACACGCGCACGCGGCGGCCGAGCCGGCGGTGCAGCCGCGCGAGGCCGGCCGTCACCGACGTCTTGCCCTGGCCCGACGCGGGCGCACTGACGAACAGCGCGGGGCAGGCGGGCATGCTCAGAACTCCACGCCGCGCTGCGCCTTCACGCCTTGCTCCTTGTACGGATGCTTGACGAGCCGCATCTCGGTGACGAGGTCGGCCGCGTCGATCAGCGCATCGGGCGCATGCCGCCCGGTCACGACGACGTGGACCGAATCGGGACGCGCGGCAAGCGTCGCGAGCACTTCGTCGAGCGGCAGGTATTCGTACTTCAGCACCGTGTTCAACTCGTCGAGGATCACCATCCGGTAATCACCGCTTTCGATCATCCGGCGCGCCTCGTCCCAGCCCTTGCGCGCGGTCGCGATGTCGGCGTCGCGGTTCTGCGTGTTCCACGTGTAGCCGTCGCCCATCGTCACGAAATCGCACTCGGCAACCGCGCCGAGGAAGTCGCGCTCGGACGTGTGCAGCGCGCCCTTGATGAACTGCACGACACCGAGCCGCATGCCGTGGCCGAGCACGCGCACGGCCATGCCGAACGCGGCCGTGCTCTTGCCCTTGCCGTTGCCGGTGTTGACGATCAGCAGGCCCTTTTCGTTGACGGCGGCGGCCTGCTTCTTCTCGTGGCCCGCGCGGCGGCGTTCGGTCATCCGTTGATGGGATTCGGCGTCGGTTTTCATCGGATTCGTCCTGTCGAAAGAAAGCGAAACAAAGTGTTCAGAGCGGGCCGGCGAGTGCGACCGTCACGCCGTCCCGGATGGATTTGGGGCCCAGCAGCCGGCCGTGCGGCGCCGCGAGCTGCGCGCACGGCTCGGCCACGCCCGCGACGCCGAAGCGGGCGAGCGCGGCATCCGACGGGCCGCTCACGGCCAGTTCGGGGCGGCTCGCGAGCTGTGCCGCGTCGAACGCGACGAGCGGCCAGCCGCGTCTCGCGCACAGCGTGCGCAGCGCGCGTGCGCGCGCCTTGTCGGCGAGCGTGGCGACGAGCGCCGGTTCGGCAGCCGGGTACCGCATCAGCGCGATGCGGATCGCGGCATCGAGTTGCGCGGCCGTCACGCCCGCGCGGAAACCGACACCGATCGCGACGCGCATCATGCGCGGCCGCCGAGTGCGGCGCGTACCGCGGGATCGTTGGCGAACGCCGCGACGCGGCCGATCACGACGATCGCCGGCGAACCGATGCCGGTCGCGCCGACACGCTCGACGAGCGTGTCGAGCGTCGCGAGCACGTGCCGCTGTTCGGGGCGCGTCGCGTTCTCGATCGCCGCGCACGGCGTGTCGCCGGGCAGGCCGCCTTCGCGCAGCGCGGCTGCAATCGTGTCGAGCCGGCGGATGCCCATGTAGACGACGATCGTCATGCGTGTGGCCGCGAGCGCGCGCCAGTCGGGTTCGTCGGCGCCCGCGCCGTGGCCCGTGACGAAGATCACGCCCTGCGCGTCGCCGCGCTGCGTGACCGGAATGCCGAGCGCGGCCGGCGCGGCGATGCCCGCCGTGACGCCGCTCACGACCTCGACTTGAAATCCCGCGGCGCCGAGCGCGGCCAGCTCCTCGCCGCCGCGGCCGAACACGAACGGGTCGCCGCCCTTGAGCCGTGCGACGCTGCGGCCCGCGCGCAGATGCGCAAGCATCGCCGCGACGATCGCCTCCTGCGGCGTCGATGCATGACCGCCGCGCTTGCCGACGTGCTCGATGTGCGCATCGGCGCGCGCATGGCGCAGCACGTCGGGGTTCACGAGATCGTCGACGAGCAGCACGTCGGCCGAGCCGATCGCGTGGACGGCCTTGAGCGTCAGCAGGTCGGCGTCGCCGGGGCCGGCGCCGATGAGCCAGGCGCGGCTCATCGGGCGCGGCACGGCGCGCACCGTGTCGAAACAGTGGAAACGGGAAGGCGGGCGGGGCGGCGGCCAGCAGACAGGTGAAGCATGACGGATCGGACGAAGCCCGCGCGGACGCGGGCGGAATGCGCACTCGATCCGTCCCCCGCGGATCGGGCGTTCGGCGAGCATCGGGCTCGCCCCTTGCGTCGGCCGGTATCCGGGCTGGCCGCTTGCCAGGCCGCAGCCTTCCCGCCCGGTGGACGGGCAGTGGCATCGTGGGCGGCCTGGGCGCGTGCGCGGGGAAGCGCGTCGCGCGGGCGGCGTACCGTTGCGGGGACAGCACAGGCAGGGCGGCGATCCGCCTCCTGTTTCCCGTTTAACTGCATGCACGGAATGCGCATGCGAGCACCGAACGCGGCGCTACGATAGCACAGCGGTCCACCCGCGCGAACCGCCGTGCGCGGCGTCCGGCCGCGCGCGGCGGCCCTCCGGAACCGGGCCCGGCGGCCCGTTTTGCCTTGACGCTCCCCGCACCGCCGCCTACACTCGCACGCGTTTTGGTGCTCGCGCGCGCCGCTCCGGTGCGCGCAGTTAAACGGGAAACAGGGAGCCTGCCTGCGCCGCAGTCGAGCCAACCTGTGCTGCCCCCGCAACGGTAAGCGAACGCGTCGCGCGCAAGCGCCACGCAGCGCCGCTTCGCCGCATGCCCCGCGCATGCGGACGACCGCCACTGGATTGCTGTGCATCCGGGAAGGCGAAGCGGCGTGTTCGCCAGCCCGGATACCGGCCCAAACGTTGGGGTTCAGCGCCGCGGGGAGGCGGCGCATCGTCCACGGCCGCAGCAGGCCCGACGCCCGCGTGTTGCTCGTTTCCACCGCCGATCTGCCGCTGCGCGAACCCGCGCCGGCCGGCGCGGTGAACGGCAGGCGGCGCGAGCCGGGCCGGCGGCAGCCGTGTTGGCATTCACGATGTCGACCGTTCGCAAGGAAGCACCATGTCCGATTCGTCGTTCCGCCCGTCCCGCGACTGTCCGTCCGGATCGCGCGGCGGCATGCCCGCGATCCGCCAGATGAACTGCCACGCCGCCATCGACGCGACGATCCCGGGCTGATTCCTTTTTCGACACAGGACCTACCATGACCCTACGCAAGCTTCCCGTCACGATCGTCACGGGCTTTCTCGGCAGCGGCAAGACGACGCTGATGCGCCACATCCTGCAGCACGCCGAAGGCCGCCGCATCGCGGTGATCGTCAACGAATTCGGCGAACTCGGCATCGACGGCGAAATCCTCAAGGGCTGCGGCATCGGCTGCGAGGAGGCCGACGGTGCGCAGGGCGAAGCATCGGGCCAGTTGTACGAACTCGCGAACGGCTGCCTGTGCTGCACCGTGCAGGAGGAGTTCTATCCGGTGATGGAAGCGCTCGTCGAGCGTCGCGCGGACATCGACCACGTGCTGATCGAGACGTCCGGGCTCGCGCTGCCGAAGCCGCTCGTGCAGGCGTTCAACTGGCCGACGATCCGCAACAGCTTCACGGTCGACGCGGTCGTGACCGTCGTCGACGGGCCGGCCGCCGCAAGTGGCCAGTTCGCGGAGAACCCGCAGGCCGTCGACGCGCAGCGCCGCGCCGATCCGAACCTCGACCACGAATCGCCGCTGCACGAGCTGTTCGCCGATCAACTGTCGTCCGCCGATCTCGTGATCGTGAACAAGGCCGATCTCGTCGGCGACGCGGAATTTGCGCAGATCGAAACCGCGATCCGCGACGAGATCCCGCCGCAGGTGAAGATCGTGCGCGCGACGCGCGGCGAGCTCGATCTCGCGATGCTGCTCGGCCTCGAATCGGCATCGGAAGAAACGATCCACCTGCGCCACGACCATCACGGCTCGGCCGACGACGGCGATCACGATCACCATCACGACGATTTCGATTCGGTGGTCGTGTCCGGCGATGCCGGCACGCGCGAGGCGACGATCGCCGCGCTGCAGCGCGTCGTCGAAGCGCATACGATCTACCGCGCGAAAGGCTTCGCCGCGCTGCCCGGCGCGCCGATGCGGCTCGTGATCCAGGGTGTCGGCCGCCGTTTCGACAGCTATTTCGACCGTCGCTGGCAGGACGGCGAAACCCGCGCGAGCCGTTTCGTGCTGATCGGCGAGGATCTCGACGCGGCGGCGCTGCAACGCGCGTTCGACGCCGCGTGCGCGGCCGAGCCGCAACAGGCGTAACGCACGATGCATCTGCTGCGCACCACGCCGGGCGGCTTCGTCGACGATACGCAGGGTGTCGTCCGGATCGACCAGCAGCCGGCCGACATCGTGATCCTGAGTTCGGCCGACACGACGCTGTCGCTGCTTGCCAGCGTCGTGCCGCACCTGCCGGCCGGCTTCCCGAGCGTGCGGCTCGCGAACGTCACGTTCCTGCGGCAGCCGGCGTCGGTCGATTTCTACGTCGACGACGTGTTGCAGCACGCGAAGGCGGTCGTGATCGACCATCTCGGCGGCGAGGCGTACTGGCCGTACGGGATCGAGCAGGCCGTGTCGCTCGCGTCGAAGCGCGCGCAGCAGCTCGCGATGTTCTCGGGCGACCTGCAGGAAGACCCGAACCTCGTCGCGAAGAGCACCGTCGCGCCCGGCCTGTGCCGGCTGTGGTGGCGCTACCTGCGAGAAGGCGGCGTGCACAACGCCGAGGCGCTGCTGCGCAGCATCGCATTCCACACACTCGGGTTCGGCGACGAACCCGAACCGCCGCGCCCGTTGCCGGCCGCCGCGCTGTATCACCCGGCGCGCGACCGCGCGAGCGTCGACGACTGGCGGCCGCGCTGGACGCCGGGCGCGCCCGTCGTCGCGATCCTGTTCTATCGCGCGCACTGGCAGGCCGCGAACACGGCCGTGTTCGATGCGCTGGCCGATGCGCTCGTTCAGGAGGGGCTGAATCCGCTGCCGGTCGCGGTCACGTCGCTGAAGGATGCGGTGAGCCGCGAAGTCATCACGCAGCTCTGCGACACGCACGACGTCGCACTCGTGCTGAACACGACCGCGTTCGCGGCCGGCGCGATCGACAGCCCGGAACACGACGTGCTCGCCGGCGACGCGCCGGTATTGCAGGTGATCCTGTCCGGCGGCAATCGCGACGCGTGGGTGGCCGACAACCAGGGCCTGCATGCGCGCGACATCGCGATGCACATCGCGCTGCCCGAGGTCGACGGCCGGATCGTCACGCGCGCGGTGAGCTTCAAGGGGCTCGCGTACCGCTGCCCGCACACCGAGGTCGACGTCGTGCGCTACCAGCCGGACGCCGAGCGGATCGCGTTCGTCGCGGCGCTCGCGCGCGGCTGGTGCCGGCTGCGCACGCTCGACAACGCGACCAAGCGCGTCGCGCTGATTCTCGCGAACTATCCGCAAAGCGAAGGGCGGATCGGCAACGGTGTCGGGCTCGATACGCCGGCGTCCGCGCTGCGCGTGCTCGCGGCGCTGCGCGACGCGGGCTATGCGGTGGCCGACCTGCCGCCCGACGGCGACGCGCTGATCGCGCGGCTCACCGAAGGCGTGACCAACGACGCGGCCGTGCATGCGCTGCGCCCGGCCTTCCAGAGCTTCCCGCTGGCCGACTACGTCGCGCACTTCGCACGGCTGCCGGCGGCCGTGCGCGACGCGCTGAACGCACGCTGGGGCCCGCCCGAAGCCGATCCGACGCTGCGGCAAGGGCGCTTCACGATCGCCGGCTGGCGCGCGGGCAACGTGTTCGTCGGCATCCAGCCGTCGCGCTCGCGCGGCGAGAACGACTACGCGAGCTACCACGATGCGGATCTCGTGCCGCCGCATGCGTATCTCGCGTTCTATTTCTGGCTGCGCGATGCGTATCGCATCGACGCGGTCATCCACCTCGGCAAGCACGGCAACCTCGAATGGCTGCCGGGCAAGAGCGTCGCGCTGTCCGACGCGTGCTGGCCCGACCTGACCCTCGGGCCGCTGCCGCATCTTTATCCGTTCATCGTCAACGATCCGGGCGAGGGCAGCCAGGCGAAGCGCCGCGCGCAGGCCGTGATCGTCGATCACCTGATGCCGCCGCTCACGCGCGCGGAAAACTACGGCCCGCTGCAGGATCTCGAGCGGCAGGTCGACGAATACTACGAAGCGCTGATGGTCGATGCGCGGCGTGCGAAGCTGCTGCGCAAGACGATCCTCGCGACGATCGCCGAACACCGGCTGCACGACGAACTGAGCGTGTCGCCGCCGCGCGATGCGGGCGACGAGGACGCGCTGCTGACGCGCGTCGACGCGTGGCTGTGCGAACTGAAGGAAGCGCAGATTCGCGACGGGCTGCACGTGTTCGGCGTGTCGCCGGCCGGGCGCCAGCGGCGCGACACGCTGCTGGCGCTCGCGCGCTTTCCGGTCGGCGACGGCAAGGGCGCACGCGCAGGACTGATCGGCGCGCTCGCGCGCGATCTCGCGCTCGGCGACGATTTCGATCCGCTCGCGGCCGACTGGGCCGCGCCGTGGGTCGGCCCGCGACCGGCGATCCTGCAGGCGCTCGATGCATCGCCGTGGCGCCACGCGGGCGATACGCGCGAGCGGCTCGAACGGCTCGCGCAGCAATGGCTGGACAGGCTGTGTGCAGCCGACGGCAGCCATACGGGTGCGGAAGACGCGACGCCCCCCGGCGACTGGCCGCACACGCTCGCCGTGATCGAGCGCGTCCGCGCGACGCTGCTGCCGGCGCTCGACGCGTGCGGCGGCGAGGAAATGCGGCAGCTGCTGCGCGGACTCGACGGCCGCTTCGTGCCGCCGGGGCCGAGCGGCTCGCCGTCGCGCGGCCGCCCCGACGTGCTGCCGACCGGCCGCAATTTCTACTCGGTCGACACGCGCGCGGTGCCGACGCAGGCTGCGTGGACGCTCGGCCTGAAATCCGCGCAGCAGCTGATCGAGCGCCATCTGCAGGATCACGGCGACTATCCGCGCGCGATCGGGCTGTCGGTGTGGGGCACGGCGACGATGCGCACGGGCGGCGACGACATCGCGCAGGCGTTCGCGCTGCTTGGCGTGCGGCCGAAATGGGCGCACGGCAGCCACCGCGTGACCGACTTCGAGATCCTGCCGATCGAGATCTTCGACCGGCCGCGCATCGACGTGACGCTGCGCGTATCGGGTTTCTTCCGCGACGCGTTCCCGAACCTGATGCATCTGTTCGACGCAGCGGTGCAGGCGGTGGCCGCGCTCGACGAGCCGGAGGAACTGAACCCGATCCGCGCGCGCATCGAGCGCGAACGCGCGAAGTGGGTCGCACAGGGCGTGGCGCCGGACGAAGCGCGGCGCCGCGCCGGCTGGCGCGTGTTCGGCGCGCGGCCGGGCAGCTACGGCGCGGGCCTGCAGGACCTGATCGACCAGCGCCGCTGGCAGACCGACGCCGATCTCGCGGAGGCGTACCGCCAGTGGGGCGGCCATGCGTATGCGCAGAACAGCGCGGGCGACGCCGCGGCCGACGTGTTCGGCGAGCGGCTCGCGACGATCGACGTGGTCGTGCAGAACCAGGACAGCCGCGAGCACGACATCCTCGATTCGAACGACTACTACCAGTTCCAGGGCGGGATGACCGCGGCGGTGCGGCACCTGTCCGGGCAGCAACCGAGCATCTACCATGGCGACCACGCGAACCCGGTCGCGCCGAAGATGCGCACGCTGCGCGAGGAAATCGCGCGCGTGATCCGTTCGCGTGTCGTCAACCCGAAATGGCTCGACGGCGTGAAGCGCCATGGTTACAAGGGTGCGGCCGAGCTGGCGGCGACCGTCGACTACCTGTACGGCTATGACGCGACCGCGCGCGTGCTGTCCGACCACCAGTACGCGCTCGTCGCCGACGCGTACCTGTTCGACGACGCCACCCGCGCGTTCCTCGAACGGCACAATCCGAAGGCGCTGCACGGCATCTGCGAACGCTTCGTCGAGGCGATGCAGCGCGGCCTGTGGCAGCAGCCGGGCGACTATCGCGAGCGAATCGAAACGGTCTGGCTCGACAGCGAACAACTCCAGGAAGGGGGACGGCGATGACCGATCCGACGACGCACCGCGCGCGCGCGGTTTTTCCGTTTGCGGCGCTCGTCGCACAGGACGCACTGCAGCAGGCGCTGCTGCTCGCCGCGATCGACCCGTCGCTCGGCGGCGTGCTCGTGAGCGGCCCGCGCGGCACCGCGAAATCGACCGCCGCGCGCGGCCTCGCCGAGCTGTTGCCCGAAGGGCAGTTCGTCACGCTGCCGCTGTCGGCGAGCGACGAGCAGGTGACGGGGACGCTCGACCTCGCGCATGCACTCGCCGAAAACGGCGTGCGCTTCCGGCCGGGCCTGCTCGCGCGGGCGCATCTCGGCGTGCTGTATGTCGACGAGGTGAACCTGCTCGCCGACGGGCTCGTCGATACGCTGCTCGACGTCGCCGCGAGCGGCGTGAACATCGTCGAACGCGATGGCGTGTCGCATGCGCACGACGCGCGCTTCGTGCTGGTCGGCACGATGAATCCCGAGGAGGGCGAGCTGCGTCCGCAACTGCTCGACCGCTTCGGCCTGATGGTCGAACTGGAGAACTGCTTCGACGCCGCGCAGCGCGAGCGGATCGTGAAGGCGCGGCTTGCCTTCGATCTCGATCCGGAGGCGTTCCGCGCGCGCCACGCATCCGCGCAGCGCGCACTCGGCGAACGGATTCACGCGGCGCGCGCACGGCTGGCGACGCTCGATTTCGGCGATGAAGTGCATGCGCACGTCAGCGCGCTGTGCATCGACGCGGCCGTCGACGGGCTGCGTGCCGATCTCGTGATGTTGCGCGCGGCGCGCGCGCTCGCCGCACTGGAGCAGGCCGATGCGGTGACGGTGTCGCATGTGGCGCGCGTGGCCGAAGCCGTGCTGCGGCACCGGCGCCATGCCGGTACGCCGCCGTCGTCCGGCGCGTCGCAGCCGGATCATGCACGCGACGACCGTTCGCCGCCGGATGCGCGCCAGCAGCCGGACGATCAACCGGCCACAAGCGGAAACGGCGCCGCCGTCGCGCAGGGCGACTGGGGTTACCTGCGGCCCGAGCCGGCGGGGCTGCGCGACGTGAAAAGCGTGGTGCCGCTGCCGCTAAAAAAACACTGAGCCATCGAGCCGGCGCCGCCGCGAACGCCGTTCGCGGTCCTCGATGGCAGCCAGGCGCAGCCGCGCGCGTGCCGGGCACGGCGCGCACCGGCACGGCCGTCGCATGGCCGGCGACGTTCGCCGCGAAGCGCGGCGATCCATTGCATCGCGGCCATCTGCGCTTCCGGAAGCGGGCGGGCGCACCGGATGCACTGCATTGCTTCGTGCTCGACTGTTCGGCGTCGATGCTGTCGCACGAGCGGCTCGCACTGGCGAAGGGGCTGATCGTCGCGTATTTCGACCAGGCCGCGCGCGATCGGGTCGAAACCGCGCTGATCTGTTTCGGCGGTGACGGCGCCGCGCGGCGCTTCGGCCCGGCCGTGCCGCGCTGGTGGAATGCGCGCTGGCTCGAACCGGTCGACGGTGGCGGCGGTACGCCGCTCGCGGACGGCATCGCGGCCGCCGCGCAGTTGCTCGCGCACGCGGCGCGGCGCGATCCGGACAAGCAGCGCTGGCTGTGGGTGCTGTCCGACGGACGCACGCGCGAGATGCCGGCCAAACCCGCGGCGGCCGATCACGTCGTGTTCGTCGACTTCGACGATGCGGCCGTGCGGATCGGGCAGGGCGAGCGGCTGGCCGCCGCGTGGGGCGCGCAGTGGGTGACGGCCGACGCGCTGTGCACCGGCCGCACCGGCTGATCGCCGGCCGCGGTGCGCTATGATCGCCGCTTCTGCTTCTGCCCACTGGAAAAAACCGCCATGCAAGTACTGGTCGATGCCGACGCGTGTCCCGCCGTCATCAAGGACATGCTGTTTCGCGCCGCGCGTCGTGCCGAAATCCGCGTGACGCTGGTCGCGAACCAGTTCCTGCGCACGCCGCCATCGCCGTTCATCAAGGCGGTGCAGGTGCCGGCCGGCTTCGACGTGGCCGATGCGCGGATCGTCGAGCTGGCGGAAGCCGGCGACCTCGTGATCACCGCCGACATCCCGCTGGCCGCCGCCGTCCTCGACAAGGGCGCGCATGCACTCGATCCGCGCGGCAACTGGTTCAGCCGCGAGAACATCGAGGAACGCCTGTCGACGCGCGCGATGATGGACCAGTTGCGCAGCGCCGGGATCGACACGGGCGGGCCGTCGCCGTTCAGCGCGCGCGACGGCAAGACGTTTGCATCGCAGCTCGACCGGTTCCTGGCCCGGCACGGCAAGCCTTGAGGTCGGGGACAACGGCCGCGCGTCGTGATCGTCCCGCGGCGGGGGAACACCCGCACGCCATGCGTCGCCATGCCGCACCGTTGAATCCGCATCGAATCGCGTTCATCACCCGGGCCGGGATGCACGTTTGCACCGACGCTGCTATCGTGGCGCAAACGACAACCCAACCCAGGAGCGCACGCGTGACACCGACCCAACTTCTCGTTCCGACCTTCACCCACATGCTGCGCGCACAGACCGCGTGGCTCGACAAGGCCGCTGCGCACCGGCAGGCTGCGGGCGACGCGCCCGACGCGGCGATGACGTTGAAGCTGGCGCCCGACATGTATCCGCTCGCGGCGCAGGTGCGCTTCTCGTGCTTCCAGGCCATGGAGCCCATCCACCGGCTGCGTGGCGAACCGTTGCCGGCTGCACTGCTGGCCTTGCGCGAGGCGGGATGGAATGCGGATGCGCAGCCCGGCTCGCTCGCCGATGCGCAGGCGATCATCGCCGGCACGCTCGCATTTCTCGGCGAACTCGCGCCGGACGCGCTCGACGGCGGCGGCGCGCTGCCGATCGCGCTCGAGCTGCCGAACGGAGTCGCATTCGACATGACGGGCGAACAGTACGCGCGCGACTGGGCACTGCCGCAGTTCAATTTCCACGCGATCACCGCTTACGCGATCCTGCGCCACCATGGCGTCGAACTCGGCAAGGCCGACTACGTGTCGCACATGCTCGCGTACGTCCGGCCGGGCACGATTCCGCAAGGTTGAACCTCGCAGCGACATGACACGGGCACTCTTCATCTGCAGCCGCAACCGGCTGCGCAGCCCGACGGCCGAAGCGGTATTCGCCGCGTGGCCGGGTGTCGAAACCGATTCGGCGGGCCTCGCGCCCGATGCGGACACGCACGTGTGCGCCGAGCAGCTCGACTGGGCCGACGTCGTGTTCGTGATGGAGCGCGCGCACAAGACCAGGCTGGCCGCGCAATTCGGTACGCATCTGCGGCACAAGAAGGTCGTCTGCCTCGACATTCCCGATCGCTACACGTACATGCAGCCCGAACTCGTCATGCTGCTCGAACGCAAGGCCGGCCCGTTCCTGCGCACGTGACGGGCGCGGGCGGGATCGACGTCAGCGCAGCCGGCCGTTCGCGATCGCCGAAAAACAGTCGAGCCGCAGCAACTCGATGATCTTGCGCGTCGGCACGCTCGCCCGGAGCGTGTCGAGCCGGTCGACGGTGAACCACTTGCAGCGGGCGATCTCGTTGCTCGCGCGCGGCGTCAGGTGCGCCGGCACGTCGGCCACGAACACGTGGTGGAGCTTCGTCAGCCCGCCGAACTGCACCGCGTAGTCGAGTGCGAGCCCCTCCAGCCGTGTTTCCTCGGCAAGCTCCCGCAGTGCGGCGTCGAGCGGCGTCTCGCCGCGCCGGATCGTGCCGCCCGGCAGCGACCAGCGCGACGCAGTGCGAGCGACCAGCAGCACGCTGCCGTGCTGGCGACACACGATCGTGGCGCGTTCCTTGATGACGGCGAGGGTGTCCGGCCCGGTACTCATGTTCGGCAAAACAGGTGCTGAATCGTGGAGAAAGTGCGCGTCGGCGGCGCGTTGCCCGGCCGCGGGCCGCGACGGCTTGCAGGCAGCCGCAGCGATCCTACCGGTCGTTCATGACAGTTCCGTGCACGGCGTCGCGCAACGGGCGCCGGGTCATGTGTGCGTATAGATCCCGTTGCGCGTCGGCTTCACGTGGCGCGGATGGCGGCGCTTGTGAACGGCACGCCGATGGTGAGGCGGCGGGCTCGCGTGCCGTGCGGCCGGCGCGGCGGCGTGCGGCGCTCCCCCCGGCATCTGCGTTTGCCCCTCGCCGAAGTGGTACGTCTGGGTCTGCGCATGTCCGACACCCAGCGTCGACGCCAGCACGAAGGCCGCGAGCAGCATCCGTTTCATGAATAGTCCGCCTGAATTTTTCGAGATAGAGGTTTCCCGCCAGCTTAGCGAAAGGCGGGGCGCCATCGCAACCGGCCCGTGGTCGGTGTCGTCCCCACTTGCACACGGCGACGTCTTCCGCACGGTCTCAGGGTGCCGCCGGGGTTGACAACATAATTCCCCAGTGTGAATATAAATTCACATACAAGAATTATTCGTCGAATCCGGACGGTCGCGCCGCAGGCGCCTGGCCTACCGGAACCGGCAGTCCGATCAACCGGAACCAGGAGTGGGACGCATGGCGGAACACGAGCAGCAGGGCGCGCTGGCGGGATTGCGCATCATCGATCTGTCGCGGGTGCTGGGCGGCCCGTACGCCACGCAGATCCTTGCCGACCACGGCGCGGAGGTGATCAAGGTCGAACCGCCGTCCGGCGACGAAACGCGCACGTGGGGGCCGCCGTTCGACGGCGATACCGCGTCGTACTTCCTCGGCGTGAACCGCAACAAGCTCGGCATCGCGCTCGACCTGACGCAACCGGCCGACCGCGAGCGGCTGCTCGACCTGCTCGACGACGCGGACGCCATCGTCGAGAACTTCAAGATCGGCACGATGGAGCGCTGGGGGCTCGGTTTCGACGCACTGCATGCGCGGTTTCCGCGCCTCGTCCATTGCCGCGTGTCGGGCTTCGGTGCGGACGGCCCGCTCGGCGGGTTGCCTGGCTACGACGCGGCCGTGCAGGCGCTCGCGGGGCTGATGAGCGTCAACGGCGAAGCGGGCGGCGCGCCGCTGCGGGTCGGCGTGCCGATCGTCGATCTCGTCACCGGGCTGAACGCGGCGCTCGGCGTGCTGATGGCGCTGCGCGAGCGCGACGCGAGCGGCCGCGGCCAGTTCGTCGAAGCGACGCTGTTCGACTGCGCGCTGTCGATCCTGCATCCGCACACGCCGAACTTCTTCCATTCGGGCAACGCGCCCGTGCGCACCGGCAACGCGCATCCGAACATCACGCCGTACGACAGCTTTCCGACGGCGAGCGTCGACATCTTTCTCGCGGTCGGCAACAACGGGCAGTTCGCGGCACTGTGCGACGTGCTCGGCACGCGCGACTGGCCCGGCGATCCGCGTTTCGCGGACAACCGCGCGCGCAGCGCGAACCGCGCCGTGCTGCGCACGCTGCTCGAAACGGCGCTGGCCGCGCACGACGGCGCGGCGCTCGCCGAGCAGCTGATGCGCCGCGGCGTGCCGTGCGCGCCGGTGCTCGGGCTCGATGCGGCGCTCGATCATCCGCATGTCGCGCATCGGGAGATGAAGGTCGAGCTGGGCCGGCATCGCGGCATCGCGTCGCCGATCAAGCTCGGCCGTACGCCGGCCACGTACCGGCGGCCGCCACCCGCGCTGAACGAACACGCGGCGCAGGTATTCGCCGACGCCGGCACGACCGGCTGCAGTACCGAACGCGATAACGACCGCGATAACGCCCCGCGCCGGAACTGACCGGCATCGCGGCCGCCGGCGCGTACCGCGCGACCGGCGGCGCTGTCCCGCACGACCATTCGAACCCCACGCCGGGCCACCCACGGGCGCACCGGCTGAAGAGGAGACGCATCATGCTTGCATGGATCGGCGCGATCGCCATCGTCGCGCTGTTCGGCCTGATCATCACGAAGCGGCTGTCGCCGCTCGTCGCGCTGATCGTCGTGCCGGTGGCCGCGTCCCTCGCGGCCGGTTTCGGGCTCGCGACCGGCAAGTTCATCGTGCACGGCGTACAGAACATCGGCCCGATCGCCGGGATGTTCGTTTTTGCGATTCTTTTTTTCGGTATCCTCACCGACGCCGGGATGCTCGACCCGATCATCGCGGGCGTGCTGCGCGTGATCGGCTGCCATCCGCCGCGCATCGTGATGGGCTCGGCGCTGCTCGCGCTGCTGATTCACCTCGACGGCTCCGGCGCCGTCACGTTTCTCGTCACGCTGCCCGCGATGATGCCGCTCTATACGCGGCTCGGAATGGATCGGCGCATCCTCGCGTGCGTCGCGTCGATGGCGGCCGGCGTCAATTTCCTGCCGTGGGTCGGGCCGATGCTGCGGGCGTCGGCGGCGCTGCACATTCCCGGTTCCGCGATCTTCATGCCGATGATTCCGGTGCAGATCGTCGGGCTCGTGTTCGTATTCGGCACCGCGTACGTGCTCGGCGTGCGCGAGGCGAAACGCCTCGGGCTCGATCGTGCCGGCGCGGCGCCGCTCGAGATCGCACCGCGTGCGCTGACCGATGCCGAGCGCGCGTTACGCCGGCCGGAACGCTTCCGGATCAATCTCGCGCTGACGCTCGTGGTGCTCGTCACGCTCGTGTCGGGCATCGTCGACCCGATGGTGATGTTCATGCTCGGCACGGTCGCCGCGCTCGTGATCAACTACCCGGACGTGCAGGCCCAGCGCGAGCGGATCGACGCGCATGCGAAGGCCGCGCTGATGATGGCGAGCGTGCTGCTCGCGGCCGGCGCGTTCACCGGCATCATGTCCGGCACCGGGATGCTGAAGGCGATGGCGGACGTGGTGGTCGCGCACGTGCCGGTCGAGCATGCGCGCCACATGCCGTTCGTGCTCGGGCTGCTGTCGATGCCGCTCAGCCTGCTGTTCGACCCCGATTCGTTCTACTTCGGCGTGCTGCCGGTGCTCGCGGAAAGCGCGAAGCTGCTCGGTGTGCCGCCGATCCAGATGGCGCAGGCCGCGCTGCTCGGCCAGATGACGACGGGGTTCCCGGTGAGCCCGCTCACGCCCGCGACGTTCCTGATCGTCGGCCTGACCGGCGTCGAGCTCGCCGAGCATCAGAAATTCACGATTCCGTTCCTGTTCGCCGCCACGGTGCTGATGGTGTTTGCCGCGGTGATCGTCGGCGTGTTTCCGTTGTGAGCGCCCCAGGCCTGCCGCGTCGTGCCGGCGCTCCGACGGGGCGATCCCGCGAGGGAACGTTCCGCTGGGCGCACCCCCTGGCGCCGCCTGGCATTTTCTTCAGAGCGGCGCGGCCGCTCGGCCTTTTCCCGGAGAGCCATCCATGCAGTTCGACCTGACCGACGACCAGCGCGCAATCGAAAGCGCGATCGAGAAAATCTGTGCGCGCTTCGGCGACGACTACTGGCTCGAACGCGATCGCGCGGGCGGATTTCCCGCCGACTTTCACGCGGCGCTTGCCGAGGCTGGCTGGCTCGGCATCGCGATGGACCCGGCACACGGCGGGGCCGGGCTCGGGATGACCGAGGCCGCGCTGATGATGCGCACGATCAGCGCATCGGGTGCCGGCCTGTCGGGCGCGTCGGCCGTCCACATGAACATCTTCGGGCTGAACCCGGTGCAGGTGTTCGGCAACGACGCACAGAAGGCGCGTTTCCTGCCGCCGCTGATCGCGGGGCGCGACAAGGCGTGCTTCGCGGTGACGGAACCCGATGCGGGCCTCGACACCACGCACTTGAGCACGCAGGCCCGCCGCGACGGCGACCACTACGTGCTGAGCGGGCGCAAGATCTGGATCTCGACCGCGCAGGTGGCGAACAAGATGCTGATCATCGCGCGCACGACGCCGCTCGACCGGGTCGCGAAGCCGACCGACGGGCTGAGCCTGTTCTACACCGATCTCGACCGGTCGCGCGTCGAGGTGCGCGAGATCGAGAAGATGGGCCGCAAGGCGGTCGATTCGAACATGCTGTTCATCGACAACCTGCGCGTGCCGGAAGGCGACCTGATCGGCAACGAAGGCGACGGCTTCCGCTATCTGCTGCACGGGCTGAATCCGGAGCGCATCCTGATCGCGGCGGAGGCGATCGGGCTCGGGCAGGCCGCGCTGCGCCGCGCGACGCAGTATGCGTGCGAGCGCGTCGTGTTCGGCCGGCCGATCGGGCAGAACCAGTCGATCCAGCATCCGCTCGCGCAGGCGTGGATGCAGCTCGAGGCCGCGTGGCTGATGGTGATGAAGGCCGCGACGCGCTACGACGCGGGGCAGCCGTGCGGCGCGGAAGCGAACGCCGCGAAATACCTCGGCGCGGAAGCCGCGTTCCAGGCGTGCCAGACGGCGGTCGCGACGCACGGCGGGATGGGCTACGCGAAGGAATACCATGTCGAACGCTACCTGCGCGAGTGTATGATTCCGAGGCTCGCGCCCGTGAGTCCGCAACTGATCCTGTGCTACATCGCGGAGAAGGTGCTCGGGCTGCCGAAGTCGTACTGACCGTACCGACCCGGCGGCCGGCCCGGTGCGCGGTTTCCCGTTCCGATTCAAGCGCTCGTCATGGACGTCAAACTCGTTGCCCGCACGCTCGACCTGTTCGAGCTGTTCGCCGCCGAACGGCGGCCGCTGCCGCTCACCGAACTCGCGCGCCTGCTCAATGTGCCGGCGTCGAGCTGCCTCGCGATGGCGCGCACGCTCGTGAGCCGCGGTTACCTGTACGAAGTGCGCAGGCGCGGCGGCTACTACCCGACGCGCCGCCTGCAGACGATCGCCGCGGCGATCGACGCGACCGACCCCGTCGTCGACATCGTCCATCCGCATCTCGTCGCGCTGCGCGACGCGAGCCGCGAGACGGCCGTGCTCGGCAAGATCCAGGGCGTGTCGGTCACCTACCTCGACGTCGTCGAATCGGAGCAGGCGATCCGTTATACGCGCGAGCCGGGCGAACTGCGCCCGCTGCATGCGAACTCGATCGGCAAGGCGATTTTCGCGGAACTGGCCGGCGACGCGCAGCAGGCGCTCGGCGCGCAGTTGCCGTTCGAGCGCTTCACCGACGCGACGGTGACGGACCTGCCCGCGCTCGTCGCGCAAACCGCCCGGTTTCGCGAACTCGGCTGGGCCGAGAACTTCGGCGAGAGCGCGCCCGAGCTGTCGGCGATCGCGGTCGCGCTGACGCTCGACGGCGACTGGTACGGGTTGTCGGTGGTCGGGCCGTCCGAGCGGATCCGCCAGCATCGCGATACGCATGCGGCGCTGCTCGTCGACGCGAAGGCCAGGCTGCTCGCCGAGCACGCGCGCGGCTGACGGCGGGCGCACCGGAGGAGGGCCGGCAAGCGAAGCGGGCCGTCCGCCGGCGACCGGGCCGCGATCGCCGTGAACGGCCCCCGATGCGCGTGCGGGCCTAGCGACGGCCGATCCGCGGCATCACGATTTCACCCACACACCGCCCGCACTCGGGTTGTCGCCTTGCGTCCACCATTTCGCGCAGTATTTCGCGCCCTGGTACATCACGCAGGTGCCGCCTGAATACGCGGTGGTCGCCGACCACGTGGCCGTGCCGCCGCCGACCGGTTTCCACACGGCGGCCTGGCCGGGCACGTCGCCCTGCGTCCACCATTGCGCCTGATACGTCGTGCCCTGGTAGGTGACGGTCGCGCCGGCCGTATAGACCTGGCCGGCCGCCCAGGGCGCGCCCGGTTGCGGCGTGCCGCCGTCCGAGCCGCCGCCGTAGTTCGGATCCTGCGTGACGCCCGCGCCCCACTTGCCGTCGAGCTGCTTGAAGATCGTCGCGAACGCGTACGGCTGCTGCGCGACGCCCGAACAGGTCGGCGACGCATAGGTGCCGCCGGACGGGCACGCCTGGTCGCGGCCGACCGACCAGTTGCCGAAGAAGCCGTAGCCGTTGGCGACCGCCGCGTTCAGCACGCTCTGCGCATTCGCGAGCGTGAAGGTTTCGCCCTGCACGTCGTTCACGCCGATCATCGGCGTGACGCCGACCATCTGCCAGAGCTGGGCATGGGTCTTCGGCTGGCCGGCCGACTTGAAGGCCGTATCGAGTTGCGCGTACAGCGCCTGCGCGGCGCTGATCGCGGCCGCCCCCATATCGATGTTCGCGGGGCCGTAGTCCATCGCCATCACGTTCACCGCATCGAACACGGCCTTGTTCGAGATCGCCGCGTTGACGACGTTCAGGCCGTCCTGCGTGAGCCCGGTCGGCATCGTCGGCAGCGTCAGCGTGACGTGCAGCGGCTTGCCTTTCGCCGCATAACTCGCCTGCAGCTGGGCGACGGCCTGGAAGTTGCGCGCGACCGCGGCCGTGTCCAGCTGCGACGCGCCCTCGATGTCGAAGTCGATGTGCGTGAGGCCGTACGTGTCGATCACGGTCTGGTACGCGCCCGCCAGCGCGGGAACCGTCGAGCATGCCTGCATCAGCGGCGTGCCGTTCGCGCCGCCGAACGACACGGCGACTTCGCCGCCTTTCGCGCGATAACTCGCGATCGACGTCGACAGCGCGGTCAGCAGGCCGCCGCTCGCGCCGTTGCCGATCGGCTGCACGCCGCCCCACGACGGCGTACACCCGTTGCCCGCGACCACGAACGCGAGCGTGAACTGCTGGATGCCTTGCCGGACGCCGATCTGGTCGACGAGCGGCGTCGGATAGAGCGTCACGTCGACATAGGGCGCATAGACGCCGGCGCCCTGGGACACGCTCGCCACGGCGAGCAGGCAACCCGCGGCAAGCGCGCGCGGGATGAAACGCGGCAACACATTGTTGTGCATTGTGTTCTCCAAGTGGAAGAGGGATACGCTGGCCCGCGTATCGCCGCCGGTCGGGCGACCGGGCATGCCCGGCCGGCGGCGTGCCCATCTTGGAGGATTCGCGTCGAATAGTGAATGCTTAGTTGTTCTTTTTGTTATTTGATTCCCGATACGTAACGATCTTGCCGATTCGACATCGTTCCGTCATGCATCGGGCGTGGAGCGGGACAAAATTGCCGTCGATTTCGACATGAAATCGACGCTTTCGACGCCCCTTGATGGCCGCCTCAAGCATGTAATCACGTGTAATCGCTTTCGACGCATGCGCGGCATAACGTTGTCTTCGAGCGAAGTGCTTTCGCGCGAGGCTCACTCACTCACGACGTCACGTCGTTCCAACCATCAGGAGCTCAACATGCTGGAAAGAATCGTAGCAAAGCAGGCAGTCGGAAGCGTTCAAGGCGGCAATCAGGATTCCTGGATCAACCCGCCTTTCAATGCCCAAATCACGTTTCCGGGCACGTTTTCGACCGCTCCCATCGTGGTCGTGACGGCCCTCCAGGACCCCAACGACGCATCCAGTTATCCGGACACGTTCTCGGTGACGGTGACCAAGGTCACGACGACCGGATTCAACGTCAACATCACCCGCGAAGACAGGGTGTTCCCCAACTACTCGGGCAGCGACTGGGGGCAAAACCTCTACGTTTCGTATATCGCCGAAGTGCCGAGCCAGTAAAACCCGAACCGGAATCACGCGGCCGCTGCCTCTTTCCAACTGCGCCGGTTTCACCGCCGGAAGTTTGACGAGGCAGTTCCGGCGGCCGGCCAGCCGCAGCCATTCACTGCGGCTGGCCGCCATCGGCGTCGCTCGTTGCGCCGCATGCTCCGCGCAGGTTGTTTGCGCAGGCGAGGGCGGTCGAGGCGGTGACGGTGCGTTGCTGGACCCAGGACCCAGGGCTCACGACGCAGATCCCGCGATCCTGGCGCCGCAAAGGATCGCGCTCGAAAGCCGGCACGCTGGCCTTCCAATGAAAGAGGCCGGCATCGACGGCACGCGGGAGCGCTCGAATCGGTCGGGCAGACCCGCTACGCCCAATGTCCGGGGTATCCGCCGACCGTCGCCATCTGTCCGTCGGGTCGATCGATTCGGAATTCCAACATTGGCTCGCGGCACGCCAAGGGACGGGGGCACGGGTGCATCTGCGCCGCTCGCGGCCCCGCCATTTTCGTCAGGAAAGTCGAAACATGACAAGCACTCTACACATTCCGGCCGGCTACTTGACGCTCGGCCTGGACTCCACCGGCGCTGTCGTCGAACTCATCGATTCGCGCAGCGGCCGCAACTACATTTCGCCCGGGAAATCCGTCCCGCTCGTCAGGCTCGTGATCAACGGCGTACTGGCGAAGCCCGCCGGCGTCCGATGGTCGTCCGCCGACAACACGCTGTCCTTCGTGAATGATGCCGGCCTCGCATTCGAGGTCGACGTCCGCGTCCTGCAGAAAAACGGCTACGCCACCTTTGAAGTCACCCGCGTGTCGACCGATCCCGCTTCCGACGTTCAGACGCTGCTGTGGGGGCCGTTGCCTGTCGCGATCAACCAGACCGTCGGCGAAGCCGCGGGCGTGGTGCGAGACAACGAATTCGCGATCGGCCTCAAGCCGCTCAACGACCGCACCGAAGGCGCGTGGCCCAAGGAATATCCGCAATACGGCTGGGAAAGCGACGTCATCCCCAATCCTTACAACGTGGACGTGGCGGCGCTGGAGCCGTGGTGCGCGGCGGCGAAGACGTCATGGGGGGCCGTGCTGCGCGCCTTCACGTTCGACTATACGCGCCGGCGCGACCGGCTCAATCCCAATGGCTATCCGATCCCGCTCGGCCCGCTCGACAGCGCAGGCTCGGTCATCGGATCGAAGATTGCGCTGTACGGCAGCGCACCGGAGCTCGTGACGACCCTGTTGTCGTTCGTTGCCTCGGGTGAAAACCTCCCGTATCCGACCCAGAACGGCCAGTGGCAGAAAGTGGCGCAGGCCAGCGGCCAGTCGTCTTTCGTGCTGGACGATCTCGACACCGGCAATGTCGGCAAGGCAGCCCGATTCGCCAGCAGCGCGGGAATCAACTACATCTACTCGCCACGGAATTTTCGCGGCCCCTGGAAATACACCGGGCATTATCAGTTCGACTTCACCTTCGGCGACAGCGACAGCGGAGCCGAAAAGCTGGTGGAAGCGGCAAAGGAGTACGGCGTCCGCGTCGGCGTCCATACCATGTCGGACTTCATCAGCGTCGGCCAGCCCACCTCCATCGATCCCTACGTTTCGCCGCCTGCGGATCCTCGTCTGGCCTTGGGCGGTCAAGCCGCCTTGTCCCGGCAGTTGAGCATGACGAGCACGATGCTCTACTTGAGCGGATTCGCGCCGGTGCGGGACGGGATCAACGAGCAGATGCTGCGTATCGGCAACGAGTTCATCTCGTTCAACGCGGTCCAAAGGGGCGTCACCGAATGGCAAGTCAGTGGACTGACCCGAGGCCAGTGGGGCTCCGTCCCGGCCGAAGCCGCGCGTGGCACGCCCGTTGCGAGGGTGATCGTGAATTCGTACGGCGGGGCCATCGGCGGCCTCGGCATCATCGACGAGATCGCCACCCGGCTGGGCGCCATCAGGAACAACGTCGGCATCCGGTCCCACTCCTTCGACGGGGTGGAATCCGCCAGCGATACCGGCTGGGGCAGCTTCGGCATTGCCCGGTTGATCAACGGCACCTACGCCGCCCAGACCGGGCACGACGGATACATCAGCGAGACGAGCCGGATGACCTCGAACGCATGGGACACGCTGACCCGCGCGAGCTGGTCCAACCCGGACGTGGATCAGCTGTACCGCGACAACGCCTTCTACCAGGCCAACTACCTGCCGGGCATGCTTGGATGGTTCGATATCACGGGCGTCTCGTTGACCATGATCGAAACCAGGCTCGCACGCGGCGCGGCGCTCAACGCCGGCATTGGCTTCCAGAGCACGGTGGCATTCCTGCTCTCGGCAGAGTCGACGCCGGATATCCTCGACAAGATCAAGCAGTGGGAAACCGCCAGGAATCTCGGCGCGTTCACCGAAAAGCAGAGGGCCGCGCTTCGCGACCAGACGACCTCGTGGACCCTGAGCGCCGTCACCCCCGGGCAACGCTGGTCGTTGCAGCAGGTGAATGCCGACGGCGTCCCGATCGGCGCTCCGCAGACCGTATCGGCACCCACACCGCAACTGGGCCCCGCCGTCCTGCCGGTCGCCACTCAAGGCGCGCTCTACGGAGCGAAAATCACGACGAATACGCCTGCGACCGTCCGCTTCACGGTGACCAACGGGGGTTTGCCCCCAGGCCTCCAGTTCAATCAGGATACGGGCGGGATTATTGGTACGCCGAGGAAGACCGGGCGGTACACGTTTACCGTCACGGCCACGAATGACGGAGGACTGGCTGACGCGCGAGCGGTTTACACCATCGTGGTGCAGTGAGGTATCGAGCAGCCCTCATCGATTTCGCAGGCGAGCGCGCCGGCATTCGGGACGCGCGTCGCGGCGGCAGTGCGGCGCGCGTCATTCCGGCGATACCCGCGGCATTCGGTGAGGGCGATCAACCGTTCCGGCGAACGTGATCGGTACGGAAGAGGGTGGCGCGCGGCCGGAACACCGAAACCACGGGGAAGGTCGGTCCGGATCGCTTGACTCGCATCAAGCCGATGCGGGCTGCACAAGCGAGCGCGCGAGTGCGACGAAGCGTTCGACGCACGCCGACGCAAACGGCTCGCCCCACGACACGATCTGCTCGACCGCGCGCGCGCCGGCGAGCGGCACGTACACGACACCCGGACGCTGCAGCGTCGCCGTGAAGCCCGGCACGATCGCGATGCCGCGTTCGGCGGCCACCAGCGACACGAGCGTCGTGATCTGTGCCGCGGTCGCGCCGATGCGCGGCGCGAATCCGGACTGTGCGCACAGGTCGTCCAGTGCCGCGGCCAATGCCGAGCCGTAACCCGGCGGAAAAGTCACGAAGGTTTCGCTCGACAGCGCCGCGACGTCGACGCTCGCGCGGCCGGCGAGCGGATTCGCGGCCGGCACGGCGGCCACGAGCGGTTCACGCGACACGACGAGCGACGCCACCGGCACGCCAGGCGCGTCGCCCCATGCCCAGCCGAAACCGATGTCCATCGTGCCGTCCGCGATCTGCCGGTGCTGGCTGGCGGTCGCCGCCTCGCGGAACGCGAATTCGACGTCGGGCATCGTGCGGCTCGCGGCGCGGATGACGTCCGGGAACGTGTCGGACATCGGAATGGCGCTCGCATAGCCGATCACGATTCGTCCGGCGATGCCTTGCGCGAGCTTGCGCGCGCTCGCCTCGGCCTCGGTGGCCGCGCTGACGACGTTGCGCGCCTGTTCGAGAAACGCGGCGCCTGCCGGCGTCAGCCGCACCGCGCGCGTCGAACGCTCGAACAGCCGCACGCCGAGCTCGCTTTCCAGCGCGGCGATATGGCGCGTGAGCGGCGGCTGCGCGACGCGCAGGCGCAATGCCGCGCGGCCGAAGTGCAGTTCGTCGGCGACGACCACGAAATAGCGGAGGCGGCGCAGGTCGAGCATTGTTGTCGTTCCGGTATCAATCGCGATGAAAACGGTATTGGCGTGCGCACGGCGCGCTCGTCAGACTGTCGGCATCGACGACCAGGCAGCTCCGATGAACGACAGGACCACGCGCATCGCGTTCTTTCTCTGCGGCTTCGCCGCGTTTCTCAATCTGTATTCGACGCAGGGCATCCTGCACGAACTCGCGGCCACCTTCGGCGTCAGCGCGGAGCGCGCGGGGCAGGGCGTGAGCGCCACCACGACGGCCGTCGCCATTATCGCGCCGTTCGTCGGCGTGCTGGCCGCGCGCATCGAGCGGCGCATCGCGATCTCGCTGGCGGCGATGGCCGTCGCGCTGCCGGTCGTGTGGTCCGCGCATGCGGCAGGTTTCGCGTCGTTTCTCGGCGCGCGCTTTGCCGCCGGCCTGGTCATGCCGTTCGTCTTCGCGCTGTCGATCGCGTATATCGCCGAGCGCTTCGATCGCGGCGTGTCGGCCGAGATCAGCGCGCTGTTCGTCGCCGGCACGACGCTCGGCGGTTTCGCCGGGCGCTTCGCGACCAACCTGATGACGTCGATGTGGGGCTGGCGGCATGCGCTCGACGTCGTCGCGGCGCTGTGTCTCGTCACGGGCGTCACGATCTACGCGAGCCTGCCGGCGTCCGGTGCGATCGCGCGGCGTGTCGAACCCGACACGGAGGCCGGTGCGGGGCCGGCCTGGCGCATCGTCACGCGCGGCCCGCTGCTCGCGTCGTTCGCGATCGGCGCGTGCGTGCTCGCGTCGCAGGTCGCGACGTTCACGTTCGTCGGCCTGCGCCTGGCCCGCGCGCCGTTCGGCTTCGGCACGGTCGGGATCGGCGCGATCTATGCGGTGTTCCTGGTGGCGGTGGTCGTGACGCCGCTGGCAGGGCGCCTCGCGCGGCACCGCGGCCCGCGCGCACCGGGGCTCACCGCGGCCGCGCTCGCGATCGGCGGAGCGCTGCTCACGCTGTCCGACCACGTGCCGGTGATCCTGGCCGGTCTCGCGCTCGGCTCGACCGCCGTGTTCGTCGAACAGGCGTCGGCCAACACGTTCATTTCGCAGGCGGCGTCGAGCGCGCGCTCGACGGCGATCGGCATCTACCTGTCCTGCTATTACTTCGGCGGCAGCCTCGGCTCGATCCTGCCGGTGCCCGGCTGGCACCGGTGGGGATGGGCAGGCTGCGTCGCGTTCGTGGTCGCTGCGCAGGCCGTCGTCGGCGTGCTCGTGTACCGGTTCTGGGGGGCGGGCGGCACGGCGTATGCCGGCGCGCACGGCGTCAGGCCGGCGCGCTGACCGGGTTCAGCGATACCAGCGCGGCGTATAGACCCACTCGCGACCCTCGCCGATCGCGAAGCGGCGCGTCGTCGACGAGCCGACGATCACCATCGTGCGCATGTCGACCTGGTCGCTGCGCAATGCACCGAGCGTCGTCGTCGCGAGCGTCGCGCCCGGCCGGCCGATGTCGCGGCCCAGCACGACCACCGTATCGGCCGTGCGATGCGCGCGCACGACATCGAGCGCGCGATCGAGCTGCCACGGCCGCGCGCGCGAGATCGGGTTGTAGAACGCCATCACCAGATCGGCTTGCGCCGCATGCCGCAGGCGCGTCTCGATCACGTCCCACGGCTTCAGGTTGTCCGACAGCGAGATCGCGCAGAAATCGTGGCCGAGCGGCGCGCCGGCCTGGGCGGCCGTCGCGAGCGACGCCGAGATGCCGGGCTCCACGCGCAGGTCGACCGCGGCCCAGTGCGGGTCGCGCGCTTCGTCGAGCGCCTCGAGCACGGCCGCGGCCATCGCGAACACGCCCGGGTCGCCGGACGACACGACCGCGACGCGCCGGCCCTCGGCCGCGAGTTCGAACGCATGGCGCGCGCGCTGCATCTCCTCGCGATTGTCGGTGCCGTGCACGCGCTGGTCGTCGCGGAACGGGCCGGCCATGTTCACGTAGGTGGTGTAGCCGAGGATGTCGGTCGCGTCCGCGAGCGCGGCGCGCGCGGCCGGCGTGAGCCACGCGGCGGCGCCCGGGCCGAGCCCGAGCACCGTCAGGCGGCCGCGCGCACGGCCGAGCGTGGCGGGATCGACCGGATGCGACGCGACCGCGCATGCGATGCCGTTCGTCGTGGCCCGCAGCGTGTGCGCGACACGCAATGCGCTGCCGAGCAGCGCGGCCGCGTCGGCCGGTGCGCCGCCGTCACCGTCGCCGTCTGCATCGACGAAACGAAGCGGCACGTCGAGCGTGTGCGCCGCATCCTCCAGCGCGGCATCGCCGATCGCCGCTGCGGGCGCCACGATGGCCGCGAGCGCCAGCCGGGCGAGCCCCTGCGCGTCGAGGGACGCCGCGATGCGCGCCGCGAGCGCGCCGTCCGCGCGAATAGCGTGCGCATCGACGCCCACCACCACGCTGCGCGGATGAATCACGAGCTCGTCACGCGTGCCGCGCCAGGCTTCGGGCGTCACGCGGATCGCATGCGCCGCGGCGTCGTCGCGCGGCAACGCGACATCGTCGAGCCACGGCGCCGCGCCGTCGATGCGCGTCGACGCACCCGCGAGCAGATCGGACACGAAGCGCTTGCCCTGGGCGAGATCGGCGAGTGCATAGCCTTCCGGCGGATTGAGCACGCACGCGCCGAAGCGCAGTTCGCCGCTCGTCGTGATCGCCGGCGCGACGCCGACGCAGGCAGCGATTTCGCGCGCCATCACGTTGACGCCCGTCAGCCCGCCGAGCAGCGGCACGACCGCCGAACCGTCTTCCGCCACCGCGAGCACGGGCGGTTCGACGCCCTTGTCGGCAAGCGCCGGAGCGATGCAGCGGATCACGATGCCGGCCGCGCACAGCGCGACGATCGGCAGGCCGCGTGCATAGAGTTCGCGCAAGTGCGCGCCGAGATCGTCGAACGGCACGTCGGCGGCGACGCGCGATGCGAGGCCGTGCACGCGCGCCCCCGGATAACGCGCCTGGATGCGCCGCGCGGTATCGAGCGCACCCGCGCCGAGGATCACGATCGCGGGCGGGGTCGTCATCCTTGCCATTTTTCCCCCGGCACGACGAGCAGCGAGAAATACGGCGACGCCATCGGATCGACTTCATCGAGCGGCACGATGCGCTGGCTTGCCATCGTCGCGCGCTCGACATACAGTGCGCGCTTCGCGAGCCCCAGCTCGTCAAGCACGCGCCGCACCTTGTCGAAATTGCGGCCGAGCTTCATCACGACGGCCGCATCGGCCTGCGCGAGCCGCGTGCGCAACTCGTGCTCGGGCAGCACGCCCGACAGCACCGACAGGCTCTGGTTGCGATAGACGAGCGGCTGGCCGAGCACGGCGGTGCCACCGAGCATCGCGCATACGCCGGGGATCACCTCGGTGTCGTAGCGCGGCGCGAGGCGGTCGTGCAGGTACATGTACGAGCCGTAGAAGAACGGGTCGCCTTCGCAGATCACCGCGACGTCGCGCCCCGCATCGAGGTGCGCACCGACGACCCCGGCGGCCGTGTCGTAGAAGTCGGCGATCACCGTCTCGTAGCAGAGCGGCGGCGGCAGTGCCTCGGTCGTCACCGGATAGACGAGCGGCAGTTGCGTCTGCCCGTCCCGCAGGTGCGCCTCGACGATGCCGTATGCATTGCCTTTCTTGCCCTTCGCGACGAAATACGCGACCACGGGCGCGGCCTGCAGCACGCGCAGCGCCTTGATCGTCATCAGTTCGGGATCGCCGGGGCCGACGCCGACCCCGAACAGGCGTCCGCGCGCGGTCGTCATTCGACCTCCGTCGCGAGTGCGTTGACCGCCGCAGCGGCCATCGCGCTGCCGCCGCGGCGGCCGAGCAGCGTGACGTACGGGACGCCGCGGCTGTCGGCATCGAGCAGCGCCTTCGATTCGGCCGCACCGATGAAGCCGACCGGGAAACCGAGGATCAGGGCGGGGCGCGGCGCGCCGGCGTCGATCATGTCGAGCAGGTGGAACAGCGCGGTCGGCGCATTGCCGATCACGACGACGCTGCCGGCGAGCTGCGGACGCCACAGTTCGAGCGCGGCGGCCGAACGCGTGTTGCCGAGATCCCGCGCGAGATCGGGCACTTCCGGCTCGCCGAGCGTGCAGATCACGCGGTTGGCGGCCGGCAGCCGCGCGCGCGTGATGCCTTCGGCGACCATGCGCGCGTCGCACAGGATCGGCGCGCCGGCCGCGAGCGCCGTGCGGCCCGCCGCGCCGGCACCGGCCGAGAAGCGCAGGTCGTAGACGACGTCGACCATCCCGCACGCATGGATCACGCGCACCGCGAGTTTCTCGAGGTCGGGCGGAACCTGCGACAGGTCGGCCTCGGCGCGGATCGTCGCGAACGACTGGCGGTAGATTTCCTGCCCGTCGCGAATGTAGTCAAGCATCGGTGGTGTCCTGGCTGTGCCGCGCGCCCGTCAGTCGGGCCGCGGCCTGGTCAATCGTCAGATGGCGCGCGAGCGGGGCGCCGAGGCCCGCGGCCGCATCGCGCCGGTAAAGGTCGTAGTGCGCGGGCGCAACCGCGACGAGCGTGTGCGTCGCGGGATGCGGCAGCGCGCAATGGCGCTCGCAGCCGGTCAGGTGCACGTCGACCGCATGGCCGATGCGCGCGGCGAGCGCGAGCGCGTCGTGTTTCGTGTCGGCGCGCGCTTTCGCGCAGCCCGCGCTGCCGGTGCACGCGACGAGCGACGCCAGCGGGTCGGACGACGCGCGGACGAGGCCGAGCGACGCCAGCGCATCGAGCGTGGCCGGCGCGCGTTCACGCGGGACGCGATGCATGAACACGCCTTGCCAGGGCGTCATCGACAGCGTGCCGTCGCCGTCGGTTTCGGCCAGCGCGGCGAGCCGTTCCAGTTGCGTGGCGTCGAGCCGGCCGAGCGGGAATTGCGCGCCGACGTGGCAGCGCGCGACATCGCGCGACGGATGTACGCCGAAACGCAGCGCCGGATCGGTGCGCGCGCGGCGCCAGCCGGCGAGCGCCGGATCGGCCGCAAGCGCGAACGGCACATAGTGCTGCGCGCGTTCGAGCAGCGCGCGTTCGCCGCAGGTCGCGAGCAGGGCACGCATCCGCGTGACGTCCGCCGGCGCGAGATCGAGGAACGCGAGCAGCAGCGCGCGGACCAGCGCGACACCTTGATCGGGCGCGACATCGACCGAGGCCGGTCGGTCGTCGTGCGCGACCGGCGGGCAGCCGGCCAGCCCGGCCGCGATGCGCACCGCACCGTCGCCGCGACGCCATGCGGCGAGCCAGATGTCGTGCGGATGATCGAGCGCCGCAACCGATTCGCCGCCGTCGAGCTGGATCGAGAATTTCGGCGACAGCTCGCCACGGCGCGGCTCGCGCGCCAGCATGTCGAGGAGCGGCGCGGCGAGCGCGCGGCTGTCGACGAGGGCGGCGGGGTCGTCGCCGGCGAGCGGGCTGAGCATCAGGTTGCGGACGTCGTCGCTCGCGGCGAGCGCGGCGGTATCGGCGACGGCATCCGCGGTGGCGTCGACGGACGGGCCGAGGCCCGCGTCGAGCAACGCGCGTATCAGCGCGTCGGCCGCGCCGTCGCGAATGCCGCGCAGCTGGAGATTCGCGCGATTGGTCGCGTCGATCGCACCGGAACCGCAGGCACGCGCGGCGGCGGCGATCGCACGCGCCTGATGCGCATCGAGGCGGCCGCCGGGCAGCTTGATCCGGCACAGCCCGCCGTCGGCGGCCGCGACCACGCGCACGAGCCCCGGGCAAGCCGACGGGCGCACGACGGGCGACGCAGGAATCGAATCGGGGGCGGAACTCACGGGGTACCGGGGCAGTGTCGCGCCGCGGCCAACGCGTCGGTACACCCCGCCCGACGCCGACTGGCACGCACGCACTTTCTGGCCGGCAGGTCTCCTGGCTGACAGGTCGGCGCCGGCTCCCGGCCTTCCCGGTGAAACCAGTGGCATGAGGGGGAGATCGGCTCGCTGTCTACAGTTGCGGGGGCAGCCACAGCGGCGCGTGGGGCGCCCTGTGTTCCCTCTTCGGCCCCGAAGGGCACCGGCGAACGAACGGCCGTAGGATACCCGATTTTCGCGACGATCCGGCATCGGCGGTACGTCGCGCAACCGCGTCGCAGCATGGCCGCAGACGGTTTTGCGCTGTCTCGCAAATGGTAGGATTGGCGCCTCGACATCAGATCGGCGACCGCCGGCATCCGCCATGAAACTCGGCAGGACGGAACTGTTCGGCATGGGCGTCGCACTGGGCCTGCTGGCCATCCCCGCATGGGTCCTGCTCGCGTGCGTGCTGATCCCGCTTGCACCGTCGGCCGAGTGGCCGAAGAATGTCGGGCTCGCCGGCCTCGGCGTGCCGATCGTCGCGGGCGGCACGCTCCTGTACAGGAAAAGCGGGGCGCGGCCGCTCATGTGGCTGCTGCTCGGCTGGCTGCTGATCGCGTCGATCGGCGGCATGGTTCTGGCCTTGCTGACGTTTGTCGTCGGCGTGCCGCTCGGGTGACGTCGCCGCTGCATCGCACCGAAGGGCGTGCGTGGCGCGAAAGCGGATCGGGATCAGCAACGGATCAACGCGCGGCGCTCCGGCAGCCGCGCATCGCAACAAACGGGATGGAATCGAACGATGGGGAAGGGTGCATGACGGCGTGGCTGACGGTAGTGGGCATCGGCGACGACGGTTACGCGGGGCTCGGCCGCGCCGCGCGCCGCGCGCTGCTCGACGCGACGCTCGTCGTCGGCGCGAAGCGGCATCTCGACATGCTGCCCGCACGGCTGCCGGCCGCGCGCGAAGCGTGGCCGTCACCGTTCGACCTTGCGGGCGTGCTTGCACGGCGCACGTCGCCCGTCTGCGTGCTCGCCAGCGGCGACCCGATGCTGTTCGGCGTCGGCGCCACGCTCGCGCGCTCGCTGTCCCCTGACGAATGGCGCGTGCTGCCCGCGCCGTCGTCGCTGTCGCTGGCGGCCGCACGCCTCGGCTGGGCACTGCAGGATGTCGGCGCGGTTTCGCTCGTCGGCCGTCCGCTTGCGGCGCTCGCGCGCCACCTGCTGCCGGGCCGCCGCCTGTTCGTGCTGAGCGCCGACGGCCGGACGCCGGCCGCCGTCGCCGCCGAACTCGTCGCACGCGGCTTCGGGCCGACGCGCATCAGCGTGTTCGAACATCTGGGCGGCCCGCTCGAGCGGCGTCTCGACGGGCTCGCGCAGGACTGGCGCGTCGACGAAACGGCCGCGCTCAATCTGGTCGCGCTCGACTGCCGGGCCGGCCCCGACGCGCCGCGCCGCGCGCTCACGCCCGGCCTGCCCGACGATGCGTACCGCCACGACGGCCAGCTCACCAAGCGCGACCTGCGTGCGATGACGCTCGGCCGCCTCGCGCCCGTGCCCGGCGAGCTGCTGTGGGACGTCGGCGCCGGCAGCGGCTCGATCGGCATCGAATGGATGCGCGCGCATCCGTCATGCCAGGCGATCGCGATCGAAGCGCATGCGGAGCGGCAGCGCTTCATCGAGCACAACCGCGACGCGCTCGGCGTGCCGGGCCTGCAACTCGTCGCGGGCCGCGCACCCGAGGCGCTCGCGGGGCTCGCCGCGCCCGACGCGATCTTCATCGGCGGCGGGGCGACCGCGGCCGGCGTGCTCGACGCGTGCTGGGCATCGCTGAAGCCCGGCGGCCGGCTGGTCGCGAACGCGGTCACGCTGCAGGGCGAGCTGGCGCTCGCCGCATGGCGCGAGACGCATGGCGGCACGCTCACGCGCGTGTCGCTCGCGCATGCCGAGCCGCTCGGCCGCTTCGACACCTGGCGCCAGCCGCTGCCGGTTACGCTGTACGACGTGCGCAAGCCGGACACGGTCGACATGGCCGACACGGCGGCTTCGCCGGCCACGACGCATACAACGGACGCGTGATGCGCGACGAAACCCCCGAACAGCCCGCGCCGCTACGCTTCGGCTACACGACCGGCAGTTGCGCGACCGCGACGTCGCTCGCCGCCGCACGGCTGCTGCTCGCGGGGCATGCGGACGACGCGGTCGAGATCGTGCTGCCGAAGGGGCAGCGCGTGATGCTGCGGCTCGAGTTCTGCCGGACGACGGCCGACGGCGCGGAAGCCGGCACGATCAAGGATGCCGGCGACGATCCGGACGTCACGCACGGCGCGCTGATCTTCGCGCGTGTCGCGCTCGCGGCGGCGCCCGGCGTGCGTTTTCATGCGGGGCCGGGCGTCGGCACGATCACGCGCGCGGGGCTGACGCTGCCGGTCGGCGAACCGGCGATCAACCCGGTGCCGCGCCGGATGATGACGACGCACCTGGAAGCGCTGGCGGCCGAGCATGGGTATGCGGGCGGCTTCGACGTGACGATCGGCGTCGAGGGCGGCGAGGCGCTCGCGCAGAAAACGATGAACCCGCGCCTCGGCATCGTCGGTGGGTTGTCGATCCTCGGCACGACCGGCATCGTGCGGCCGTTCTCGTGCTCGGCCTATATCGCGTCGATCCATCAGGGCATCGACGTCGCGCGGGCGAACGGCATCACGCATATCGCCGCGTGCACGGGCAACGCAAGCGAGGATGCGATGCGCGCGCACTACCACCTGCCCGACATGGCGCTGATCGAGATGGGCGATTTCGCGGGCGCGGTGCTCAAGCACCTGCGGCGCGCGCCGGTCGCGCGGCTGTCGATGTGCGGCGGCTTCGGCAAGCTCAGCAAACTCGCGGCCGGCCATCTCGACCTGCACAGCCGCCATTCGAGCATCGACCTGCCGCTGCTCGCGCAGTGGGCGGCCGAGGCCGGCGCCAGCGACGCGCTCCAGGCGGCGATGCGCGCCGCGAACACGAGCCAGGAAGCGCTGAAGCTCGCGCACGCCGACGGTGTGCCGCTCGGCGATCTCGTCTGTGCGCATGCGCTGCGCGTCGCGCGCGACATCGTGCCGCCGTCGGTTGCGGTCGAGATGTTCGCGATCGACCGGCAGGGCCGCTTCGTCGGGACAGCGCGATGAGCGCCCGCATCCTGCTGCTCGGCGGCACCGGCGACGCACTGAAGATCGCGCGCTCGCTCGGCGCGCATCATGTCTATAGTCTCGCCGGCCTCGGCAAGACACCCGACGACTTGCGCTGCGACGTGCGGGTCGGCGGTTTCGGCGGCGCTGCCGGGCTGGCCGCTTATCTGCGCGACGCCGGCATCGGCCTCGTGATCGACGCGACGCATCCGTATGCCGCGCAAATCAGCGCGAATGCCGCCGCCGCGGCGCGTGAAGCGGGCGTGCCGCTGTGGGCGCTGCGCCGCGCGCCGTGGTCGCCGCAACCCGGCGACGACTGGCGCATGGTCGACGACTGGGCCGGCATCGAAGCCGCGCTCGCGCCGTTCCGGCGGCCGCTGTTCACGCTCGGCCGCGAACCGCTCGCACATCTCGACGCGATCCCGCCGCACCAGTTCTGGCTCGTGCGCTGCCTCGACCCGCATCCCGGCAACGCGCGTGCGCAGGTCGTCGCCGCACGCGGGCCGTTCACACTGGACGGCGAGCGCGCGCTGTTCGCGCTGGCGGGCATCGACGTCGTCGTCAGCAAGAACAGCGGTGGCGCGGCCACCGAAGCCAAGCTCGACGTCGCGCGCGAACGCAGGCTGCCGGTCGTGATGCTGCGCCGGCCGCCGCTGCCCGACGCCGACCGCGCGTTCGACTCGGCCGCGGCGCTCATCGACGCGCTCGATCCGGCCGCGCGCGCATGACGCCGCGCGGCCGGTCATCCCATGAATTGACGGAGATTTTTCGATGACGGTGTATTTCATCGGCGCGGGCCCCGGCGACCCGGAACTGATCACGGTGAAGGGCCAGCGCCTCGTGCGCACGTGCCCGGTGATCCTGTATGCGGGTTCGCTGGTGCCGGCCGCCGTGCTCGACGGCCATCGCGCGGAGCAGGTCGTCAACACGGCCGAGTTCGACCTCGATGCCATCGTCGCGCTGCTCGCCGCCGCGCACGCGAAAGGGCAGGACGTCGCGCGCGTGCATTCGGGCGACCCGTCGCTGTACGGCGCGATCGGCGAACAGATCCGCCGTCTCAAGACACTCGGGATACCGTACGAAATCGTGCCCGGCGTGACGGCCACGGCCGCATGCGCGGCGACGCTCGGCGTCGAGCTGACGCTGCCCGGCGTCGCACAGACGGTGATCCTCACGCGCTTCGCGGGCAAGACGACGATGCCGGAAGGCGAAGCGCTCGGCTCGCTCGCCGCGCACCGCGCGACGCTCGCGATCCATCTCGGCGTGCGCCATCTCGCCCGCATCGTCGACGAAGTGCTGCCGCATTACGGCGCCGATTGCCCCGTCGCGGTGATCTATCGTGCGAGCTGGCCGGACGAAGAACGCGTGACCGGCACGCTCGCCGACATCGTCGGCAAGGTGCGGGGCACGCAGATCGAGCGCACCGCGCTGATCCTGATCGGGCGCGTGCTCGACGCCGAAGGGTTTGCGGATTCGACGTTGTACGCGAGTGCGGGTTGATTACTCACGGGCACGGCGTTCGCGCAGATGCGTGCAGCGCGCCGCGCCGATCGTGATCGCACCGCTGACGAAGTAGATCGGCGCGGCCGATTCGCCGAGGATCAGGATCGACGCGGCGATGCCGACGACGGGGGGGCGGGTTGAGCACAACCACGCTCCAGTACGATGCGTTGCCGCGCGCGCCGCGAACGTTGCTTCCGGGCCATGTCGACGATGTGCGTTCGGTGTCGCGCGTGCAGTCGCGCCGCAGTCGATCACAAGGACATTGCTGAGCGGCGGCCGCAGCCGAACGGCAACGGCCGTGTTCCCCGTCCCGCGCTAGGCACGCGCAACACGCCGCGCGAGCCGCGGTGCAAACCCCGCGGCCAGTGCGAACAGCGCGACACACAGGCAGGCCATCGCGACCCATGCGGGCGTCAGGTCCGCGAGATGCTGGCGCACGATGCCGGCCGCGAACGGAAACAGCCCGGCGATCAGGTAGCCGATGCCCTGCACGAACCCCGTCAGCGACGCGGCATCGGCCGGCGTCGCCGCATGATCGACCGTGACGATCAGCGACAGCGGAAACAGCGCGCCGATCCCCGCGCCCATCAGCAGCGCGGCGGGCAACGCGAGCGCTTCGGGCGCGGCCAGCATCACCAGCAAGCCGACGAACAGCGACGCGATCGCCGCATGCAGCGCAGGCCGGCGATCGGGCAGGCGGTCGATCGTCGCGGAGATCGTCAGGCCTGCGACGACCTCCGCGAGCGTCACGCCGCCGAGCAGGCTGCCGGCCGCCGTCGGCGACCAGCCGAGCCGCATGTAGTAGGGCGGCAGCCACGCGAGCACGAGCGTGTACGCGCCGGTCGCGATGCCGAAGAACAGCGCGAGCCGCCACGCGCGCGGCGAGCGCGACGGCCGCGCATGCGTTGCCGACGCCGGCCCGGCGGCGAGCGTGTTGCCGCCGCGGCTGGCCAGCGGCCACGCCAGCGCGGCCACCGCGGCCGGCAGCGCCCAGCCCGCGAGCGCGGCGAGCCAGCCCCAGCGGGCCGCGGCGAACGGCGCGACGACGCTCGCGAGCACGGCGCCGCCCATGATCGACGTCGAATAGACGCCCATCGCACCGCCGATCCGCGTCGCGAAATGGGCCTTCACGAAGCCGGGCAGCAGCGCCTGCACCATCGCGATCCCGACACCCGCGCAGCAGGCGCTCGCGAGCAGCAGCCACGCGTGCTGCGCGCCGATGCGCGACACGCAGGCCAGCCCGATCAGCGCGACGCCGAGCCACACGCCGCCCGCGATGCCGGTCACGCGCTGCAGGCGCCGCGCACTCAGCGCGCCGAGCCCCATCAGCAGGATCGGGATCGTCGTCAGCAGGCTGGCCGCGCCGTCGCCGATGCCGGTCGCGCGCTGGATCATGTCGAGCAGCGGGCCGACCGCGGCGAGCGCCGGCCGCAGGTTCAGCCCGACGAGCACGATGGCGGCGAGCCGCCATCCGGGGGAAGTGAAGCGATTCATCGCAAGGCCCTCGAAATCGGTGCGCGGCCCCGGAAGGGCGCCGCGCGATTTTCATGTAAAGTATCTCGGCATCAAGATAAACGCCGATTTATCTCGACGTCAAGATAACTGGCAGGCCGAGGAGGGTTAATGGATCAGGTGGATCGAGCCGCGCATGCGCTCGCGCAATGGCGTAACGAGCGTCCGGATCTCGACGCGTCGTCGATGGTGGTGATGGGGCGGCTGCAGGAAGCGGCGCTCGTGATCGCGCGCGACCGTCTCAATCCGCTGTTCGCGCGCTACGGGATGCAGCCGGGCGAATTCGACGTGCTCGCGACGCTGCGGCGCGGCGGTGCGCCGTTCGCGCTGACGCCGACGGCACTGTACGACGCGCTGATGATGTCGTCGGGCGGAATGACCGCGCGCATCGACCGGCTGCAGAAAGCCGGCTGGGTCGAGCGCCGGCCGAACCCGGCCGACGGGCGCGGCACGCTCGTCGCGCTGACGGATACCGGCCGCGCGCTGATCGACGAAGCGGTCGTCGCGCACATCGACAACCAGCGCGCGTTGCTGGCCGTGCTGTCGGATGATGAGCAGGCGCAGTTGTCGCGACTGTTGGAGAAGCTGCTGGCGGGGCTGGGGAGCGGGGCGCCGGGAGAGCCGGAAGGCAAGTAGCGCCGCGGAATGCGTCATGCACATGCACGCCGCGGGCAAAGACAAGGGTCTTCGTGAATTTTCGTGGATGTCGCTTGGCGACCCGAAGCGGACGATCAACGCGCCTTAAAGTGGGCATTCATTGGTTACTCGGGCGACAGTTTGATCCGTCAGCAAGAGAATCTGAGTGACGGAACCCGCGAATGCCCTGCCCAAGGTCGCCGCGAACAGTACGAACAGCGCCGCCAGGATGACGCGATCGCGCCCGAAACGGCGGGCGAGCCACGGCGCCGGCAATGCCAGTAGCCCCATGAGCACGTCGGGGATCGACGGTAGCAATGGCCCGATCGAACGATGCCCGGCCGCAGACTCACACCAATCAGCACCAGGCAAACGAGCCCCACGGCAAGCGACATCGGATTGTTGCGCCGACCGTTTCCGACCGGTATTTCCAGCGGTGCACCCACATCGCTCACTTCGTGATTGAACTGATTACCCGACATGCTCTCGATCCTCAAGGCTGTTTACGGGGCGGCCATTGACTGACGCCCCGGCGCAGCAGGTCAGGCAACGGCGTCCGGAAGGAAACCTGCATCGATCTCGATCTTCGACAGGTGCGCGACCGTGTTGACGAGCGTCTTGCCGGCCACGGCCATCGCAATCGCCACCGCCGCGCGGCGGTCGAAGCCTGCCGCCTTCAGCGCGTTCACGTCGCTATCCGATACCTGCGTGCGCTTCGATGCGATCGCTGTCGCGAACTGGCGCACCGCTTCGAGCTTCGGATCGGCAAGCGCGCCGCCGGTACGCAACGCGTCGACCACGTCGGCGGGGGCACCGAGCCTGCCGGCCAGCGTCGCGTGGACGGCCACGCCATAGTCCGCGGCATTCACGCGGCTCGCGGCCGCCATTGCGACCTGCTGCGCCACCGCATCGAGGGTCGTGGTACCGAGAGAATGAAGCCACTGCAGGTAAGCCGATAGCACCGGCGGTTCGACCGCAAGCGCGTGGCCGAGATTCGGCACGAAACCGAATACGCCGCGCATCGCATCGAACAGCGGCTGCGCCTCCGCCGACGCAGACACGTCGTCCAGTGCGCCAAACAGCGCCTGACCTTGTGCAACGTCCAGCGTGCGGGCGAAGAACGCGCGAATGATGCCGGCCACTTCGTCCAGATGCGATTCGAGCGGGAAATGACCGCCATCGACGAAATGCACCTCGGCATCGGGGATATCACGCTTGAATGCCTCGGCTCCCGCAGGCAGGAAAAACGGATCGTGCTTGCCCCACACCGCCAGCGTCGGCGGACGATGCGTGCGGAAGTATTCGTGGAAGCGCGGATAGGCTGCGACGTTCGCCTTGTAGTCGCCGAACAGGTCGAGCTGGATATCGTCGTTACCCGCGCGGTCGAGGAAGTGCTGGTCGAGCGTGTAGCTCTCCGGCGCAATATGCGACGTGTCCGCCTCACCATGCTGGTACTGGAACTGCGTGGTGCCGGCCGTCAGGAAACCGCGCAGTTGCTCACGGTTCGCATCGGACGGGTCCTGCCAGTAAGCACGCATCGGATTCCAGCCGTCGCTCAGGCCTTCCTCGTACGCGTTGCCATTCTGCGAGACGAGTGCGGACACGCGATCCGGGCGCGACGCAGCCAGGCGGAAGCCCACCGGCGCGCCGTAATCGAAAACGTACAGCGCATAGCGCGTCAGGCCGAGCGTGTCGGTAAAGCGCTCGATCACTTCCGCGAGATGGTCGAAGGTGTAGCCGAACGTCTTCGCTTCCGGGGCGTCGGAGAAGCCGAAACCGGGCAGATCCGGCGCGATCACCCGGTACTTGTCGGCGAGACGCTCGATCAGCCCGCGATACTGGTGGCTCGAAGTCGGGAAACCGTGCAGCAGCAGCACCGCGGGCGCGTCCTTCTGGCCGGCTTCCCGGTAGAACAGATTGAGGGCCGAGCCGGTACGACGATCGGCGACGGAGGTGGTTTGATACGTCACGAGTGTGGACATCGAAAATCTCCTGAATCACGGAAAGAGGCGTCGGCCTGAATTATCTGTACCGAACGATCGGTACAGTACGTCCGGAAATTGCGGACGTCAAGGGTTGATTTAACGAGCGAGGCAACTTACCCTTCCGCTTGTACCGAACGATCAGTACTTTTGGGGAAGCGAAAAGATCTATGGCCACTGCTCAGGCATCGAAGGACGAAATCATTGACCGGCTGTTCACGGTGTTCCGGGATCGCGGCTTCGAGGGTGCGTCGATCACCGATCTGTCGCGCGCAACCGGTCTCGGCAAGTCGAGCCTCTATCACCACTTCCCCGACGGAAAGGAGCAGATGGCCGAGGCCGTGTTGGAGCGCGCGACAGCGGTAATCGACAGCGAAATCCTGAACGCGGCGCGATCGTCCGGCACGCTAAAGGCCCGCATTCGCAAAATCGTGGCCACGCTGGACCAGATGTACGTCGGTGGGCGCGCCCCCTGCGTGCTCGGTCAACTCGCCACGGCCAATATCGGCTCGGTTGCGAAACAGGGTTTGTTGCTGGCGTTTTCGCACTGGATCGACGCCATCGAAGCTTTGGCGCGTGAAAGCGGCATGTCGCCGGCACGGGCGCGGCATTTCGCGGAGGACTGGGTTGCTCGCCTGCAAGGGGCGCTCATCCTGCAGGCGGCAAACAGCGATCTCGGGCCGTATAAGCGGGCCATGGCCGCGTTGCTCGAACTTTCGAAGGACGGCAAGGATCACGCTCCGGAGTAAGTCTCATCGCCACCTTCTGATGGCGTCTGGTGATTCCGGAGGCTACATGGGGTATCGGCAGGCGAATCGCACGCACCGAACTGTCCGTTGCCGCGCGCGGCATGTGACGCTCCGGCTACCCCTCAAATATTTCCAGAGTCAACCGGGCGACTCGCCCACGCTGCATCTAGATAATCGTGTCCCGGTAAATAAGGCTTCAGCAGAAAGGGATGACGCCGCGTCAGCCCATCCGCGAAAAAATACCAGTCGCCGATCGAGCTTTGATCCGCTTCGTACGTCTTGTCGCGGGGAACGCGCTGCTGGATCCGGGGCCACAGGTCGGCATGTAAATCGCGCCATCGCGACGGCCTGCCGTTGTCGATCGCCGGGATGAACGTCTTGATGCTGTAGCAGTCGTCTCGCACTTCACCCACAAATACGCCTTCTTCGCACGCGAGGCCCAACTGCAACCATTTCTCCCGGTAGATCCACGGCTGCAACCAATAAATATTCGCCATGGCGGTGTAGAGGCGTGTGCGAACCTCGTCCTCGCCAGTTCGGCCCGTCCGCTGAATGATCCGTTGCATCGCATGCTGGCTAACCTCGATCCGGTACATGAGACCGTCTTCCGGCCGAGCCGCTGACGAACAGACAAGGAAGAAGAAATCCAGCCCGCCAGCGGCGCCACGTTGCTCGAACAATCCGCAGTACAGGGTCATTTCGCCAAGGCGTATCAGCGGAAACGTGACCAGGTGCTTGTCGAGTTCTGGCTTCAGCACACGTTCCATGTAGCGGAATGCCTTCCTGCCGCTCATCCCGGGTCGCCATTGCTTTGATACCCGCTTTATCGCGCCATCAAATACCCTGAGAAACGTGAACTGAGACGTCGCGTCTGAAATGGATCTTGCTCGTCCCTTCGCTATACGCGGATCTACGAAGCGCGGATGGTCCATGATTCATCGGACCTCTGCCGCATGCGGTCGATGTGCCGGGTCGGCCACAACGGGAAAGTCGATGTGGGTCCTGGCCACTTCGTTGAGGTAGTTGGTGAAGACATTCACGGCGACCAGTGCAACGATTTCGACAATCCGTGCGTCGTCGTAGCCCGCACGCCTCACTGCGGCGATGTCGGTATCGCTGATATGACCGCGCTGTCTGGCTACGCTCGCAGCGAATTTCACGACCGCTTCGGCCTTCGGATCCTTCGATCCACCGCTGCGGTTAAGTTCAATTTCGTCCGGGGATAGCTTTGCGAAGTTGGTGGCGAGAAAACGATGCGCGGACAGGCAGTAGTCCGATCCATTGACTTGCGCAACCGCCAACGCAATGCGCTCACGGTTCCTGGAATCGAGCGTGGTGGACAGGCCGTCCTGAAAAGCCGCAAATGCTGCCAATGCGACCGGGCTGCTGCCGATGAGACGGTAGAAATTCGGCACGACGCCCAGCTTCTGATAGACAACGTCCAGTATCGGCTTACTCTCGACTGGAGCATCGTCTCGCGTAGAGATGTGCAAACGGGACATCGACTGTTCCTTCACGAATCGCCGCGCCCGTCAGGCGCGACAATCCAACGTGATTGCTTCAATAGATGTGTTCCGACCGACCACGCGCGCATGGAGAATTGCGCATGGTCAGAACGGAGCAACCAGCCATCGAGACCAGGCAGCCGGACACTTCATACGGCGCCCAGTCCTCCCGGGCTTCAGGCGGCCTCACGGGCCCGGGTCTGAAGCGGCGGGAACGTCGCGTCGATGTCGGTCTTGAACGTGTTGTTGAAGAGGTTGGTGATGAAGCTGAACGCGGTCTCGGCGACGATGTCAACGATCTGCTCGTCGGTGTAACCCGCAGCACGCACGGCTTCGACATCAGCGTCCTCGATGTGACCGCGCGACGTGGCGATCTTGTAGGCGAACTGCAGCGCGGCGTCGGCCTTGGGATCGGTCGAATGACCGACGCGGTTGAGTTCCATGTCTTCCGGCGTCAGCCCCTGCAGCTTGGCGCCGAGATAGGTGTGCGCCGACAGGCAGTAGTTGCAGCCGTTCACTTCGGCGGTCATCACGTGGATGCGTTCCCGGGTCTTGTGACCGAGACTCTTGCCGAGCGCGCCGTGCATGTCGGCGATCGCCTTCAGTGCATCGGGGGATTGCGAGATCAGGGCGAAGAAGTTCGGGATCACGCCGAGAACTTTTTCGTAGTTCGCGAGGATCGGTTGCGCTTTGGCGGGAGCAGCTTCTTTCGAGGGGATTGCAAGGCGGGCCATGAGATTTCTCCGTTGATCCGAGCCACTGCGGCTTCGGTAGGAGAGATAGTAGGGACTTCCGCCCAAAACAATAATTGGCTATTTTCGAGAACCGACCTTCCATTCAACGAAAGTATCGAGGAATGGGAAAGGGGCGCATTCGGTAGAGCGAACGCCTGTCAGGCCTTACCCAGCTCCGACATCGCCGAGCGCAACCGGTCGGTTGCGAAGTCGAGGAAGACCCTCATCTTGAGCGGCAACAGCCCGCGCTCTCCGTGGATGAGACTGACAGGAATCGACTCGACATCGAACTTCGGAAGGACGTGGACAAGCTCCCCGGTGCGGAGCGCGGCATCGCAGTGGTAGCGGTAGACCCTCGTCAAACCGGTGCGACGGAGCGCTGCCTGTACGGCAGCCTCAGCGGTGGTGACGGACAGGCGCGGAATGATGTTGACATTGAAATCACGTTTGGTTGCCGGATCCCGAAACCACCACGTTGCGGTGGAAGGGCCAGTGAAGACAACGCACGGAAGCTTTTCCAGGTCAGTCGGGTGTTTGGGTTTGCCGTGCGCAGCTAGCAGGTCCGGCGAAGCGCACACCAGTGTATCCATAGCGCCAACACGGGTTGCAATCATGTTGCTGTCCGGCAAGGTGCCGATGCGAACGGCCATGTCAACGTGGTCATCATAGAGATGAAGGTTCCGATCGGAGAGAACCAACCGGACGTTGATCTCGGGATAGGCAGCCAGGAAGTCCGTGACAATGGGCAGGATGTACATATGGCCAAACAGCACCGGCGCGGTGAGAACCAGCTCTCCGCGTGGAGTGGTGTACTCGCCGGCCGCAGCTCGTTCGATTTCCTCGATCTCTTCCAAGATGCGTTTGGCGGACTCGACGTAAGCCTGGCCGGCATCGGTCAAGGTCAGCTTGCGCGTTGAACGATGCAGCAATTTCGTGCCTAGGTACTCTTCGAGTTCCGTGACCTTCCGGCTGACGGTCGGGAGCGGCATGTTCAAAGCCTTCGCGGCCGCAGTGAGGCTACCTTTTTCGATCGTGAGCAGCACGATCGACATTGCTTCCAGTCTATCCACTTAATCTTCCACCCAATGAAAGATGATTCATGGATACAAAATTATCATTTTTCTGGGTGAAACATTCGGAGTGCGCCGAATGAATGCTGCGGATGGCTGCTTCTGGCCGAGCGCGGCCGGCCGCCGCTCGGTGATGCATGATCGGCGCAGATCGACCCGATTCAGACATTTAGCTCCACCGAAGGCTGCCTTCCAATGCAGTGCCCAAGTGGCGGGTCGAGCAAGCAGTGCGAGGGCGGTCAGCTGGACGCGATTCTGCTAGCGATCTGGGCTGCACTTGCCAATTTGAATGCTCAGATCATCGGGACGCTCGGCATCCCCGCCACGCCCCGAAGCCAGAAGCGACTCGTACTGCTTTGAGTCTTCCCGCTTAAGTTGTTGCCAGTAGCCTTGGCTTGTATACGCACCCCGATACACAAGTTCAAATCTGCGCGAATCCTTGTCAAAGTTAGCGTCGGCTAACCCGGGCCGACATAGCTGCCAAATGTGAAGTCGTTTTCGACACATGTCGCCAAGAGCATTTTTCCGTCAAAGAAGGCCCAGTTTGCCTTCGGATCGCGGTTGAGCAAAGTACGGTACTCGGCGATTTTCGAATCGTCTTCAGTTAATCGACGCAACACAAATTCCTTACCGGGCTTGAACGCTTTGGGCGCCCACGTGGTTGTCTTACTGTCGTAATGCAGACCTGCAGACTGTTCGACGACACAGGCATATGCGCTTGGCTCAGCCGAAACACTGTCAACCTTCGCCAATACCAGTAGTGCGAACAGCCAACGCCTAATCATTTTTTGTCACCCTGAATAAGGCAAAGGTTAAGCACGAATTCCGTTTCTGTAATCATTTGCATCTTATGACTTCACAGAATCGATCAGTGTCTTTCGAGTGGAATCCCGCCTATCCGTCAGTTCCATGTTCTTCTCAAAATTTTTAGGAGAGAGGCCCCCGGCCGAAAGCTCACCCTCGTGTTCTTCCTGGAACTTCCACCATTCGCGATATGCTTGGAGGAAGGTCTCCAGATTCTTGAAAACTGCCGGGTTGCAGGCTTCAATCATGTCGTAAAGTTCGAAAGGCATGTAAAACTCATAGTCCGAGACTTCGATATCACGAGCAACCGTCACAATCACTTGCGACTCAAACCACGCGACATTCTCACGAGTCATCGTCAACATGCTTGCTCCTTGTCTAAAAGATTGAAACCCCGTTGCCCTGCATTCGGCCGTACAGGTGGCAATTATCAACAATTTAGATGCGGGTGTGAAGGTCCGTTTCTGGCCGAAGCCCGGCGCATCTCGCTGTGGCCGCGTTCAGAATACCTCGAACGAGCACCAGTCTGGCACAAACCCCTCGAAGATAAAAAAGTCTTCGATATACGTGAGGCCAAGCTTTTCCAGAGATCTCATGCATTCGTCGGCTGCATCACCTCCAAAAAAAGGACCAAGCGATACCAGATTGTCAGATTCGTCAAAGTATCTACCAAGATTGAATTCGGTCATGACCATTGACAGGTCGACGTTCTTGGCCGAAAGCGCGGCCCGCCGGACAACAATTCCGAAATCCCGGGATACTTTCATCGATGTGGAGCTTGAGTGAATGAGTCGCCACGATTGTCGGCGATCTATGTGCCGAGGTCGAGTGACCGAAACTGGCCGAAAGCGGTCGCCCAGCAGTAGGCGTCGCATCAGGCGAAACCAAGTTCGAGAAGCTCAAATTGGATACTCGAACATTCCGATGTAGACCAGTTCGAATCCTTCGCCTTGCACTGACCTTGGCGATTTTATCTGTTCGCAATTTATGAAAATCAGCGCGTTCGCATCTCCCAAATTTGCGGCGCGCGCCGCTTCACATAGCGCTTCCGACCATTTGTCCGAGTACGAGTGAGGTGCAAAGAACTCTTCCAGTGAAGTACCCGACTGTCGCAGCCCTGTTTCCATGAAGTCATGGTCACAGAAGAACTCACCTTGGGAGCCGTAGAACTCGGAAACTGGTCGACTTTCATCCTCGCCGTAGTGTTCTGCGAGAAAGCTTGAAAATCGGGAGGTGTCAGTTATCCGGCCAAGATAGAAATGAGAAGCTTCCATTCTATGCATCGTTGGTTGGCTCCCCTTGAGCGCAAAGAAATTTGTATTCCTTCACCTACTGAGCGGCTGCTTCTGACCGAACACCGACCGTCTCCCCAGCATTCCCCGGAAAATCGCAAAGCCCCCGAAAGCCCGCCGCCCAATGCGGCGGGCGTTTCAAGTCCACAGCTACGCGGGCCGGACAACGCGCGACCCACCCAGCCGCTCAGCCTCGCGCCGGAATATTAAGCCCACGCGCAACGGCCGGACGCGCAACAAACGCATCGAGCACCCGCTTGACGTTGCGGAATTCACTGAAGCCGACCAGATCGCCCGCTTCATAGAAACCAACAAGATTTCGCACCCACGGGAAGATCGCGATGTCGGCGATCGTGTAGGTATCGCCCATCACCCACTGGCGGTTCGCGAGATGCGCGTCGAGCACGCCGAGCAGGCGCTTCGACTCGTCGACGTAGCGGTCGCGCGGGCGCTTGTCCTCGTAGTCGCGGCCGGCGAACTTGTGGAAGAAGCCGACCTGGCCGAACATCGGCCCGATGCCGCCCATCTGGAACATCACCCACTGGATCGTCTCGTAGCGGCCCGCGAGATCCTTCGGGATCAGCTGGCACGTCTTGTCCGCGAGATAGATCAGGATCGCGCCCGATTCGAACAGCGGCAGCGGCTTGCCGTCGGGGCCGTCCGGATCGATGATCGCCGGGATCTTGTTGTTCGGATTCAGCGACAGGAACGCGGGCGAGAACTGGTCGTTCGTGTCGAAGCGCACGAGGTGCGGCTCGTACGGCAGGCCGGTTTCCTCGAGCATGATCGACACCTTGACGCCGTTCGGCGTCGGCAGCGAGTAGAGCTGGAGACGGTCGGGATGCTGGGCCGGCCACTTTTGCGTGATCGGGAAGGCGGACAGATCGGGCATGAAGGTTCGCTCGTCGAAGTGAATGACTTGCGCACCGTCCTTGCTGCCGCGCGCCACGACCGGTGGCGCGGCGGCGGGACGGCGCGCGCCGAAAACGCCCACTGTAGCCGATCCCGGCGATCGATGCCGACGACGGCCGCGCGCGACGGCCGCCAAGGGTCACCAATGGCCGCCACACGTCCGCCGCACGCCCGGCCGCCATCAAAAGTTGTGCCGCAGCCCGACCATCGCGGCCGTCGTGCCGACTCCCGGCGCGACCGGCTGCCCGTACACGAGCATCTGGTCCATCGTGCCGCGGTTGTTCACGTGGCCGACCTGCGCATAGACCGTCGTGCGCTTCGACAGGCTGTAGTCGGCCGCGAGCACGACCGACGTCGACTTGTTCGCCGAGACGTTGCGATCCTTCAGGTAATACACGGCCGAGCTCACCTGAAGGAAAGGCGTGAAGCGATAGCCGATGCCGGCCGACAGCATGTCCAGGTTCACCTTGTCCGCATGCGACGGATTCCGGCCGTTGCCGTACGACGCCGACACCGAGAAGTCGCGGATCGTGTATTTCGCGCCGACGTAGACGAAGCGGTTGTTGTCGACGCCGGTCGGCGCGACGCCCGGCGCCGGGTTCGTGTCGTGCCCGTTGTAGTAGACGGCCGACGCCTTCAGCCCGTAGTTCGCATACTTGAGCACGACCGATTCGCGCGTGCCGCCCTGGAACTGCCCGGCCACGCCTCCCGGCGCGTATTCGAGCGCGATCGACGCGCCCGCGAACACCGGCGACTGATAGACGAGCGCATTGCTGTCGTACAGCGCGCCGATCGCGCCGTTGGTGCTCGTCCCGGGCCAGCCGGCCGCCGTGTTCAGGCCGAGCCACGCGGTCAGCACGCTGCCGAAGAACTGCGCGTTGCGCACGTCGGTGTCGGCCATCGCGTAGATCATCGGCACGATCTGGCGGCCGGCCGTGAAGGTGCCGAACGGGCCCGACACGCCGAGCGACGCGACCTGGTTGAAGATCGCGACGGCGCCCGGCGTATCGCTCAGCTGCAGCTTGCCGGTGCCGCTGTCGAACGAACCCTGCAGCTTGAAGTTGACCTTGTAGCCGCCGCCGATGTCCTCGCTGCCCTTGATGCCCCAGAAGCTCGAGTAGATGCCGCCGTCCTTCATGCGGAACACCTTGCCCGTATTCGGCGCGGTGGGGCTGAACGACGCCGCCGACGTGCTCTGGTACAGCAGGCCCGTGTCGATCACGCCGTAGAGCGTGACGGAGGATTGCGCGTGCGCGAGCGCCGAACAGCCGGCAAGCGCCGCGAGCGCGGCCAGTTTCGTCTTCATGAAGTCTCCAGGGTCGTATTGGACCGGACGGGGTCGAGCCCGTCCGGGTGAAGCGGGGAAGCAACGAGGCGGGCGGGAAGACGCGACAGGCGGCGCCCGCGTGAGCCATGCGGAAAGACTACGCAACGGCGGGCGGCCGCTCCCCCCCATACGCGGGGGGCAGGGTTGCGGAGAATCGCGGGAGGTGGGGGCGGGAGCGCCGCCCGATCGGCGAAACCGGCGTTACGGCGCGCTTTCGAGCAGGCCGAGCACCAGCGCGCGGCGCACCGCATGCTTGCGCGAGCTGGCGTCGAGCTTGCCGAACAGGTTCTTCAGGTGCCACTTCACGGTTTCCTCGCCGACGGCGAGCGCCACCGCGATCTCCTTGTTCGACAGGTTGCGCGCGAGCAGCTCGAGAATCGCGCGCTCCTTCGGCGTCAAGACGACGCTCGGCACCGCGCGCGGGCTGGCCGCGCCGCGCGGGGCGGGCGGCACGATGCGCGGCGGCGGCAGCGCGTGCCGCGCGGAGCCGGCGCCGGCGGCCGCTTCGTCGCCGGCGCGGCGCGCCCAGTCGGCGATGGCCGGATGCGCGTCGGCGAGCGTGCGCGTGAGCCCGAACAGCTCCGCGAGGTTCATCGCCTCGTCGAGCAGCGCGCGGCCGCCGCCCCCGGACTGTTCGCGCGCGAACGCGCCGAGCGCCATGATCTCGATGCGCGCCTGGCCCATGCTCATTTCACGGGCCAGCACCGCCGCTTCGTCGAGCGCCGCGCGCGCGTCGTCCCAGCGGCGCGCGGCCAGCGCCGCGCCCGCATGCGCGCTCGCCTGCAGCAGCACGACCGGGCGCCGCCACAACGGCCCGTGCGACGGAAACTCGGCGGCCGCGATCGCATCGATCCGCTCGACGAGCGCATGGCAGGTCGCCTCGCGATAACGCGCCGCGTGAATGCGCACCTGTTCGGCGAGGCTCGCGACGGACAGGCGCGGCAGCCGGCGCGCGACGCCCATCGCGTCGAGCGCTTCGAGCAGGTCGATCGCGCGGTGCTCGACGCCGCGCAGCAGCGCGATGCGCGCGGCGGTGCGATAGCCGAGCAGCACGGTATCGGGCGTGCCCGCATGTTCGAGCACGTCGAGCCGGTTCGCGAGCAACGCGGCGGCCTGGTCGACGCGGTCGGCCTCGTACGCGAGCGCCGCGCACATCGCCGCGAGCATGCAGGTCAGCGGATGGCGGCGCCCGAGATCGGCTTCCGCGCGTGCCAGCGCCGGCGACAGCGTGTCGTCGGCCAGCCGGACCTGGCCTTCGCGCAGGTAGCTCAGGCCCGTGATCAGCTCGCCCCAGCGCGCGACGTAGCCGAACCCGGCCGCCGTCTCGCCGCGCGGTGCGGCGTGCTGGAAGCGGCGCGCCTGCGCCGGTTCGCCGACGATGATCGCGCGCGCCGACAGCCGGTTCGCGTGCATTTGCGCGAGCCAGGTCGCCGCCGGCGGCGTGAAGTCGGCCCACGGTTCGAACAGCTCGACGAAACGGTCGATTTCGTCGGCGTAATACGCGGCCGCGCTGAGGATCAGCGCGCATTCGTAGCGCATCGCCGCGGGCGTGCCGGTGTCGGCGAGGATGCCCGCGATCTGGCGCTGCGCCTCGACGTGGCGTTCGCCGAGCGCCAGTGCCCACGCGACCGCGATGCGCAGCGTCGGGCGCTTGTCGAGCTCCGCGTCGGGCAGCAGCGCGAGCCAGTCGAGCACGTCGTTGATGCGGCCCTGCTTGATCGCATCCTCGAGGCAGCGCTGCGCGAGCGCATACGCCACCTCGAACTGGCCGGCCGCATACGCGTGGCGCGCGGCTTCCTCGGTCATCCCGTGCGCGTCGAGCCAGGCGGCCGCACGCGCATGCAGCGCGCTGCGCTCGGCGTCGGGGCCCGCGGCGAGGCGGTCGCGCAGCGTGTCGCGCACGAGCGGATGCAGCCGGCACCAGTCCGAATCGTCCGACGCGATGAACAGCGGCGTGTCGCGGGCGAGCCGCGCGAGACGGCCGGGCGCGTCCGCGTCGTCGAGCAGCGCGGCGCACAGCGACGGATGCAGGCGATCGGCGACGCTCGTGCGGATCAGGAACGCCGTGTCGTCGGCCGACAGGTTCGCGAGCAGCAGCTCGACGAGGCGGTCGCGCGTGCCGTCCACGCGGGCGGCGAGCGCGTCGACCGCCTGGCGCGGATCGGCCGAGCGCGCCATCGCGGCCATCGCGAGCTGCAGGCCGAGCGGCCAGCCGTCGACGCGTTCGAACAGCCGCGCGCACGCGTCGGCGTCGACCCGCTGCGCAAAGCGCGCGCCGACCAGCGCGATCGTCTCGTCGAGCGTGAAGCGCAGCCAGTCGGGGCCCGCGAGCGTGCATTGCCCGCCGGCGAGCAGGTCGCCGGCCGTGTGGTCGAGCCCGCGCCGCGCGGCGACGACGACATGCAGGTTTTGCGGCGCATTGTGCAGCACGTAGGTCAGCGCCTCGAGGCCGGCCGGCGGCAACCGCTCCGCATCGTCGACGATCAGGAGCGCATCGATCGACAGTTGCGCGACCTCGGCCAGCCAGGCGGTCACGCCCTCGAGCGCACGCGCCGCGTCGGCCGCGCCGGGCGGGATCAGGCGCCCGAAGCCGGGCCGTGCGCAACCGGTCCGCACCGCCTGCACGAGGCCCTGCAGCAACCGGGGCGCATCGTCGCGCTCGTCGGCCGACAGCCATACGACCGCGCGGCCGAGCGCGAGGGTCTCGCGGCGCCATTGCGCGAGCAGCGACGTCTTGCCGTAACCGGCCGGCGCCTGCACGAGTGTGACCGGCCGGCCGTCGAAAGCGGGCGACGCGAGGCTCAGCCGCGCGCGGGCCAGCAACTGCGCCGGCACGCGCGGCGCGGTCGTCTTCAGGACCAGTTCGGTGGGAGGCGCGTCGGCGCGAGCGGGTGGGTGGGCCATCGGGCAGCAGTGGGAATCCGGCGGTGCCGTGCGGGCCAGCGTCCGGGGTGGGTGTGGGGGGAAGGATCGGCTGAAGCGCGTTCGCGCGTCAATCCCCCCCGCGACGAGTGGGGCCGTGCCGGCACCGCGTCGATAGCATGGGTTCCGATCCATGACGAACGCAACGAGGAGAGGGCCATGAACATCGCATCGACCGGCACACGGCGCAACGCGTCGCTCGCCGGATAAACGGAGCAGCACGATGTACCGCCATCTGCTCGTGACGGTCGACGGCGCGCCCGGCGGCATCGACGCGATCGGCCATGCGCTCGAACTGGCGCGCGCGGTCGGCGCCCGGGTCACGTTCCTGCTGGCCGGCGCCGCGCCGGCCTCGCGTTTATCCGGAACGCGGCTGCCGGAACACGATGCGAAAGTGGAAGCCGCCGCGCGGGCGCAGGGGTTGTCCCATGCGATCGCGGGGGCCGGCCTTCCGGGGGCCGGCCATCCGGGGGCCGGCGACGCGGCACCCGGCGCGCTGGCGGCCGAACTCGGCTGCGACCTGATCGGCGTCGCGGCGCTGCCGCACGATGCCGATGCGGCAGCCTGCGCGCAGCGGCAGCACCTGCTCGCGACGAGCGGTGTACCGGTGCTCGTGTGCACGTCGCGGCGAACGCCGGCCGAGGCGCGCGTGATGGCGCGTTGCCTCGATGCGCATCGCGCGGTCGGCGGGTTGCTGCATGCGCTGATGGCGTCCGGCGTGGACGCGGCCGCGGATGCACGGCAGCGGCAAGCGAACGACGCGCAGCATGGCCTGATCGCGTCCGCCGCACACGCGGACGTACTGCAGCGGCACGCGGCCGACGCACAGCGTGCGCTGGCATCGCTTGCCGCGCTGCAGCGCGCCCGTGTCGGCACGGCCGCCGAAGCGCACCTCTTCGCGGCATTGCGCGTGCGCGCGGAGTGCGTCGCGGCCGAACTGGACGAACTCGACCGCCAGCGGCAGCGCGATGCGCAAGCGCTCGATGCGCTCGAGCGGATCGCCGCGGACGGGCTGCCGTCGGCCGCGTTCGACGCGGCGCTCGCTCGTTATGCACACGGCGCGTTCGAGCAGATGGGGCGGATGGAAGGCGTGATTTTCCCGGCCGCGCGACGCTACCTGGGCGACGCGGACTGGGCCGGACTGGACGACCCGCCGGCGGACGGCGCAGCCGCGGCGCCGCCGGACATGAACGAACCCGACGATGCGCGGCGCGCATCCGACTGACAACATACGGAGAACACGATGGCACATGCAGTGCGATTCCACGAAACCGGCGGCCCCGACGTGCTGCGCTGGGAAGCAGTCGACGTCGGCGATCCGGGCGCCGGCCAGGTGCGCCTGCGGCACGAGGCCGTCGGGCTGAATTTCGCCGACACGTATTTCCGCAGCGGCCTTTATCCGGTGCCGCTGCCGGCCGGGATCGGCGTCGAGGCGGCCGGCGTGGTCGACGCCGTCGGCCCCGGCGTGACGAACGTCGCCGTCGGCGACCGCGTGACCTACACGGGCTTCCTGAACACGCTCGGCGCGTACAGCACCGAGCGGCTGATCCCCGCCGCGCCGCTCGTGCGGCTGCCGGCCGGCATTTCGTGCGAAACGGCCGCGGCGATGACGATGCGCGGCCTGACGTCGGCCTACCTGCTGCGCCGTATCCACGCGTTCGCGCCGGGCGACACGATCCTGCTGCACGCGGCCGCCGGCGGCGTCGGGCTGATCGTGTCGCAATGGGCGAAGCTGCTCGGGCTCACGGTGATCGGCACGGTTTCGAGCGAGCACAAGGCCGCGATCGCCCGCGCGCACGGCTGCGACCATACGATCGACTACAGCCGCGAGGACGTCGCGAAACGCGTGCGCGAACTGACGGACGGCGCGGGCGTCGACGTCGTGTTCGACAGCGTCGGCAAGGACACCTTCGAAGGCTCGCTCGATTCGCTGAAGCGGCGCGGGCTGATGGTGTGCGTCGGCACCGCGTCGGGCCCGATCCCGCCGTTCGATCCGCAGCGCCTCGCGATGAAGGGCTCGCTGTACCTGACGCGCCCGGCGCTGGCCGACTACATCGCCGATCCGGCCGAGAAGAACGACCTGGCCGGCGAACTGTTCGCGCACGTCGCGGCCGGCCGCATCAGGATCGGGATCAACCAGCGCTACGCGCTGCAGGATGCCGCGCAGGCACACCGCGATCTCGAATCGCGCAAGACGACCGGTTCGTCGGTGTTCATCGTCTGAGGAGACGCGCATGCGAGTCGAACCCCTGACCTGCGCGCTCGGCGCGGAACTGCTGGACGTGAGCCTCGCCGACGCCGTGCACGACGACGGCCTGTTCGCCGAGATCCGCGCGCAGCTGCTGCGGCATCGCGTGCTGTTCCTGCGTGACCAGGACATCACGCGCGCCGAGCACGTCGCGTTCGCGCGGCGCTTCGGCGAACTCGAGGATCATCCGGTCGCCGGCAGCGACCCGGAGCACCCGGGGCTCGTGCGGATCTACAAGTCGCCCGACCAGCCGAACGACCGCTACGAGAATGCGTGGCACAGCGATGCGAGCTGGCGCGTGGCGCCGCCGTTCGGCTGCGTGCTGCGCTGCATCGACGGTCCGCCGGTTGGCGGCGACACGATGTGGGCGAACATGGTGCTCGCCTACGAGCGCCTGCTGGACCATGTGAAGCAGCAGATCGACGACTTGCGCGCGCGCCACAGCATCGAGGCGAGCTTCGGTGCGGCGATGCCGATCGACAAGCGCCTCGCGCTGAAGGCGCAGTACCCGGACGCCGAGCATCCGGTCGTGCGCACGCACCCCGAAACCGGCGAGAAGGTGCTGTACGTGAACGCGTTCACCACGCATTTCACGAACTACCACACGCCCGCACGCGTGCGGGTCGGGCAGGACGCGAATCCCGGCGCCGGCCAGCTGCTGCAATACCTGATCAGCCAGGCATACATCCCCGAATACCAGGTGCGCTGGCGCTGGAAGAAGAACAGCGTCGCGATCTGGGACAACCGCAGCACGCAGCACTACGCGGTCATGGACTACCCGCCGTGCGTGCGCCGGATGGAGCGCGCGGGCATCGTCGGCGACGTGCCGTTCTGAGCGCGCTCGCACCTTAACCGATTCGCAACCTGCACACGACGCGCCGGGCCCGCCGCCCGGCGCGGCGGGATACGCACGCCCGTACGCCTGCACCAAAAACGATTTCCACTGGAGGACGACATGCAATTTCTCGACGATTCGCTGCACCCGGAAAACCAGGACAAGGTAGTCATCACGGTCGCGCCGTACGGCCCCGAATGGATGCCCGCAGACTTTCCGGAAGACATTCCGGTGACGATGGACGAGCACGTGCAGAAGGCCGTCGACTGCTACAACGCGGGCGCGACGGTGCTGCACCTGCATGTGCGCGAACTCGACGGCAAGGGCAGCAAGCGGCTGTCGAAGTTCAACGAGCTGCTCGGCCGGCTGCGCGAGGCGGTGCCCGACATGATCCTGCAGGTGGGCGGCTCGATCTCGTTCGCGCCGGACGGCGACGGCGCGGAAGCGAAATGGCTGTCCGACGACACGCGCCACATGCTCGCCGAGCTGACGCCGAAGCCCGACCAGGTGACGGTCGCGATCAATACCGTGCAGATGAACATCACCGAGCTGATGAACCGCAAGGACATCGCCGGCACGTCGCTGAACGAAGCCGCGTTGTGGGACGCGTACCGCGAGATGACCGTGCCGGCCGGCCCCGGCTGGGTCGACGAGCACCTGCGCCGCCTGCAGGCGGCCGGCATCCAGCCCCATTTCCAGCTCACCGGCATGCATGCGCTGGAAACGCTCGAACGGATCATCCGCCGCGGCGTCTATCGCGGCCCGCTGAACGTCACGTGGGTCGGCATCGGCGGCGGCTTCGACGGCCCGAATCCGTACAACTTCATGGAATTCGTGCGGCGCTGCCCGGACGGCGCGTGCATCACGCTCGAATCCCTGATGAAGAACGTGCTGCCGATCAACACGGTTGCGATGGCGCTGGGCCTGCATCCGCGCTGCGGGATCGAGGACACGATCATCGACCAGAAGGGCAACCGGATGACGTCGGTGCAGCAGGTCGAGCAGTGCGCACGGATCGCGCGCGAACTCGGCCGCGACATCGCGACCGGCAAGGAGGCGAAGGCGATCTACCGGATCGGCGTGCAGTACGACGGCATCGACGAGACCCTCGCTCAGCTCGGGATGGCGCCGAACCGCCGGCCGGGCCAGCCGAACGTGCCGCTGCGGGCCGCCTGACGCGCCGCGCATCCGCGCATCCGGGCCCGCGGCCATGGCGGCCGCGGCCCGCCGATCGTTGTGGCGTGGCACCCATCCCCGCGCGTGATGCGGGGGCGGACTCCGGTCAACGGAGCGGGGCCACGCAAGCCGCGCCGGAGCACGATCGCTCCGGTGCCGGAGGAGACACGCATGCTGATCCATCATGTCGAGCCGTCGATCCAGGACGTCGCCGCCGCCGGCCGGCGCGCGCCCGCCTATGCGTGGCTCGTGTTCGGGCTGACCGTCGGCCTGCTGCTGTCGGACTACATGTCGCGGCAGGTGCTCAACGCCGTGTTCCCGCTGCTCAAGCAAGCATGGGCGCTGTCGGACACGCAGCTCGGTTCGCTCTCCGGCGTCGTCGCGCTGCTGGTCGGGCTGCTGACGTTTCCGCTGTCGGTGCTCGCCGACCGCTTCGGGCGCGTGCGCAGCATCGTGCTGATGGCCGCGCTGTGGAGCGTCGCGACGCTCGGCTGCGCGCTGTCGACCCATTACACGGAGATGCTCGTCGCGCGCGGCCTCGTCGGGCTCGGTGAAGCCGCGTACGGCAGCGTCGGCGTCGCGCTGATCCTCAGCATCTTCCCGGCGCGGCTGCGCGCGACGCTGACCGGCGCGTTCATGGCCGGCGGCGCATTCGGCTCCGTGTTCGGCATGGCGCTCGGCGGGCTCGTCGGCGCGCATCTCGGCTGGCGCTGGTCGTTCGGCGTGATGGCCGCGCTCGGCATCGTGCTGCTCGTCGCGTATCGCTGCGTTGTGACCGAGCGGCGGCTCGCCGCATATCGCTCTGAATACGGCACCGAATACGGCACTGAATACGGCGCCGAACCCTGCCGGCGCGACACCGACACGCCGCGCGACCTGCGCGGCAGCGTGCGCGTGCTGATGTCGGGGCTGTTCGCGTCGCGTTCGGTGATCTGCGCATATCTCGGCAGCGGGCTGCACCTGTTCGTGCCGGGCGCGCTGTTCGCATGGCTGCCGAGCTACCTGAACCGCTACTACGCGATGGCGCCCGACCGCGCGGCCGTGCTCGCCGCCGGTTTCGTGCTGCTCGCGGGTATCGGGATGGTCGGCTGCGGGATCGTCACCGACCGCGTCGGCAAAACCGACGGCAAGCGCAAGTGGCTGACCGCGATCGCATATTGTGTGCTGACCGGCGTCTGCCTCGCGGTCGCGTTCCGGCTGCCGCCCGGGCCGCTGCAGCTCGCGCTGATCTGCGCGGGGATGCTGGTCGGCGCGGGCGCGTCCGGTGCGTCGGGCGCGATGGTCGCGAACCTGACGCCGGCCGCGATCCACGCATCGGCGTTCGCGACGCTCACGCTCGCCAACAACCTGCTCGGCATGGCGCCGGGCCCGCTGCTGACGGGGTGGGCCGCCGATCGCGCCGGCCTCGTCGGCGCACTCCAATGGATTCCCGTCGTGCCGCTCATGGCCGCCGTGCTGTTCGCGATCGGACGCGCGAGCTATGTGGCCGACCTCGCGCGCGTCGAACGCGAACGGCGCGCGTCCAGACTTTCCTGAACGCTTCGGAGGCTGCATGACCCTGACGACCGCACCCACCATCCTGATCGTGCCCGGCTTGCGCGATCACGTCGAAGACCACTGGCAGACGCACCTCGAACGGCGCCTGCCGAACGCACGATCCGTCGCGCCGCTCGAAGCCGACAAGCTGAGCCGCGCGGCACGCGTCGCGGCGCTCGATGCGGCGCTGGCCGCGATCGACGGCCCCGTGATCCTCGTCGCGCACAGCGCGGGGGTGATGATTGCCGTGCACTGGGCGCGGCAGGCCACGCGCAAGATCCACGGCGCGCTGCTCGCGGCGCCGGCCGATCTCGATACGCCGATGCCCGCCGGTTATCCGGCGCCCGACGCAATCGACGCGAACGGCTGGACGCCGGTACCGACCGGGCGGCTGCCGTTTCCGAGCATCGTCGCCGCGAGCCGCAACGATCCGCTCGCGCGCTTCGAGCGTGTCGAAACGCTGGCGGCAGGGTGGGGCAGCAGGCTCGTCGATCTCGGCGAGGTGGGGCACCTGAATCCGGCGTCGGGATATGGCGAGTGGCGTGATGCGGAACGGTTGATCGAAGAGGTGAGGGCGTTGGGCGAAGGCGATTCAGGCTTGAGGAATTGATATTCGGGCATTGTTTGCCGGCCTTGCGGCCTTTTTCGTCCATTCATCGGGCGCCATGACTGACAGCGACGCGACCGCTCCATCCGATTGGCGGACAAGCGGCCGATCGCTGTCATTGTTTTAGCGGAATGCCGTCACGGATCCCAAACGAAAGGTGCTGTACGGCGTCGCGTTGAAACCCCGCACGATCATCCGTCCCACCCACGAGGCCAAGGCTTCGACCGAAGCCGAGGAGGGTGACGTGCTGCGCGCGGCGCGAAAAGTCATTTCCGGACACCGGGACGTGTTGATCGCGCTGAAGAACCGCTGATTTGCCGGGCCTGCCGAACGCCGACGGCACCGATCCAGTCCGAGCCCGTTGAAACCACTTCGCCGGGATTGCCCCCGCAGAGATATGACGTCGCAGGACGACTTGGCGTCCAGCCGCGATCCCCGGCCCATCTTGCCCGGTAACCAAATTGGCACTCACCGGAAGGTGTTTGTCAGGGAAAGTCCCGCCCCACGCCGATCGGTTTTTTGTTGACCGACATCGTATAACGCCGTCATGATTTCCTGAAAAGAAAGGTCCCATCCACCGACCGAAGTGAGGAGACATGAACGCCACCACGATCGCTCGCCGTGTCCGCCGGATCGCACTCGCCGTGGGCTTCACGCTGTCGGCCTCGGCAGCCGTTGCTGCCCCCGTATCGCTGAACATCGTCGATGTCGCGGGCAACCTGCAACTCACGCAGAAGGCCATCGAAGCCTTCAGGGACAAGAACCCGACCCTCGTGTCGAGCGTCACGTTCACGAACGCGCCGGCGCCGCAGCTGCCGGGCAAGATCAAGGCGATGCAGGCGGCGGGGCGCGCCGACATCGACCTCGTGCTGACGGGCACCGACGCGCTGGCCGCCGGCATCGAGCAGAACCTGTGGCTGAAGGTGCTGCCCGACAACGCGGGCGCATTCCCCGGCGTGCTCGACAGGTACGCACCCGGCCCGCGCAAGATGCAGGACCTCGCACAGGGCTTCGGCCTCGAAGTCACCTACATGCCGGCCGGCCCGCTGCTCGAATACAACCCGGCGAAGGTCAGCGACCCGCCGAAAACACCCGATCAGTTGCTCGCGTGGTGCAAGGCGCACCCGAACAAGCTGATCTACGCGCGCCCGGCGAACTCGGGCCCCGGCCGCACGTTCCTGATGGGGCTGCCGTACGTGCTCGGCGACAAGAACCCGCAGGACCCGATCAACGGCTGGGACAAGACCTGGGCGTTCCTGAAGCAGCTCAACGACTGCGTCCCGTACTACCCGGGCGGCACGTCGGCGGTGATGAAGGAGCTCGGCGAAGGCACGCGCGACATGACCGTGACCGTCACCGGCTGGGACCTCAACCCGCGTGCGCTCGGCATCGTGCCGGCCGAGTTCCGGGTCCAGGCGTTCGACAACATGACGTGGGTCAACGATGCGCACTACATGGTGATCCCGAAGGGCGTGCCGAAGGACAAGCTCGACGTGCTGTTCAAGCTGATGAACTTCCTGCTCGAACCGGCGCAGCAGGCGATGACCTACGACGACGGTTACTTCTATCCGGGCCCGGCGGTGAAGGGCGTGACGCTCGAGATGGCGCCCGCGCACAGCCAGGAAGTGATCCGCAAGTTCGGCCGCCCCGAATACGCGAAGCTGCTGGCGGATCGCCCGCACGTGCAGCCGCTCAGCGCGCAGGCGATGGTCGCCGCATTCCAGAAGTGGGATCGCGAGATCGGTTCGCAGAAGTCGAAGTGACGCATGGGCCGGCGGGCGCCGCGGCGCCCGCGTCGATGGAGTTCGCGCAATGAAGCAGAGTTTCCAACGGCTGCGGCTCGATGGCGTCAGCCGCAGCTTCACCAATGCGGAAGGTGCGCAGGTCGCCGCGCTGAACGGGCTCGACCTCGAGATCCGGCGCGGCGAGTTCATCGCGCTGCTCGGCCCGTCGGGCTGCGGCAAGTCGACCGCACTGAACTGCATCGCCGGGCTGCAGCCGCTCACGAGCGGCGGCATCTGGCTCGACGACACGCGCATCGACGTGCTGCCGCCCGAGCGCCGCGGCTTCGGGATGGTGTTCCAGAACTACGCGCTGTTTCCGCACCTGTCGGTGCTCGACAACGTCGGCTTCGGCCTCAAGATGCGCGGCGTGCCGAAGCAGGAAACGCGGCGGCGCGCGCAGCAGGCGCTCGAACTCGTGCAGCTCGTCGGGCACGAGGGCAAGCTGCCCGGGCAGTTGTCGGGCGGGCAGCAGCAGCGCGTCGCGATCGCACGCGCGATCGTCATCGAGCCGCCGCTCGTGCTGATGGACGAACCGCTGTCGAACCTCGACACGAAGCTGCGCATCGAGATGCGCGCCGAGATCCGCCGCATCCACACGCAGCTCGAACGCGCGACGATCTACGTGACGCACGACCAGGACGAGGCGCTGTCGATGGCCGACCGCATCGTCGTGATGAAGGAGGGTGTCGTACAGCAGGTCGCGACGCCGAAGGACGTCTACACGCGCCCGCACAACCTGCACGTCGCGCGTTTCATGGGCTATCGCAACGTGCTGCCGTTCACGCTCGACGGGATGGCAGGCGGCCACGTCAACGTCAGCGCCGCAGGCGTGCGGCTCACGGGCGTGCCGATGGCCGGCTTCGACGCGAAGGACGTCGCGGTCGCGCTGCGCCCCGACGATATCGAGCGCGCGGCAGACGGCGCCGGCAACGCGTTCGACGCGACCGTCGAAACGGTCGAATACGGCGGCCGCGATTCGCTGATCCGTGCGGCCACGCCGTTCGGCCCGATCTGGGCGCGCGTGGCCGGCGAATTCTCGGAAGGCGAGCATTTGCGGCTATGTGTTGCGCCGTCGCGCACGCTCGTCTACGCGGGAGACGCGCGATGAACGGCCGCCGCATCGCGTGCGCTGCAACGCGCCACCGGGAGGCCGCGTGAGCACGCTCCCGGCCGGCGGCACACCGCGCGACGCGAAAGCCTGGCTCGTCACACCCGCACTCGCGTTCATCGTCGCGCTGTTCATCTATCCGTTCGCATACGGTCTCGTGCTGTCGTTCCAGCCGATGAACGGCGGCGGCGCGCTCGCGAACTACGTGCAGTTCTTCACCGACACCGCGATGTGGCCCACGGTGCTCGTCACGCTGAAGCTGGCGGTGCCGGCGACACTGCTCAACGTCGGCGTCGCGGTGCCCGTCGCGTTCGCGCTGCGCCGTAATTCGCCTTACCAGAAGTTCGTCACGACGCTGCTCGTGATTCCCGTCACGCTCGGCACGGTGCTCGTCGCCGACGGGATGCTCACGTATTTCGGGCCGAACGGCTGGTTCCCGCAGGCGTTGCAGGGGCTGCACCTGTACACCGACGAAGTTCGTCTCACGCACAACTACTGGGGCGTGCTGCTGTCGCTGATCGTGTCGGGCTTTCCGTTCGCGTTCCTGCTGATGCTCTCGTACATCAGCGGCATCGACCCGACACTCGCGCGCGCGGCGGCGACGCTCGGCGCGAACCCGTGGCAGCAGTTCCGGCGGATCTACCTGCCGCTGCTCGTGCCGGGGCTCACGATGGCCGCGTGCCTGTCGTTCGTGCAGGCGTTCTCGGTGTTCCCGTCGGCCGTGCTGCTCGGCGCGCCGGCCGGGCCCACGCGCGTGATCTCGATCGCGGCGGCGGAAGCGGCGTTCGAGAGCTACGACTATTCGCTCGCGTCGGCGATCGCGATCGTGATGGGTTTCGTGCAGCTGCTGGTGGTCGCGTCGATGCTCGGCGCGCGCCGCTTCTTCTATACCGGCGCGGTGACGGGGGGCAAGGGCTGATGGCGACCGACAATCATGCCGCCCGCGCGTGGCCGCCGAAGCACGACGCACCCGACCCGCCCGACGTGCGGCCCGCCGACGCGAGGAAACCGCGGAAGATGGCAGGCCATCTCGCCGGCCGTGCGTGGCACGCGCTCGTCTGGGGGCTGATGGCGTTCTTCCTGCTGAACGTGATGCTGCTGATCGCGACCGTCGCGGTGAACTCGATCGCGACACGCTGGTTCGGCACGCCGCTGCCGCAGGGCTTCACGCTGCACTGGTACGCGAAGGCGTGGGCGGACTTCCAGCTCGCGAGCGTGCTGTGGGTGACCGTCGAGGTCGTCGGCGCGGTCGTGCTGCTGTCGATCGCGCTCGGCGTGCCGGCCGCCTATGCGCTCGCGCGCGTGCAGTTTCGCGGCAAGCGCTTCGCGCTGCTGGTGTTCCTGCTGCCGCTGATGGTGCCGCCCGTCACGTACGGGATCCCGATGGCCACCGTGATGTACAAGGTCGGGCTCGCGGGCACGCTGCCCGGCGTGATCCTCGCGAACCTCGTGCCGGCGCTGCCGTTCGTGATCCTCGTGATGACGCCGTTCATCGAGCAGATCGATCCGAATCTCGAAGCCGCCGCGCGCATCTTCGGCGCGAACACGTGGCGCTATTTCCGCCATGTGCTGCTGCCGCTGCTCGTGCCCGGCATGCTCGCGGCGGGGCTGCTCGTGCTGGTGCGCACGATCGGGATGTTCGAGCTGACCTTCTTCACCGCGGGGCCGAGCACGCAGACGCTCGTCGTCGCGCTGTATTACGCGGTGTTCTCGACCGGCGTGCGCGCGCCGCAGTCGATCGACGCGATGGCGATGATCTACATGGCCATCACGCTCGTATGGGTGGTCATCGCGCTGCAGTTCGTGAGCCCGACGCAGCTCGTGAGCCGCGTGAAGCAGGAGCGGCAGTAGGCGAGGGAGAAGCGGAGGGGCGATCGCGCCCGTGCAATTGGTTACAAATGGATACCGCGCACGATACGCGGACGTTGCAGACTACGCGGCGTTCCCCCGATAACGGATATCCATGAAGTTCCAGACGCTGCTGACACTCGCCGGTGCATCGACCCTCCTGGCCGCCTGCAACCTGCTCCACGACGGCCCCGGATCGGGCGACGTCGATGCCGCCGTGCGCCGCGCGCTCGAGGCGGAAAACCACGGCGGGCTGAACGCGCTGTTCGGCCAGCCGCTGCCCGTCTCGGCCGATGTCGTGTCGGCGAAGCCCGACGGCGACTGCAAGAAGGTCGGCGATCGCACCTACTCGTGCGACGTCGTGGTCACGTGGCGCAATACCGACTACAAGCCGTCGCGCGCGAACCTGACCTTCGTGAAGGCCGCCGACGGCTCGTGGCAGACGTCCGGCGTCGACGCGGCGATCGTGACGGGCACCGCGAAATCGCTGGTCGACCAGATCGGCAAGGCATGGCCCGGCAATGCGGCAAGCGGCGCGTCGGCGCCGCAGTGACGCGGTGACCTGCGAGGGCGACGGGCGGGGCGTTTTCCTCCGGTAATACGCGGCCTGTCGCGCCCGAACGCCGCGCCGCGCCTTCCGCCAACTTCACGCCACCGACCGATTGCCCGCGAGCGCATCGCCGGATGCACCGGGGCTGGCGCAGCGGCGGGGCGGCGCCGGTACGGCGCGAACCCCGCAACCGGTCGCCCCATCCTGTTCGATCGACACTCAGGCGCGGACGGCAGGGAAAAAGGGCGCGAGCATCGCGTCCGCGCGCGACCGAATGCATCCTCGGTATGCGGGCCGACTTATAGGGAAAACCCTTATTTCGAGATATAATCACGGCCTAAGTGATAGGTCGAACCATGCCTGAACGTTTCCAAACCCTTGAAAAATTTGTGTTTTCCCTCGTCGTGATGTCCGCGGTCGTGTGCTCGGCATTCCTCGCGTACGAGCGTCACCCCGAGATCAAGATCGCGCTGCACGAAGGCGAAGCGCTGATGCGCGAGAGCGCCAAGTATTCGGTCATCTGCTCGCCGTCCAAGGTCGATCCTTGCGTCGAGATGTCCGCTTACTGAAACGCGCGCATTCGGGGCGGGATCAGCGCGCCGGGTGGTGCGCCGCAGCCAAAGCCGGTGAGTTCCAGTGCGAGGCCCGACCAGCGCCAGACCGGCCCTGCCGCATCGGCGGCCCGAGTTCCCTGACGTAGCGCTCGTCACGCATTCAGAAACCCGCTGCAGGACAGGGTGGATGCACAAACCCGCTACGTGCCGGGTCGCCGGCGTAAGCAACTCCCAATCCAAAGCCCCGCTTCGAGCAGTCGAGCGGGGCTTTTCTCGTAGGGCCGTCGAAACGATCTCCGCGGCTGCGCATCACACCACATGCGTCGGAGCGCCGTCGACGAACGCGGCGACATTGTCGACGAGCTGATCGGCGAGCGCCTGCATCGCCTCGTCGCTCGCCCACGCGACGTGCGGCGTCAGGATGAAGGCCGGATGCGACAGGATCGCGTGGAACGGATGCGCGGCCGGCAGCGGCTCCTGCGTGACCACGTCGAACCCCGCGCCCGCGATCTGCCCCGACTGCAATGCGTCGACGAGCGCGTTTTCATCCACGAGCCCGCCGCGCGCGGTATTGATCAGCAGCGGCCGGCGCGCCATCCGCGCGAACGCGGCCGCGTCGATCAGGTGTCGCGTCGCGGGCGTGAGCGGACAGTGCAGCGTGATCACGTCGCTGTCCCGGAGCAGCGTGTCGAGCGGCGCGTAGTCGTCCCCCGACGCATCGCCGTGCGCGGCGAACCGTACCCGCATGTCGAGCGCGCGCGCGATGCCGGCCACCGCGCGCCCGAGCACGCCGTCGCCGACGATCCCGAGCGTCGAGCCGGCCAGGTCGCGAATCGGATGATCGAAGAAGCAGAACTGCCCGCTGTCGAGCCAGCGCCCCGCGCGCACCGCGTCGCGGTACGCGACGAGGCTGCGGCGCAGCGCGAAGATCAGCGCGAACGTGTGCTCGGGCACCGTGCGGGCCGCATACCCGCGAATGTTGCTCACGACGATGCCGTGCGCGGCACACGCGTCGAGATCGACGATGTCGGTGCCCGTCGCGGCGATCGCGATCATCCGCAGGCGCCGCGCGTCGGCAAGCGCCGCCGCGTCGAGGCGCACCTTGTTGGTCACGACGATGTCCGCGTCGCCGATGCGTGAAGCGACCTCGTGCGCGGCCGTCCGCTCGAACGTGCGCAACGCGTGCGGAAACGGGAACGGCTTCAGCACGGTTTGCGGCGACAGCGTCGCGCGGTCGAGGAACACGATCTTCGCGGGAGAGGAAACGGAAAACATGGCGGGCCTCGCTGGCAGGCGCCCGGGGCGGGCGCGGAACGGGTTCGATTCTGCCGGCGGCGCGCGGGCCGTCGTTTGACCGTTGCGCGAGTGCGCTTTCCCGGATGGAAAGGCTGGCGCACCGCATATGTGAACGGACGCGGCGCACGCCTTTCCGTTTCGGAAAGCCTGGTTGAGCATCGATCGATTTTCGCCGGGCGGGAACGCCGTCATGATCGCCGTCATCGACAACACGCTTTCATCGGAGACAACCATGACACGCCCCCTCGACGGCATCCGCGTGCTGGAACTCGGACAACTGATCGCCGGCCCGTTCGCGGGCCGGATGCTCGCCGAATTCGGTGCGGACGTGCTCAAGGTCGAGCCGCCCGCGCTCGGCGACCCGCTGCGCAAATGGCGGCTGCTGCACGACGGCACGTCGGTCTGGTGGGCCGCGCAGTCGCGCAACAAGCGCTCGCTGACGCTCGACCTGCGCACGCCCGAAGGGCAGGACGTCGTGCGCCGCCTCGTCGCGGAAACCGACGTGCTGATCGAGAACTTCCGGCCCGGCACGCTCGAAGGCTGGGGGCTCGGCTGGGACGCGCTGTCCGCGATCAACCCGGGGCTCGTGATGCTGCGCGTGTCGGGCTTCGGCCAGACGGGCCCGTACCGCGACCGTCCCGGCTTCGGCGTGATCGCCGAGGCGATGGGCGGCCTGCGGCACCTGACCGGCGAGCCGGGCCGCACGCCGGTGCGCGTCGGCGTCTCGCTCGGCGATTCGCTGTCGGCGCTGCACGGCGTGATCGGCGTGCTGCTCGCGCTGCGGCATCGCGAGCAGCAGGGCGGCAAGGGGCAGGTCGTCGATGTCGCGCTGTACGAGTCGGTATTCAACATGATGGAAAGCCTGCTGCCCGAATACTCGGCGTTCGGTACCGTACGCGAGGCGGCCGGCAGCAGCCTGCCCGGCATCGCACCGACCAACGCGTATCGCTGTCGCGACGGCCGGTACGCACTGATCGCCGGGAACGGCGACAGCATCTTCCGGCGCCTGATGGAGCTGATCGGCCGGCCCGATCTCGGCAACGATCCCGCGCTCGCGCACAACGACGGGCGCGTCGCGCAGGTCGAACGCATCGACGCGGCGATCGGCGCGTGGAGCGCACGGCACGATCTCGACGCCGTGCTGGCCGCCTTGAACGACGCACGCATCCCGTCCGGGCGCATCTACGACGTGGCCGACATCGCCGCCGATCCGCATTACCGCGCGCGCGACATGCTCGTCGATGCCGCGCTGCCCGACGGCACGCCCGTGCTCGTGCCCGGCATCGTGCCGAAGCTCGGTGCGACGCCCGGGCGCATCGAGCGCCCGGCGCCCGCGCTGGGCGCGGACACCGACGCGGCACTCGAAGCGCTCGGCATCGATGCGGCGACACGCGGCGACTGGCGCACGCGCGGCGTGATCTGAACCCGAACCAGGAGACGGCGACATGAGCGGGCAACGCACACGGCTCTACATCCACGAAGTCGCGACGCGCGACGGTTTCCAGAACGAAGCGGCATTCGTCGACACCGACGACAAGATCGCGCTCGTCGATGCGCTGAGCGCCTGCGGCTACGCGAAGATCGAGGTCACGTCGTTCACGTCGCCGAGGGCGATCCCCGCGTTGCGCGACGCCGAGGCCGTGATGCACGGCATCGCGCGCGCACCGGGTGTCGTCTACACGGTGCTCGTGCCGAACGTGCGTGGTGCCGAGCGCGCGCTGTCGTGCGGCGTCGACGAAGTGAACCTCGTGATGTCGACGAGCGAAAGCCACAACCGCGCGAACCTGCGGATGACGCGCGAGCAATCGTTCGCACAGCTGCGCGACGTGATCGACGCGGTACGCGGCACGGGTGTCACCATCAACGTCTCGCTGTCGACCGCGATGGGCTGCCCGATGGAAGGGGACGTCGCGGCCGAGGGCGTGCTCGCATGGATGCAGCGCTTCGCGGATCTCGGCGTGCACGGCTTCACGCTGTGCGATACGACGGGCATGGCGTTTCCGTCGCAAGTGCGCGAACTGTCGGCACGTGCACGCGAGCGCTTCGGCGCGCTGCAGCTCACGCTGCACTTCCACAACACACGCGGGATGGCGCTCGCGAACACGCTCGCGGCACTCGACGCCGGGATCGACCGCTTCGACGCATCGCTCGGCGGCCTCGGCGGCTGCCCGTACGCGCCGGGCGCGACCGGCAACGCGTGCACCGAGGAACTCGTGCACATGCTCGAACTCGACGGCTACGATACGGGCGTCGATCTCGCGGCCGTGCTGGCCGCGTCGGCGCGGCTGCCCGCGCTGATCGGCCATGACGTGCCGAGCCAGATCCTGAAGGCCGGGCGCCGCTCGGACCTTCATCCGCCACCGCGCGCGGACGCCGGCGACATGCCCGCGCAACGCGCTTTCTCGTGAACGACCAACCGGAGCGAACCTCATGGCACTGATTGACCACCTCGACCATCTCGTGCTGACCTGCGTCGATCCCGACCGGACGACGCATTTCTACACCGAGGTGCTGCAGATGCAGCTCGAAACCTTCGGAGCCGGCCGGATCGCGTTCCGCTTCGGCAACCAGAAGATCAACCTGCACGTGCGCGGCGCGGAGTTCGAACCGAAAGCGCATGTGCCGGTGCCCGGCGCGCTCGACCTGTGCTTCATCGCGTCGGTGCCGCTCGACGACGTGATCGCGCACCTGAAGCGCGTCGAATGGCCGATCGTCGAAGGGCCCGTCGAACGCACGGGCGCGACGCGGAAGATCCGGTCGGTCTACGTGCGCGATCCCGACCTGAACCTGATCGAGATCTCCGAACTGATCTGACTCGAGCCGACCGCCGGGCGCGCCGGCGGGCATCTCGTGCCATCGCGCATGCGGCCCGGATCGTACCGGTGCGAACGCATGCCGCGTCGATCTGCCGCCGAAAACGGACAGCCGGTTTCCGCGCTCGCCGATTCCGGATAGCCGGCCCATGCCGCGCTGCGGATAATGCGTGCTTCGGCGACTGAGAAGCCGCCTTCGCACCGGACGCGACGCCTGCGTCCGCGCTTCCGCAACCCGACCCAAACGATTCCGATGACGATCCTCTATCGCGGCATGGACCGCGCGGCACTCGACGCCGCCTATCTGAACACGAAGGTGGTACCCGATTTCCCTGCGCTGCTGGCGTCGATGCAGGCGCGCAGCGCGGCGCTCTACGACACGACGCGCGGCCGGCGCGACCTGCGTTACGGTGCGCAGCCCGCGCAGCGATTCGACTGGCTGTCGTGCGGTCGGCCCGATGCGCCGCTGTTCGTGTTCATTCATGGCGGCTACTGGCAGCACTGCGCGAAAGAGGATTTCGCGTACGCGGCGAGCGGGCCGCTCGCGCGCGGTTTCGACGTGATACTCGCCGAATACACGCTGGCGCCGGTCGCGACGATGACCGACATCGTCGGCGAGATCGGCGCGCTGCTCGACTACCTGGCGAACGACCCCGACGCAATCGGTACCGCCGGGCGGCCGATTCACCTGAGCGGCCATTCGGCGGGCGGCCACCTGACGGCCGTGTACCGCGCGCATCCGGCCGTCGTGTCGGCACTCGCGATCAGCCCGCTCGTCGATCTCGAACCGATCTCGCTGTGCGTCCTGAACGACAAGCTGCAGCTCAGCGCGCGCGAAGTCGACGCGTACAGCCCGTTGCGCCATGTCGGGCCCGGCGCACCGACGGTCGTTGCGGTCGGCGATGCCGAGCTGCCCGAACTCGTCCGGCAGGCACGCGACTATGCGACGGCGTGCGAAGCGGCCGGCGAACGGATCGTCCACGTCGGGCTCCCCGGCATGCGGCACTTCGACGTGCTCGACGATCTCGCGAAGCCGGACGGTGCGATGCTCGCCGCGTTGCAGTCGATCGCGCCGCGCTAGGCGCCGTTTTGCGCCGTATCGCGCGGGGTCGGCCGGGCGTATGATCGGCGTCAGGCCGCCGCGCTGACCGCAAGCGCCGGCCGGCCTACCCAGGACCCACGACATGGTGAACCCGCTTCATTTCGATCTGCAATCGCTGCGCGTGTTCGCGCTCGTCGCCGAGCACGGCAGCCTGACGAAAGCGGCCGAGCACGGCCAGCTCACGCTGTCCGCGGTCAGCAAGCGCATCGCCGAGCTCGAAAGCGTGACGGGCAGCGCGCTGTTCGTCCGGCATGCGCGCGGTGTCGAGCTGACGCCCGCGGGCCGCGCGCTGCTCGACCATGCGGCGAAGGTGATCGAGCAGATCAACCGGATGGCGCACGAGATGAGCGACTACGTCGCCGGCGTGCGTGGCCACATCCATGTGTGGACCAACACGTCCGCGATCGTCCAGTTCCTGCCCGCCGATCTCGCGGCGTTCCTCACCGACAATCCGGGTATCAAGGTCAGCCTCGAGGAGCGTTTGAGCCACGAGATCGTCGACGCGCTCGCGTCCGGCAAGGCCGATCTCGGCGTGTTCGCCGACAACGTGCCGGCCCCCGGTATCGAACGGCGGCTGTACCGCCGCGACGAACTCGTGCTGCTCGTGCCGCGCACGCACCGGTTCGCCGCGCGCGACAGCCTCCGCTTCGCGGACACGCTCGACGAGGACTACGTCGGGCTCAGCGACGGCAGTTCGCTGCTCGCGCGCATGACCGACGCCGCGTTCGCGGTCGAGCGTTCGCTGAAGCTGCGGATCCAGGTATCGAATTTCGACGGCGTGAGCCGGATGATCGAGGCGGGGCTCGGGATCGGCATCCTGCCGCGCGACGCGGTGACCGGCGAGCGCGCGGCGCGGCTCGGAGTCGTGAGGCTCGACGATGCGTGGGCGACGCGCACGCTTTGGGTCGGCGTGAAGGCCGGAACGGTGCTGACGACCGATATCGCGAAGCTGTTCGATTTCATGTCGGCGCGTTGAGGCCGGCCTGCGAGCTGGCGGGAATTGTCGCGGTGCGGCTTCGGGGAAGGGCGATCGTCGGGGCGCGTTCGGCTCGCCGCGGCGGGAAGCCGATGCCGTTGCGGGAAGCCGATTCGTAGCAGCCGCGTCAGACCGACCGGCGGACGACCGCGAACAGCCGGCGAGTAGTACAACCCGGATGCAGCCGACAGTCGCGAGCACGGCACGTACTTTCCTGTCGGGCCCCAGCAACGCCCGTGCCGCCGCCCGCACACTTCGCCTTGTCGTCGCGGGTTCGTTCCTTGCACTATCGTTACACCGTTCCCGCTCGTGTCGGCGATGACCGTCGGGCCGGCCCAATTGCTGCCCGCTGGATGGGCGGTGTAACCGATCTCTCCCTTGAAGCCGCCGGGTTGAGCAGTCATTTTTCGCACTCGACACAATATTCCCGCGCCTGAAACGTCTTCAGGTGCATGGAATCGCCACCCACTTCACGCACATGACCGACCCAGACCGCGACATCACCGCGATAGTGATGCGTGAACGAACGAGGCTGGTGAGCTTCATCCGGCGTCGGATTCGCGACCCGGACGATGCCGAGGACATCCTTCAGGACGTGTTTCACGAATTCGTCCAGGCTTACCGGCTTCCGGCGCCCATCGAACAGGTGAGCGCGTGGCTGTTCCGCGCCGCGCGCAACCGTATCGTCGACCGCTTTCGCAAGAAGAAGGAGCAGCCGCTGACGGATCTGTCCGAGGCCGACGACGACGCGGACAGCGAGTACCGGCTGGATCTCGTGCTGCCGGCGCACGATGCCGGCCCCGAAGCAGTCTACGCGCGCACGCTCCTGCTCGAAGCCTTGCAGGATGCGCTCGACGAGCTGCCGGCGAATCAGCGCGAGGTATTTATCGCGCACGAACTGGAGGGCCGTTCCTTCAAGGAGATGGCCACGCAAAGCGGCGTTGCGCTCAATACGCTGCTCGCGCGCAAACGCTATGCGGTCTTGCATCTGCGTGCACGACTGCAGCTCATTCATGACGAACTGGACAATATCTAGGGTCTGTTTACATATGGAACGCACATGCGAATGCCCGAAATCGCTCGTCCCCCAAGGGGACTTCCTCCGGGGCGTAGGGCAAGAAGTGAGGAGCGCCGTTTGGCCGAGCCAAACGCCCCGCAGGAAGTCCCCTTGGGGGACAAGCGACGAGCGACGCCGCCATACGGGCGATTTCGGGCATTCCCGTGGAATGAATTTTTTAATTAGGGGTTGCCACGAGAACGGCCGCTCGCCGCGTTGCGCTCCTTGCGAATACGTCAGTATTCGCGGCGTCACGCGCCTCGCGAGCGGCCGTTCTCGTGGCAACGCATGTGCGTTCCATATGTAAACAGACCCTAGAGGAGTCGACAAATGAATTTTCGAATCAGATGCGCGGGCAAGGCGGTGCTCGCGTTGATTGCCATAGGCGTGCTCGGATGGGTCGTCATGATGTTGTGGAACTGGGTGATGCCGGCGCTGTTCGTCGGGGCCCGTACGATCGATTTCGCCCGGGCGCTGGGCCTGCTCGTGTTGAGCCGCATCCTGTTCGGCGGATTCCGCGGACACCACGGCTGGCGCGGCCGGCGCCACTGGCGCAAGTGGGAATCGATGACGCCCGAGGAACGCGAGCATTTCCGCAACGCGTGGCGCTCCGGCGACGACCGGCCATCGGGAGCGTGAACGTGCGCGAAAAATCCACGGGCGACTGCAAACAGCAACCCGGCGTGATCGCGCCGGTCGTCGATCTGAAGCGTTGCGAAGGCAAAGGGGATTGCGTCGCGGTTTGCCCTGAAAACGTGTTCGAGGTCAGACGCATCGACCCGGCCGATTACGTCGGCCTCGGCCTGATGCATCGCCTGAAGCTGCGCGTGCACGGCATGGAAGTCGCCTACACGCCGAACGCGCATGCGTGCCGGTCATGCGGACTGTGTGTGACCGCGTGCCCCGAGCGCGCCATCACGCTCGCCCGAATCGCATGACAACCTCCGCATGTCGCCGATATCGAGCGACCGCGCCGAAACCCTGGCGGGAGAGGCGCCGCCGAATACATCGTCGACGTGATCAATCTCGTCAAGGAACGCACATGGCTTCACCCACCGCCGTTCTTCTGCGACGGCTCCACGAAGAGAGCCGGACCGAAATCATCGCCCGCGCCCGCGCGCAGTTCCTGGGATCGAACGAGGAGCTTCTGTCGTTAGCAGAGGAATACGAAGCGATCGCCCCCCGTCTGCGGGGGCGGTTTCTCGAAACGTTCGGGCTGTTCACCGACGACTTCGAATCCCCGGAAGGCAGCCGGCTATCGTTGGCCGTGTCGCCGGAAACGGGCGGGTTCTTGCGCAACATGGTGCTCTCGCAACGGCCGGCCCGCATCCTCGAACTCGGCAGCTCGTGCGGCGTGTCCACGCTGTATTTCGCCGAGGCACTGCGCACGTTGGGCCGTGGCGTGGTCGTCGCGACCGAACGCGACCCGCTCAAGTGCGCCCGATTGCGCGATCACGTCGGCACGGCGGGCCTGGACGCCCATGTCGACATCCGGGAAGGCGACGTATTCGAGACCGTTGCCGAACTGGACGGGCACTTCGACATGGTATTCATCGACGTCTGGGCCGACGCCTACCTGAAGTTGTTCAGGCAGATCGAGCGCTTGCTGCGCCCGGGGTCGATCGTTCTGGCCGATAACATGTACACGGCCGAGGACGCCGTTCGACCGTACAAGCACTATCTCGATGACGATCCGCGCTTCTCGACCATGACACTGGATTTTGAATCCGGGATCGAATTCACGGTCGTCGTTTCTCGCGCGGACATGGCGTCGCAGGGCCCTTGCCGCGACGGCGCGCAGTGAAGGGCGCAACCGTCGATCGCCGGGCATCCCGCTTCGGATTTCGCCCGCCAGCGGTCGGCGCACGCGGGCGTTGCGTGACCGCGGCCGTAACCGTGACCGTGCGCGGAAGATGCGACCGTCTGCCGTGGGCCGCCGGGCGACCGATAGCCCGGCCATCCGCGAAGCATCAGGAACGATGCGTGAGCGCGTTCCCGCGCCCCGCATCGACACACGCTCAAACCGGATTGATCTCGTCCTGGCTGCGCCGCGTCGTCAGCGGCCCGAGCACGCGCAGCGTGATGGCGACCATGCCGAGCGCAACCGAGATCACGCCGAACATCGCGCCCGCGCCGTAACCGCCGAGCACCGGCAGCAACACGAACGGCAGCGCACCGCTGACGATGCGCGACAGCGCATAGGTACTGCCGATCGCCGTCGAGCGTACGTGCGCCGGAAAGATCTCCGCCTGGTACACGTGATACGCGTTGCTGAACACGTTCGACGCGCAGGTCGTCAGGAACCCGAAGCCGACGATCAGCACGGTTTGGCCCGAGTACGCGAAGCACAGCCCGAACGCCGCGATCGACAGGATCGACGCAATCACGAGCGTGCGGCGCTCGATCCAGTTGAGCAGCGGAATCGACAGCAGCGAGCCGACCGGATAGCCGATGAACGACAGCGCGATGAACAGCGTACTGTCCGTCACGTCGAAGCCGCGGCTCTTCACGACCGTGCCGGCCAGCGTGCCGAAGCCGTAATAACCGAAGCCCTGGAACAGATGAAAGATCGCGAGCATCAGGTAGCGCGCGCCGTACGGTTCGCGCCGCAGCAGCGCGATACGCTCGCCGAGCCCGAGCGGCCGTTGCGGCTCGACCGGTTCCGCGAATTGCTCGGGCACGCGCACGCCGGTGCCCTCCGCGAAGCGCCGCAATGCCGCGTATGCATCGGCGGTGCGACCCTGCGCGAGCAGCCAGCGCGGGCTTTCCGGCAGCCGGTGCTGGACGAACAGCACGTACACCGCGCCGAGGCTGCCGATCGCGAGGATGATGCGCCAGCCGGCCACGCCGCCCACGTGCAGCGGATTCAGCCACAGCGCGAGGAAACCGACGAGCGGCACCGCGACATAGGAAGTCGTATAGGCCCACGCGGCGAGCCGCCCGCGCTTTTCCTTCGGCAGGATCTCGGACAGGAAGCTGTCGGCAACCGGATAGATCGCGCCGACGCCGATGCCGGTCAGGAACCGGCACGCGACGAGCATGTCGGCGTTCACGGAGAACGCACCGACCAGCGAGAACGCGCTGTACCACGTGAGCGTCAGCAGGAAGGCCTTGCGCCGGCCGATGCGGTCGGCGAGGCTGCCGAGGCACATCGCGCCGACGAACATGCCGATGAACGCCGAGGCCAGCAGCAGCTTGAAATCGGTGCTCTGCCGGCTCAGCCCGTATTCGTTCTGCAACGCGGAACCGATCGTGCTGACGAGGAAGATCTCGTACATGTCGAAAAACAGCCCGATACCGATCACCCAGACAACGAACCGGTGCAATGCGCCAACCGGCAGGTCGTCCATGAAATCGCCGAGCGTGACGCGGCGGGCGGGGAGGGCCGACCCGGCAGCGCCCGTGCCGGCGGCGGACGCAGGTCGTGCGGGCGCGGGTTCGCCCGCGTTGCCGCCGAGATCGAGGGAATGGCTGTTCATCGTGTCTCCTGATTATCGGTACGCCGTGGCGCGAAGCCCGGCCGTTCGCGACCGGCGCGATGCATCCGGTCGCACGACGTGGCGGCAGGCACCGCAAGGCCGTTGAAAGGGCCGGACAGGCGGGCTGTACCGATCGTCAGGCACATGGTGGGTAAATCCGCGGCACGTGATAATTGCGGATGTTTCAAGCATCCTTTCCCGCGCAGAAAGGGTGCGGAACACGCGGCAGCCGGCATCCGCGCGTGAGGCCCGTGCAGCCTGCGTGGCGTGCGGTCGCGCACCGGAACCGCCGGCGCGCTCACGCAACCGGCTGGCCGGGAAAACCATGAGGCCCGTTGCGCGACTGCCGGCGAAACAACCGCCGGCAGTCGGGCCGTCATGCTCAGTCGGCCGGCACGAACGCCGCCCCGTGAAACACGCGCACGGGGTTGCCGCGCTCGAGCGCAAAGTGCTGCATCCGCCGCTGCCGGCGCGCGTCGGACGCGTGACGGTCGGCTTCCTGCTGCAGTCGAACCTGCAGCAACTGCAGCGCGAGGCGCTTGTTCGCGTGCTGGCTGCGCTCGCTTTCCACGCGCACCGACAGGCCGGTCGCGACATGAGTCGCACGAATCGCCGAGCTCGTCTTGTTCACGTGCTGGCCGCCCGGCCCGCGTGCGCGCATCGCTTCGAACCGCACGTCGCCATCCGGCAGCGGCTGCGCGTCGGCGCAGCGCGTGACACCGATGAACCAGTTCTTGCGCGGATGGCGCAACCGGTACGGGCTCGCGCAAATCCATTGCAGCGTGCCCGTCCAGCGGTCCGCCAGCGCCTGCGCGCCGGCACCGTCGAGATCGAGCAGCGCCGAGCGCAACGTGCCGGGCCGTTCGCCCGGTTGCACATCGAGCACCGTGACGACGACGCGCTGCGCATCGGCTTCCGCCTGCAGGCGCCGCAACGCATTGGCCGCGGCGAGCTGGCACTCCAGCGGCCCGTGTGCCGAAGAAATCTGCATCAGCATCGGCCAGCCTCCCCGGACGTCTTGTAGGTCAGCACCGGCGCGAGCCGCGCGAGCTTGCGCAGCAGGCCGGCCGCCTCGAGCGCGTCGACGACGCTGTCGATCGGCTTGTAGGCCTGCGGTGCTTCCTCGTACAGCAGTTCGCGGTCTTCACAGACGACGTGGCTGCCGAGCGGCGTACGCGTGAGCTGCGACGGGGTGAAGCGCCGTTCGAGACGCCCCTTGCAATCGCCGCGCGCCCACTTGCGGCCCGCGCCGTGTGCAAGCGACGCGAGGCTGGCCGCATCGTCGGGCCGCACGGGGGCGACGAGATAGCTGTAGTCGCCGCGCGACCCGGGAATGATGACCGGCCCCGCATCGGCCGGCGTCGCGCCTTTGCGATGCAGCCAGCCGGGCTCGCCGTCGACGCGCGCGCGGCTCACCAGGTTGTGGTTCACGTCGAGCACGCACCGGCCGTCGCTGCGCCAGCGCGCCAGCATGCGCCGCGCGATCAGGTCGCGATTCGCGATCGCGTAGCGCAACGCCGCGTCGTGGCGCGCAAGGTATGCCGTGCATGCGGCATCCGTGTCGTCGAGCCCGTTGTAGCCGTGCTCGCGCATGTGCTGTTCGAGGATCGACTGGCCGAAACCGCGCGACCCGCTGTGCACGAGCAGCAGCAGGCGGTCGCGATCGATGCCGAGCGCCTGGACGGCATCGGCGTCGTACACCGCGTCGATCCGCTGCGCTTCCGCGAAATGATTGCCGCTGCCGATCGTGCCGAGCGATGCCGCGAATGCGTGATCCTCGAACCCGGCGGCCGCGATGAGCGGCTGCCAGCTTGCATCGGGCGTGGTGTCGATCGAGCCGAGCCGGCTCGCGAGCTTCGACGGGCTGACGCGCCGCGCATCGAGCGCGGTTTGCCACAGCGCCATTCCGCAGCCGATATCGCCGCCGATCAGCGCCGGGTACAGCCGGCCCGTCGAAAAGAACGCGGCGCCGACCGGGTAGCCGCGTCCGGGGTGAAGATCGGGCATGCCGGCGACACGCCGCATGCCGGGGAGGGTGGCAGCGTGTTCGAGCTGCCGGATGGCCTCACCTTCGATCCAGGTGGTGGCGCAAGCGCACAAGGTGACGCGCTCGCCCAGGTATTGCATGGAATTGCCCATGGAGGTTTCCGTTCGATGAAAAGGTAGAACGGCGGGCCATGGCGCAGGCAGCGCTCGAATGCGCTGCCTGACATCGGAAGTCGGGAAGAGGGCGGCACGACCGGATCGGAACGACCCGGCTCATCGCCGTGACGGCGATACGGTGTGCGGCTGCGTGGCGTGAACGATGAAACGGACGGACGCGAAAAACCCGGACTACGACCCGCGACGGGAGGAGCGTTGGCGTGACGTCATGATGTTCTTCTCCTTGCGAGTGAGGGGTTGATCGGAATGGCGGCGACTCTAGCATGCACGCAGCGGGCGCAGCAAGCGGGTAGCGCGGCGGCGCCTACCGAATCGTCGCTCGATGTGGCGAAAAACACACATATAGACATCCTGACAATGTTCGTGCCGATGGCGCGTGCGGCACGCCACAGCAGGCACTCAACGCATGCAGGCGGCTGCATCAGCGGGCTCCGGCAGCGCTTGACAGTGCAAAAGCCGTTTCGTAGCATCCGCCTGCTTCATCCCTGAACCCTCATCGAACCGGTGATCCAAGTGCCCGCAAACATTCGTCCCTTCGCCTGATACGCCGACGACTGCCGTCCCGGCCGCGTGTCGTCCTGCCCGTTTCCGCCCGCCTCGCGGCGCCGGAACGTCGACTGCAGGAACGCGCCCGGACAAGCACTGACACCGCAACGCACACCAGACCGTTCGTTCACGTCGTCGGCTTTTTCCCCTGTTTCCGGAGAAAGACCATGACGCTGGATTTTCGCGCATACGCGCAATCGCTCGACCTCGCCCGCTACCCGCGCACGCCGCATCTCGAAGGCTCGCGCCTGCAGGACGGCGACGAAGGTCGCGAACACGTTCCCTATCGCACCCTCGCGGGCGCACACATCGTCGTCGAGGAAAAGCTCGACGGCGCAAACACGGGCATCAGCTTCGGCCCGGCGGGCGAACTGCTGCTGCAGTCGCGCGGCCACTACCTGGCCGGCGGCGGCCGCGAGCGGCAGTTCGGTTTCGTGAAGACGTGGGCCGCCGCCCATGCAGGCTGGCTGCTCGACCGCCTCGGCGATCGCTACGTGATGTACGGCGAGACGATGAGCAAGAAGCACGCGGTGTTCTACGACGCGCTGCCGCATCACTTCTTCGAATTCGACGTGTTCGACCGCACGACGGGCCGTTTCCTGTCGACGTGCGCGCGTCGCGCGCTGCTTGCCGACGGGCCCGTGCTGTCGGTGCCCGTGCTGTACGAAGGCATCGCCCCGGCGCAGCTCGCCGACCTGAAGGCACTGCTCGGCCCGTCGCTCGCGAAGACGCCGGACTGGCGTCGCGCGTTCGAGGAAACGGTGCGGCGGCAGGGGCTCGACCTCGCACGCGCATGGCAGCAGTGCGACAAGTCGGCCCGCGCGGAAGGGCTCTACGTGAAGGTCGAGACGGACGACACGACGACCGCGCGCCTGAAGTGGGTCCGCCACGATTTCGTGCAGGCGATTCTTGAATCGGCGCGCCATCACTCGGAGCAGCCGTTCATCCCGAACCTGCTCGCACCGGATGTCGACCTGTATGCGCCGCGGCCGACGGTCACGTGGCGATCGATCGCCGCGACGCGCGCGCACCCATGAATGCGGAACGGCCGTGCGCCGTTTCGAGAGGAGTCTTGATCATGAAGTACGAACAACTGCAGGCACTCGTGCCCGCGCCTGGACGGCAGCCGGACTACCGCGCATGCATCGCGGCGTTTCCCGCGCTCGAACAGGCGAAGACGACACCGCAGGAGCCTGCGCATCACGGCGAAGGCGACGTGTGGACGCATACGACAATGGTGATCGATGCGCTGCTCGCGTTGCCCGCTTATCAGGCCGCATCGCGCGCCGACCAGGAAATCGTGTTCCTGGCCGCGCTGCTGCACGACATCGCGAAGTACCGCACGACGGTCGTCGATCCCGTCACCGGCGCGATCGGTCATCCCGGCCACTCGCGCAAGGGAGCGATCGATGCGCGTATCGCGCTGTGGGATGCCGGCGTGCCGTTCGCGGTGCGCGAGGCGATCTGCCGGATGATCGCCGTGCACCAGGTGCCGTTCTTCGCGATGAGCGGGTCGCGCCGCGGCACGCCCGAGTTCATCGCGCGTGAACTGTCGTGGCAGGTGAGCCTGCCGCTGCTGTGCCTGCTCGCCGAAGCCGATATGCGCGGGCGCATCTGCAGCGATACGCAGCGCGTGCTCGACAACATCGAACTGTTGCGCGAACTGGCGCGGGAAGAGGGGTGTTATGGCCAGCCGCGCGCGTTCGCCGATGCGCACACCGCGCTCAGCTACTTTCGCGGCGCGGACGTGCATCCCGACTATCCGCTGTTCCGCACGCCGGGCTCGCGGGTCGTCGTGATGTCGGGCCTGCCCGCGTCGGGCAAGAACACGTGGGTCGCGCGGCATCATCCGGACCTGCCCGTCGTGTCGTTCGACGATGCACGCGATGCATTGGGGCTGCGCCATGGCCAAAACGAGGGCGCCGTCGCGCACCATGCGGTCGACGCCGCGAAAGCGCTGTTGCGGGAGAAGCGGCCGTTCGTGTGGAACGCGACGAACCTGTCGCCGCTGATGCGCAAGAAGACGCTCGACCTGCTGTTCGCGTACGGCGCCGACGTGACGCTCGTCTATCTCGAGCAGCCGCGCGCGGAGCTGTTGCGCCGTAACGCGCGGCGCGACACGTCGCTGACGAACCGCGCGCTCGAGGCGATGCTGCCGCGCTGGGATCCGCCGCTGCCCACCGAGGCGCACGCGGTGCGGTACGAAGTCTGATGCGGCGGCGTCACGGCAAATGTCACCGCACGAGCCGGTATGCCGCCCGTCATTGCGGCATACCGGCTCGCATCATTTCAGCGCGGGATTCTGCTGCGTCGCACACGCGCGCAACGCGGTGACGAGATCGGGCTGGCCGAGCTTCTCGAACAGGTCGGCCATTTCCATCTGCGCGACCGGATCGCCTTCGCGCGCCGCGCGCCAGCGCAGCGACGCGATCATCCCGCTCATGCCCTCGCCGGGCGTTTCGCCGTCGTAGCCCGACATCGCCTGCAAGACATCCGCAAGCTTGTTGTAGCCGGCCGGCACGTGATGAACGAGCAGCCACGCAATCGCCGGCTGCGCGCCTTCCCAATCCTCGTCGTCGAGCGAACTGCTCGCGAGGCGCGCGGCCGCTCGCCACGAACCGAGCGATGCGGCCTTCGCGTAGGCCTTGTCGGCGTCGCGGCCGCGCGACGACGGCGCCGCGTCGAACGCGGCCTGCGCTTCGGCCGACGGCGGCGGCAGCGCGAGCTTCGTGCAGCTGAACGCACCGGCATCCGGTGCGTTGCCGGGCAGACCGGCCCAGCGCGCCTGGTCCTTCAGCGCGCGATCGAGCGTGGGCCGCACGTCGCTTTCCTTCATCGACGCGAACACCCAGTCGGTACGGACATGGCGCGCGGCGTCCCAGTCGCTTTCGGCAGCGGCATGTTGCGCGAACGCGAGGCAGGCCGCCGCGCAGCCGATGCGGAACAGGTTTCGGACAGGAGATTTCATCGCCGATCGCACCTCAACTCGCCACGATGATGAAGGTGGTGAGCGCGATCGGAAACAGCGCGAGGCCGAGCAGGCCCAACGCGCCATCGGCCGCCATCGCGATCGGCGACAAGGCCAGCTTCGCGCCGCGGCCGACAGCCGTCAGCTTGTCCGTCACCGTGACCTCGTACGGCCGATTGAACGCCTGCGGGACTGACGAAGACGTGACATCGTTCGGCAGATAGCGCTTGCCGCTGATCCTGCCTTCCGACTCCAGGTAGGCGCCGTCCTTCTTGAAACCGTCCGCGAGCGCACGCTCGCGCACGTCGGAGCCGGTCGGCGCATCCGCGTAGTCCAGCCTCATCGTGTATTGACCGGTAATCGCGTCGCCGTGCGCCTCGAAATCGCTGAACGCCGTGTGAATCTTGGGGCGATAGGGGGCGTTGAGCACCGTCGCAAGGCTCGGCGGCATCTCGAAGATGTAGTGATACTTCTTGCCTAGCACGACGAGCTGTTTGCCGTCCGCGGTAATCAGGAACGTCGACAGGGTTTCGTCGTATTTCGAATCGCTCATCCACGCCTTGGTGACGGGGCCGAAATTGGAGCAGCCGGCAAGCATGCCGGACGCGGCCACGGCGGGCAGCGCGAGAAATGTTCTTCTTTTCATGAGTGCGGGTTGGTTGTGGTTCGTTATTCAGCGGAACCGCTTGAATGTCGGACGCTGCGTTCGATGAACGCGGCGCCCTGACGGCCGTTCGTGCGGTTTTTTCGCCTGCGCATTGTAGGGCCAAAGCGGCAAGTGCAGCATCCCCCGGGCCGGGCATCGCACCGGTGTGCGGTAGACTGCTCGCTCGCTTGCCTGCCGCCCATCACACGGCCGTTCGCACCCGGCCCGCTCAAACCATGGATCGAATCGACGCGATGAAGGTGTTCGTCGCCACGCTGGACGAAGGCAGCCTCGCGGGCGCGGGCCGCAAGCTCGGCCGGTCGCCGGCGGCGGTCAGCCGCGCGATCGCGTTTCTCGAGGCGCACACGGGCACCGCGCTGCTGTACCGCACGACCCGGACGATCCGGCTCAGCGAAGCCGGCGAACGCTACGCCGCCGCGTGCCGCCGCATCCTGTCCGATCTCGAGGAAGCCGACATGCTGGTCGCCGACGAACGCTCGGCGCCGCGCGGCATGCTTACCGTCACCGCGCCGGTCGCCGCGGGCGAGGACGTGCTGCGCGCGCTGCTCGACGAATTCATCGAACGCCATCCCGCCGTGTCGATCCGCCTGCAGTTACTCGACCGTCCCGTCAGCCTAATCGACGAAGGCATGGACGTCGCGCTGCGGATCGCGCACCTGAGCGATTCGACGCTGGTCGCGATTCCGGTCGGCGCGGTGCGGCGGGTCGTCGTGGCGTCGCCCGATTACCTGGCCACGCATCCGGCCATCGAGACGCCGGCCGATCTCGCCCGGCACCGGATCATCTCGATGACGCATTTCGGCCTCGATTCGTGGAGCTTCCCGCCGTCCGCGCCGGCAGCGCTGCCGCAGGTCGTCCAGTTCGCGCCGCGCTTCATCATCAACACGATCCGCGGCGCGGTCGCGTCGGCCGTCGCCGGCCACGGCGTCACGCGGCTCTTTTCCTACCACGTCGCCGAACCGGTGCGGGACGGCACGCTGCGGATCGTGCTGCGCGACAGCGAACACGCGCCGTTGCCGATCCATCTCGTCACGCCTTACGGGCGCCTTTCCGTACCGAAGGTGCGCGCGTTCGTCGATTTCGCGGCGCCGCGCCTGCGCGAGCACTTCGCGCGGCTGGCGGCCATCACCGACGGCGATTGAACCGGGATACGGAAGAATGGCTTTCGAGTGACGGCGATTCACTCGGCAATCGGCTCAATCTAGACTTCCTTCAACCAACGGACGCGCATGGCGCCCGTTCAGCGAATGGAGGTCAACATGGATCGAGCGCTTCCTGGCCGGCCCCGCGCCCGTGCGTTCGGCGCGCGCCGCGCCGGATCCGGCATCGGCGTTGCGCGTTTCGCCTTCGTGCCGTTGCCGGCAAATTTCGTAGCCCAAGGGTTTGCCGCACCGACGACCACGACGGCGAGGGCGCAATGAGCACGATCTCGCAAGCCCCTGCCGCGGCACGGGCCGAACGGCCCTCCGCCGGCTACGCCGAACGCAACGCGCGCTACTGGCGGCGCAATCTCGCCGTGTGCGTGTTCGGGTCGTTCACGACGCTCGTCAGCCTGAGCATGCTGCTGCCGTTCCTGCCGCTGTACGTGCGGCAACTCGGCGTCGAAGCGCAGTCGGCCGTGATCCAGTGGTCGGGCGTCGCGTTCGGCGCGACGTTTCTCGGCACGGCCGTCACCGCGCCGCTGTGGGGCCGGCTCGCGGACCGCTTCGGCCGCAAGCCGATGCTCGTGCGCGCGGCGATCGGCATGGCGATCGTGATGTCGCTGATCGGCGTCGCGCACAACGTGGTCGAACTCGTCGTGCTGCGGCTGCTCGCGGGGCTCGTCGGCGGTTACGCGTCGGCCTCGACCGTGATGGTCGGCACGCAGGCGCCGCGCGAACGCGCGGGCTGGGCGCTCGGCATCCTGTCGACCGGCGCGCTCGCGGGCAACCTGGTCGGGCCGCTCGTCGGCGGGCTGCTGCCGGGCTGGCTCGGCATTCGCGGCACGTTCTTCGCCGGTGGCGCGATGATCGCCGTCGCCGCGCTGCTGACGATCTTCGTCGTGAAGGAGGATTTCCACGCGGGCACCGACGCGAAACCGCGCACCGCGAGCGCGACGGCCGGCACGTCACGCGGCACGAATCGTGCGGCGGTGGCCGCGCTGCTGGTGACGGCGATGATGGTGCTGCTCGCGAACATGTCGATCGAGCCGATCATCACCGTCTATATCGGCGGCCTCGGTGTCGGTGGCGATCATCTCGCGCGTATCGCCGGCGTCGTGATGGCGTGCTCGGCGCTCGGCAGCATGCTGACCGCCGCCCGGCTCGGCGCGCTGGCCGACCGGATCGGCAGCTGGAACGTGATCATCGGCTGCCTGTTGCTGACCGCGCTCGCGATGGTGCCGCAGGCGTTCGTCACGCACTGGTGGCAGCTCGCCGCGCTGCGCGCGCTGATGGGCATGACCCTCGCGGGCTTGCTGCCGTCGATCGGCAAGCTCGTGCGGCAATCGGTCGACGAGCGCGCGACCGGGCAGATGCTCGGCTACCTGCAGTCCGCCCAGTTCAGCGGGCAGGTGATCGGCCCGGTGATCGGCGGGCAGATCGGCGTCGCGCTCGGGCTGCATTCGGTGTTCTTCGTGACGGGTGCGCTGCTGGCGGCTTGCGCGGGGCTCGCGCATTGGGCGCGCGGCCGATAGCCGATAGCCGCTGGCCGACGGGTCACGGGCGGGCGTAGGATGGGCGCAGCAGCAGGTGCCGCGCCGCGCAACGCGCGATGTCGTACGCCGTCGCCGCGACGGCAAACACCGCACCGCACGGCTGCGCGCCTTTTCGACAGAACTTTCATGCGACCGGCTGCGCGCAAGGCACGACCCACGCGCTTCGGCCCGCATCCGGTCGAGGCATTTCGATTGCGGATCTTGCAGGAGGCCAGCGCCATGAATCAATCGACCGACAACCGGACGCTGTTGCGCACACTCGGCGTGCGCACACCGATCGTCCAGGCGCCGATGGCCGGCGTCAGCACGCCGGCGCTGGCGGCCGCCGTGTCGAATGCGGGCGGGCTCGGCTCGCTCGGCGTGGGCGCGACGAACGCCGAAGGCGCCCGCAGGATGATCCGCGACACGCGCGCGCTCACCGACCGGCCGTTCAACATCAACGCGTTCTGCCACCAGCCGGCACGCGCCGACGCGGCCGTCGAACGCGCCTGGCTCGACTGGCTCGCGCCGGCGTTCCGCGAATACGGCGCGACGCCGCCCGCATCGCTGTCGGAGATCTATACGAGCTTCGTCGCGGACGACGCGATGCAGGCGCTGCTCGTCGAAGAGAAGCCGGCCGTCGTCAGCTTCCATTTCGGGCTGCCGTCCGCGGACGTAATCGACGCGCTGAAGCGCGCGGGCGTCACGCTGTTCGCGACCGCGACGAATCTCGACGAGGCACGCCGGATCGCCGCCGCCGGCATCGACGCGATCGTCGCGCAGGGCATCGAAGCGGGCGGCCACCGTGGCGTGTTCGATTCGACCGCCCGTGACGACCGCCTCGGCACGTTCGCGCTCACGCGCCTGATCGTGCGCGAATGCGCGCTGCCGGTGATCGCCGCCGGCGGCATCATGGACGGCGAGGGCATCGCCGCCGCACTCGCGCTCGGCGCGCAGGCCGCGCAGCTCGGCACGGCCTTCGTCGCGTGCCCGGAGACAGCGATCGACGACGGTTATCGCCGCGCGCTGCTAAGTGGCGCCGCACGGCGCACAACGTTCACGGCCGCGATCTCCGGCCGGATCGCGCGCGGGATCGCGAACCGGCTGACCGCGCTCGGCGACGACCCGCAGGCGCCGGCCACGCCCGCGTACCCGATCGCCTACGACGCCGGCAAGGCGCTGCATGCAGCCGCGAAGGCAAAGGGCGAATTCGGCTACGGCGCGCAGTGGGCCGGGCAGGCGGCGCCGCTCGTGCGGCAGCTGCCGGCGGCCGAGCTGTTCGCCGCACTCGAACGCGAGACGCGGGCGGCGATCGAGCGGATGCAGCACGTGCTGGATTGATCGCGCGATCCGCGCTCCACACGCGGCGGGCCGCATGCGCATGCCGGCGATCGGAGAATGCAACCCGATTGCCCGCCGCCGATTTGAAACGTCCTGTATCTGCGCGAACCGCGGATACATCGCGATACATCGCAGGTTCGGGCGTCCGTTATAAAGCAGGCATGACCTCTTCTGGAGCGCACCATGTCTGCAACCTGGCTCAAAGGGTCCTGCCATTGCGGGGCCGTCAGATTCGAAGTCCGAGCCGCCGTGACGCCGGCGGTTCGCTGCAACTGCAGCCTGTGCCGCCGGCGCGGCGCGCTGATGAGCCCGATGTTCGCCGCGAGCGAACTGAAGATCGTCGAAGGCGAGGGCGCGCTGACGTGCTACCGCTTCAACACACACACGGCACGCCACTATTTCTGCAGCCATTGCGGCGTCTATCCGTTCCATCAGACCCGCAAGGACCCGGCCTGCTGGCGCGTCAATCTCGGCTGCCTTGACGGTATCGACCCGTATGCGCTCGACGCGACGGTCGCCGACGGCGCGAGCCTTTCGGTCGTGGAGGACGCATGAAACGCTGGCTGATGATCCTGCTGTTTGCGGCAGGCGGGGTCGCGACCGAAATCGCGCATCCGGTGCAATGCACGCTGCTGTCGGCCAGCCGTGTGCAGACCGGCAAGCGCCGCACGCCGCCTTGACGGCGCGCGGCGCCCGTTGGTTCATCGAGACCGATTTATCATGCTTCCGATAAGATCGCACGCGATATATAATCCGTCCATCTGCGGCCGTTCGCGTCGCTGGAGGACGTTCATGAAACCGACCGAAGCACCATCCACCGCCGCGCCGAAGCTGTCCGAGTTCCTGTGCTTCGCGATCTACTCGACGAACCTCGCGTTCGGCAAGGCCTACAAGCCGATCCTCGAAGAGCTGGGCCTCACGTACACGCAATACATCACGATCATTGCGCTGTGGGAGCAGGACAACCAGACGGTCGGCCAGCTCGGCGAGAAGCTGTTCCTCGAATCCAATACGCTGACGCCGATCCTGAAGAAGCTCGAGGCAATGGGCTACCTGGAGCGGCATCGCGATCCGTCGGACGAACGCCAGGTGCTCGTCAGCCTGACGAAGAGCGGGCGCCGCGTGCGCGAGAAGGGGCTCGACATGAACCTCGTCGAGGCCACCGGGCTGAAGCCGGACGAATTCGCGAAGATGCAGAAGGCGATCGTCACGCTGCGCGGCAACCTGATCCGCTCGACCGACGAATAAGCCCACGGGCTACCAGCGGCCGGCACGTGCATCGTGCCGGCCGCGTCGTCATGCGTGCCCGTCGCCCAGCACCAGCAGGTGCATCTCGCGGCGCACGACAAAACCCAGTGCGAGATAACGCTCGATCGCGACCCGGTTGGACGTGAGGACGTGCAGGAAAGGCGTTTCCGCGCGCGCGTCGATGGCCGCGATCAACGACCGGATCAGACGTGCCGCCAGCCCTTGCCGCCGGAACGCGGCATCCACGCACACGGCGCTGATCTCGGTATACCCGTCGACCTGCATCCGCTCGCCAGCCATCGCGGCCAGCCTGCCTTCGCTGCGGATGCCGATGTAGCGGCCGAGCTCGAACGTGCGCGGGCCGAACGGGCCGGGCTGCGCGGCCGTGGTCAGCGCGAGCATGTCCGGCACGTCGGCTTCGGCGAGCGTGACGTGGCCCGCTTCAGGTGCCGGGGCGGGCGTCCCTTGCCAGACCATTTGCAACAGGGTCGCGCGCCGGATCGCCGACAAGCCCGCCGGCAATTCGATCTCGTCCGGCATGACGAGTGCCGCCGGTCCGTGTGCGGCGACCAGTGCGCGCAACGCGTCGAACGATGCCGCGCCGGTATCCTCGATCGCGGCAAACGGCGCGATGGCGGCCGGAAACCGCCATGCACGGCCGTCGCCGAGCGCAAAGCGGCGCTGCCTGCCGGTCAGCGCGTTCCACACCACATGGTCGAGCGGGTGCGTACTGCCTGTTGCGCCTGTCGCGTTTCCGGTCGTTGCATCGGACATCGGCTGCTCCTCGATTGAAGGTTTCGGTTGCACAGCATAGACCGGGACCGGAGAGGCAGCGCGCGGCGCAACATCGATCGTGTCACCGGCACGGTGCGGGATGCGCGGCACGTGTTGCCGAAGCCCGGGCTAGCGTTGCCCGCGCGCCGCATCCACCCAGACCGGAAACGACAGGATCACCGCCAGCCCATCCCCTCCGGTACCGGCAATCACCTCGACGAGATGCCGCTTGTCGCGATGCCGGCCGAACAGGCCGTCGCGATCGTTCACTGCGCGTTCGTGCGCCACCTGGCCGCGGATGGCGTGTTCTACCCGTTCACCTACGTGCCGCGCTACCTGGAGGCGATGCACATTCGCGCCATCCGGATCGGCATCGCGTGGATGAACTTTCCGCCCGCCGTCGTGTACCGCTTCGAGCGTCGGGTCGATGCAATCGGCCGTCAATGGACTGATGCACCGCCGCAGCGGGATGCGGTTGCGGAAGCAACGATCCTGCACGGCGTCGATATCACCCGGTTGCGCCATACGCCGTCACTCGATTCGAGCGGCGCCGGGCCATCGGCAGACGTGCGTTCATCATCGTGAACGCGCTTGGGAATGGGGTGTTGTTCGGCCTGCCACGAATGCTGTCTCTTCTTGCATGCGCGCGGGTCGCGAGAACCGGCGGCCGCATCGGTGCCGCGCGCGATCGAATCCCGGGCCGACGCAAGTAACGGATGTACGTCAGCCTGCATCGCCGCTTGCCGCCGAAGGCCGACGAGGAGCGCGTCGTGGTCGCGCGCCCCCGTTCCCCGCACGTCGTACCGCGCCGCCCGGACGGGCGTAACGATTCCGGCGACGCATGCTCAATGGCCGAAGTAGATCGAGCGCTCCGCCATGCGAATCACGCTGCGGTTTCCCGACTGCGTTGCACCGACGGCATCGCCGCCGTAACCGGACGCTTGCGACCCGACCGCGACCGCATCGTTGTCGTGAACCCGGCGCAGCGCGGCCTGCAGATTGTCCGGATAGTTCGGGTCGTTGGGGCGGTTCGGCAGGTAGCCGGCCTTTTGCAGTGCGGCCAGTTCCGCACGCACCTGCGCACGCGACACGGTGCTTTCGCCAGCGTACGTCGGCGCGGCAACGGCGGCCGACACGGCAACAAGAAGGGCGGCGATCAGTGGGGTCTTCATCATTCACCTCGACAAAAAAATGGATTCAGCGGTTGCGCATCGTGCGCCGGCAGCCGGCGCCGTTCGCGGTTTCGTTCAATGACCGAAGTAGATCGAGCGTTCGGCGACGCGTGTCGCGGGCCGGCGGCCCGACTGCGTCGCGGCGACGGTTTCGCTGCCGTAGCCGGATGTCGCCGCATCGGCCATCACGGCGTCGTTCGCGTGAATGCGCGTCAGCGCGGCCTGCAGGTCGACCGGATAGTGCGGATCGTTCGCGCGGCCCGGCTGATAACCGGCCTGTTCCAGCTGGACGAGCTCGGCACGCACCTGCGCGCGGGACACGACGGCTTCATCGGCGAACGCCGGTACGGCGGCGGAGGCGGACACGGCGACGAGAAGGGCGGCGATCAATTGGGTTTCATCATTTACCTCGACAGAACAGGGATGGAAGGGATTCAGGGTTCGCGTTTCGACGGACGGCGCAAGCACGCTCAATGTCCGAAATACACCGAGCGGTCGGCCACGCTGACTGCATGCCGGCGGCCCGATTGCGTGGCCGCATCGACGTTGCCGCCGTAGCCGGACGCCTGATCGTTGCCGGCGACCGCATCGGCCGCCTGGATCCGCGTGAGTGCGGCCTGGAGATCGTCCGGATAGGTTGCGTCGGTCGCGCGATTCAGCGGGTAGCCGGCGTGTTGCAGCTGGGCGAGTTCGGCGCGCACCTGCGCACGCGTCACGGTGGTTTCGCTGGAGAACGCCGGTGCGGCAGCAGAGGCCGAAACAGCGACGAGAAGGGCGGCGATCAGTCGGGTATTCATCATTCACCTCGAAAAAAAGAATAAGAACCGGGCATTCGGTCAGGCGGCGCCGGGCCGCCCGACGCACGTTCAAGCGATACGGATGTCGACGTCGATGTTGCCGCGCGTCGCCTTCGAATACGGGCAGGTCTGGTGCGCGGCATCGACGATGCGCTGCGCGACGTCGCGATCGAGCCCCGGCACGCTCACGTTCAGCCGGGCCTGCAGGAAGTACGCGTTGCCGGCGGTGCCGAGATCCACTTCGGCGTCGACGGCGAGATCGGCCGGCAACGTCACCTTCGCGGCACGCGCCGCGAGCTGCATCGCGCCGATGAAGCAGGCCGACCAGCCCGCCGCGAACAGTTGCTCGGGATTGGTGCCGGTGCCGGCACTGCCCGGCGACGACAACTGGATGTCGAGGCGGCCGTCGGAACTGCGTGCCGCACCGTCGCGGCCGCCGGAAGTCGTATGCGTCTTGCCCGTGTACAGCACTTGTTCGATCTTGCTCATCATTTGCTCCGTCAGTTGAGGTTTGTCTCAGATGCGATTCGATCGCATGCGACGCAGTTTGGTCTTGTCGCCCGCCCACGTCAAGCGCATTCGATTAAATCGGATGCGATATTTTGTATTTCAATGTATCTCGAACGCGCAGCGCCTTCCAGGACAAGGCTTTCCGGCGATCGATCCCTGATAACCGGGGAACACGGAACGACGCCGAAACAGACACGGAAGCGGGGAGTTGCCGGCCTGACTTTCCAGAAAGCGAACAGGCTCCTTGTCATTATTTCGCTTTCTACAACGCAACGTCTCTTCTACCCTTGCCACACCCGATCGCAAGCGGCCCGCCCACGGCCGGCACTTGCACGGATCACGAGCACAATCGAAACGGAGACATTACGTGTCGCGCGTCAGCCCTCTTGCAACGGCCACGGATTCCCGGCCGACCGGAACCCTCGCGAACCTTCGATCCATCTTCAGCGGATCGGTAGGCAACCTCATCGAGTATTACGACTGGTACGTGTATTCCGCGTTTTCGCTGTATTTCGCGAAGGCGTTCTTTCCCAACGGCAACCTGACCGTGCAGTTGCTGAACACGGCGGCCATCTTCGCCGTCGGCTTCGTCATGCGCCCGATCGGCGGCTGGCTCGTCGGCCTGTACGCGGATCGCAACGGACGCAAGGCCGCGCTGCTCGTCTCGGTGCTGGCGATGTGCGTCGGCTCGCTGATCATCGGCCTGACCCCCGGTTATGACACGATCGGCCTTGCCGCGCCGGTGCTCCTGGTCTTCGCGCGACTGCTGCAAGGGCTGAGCCTCGGCGGCGAATACGCGAGTTCGGCAACGTACCTGAGCGAGATGGCCGACAAGTCCCGGCGCGGCTTCTATTCGAGCTTCCTGTTCGCGACCCTGTCGCTCGGCCAGTTGCTCGCGATGGGCGTGCTGGTCGTGCTGCAGCAGTTTTTCCTGACCACCGCGCAACTCGAAAGCTGGGGATGGCGCATCCCGTTCCTGCTCGGATCGCTGCTGGCCTGCAGCGCGATCTTCCTGCGCAGCAACATGCAGGAAACGGCATCGTTCGAGCAGCACCGCCGCAGCAAGCGCCGCCACGCGTCGATCGCCGACCTGTTCCACCACAAACGCGAGTGCCTGATCGTGGCCGGCCTGACGCTCGGCGGCACGGTCGCGTTTTATGCCTATACGACGTACATGCAGAAATTCCTCGTCAACAGCGCGGGGATGAGCAAGGCCGACGCATCGATGGTCTCGGTGATCAGCCTGCTGGCATTCGTCGCGATGCAGCCGATCTTCGGCAGCCTGTCCGATCGCGTCGGGCGTCGCCCGCTGCTGATCGCGTTCGGCGTACTCGGCACGCTCTGCACCGTGCCGATCTTCCAGGCGCTCCGCGGCGTTCAGACAACCGGCGCCGCGCTGGCGCTGATCGTCGCCGCACTGCTGATCGTCAGCCTGTATTCGTCGGTCAGCGCCGTGGCCAAGGCCGAACTGTTTCCGGTCGGCGTGCGCGCACTGGGCGTCGGGTTGCCGTACGCGATCACGGTGTCGCTGTTCGGCGGAACGGCCGAATACGTCGCGCTGTGGATGAAGAGCATCGGACACGAAGCGTGGTTCTTCTACTACGTGTCGGCGTGCGTGCTCGTGTCGCTGCTGTGCTACCTGTGGATGCCCGATCCCAGGCAGGTCTCGCGCATCGACGAAGCGTGACGACGGCACGCTTCTTCGCGATCGCCCGGGCCTGACGCCGGGCGGCAAGCACGGGTTCAGCGGAAGTCCGCGTAATGCCGCACCAGCGACAGCATCGACGGAATCAGCCCGCGCACGTCGCCGCGGCGCCACTGGAACGCATATTGAAGCGGCGCCAGCGGCGGCTCGCTCGTCAGCTGCACGAGATGGCCACCCGGCCGCGCGCGTGCCCAGTCGACCGGCAGGAAGCCGATGCCGACGCCTTCGCCCAGCATGCCGGCCACCGCACTCCAGTTGTTGCACTCGATCCTGCGCGCGTGATTGACGCCGCACGCGAGCAGCCAGTCGTCGAGAATACGTGTCACGCCCGAACCGGACGGCAGCAGCACCAGCGCATGGCTGGCGAGCAGCGCCGGCGTCAGGACGCGCTCGCGGCCGACCAGCGCCTCCGCCGCCATCCACGCGAACCGCGCTTCCGCCACCGGCTGCGACAGCACACTGCTGCGCGACGACCGGCCGGCGATCACCGCGAAATCCAGTTCACCGGCATCGACTTTCTCCTCCAGTGCCGCGCCCACGTCGACATGCGGCTCCAGCGCCAGCTTCGGGTGCTGCTTCTGGACCGCCGCCACGAAGCGGGGCAGCCACGTCAGCGCCGACAGTTCGCCGACGCCGAAGCGCAGCCGGCCGCTCAACCCTTCGTCCCTGGCAACCGATTCCTGCAGCGCGGCGACGGACTCGAGCACCCGCACCACGGCCGGCAGCAGCGCCTCGCCGTCGTCGGTCAGCACGGCCCGATGGCCGCTCCGGTCGAACAGCGTGCGTTCGACGACCTGTTCCAGTTCGTTGATGCGCTTGGACAGCGACGACACCGACAGGTGCAGCCGTTGCGCAGCGGTCGAGAAGTTTGCGCAGGTCGCCGCCCAGTAGAACGCGTCGAGCTGCTTGAGAGTCGGGGTCGCCATTGTCTTTCGCTTTTATCGAACAAATTCATTGGAAGATTATCGCTTTTTAAGCATGCCGCGCGTACCTAAAATTCCGCCATCGATTCGAAAACAGGCTTCAGACATGACTCCTTCCGCCTCATCCGTTCCCGGAACAAGCCGCCCCCTTGCCGATACGCGCACGCCGCACATGCCGCGCGTGCTGCGAAAGATGCTGTGTCTCCACGATTTCGAAGCCGCGGCACGCCGCGCGCTGCCGCGCCCGATCTTCGGCTACGTCAGCGGCGCCGCGGAAGACAACCGCACGCGCGACGACAATCGTGCCGTGTTCGACGAGTACGGGTTTGCGACGCGCGTGCTGCGCAACGTTTCACAGCGGGAGCAGGGCGTCGAGCTGTTCGGACGACGCTACGCGTCGCCTTTCGGCATCGCGCCGATGGGGATCCACGCGCTGTCGGCCTATCGCGGCGATATCGTGCTGGCGCGTGCCGCACAGCGCGCGGGCATCGCGTCGATCATGAGCGGCTCGTCGCTCATTCCACTGGAGGAGGTCGCCGCCGCCGCGCCGGAAACCTGGTTCCAGGCATACCTGCCCGGCGACGCAGGTCGCATCGGCGCGCTGCTCGAACGCGTGGCGCGTGCCGGCTACCGGACGCTCGTGATCACGGTCGACATCCCCGTGTCCGCCAATCGCGAAAACAACGTGCGGACCGGCTTCACCACGCCGCTGCGCCCCGGGCCGCGCCTGTTCTGGGACGGCATCGTGCGCCCGCGCTGGCTCGCCGGCACCTTCGCCCGGACGTTGCTCGCGCACGGCATGCCGCATTTCGAGAACTCCTTTGCCACCCGCGGCGCGCCGATCCTGTCGTCCACGGTGCAGCGGGATTTCTCGGCCCGCGACCATCTCGACTGGGGCCACCTGGAACGGATCCGGCAGGAATGGAAGGGCGAACTGGTGATCAAGGGCATCCTCAGCGTGGACGATGCCGTCATCGCCCGCGACGCCGGCGCCGACGGCATCATCCTGTCGAACCACGGCGGCCGCCAGCTTGACGGCGCGGTCTCGCCGATGCGGATCCTGCCCGACGTGGTTCGGGCGCTGGGCGCGGACTATCCGGTGATGATCGACAGCGGCTTTCGGCGCGGGTCGGACGTGCTGAAGGCGGTCGCGATGGGCGCGCGCATGGTGTTCGTCGGGCGGCCGTTCAATTACGCGGCGGCCGTGGCCGGTGAAGCCGGCGTCATGCACGCGATCGGGCTGCTGCGCGACGAAGTGGACCGGAACATGGCCATGCTGGGCGTCGAACGGTGCAGTGGCCTGACGCCCGACGTGCTGATTCGGAAAGGCGGCGTGCCGGCGTCGCTGACGGCCGTGTAGCGCGGGGGAGGCCGTTTGCGGCCTTGCGGGGCGGCCGAACCGTCACGCCGGATCGATCGCGGCGATCACGACGAGGATCACGGCCGCGTTCGCCGGCAACTGGCGCTGGGAGAACGCCGAGCGCGCGTGTCCCGCCTTGTCGCCGAGCACGGCGGCGAACAGGTCCGACGCGCCGTCGATCACGGCCGGCTGCCCGAAAAAGCCGTCGGCCGAACTGACGTGCCCCTCGACGCGCACGATCTTGCTCAGGCGCTCGAAGCCGCCCAGGTGCCGGCGGATCTGCTCGAGCACGTTCAGCGCCGCGAGCCGGGCGGCATGCTTGCCGTCGTCGACGCTCAACTGTTCGCCGACGCGGCCGGTATACGCGACCTTGCCGTCGACGAGCGGCAGTTGTCCCGACACGAACAACAGATTGCCCGCTTCGCTGACGGCCGTATAGCTGCCGAGCGGGTTCGGCGGTTCGGGTAACGCGAGGCCGAGGTCGGCCAGCTTCTGTTCGACGGTCATGTCATGCTCCTTGCGGGAAAAGGGTCGGGCGATCGGTACTGCCTGCGAGTCACTGCACTGTAGTCACGCGGCCGAAGCCGGTAAATGTCGGTCGCGCAATTGATTCACGACGCGGTGTAACGAATCGCGCCATGCGCGCCCGCTGGTTTCCCGCACGAGATTCATGCACACTCGTCGCGCCATCGCGCGCCATCCGCCGGAGACCGCAGGAACCATGCAACGACAATTCGACGATCTGCTGCTGGGCAGCATCGAGCTGTTCTGTCTTGCCGCCGAACTCGGCAGCTTCACGCTCGCGGCAAACGCGGCGAGCGTCACGCCGGCCGCGGTCAGCCGGTCGGTGGCGCGGCTCGAGGAGCGTCTCGGCGTGCGGCTGTTCGTGCGCACGACTCGTCAGATCCGCCTGACCGATCCCGGCCGCCGCTACTTCGAGCAATGCCGCGACGCGCTGGCGCAACTCGTCGACGCGGAGCGCGAGGCAACCGGCCAGCAGGCCACGCCCGCCGGCCTGCTGCGGATCAGCATGCCGACGCCGTATGGGCACTATCGCGTGCTGCCGCTGCTGCCGGCATTTCGCGAGCGGTATCCGGACGTGCGCGTCGAAACCCACCTGAGCAACCGCAACATCGATTTCGCGGAGGAAGGCTACGATCTGGCGATTCGCGGGCGCGCGCCGGCCGATTCGAACCTGGTCGCGCGCAAGCTGGAGGACGCCGAACTCGTGGTCGTCGCGACGCCCGGCTACCTGAAGCGCGCGGGCCTGCCGGCCGCCATCGACGACCTGCATGCGCACGAATGCATCCAGTTCGAGCTGCCGAGCAGCGGGCGGCCGATTCCCTGGCTGTTCAACGATGGATCGGAGGAAGTCGACGTCGCGACGACCGGCAGCTACGGTACGTCGGGCGACGTCCTCGCCGGTGTGACGCTCGCGCGCGGCGGTGCGGGCCTGTTCCAGACCTACCGCTTCATCGTCGAGCAGGATCTGCGCGCCGGCACGCTCGTGGAAGTGCTGCCCGGCCTCGGCGGCCGGTCGCGGCCCTTCATGCTGCTGTATCCGCATGCGCGCTTCCTGTCGTCGCGCGTGCGCGTGTTCGTCGATTTTCTCGTCGAGCAGCTGGCGCGCGAGCCGGCCAGGCGGCCGGCCGGGACACGCGCCAGGCGGGCCGGCGCGTCGCGATAGGCGCGCCGGCTCGCGGTTTCGACGCCGCGACTCAATGCCCGGCGCTCTGGCCGCCGTCGACGTGCAGGATCTCGCCCGTGACGAACGGTGCCGAGTCCAGGTACAGGATCGCGTCGACGATGTCGCTCATCTCGCCCATGCGGCCGACCGGATGCAGCGACGCAAGCGTCGCATGCGTGTCGGGCGCATGCATCGGCGACTTGATGATGCCGGGCGACACCGCATTCACGCGAATGCCGGCCTTCGCATACTCGATCGCGAGCGACTTCGTCGCCGCATTCAATCCGCCCTTCGTCAGCGATGCGAGCACCGACGGCACGTTGCTGTTCGCATGATCGACCAGGCTCGTCGTGACGCTGACCACGTGGCCGCTGCCGTGTTTCTGCATCGCGGCGATCGCATGCTGCGTGACGTGGAAGAAACCGCTCAGGTTGACGCTCGTGATCTGCGCATAGTCGTCCGCGGTGTACTGCGTGAACGGCTTCGCGATGAACACGCCGGCGTTGTTGACGAGCGTGTCGACGCGGCCGAAGTGCTCGATGGCCGTGTCGACCACGCGCCGCGCGACGGCCGGATCGCCGATGTCACCCGCGACGGTGACGAGATCCGGATCGTTTGACGGGCCGATCGAACGTGACGTCGCGACGACGCGATGGCCGCGAGCCCGGAATGCGTTGACCGTTTCCGCGCCGATGCCTTGCGATGCGCCGGTGACGATGATGACCTTGGATGCGCTCATGATTTGCCTCGATAGGTGATGGGTTCCCGGCTTCAGTGCCGAACGGATCGATGAATCCGATGGGCTCACTGTAGACACGCCGGTCACGATCTCGAACACCCACCATGGCGCAACAGTCTTGCGTCTCGGGAACAAATGCGGCGGAGGGCAGTTGTCGCCCGTTGGCGCGAAGCGCAGTCGTTGACGAACCGGGACCCGCGAAGCTCGCCGGAGACGATGCGCCAATTCGTAAAGGCAGGCGGCCGCCATTCATTCCCGAGGTACTCCGGAAAGCGGACGAAACGACGCGTATCGGCGGCATGCCGACGCACATCCGGCCGTGCCGCGGAAATTGCGCTCCGATCGAAGCGCCGGCCAGGAAATCCGGCATGAAACAGCCCACGTTCCAGCGCCGCCTGCCCAGCGCTTTTCGGTTCATTCCCGCATCATCGAGATAACTTTTCTTATCACAACAACATGATTGAAAATCCAAACTCGCCGTTTCGAAAACGCGTCGGATACTCGAAGTTCGCGCCACGCCCATGCGTCCCGCCATCGCTTCGGGGGCAGGGAAGCGAACGTCCGTCGCACGCGCCGTCAATCCGGCGCATCGATCCACGCCAGCAGCACCGTCAACACGTCGGCCGTCGCGCGCGCGACGTCCTGCGCCGTCGTATCGACGAGCGCATGTGCGCATTCGCGATACAGCGGGTCGCGCATCCGGTACAGCGCGGCGAGGGTTTGCCGCGGGTCGGCCACCTGCAGCAGCGGCCGCCGCGTGTCATCGCGCGTGCGGCGCCACAGCGCATCGGGGTCCGCATGCAGGTAGATCACGCAGCCGCGCTCGCTCAGGCGCGCGCGGCTGCGCGGATTCAGCACCGCGCCCCCGCCGGTCGCCACGACGACGTTCGGGCGCTGCGTCAGTTCGTCGACGATTTGCGTTTCGAGCAGACGAAAGCCGCCTTCGCCGACCCTGTCGAACAGCTCGGCGACCGAGCGGCCGGTGCGCCGCGCGATCTCGTCATCGCTGTCGGCGAACGTCCAGCCGAGCGATGCCGCGAGCGCGCGGCCGAGCGTCGATTTGCCCGCACCCATCATGCCGACCAGGAACGCGCGGTCGGGCAGGGCACGCACGTCGACCGCCGTGGCGACGGCGCTCATAACCGCCGCGCAAGCGGCCAGCCGGCCCGCGTCGCCGCGCAGATCCGCCGCGCGCGTACCGCGTCCGACAACGTGTCGAGCGCCGCGTCGGTGGCTGCATCGTCGGCGTCGAGCAGCGCGCCGAGCACCTGCCCGTCCGGGTCGCCGGCCGCGATGTGCTCGGCCGCATCCGCCGCGATCGTTTGCGGCGTGCGTTCGGGCGCGTCGTCGCGTTCCGGCCGCCGCCACCCGTTGCGCAAGTCGCGCCATCGCACGACCAGGCCGCAGAACAGCCCGCCGCCCGGCACGGCTGCATCGTCGCGCGGCTGCGCCGTGTCGCCGGGTGTCGCGCACTGCGTGACCCAGCTCGCGAATTCGAGCAGCGACGCGTCGTGAGCGAGCGTCGCCGCGTCGAGCGCGACGGTCACGCCGGCATCCCGCAGCCGCCCGAGCAGCGGGCGCACGCCGTCGTGCGCGCCACCGCACGGCTGCAGCAGCACCTCGAGTTCGTCCTCGTGACGGCTGACGAGCGAACGATGCCGCTCGAGCGCGGCCGGCTCGAGCAACGCCTGCGCCGCATGCCGGACGATGACGATCGCACGGTCGTCGCGGCGCTCGACGATCGCACCGATCCGGCGCCGGGCGCGCGCCACCGCGGCGCTCACGTGTCGCTCCCGAAATGGCGCGCGCGCATCACAGCGAACCCTGGAATTCGAGCACGCGCGCCTTGAACTCGTCGGGCACGGCCTGCGTCGTGTTGTTCGCGTAATCGAACATCACGTGCGTCGACATGCCGCGCGCGACGATGGTCTGGTCATCGCGTTCCATCAGGTGTTCGAGATCGAAGCTCTTGCTGCCGAAACGCACGATGCTCGACCGGATCGTCAGGTTGTCGCCGAATTGCGCCGGTGCGAGGTACTCGCACTGCGTCTTCACCATGATGTGCGGCAGCTTCTCGCTCCGCGGCAGGCCGAGGAGATCGAACATGTAGCAGAGATAGGAATGCTGCAGATAGTCGTAATAGACGGGACTGCTCACATGCCCCATCGAATCGGTATCGCGATACTTGACGTGAATCGGCGTTTCGTAATGACGTTTCGACATGGTGATTCTCCGCAATAACTGGGTTGATTTATATATATGAACCTGATTGGCCTGTCAGGAATCTGAAAATTAATTGAACACCTATCGCGACGCCACTATCAGAACGAATAGCAACCCGCTTCGAAAGGCTGAACAATCGGCATCCGCGCGTCATAAAATGCTCCAGAATCCAGAATAAAAAAACGCATTCCCGGCCCGGAGCGCGTCTCGAAATCAGGCAAACCCAACGCCTCAATTTCCGGTCGCCTTGCTTATTTCTTTCATTCATAAGGTTATGAATTAGAAACTGGCAACTATGTTAGTTGCGCACCAAAAGCGCCATTCAATACAGTCGCGCTGTAGTAAAAAATCCCCCGAATTATCGACAGGAGGGCAGTCCCCATGCATGCGAATACCTGGACGACGAACCGTGACGCCGAGCTGCACCTGCCGTCCCCCGCGGATCTGGCCGGCGCGCTGCAGCCTGCGTTGCGCGCGTCGCGCACGGTTCATCTGGCTCGCCACGCGATCGTCGACGTGTTGAACGGCACAGACGACCGTCTCGTGGTCATCGCCGGCCCGTGCTCGGTGCACGACCCGGCCGCGGCGCGCGACTATGCGGCACGGCTCGCGCTGCAACGCGCGCGCTTCGCGGACGAGCTGGAAATCGTGATGCGCGTGTACTTCGAGAAGCCGCGCACGACGGTCGGCTGGAAGGGGCTCATCAACGACCCGCTGCTGGACGGCAGCGAACGGATCGACACGGGGCTGCATACGGCCCGCGCGCTGCTGTGCGACATCAACGGCGCGGAGATGCCGGCGGCGACCGAGTTTCTCGATCCGCTGTCGCCGCGCTACCTGGCCGACCTGGTCGCATGGGGGGCGATCGGCGCCCGCACCGTGGAATCGCAGGTGCATCGCGAGCTGGCGTCGTCGCTGCCGATCCCGATCGGTTTCAAGAACGGCACCGACGGCAATGTCCAGGTGGCCGTCGATGCGATGTGCGCAGCCGCGCGCGCGCATCGCTTCCTGTCGGTCGACACGGGCGGCCGGCTATGCGCGGCGGCCTCGCCCGGCAATCCGCATACGCACGTCGTGCTGCGCGGCGGGCGCGAGCCGAATTTCGATGCAGCCGCGGTGAATGCCGCATGCGAACGCATGGCGGCCGCGCGCTGCGCGCCGCGCGTGATGATCGACGTCAGCCACGGCAACAGCCGCCGCCAGTTCCGCAATCAGCTGGGTGTCGGCACGGCCGTTGCCGCGCAGGTCGCGGCCGGCGATACGCGCATCGTCGGCGTGCTGGTCGAGTCGAACCTGATCGAAGGGCGCCAGGATCTCGTGCCCGGCGTGCCGCTGCGCTACGGGCAGAGCATCACCGACGCGTGCCTCTCGTTCGCCGATACCACGCAGCTCCTCGAGACGCTCGCGCACGCGGTTCGTGCGCGCCGGCGCGGCCATGCGCCGGCGCCGGACGTCGAGTTCGCGCACGAGCCGCTCCTCGCGTGCTGCGCATGAGCGGCCCCGCGCGACGCAGTCAGATTTCTGCTTCGTCGTAGATCCGCGTCGCGTCGCCGGCCCACGCGTCGCGATAGCGGGCAAGCCAGTGCTCGGCCTGGGTCGGCGCACCCGCGACGATCTCGTCGAGCGGCGCGAGATACACGGATTCGTCGCGGCCGGCCGCATCCCTGCGCGCCCGCGCGCGCAGGCCGCGATGCGCGATCGCGAGTGCATCGGCCGCGAACGCGCGCAACGGCCGGCCGTCGACCGACGCGCCGAGCCCGAAACGCGGTACGTCGCGCCGCAGGGTCAGCAGCGTGCCGCGGTCGATCGCGGCGGCCAGCGTCTCGGCCTCCGACAGCGCGGTCGGATCGTACAGCAGGCCGGTCCAGAATGCCGACAGCGCGACCATCATGGCGGGCGAACCCGCATCGGCGCCGCGCATCTCGAGGTAGCGCTTGAGCCGCACTTCGGTGAAGACCGTCGTCAGGTGGTCGGCGAAGTCGCCGAGGGTCGGCGTCTCGCCCTCGAGATGCGGAATGCGGCGTCGCATGAAATCGCGGAACGTCCATCCGGTCGCGTCCGCGTAGCGGTCGCCGCGCCGCACAAAATACATCGGCACGTTGTCGAGCAGCCAGCTCACGTAGCGCTCGAAACCGAAGCTGCGCGACAGGAACAGCGCAGGCGCCCCGCAGCGATCCTCGTCGGTGTCGAGCCATGTGTGTGCGCGCGTCGACAGCAAGCCGGTCGGCCTGCCTTCGGCGAACGGCGAGTTCGCGAACAGCGCGGTCGCAACGGGCTGCAATGCCAGCGACACGCGCATCTTGCGCGCCATGTCGCTTTCCGATGCGAAATCGAGGTTGACCTGCACGGTGCAGGTGCGCTGCATCATGTCGAGCCCGCGCGTCCCGACGCGCGGCATGTAGCGCTGCATGATCCCGTAACGCTGCTTCGGCATCCACGGCAGTGCCGCGCGCGCAAGGTGAGGGTGAAACCCCAGCGGCGCGCAGCGCAGGCCGAGCGGTTCGCATGCGCCGCGCACCGCGGCGAGGTGCGCATGCAGCTCGGCATGCGTATCGTGCAGCGTTTCGAGCGGCGCCCCCGACAGTTCGAGCTGGCCGGCCGGCTCGAGCGAGATCGCGGCGCCGTCGCGCTGGATCACGCCGACGATCCGCCCGGCATCGACGATCGGCGCGCCGTCGCCTTGCAGCCCCGCGAGCACCGCGGCGATGCCCGACGGCCCGTCGTAAGGCGCGGCTGCGTGCGTCGCACGCGCGACGACGAACTTCTCGTGCTCGGTCCCGATCCGGAACTGCACGGCCGGCTTGCAGCCGGCGGCCAGATGATCGGCGAGCTGCTGCTCGGAGACGATCGGCGTGTGGTCCGACCCAACGGCATTCGACATCGACACCCTCCACAAGTCACATTGAGCGACCGACCGGCCGGTCGCACGGCGACTATAGCGACGTCGATGCGGGTGCTGTACTGGCAGGGGTGATAGGGGCAGGGCCGTATCGCGCTACGGCTGCCTGCGCTTCGCGAAGTAATGCGCGGGCGAATCGCCGAACGCGCGGCGGAACATCGCGATGAAGTTGCTCGGCGTCGCATAGCCCAGCGCGTCGGCGATGTTGGCGACGCTGTCGCCGCTCGCGAGACGTTCGAGCGCATGCGTGAGGCGCGCCTGCTGGCGCCATTGCGCGAAGCTCGTGCCGGTTTCGGCGACGAACAGCCGGCTCAGCGTGCGGGCGGACAGCCCGGCCCATTCGGCCCACGCTTCGAGCGTGCGGCTGTCGTGCGGCTGCCCGAGGATCGCGTTGGCGATGCGCAGCAGCCGCCGGTCGCGCGGCATCGGCAGGTGCAGCGGCTCGTGCGGCGCGCGGCGCATCTCGTCGAGCAGCACGACGCTGATGCGAGCCTGCTCGACGTCGAGCCTGTCCTGGTCCGCCCACGACACCGCGCGCCGCACGAGCGCGCGCATCAGCTCGGTGATCGCGATCACGCATGGCTGCCCCGGCATCCGCCGGCTTGCGGCCGGTGCGATCACGACGCTCCAGCCGCTCAACGCGCCGCTGATGCTGACCTTGTGCTGCTCGCCGGGCGGAATCCAGCCCGCGCGATGCGGCGGCAACAGCCATGAACCGTGCGGCGTGCGCACGTGCGCGAAACCGCTTTCCACGCAGAACACCTGCCCGCGCAGATGGCTGTGCCAGTCGACCTCGCGGGTGCCGAGCCGGTACGTGTTGCTGCCGTCGTCCTCCCCCCAGACGGCGATCAGTGACGGGCCGTCCTCGCGTTCGCTCGGATCGGAATCGGCGCGCTGCAGGGTGCGCGGTGGAGAAGTGTCTCGGATGGGCATGGCCGGAATTCATTATTTTTTGTCTAAACAACATTATCAGCTTTGCCCGGGGGCGTCCAACAATGCGTGTCGTGTTCAAACCGATACGAAGCAGAGGAATGCGATGCATGCAGCACTTGCTCCCTGGACACGCGATGCCGGCGCACTGCGCGTCATGTCGCGAATCGCCGCCGCCGCCGCGCTCGTCGTGCTCGGTGCGTGCGCGAGCCGCGACGGGCTCGCACCCGCAGGCACGCTGCGCGGCGCCGATACGCTCGCCGCATCGCGCAGCCTCGCGCATGTGCCCGCCGCCGACTGGCCGGCCGCCGACTGGTGGCGTGCGCTGAACGATGCGCAACTGAGCGCGCTGATCGACGAGGCGCTCGCCGGCAACCCCGATCTCGCGACCGCCGATGCGCGCGCACGCGAAGCGCAGGCGCTGGTGATCGAAGCGCGGGCCGCGCGGCTGCCGCACCTCGACGGCCGCGCGAGCGCAAAGGCCGAGCGGCTGTCCGGTACCCAGTTTTCGTCGGGCGAGGGCGGCGGCTTCTTCAGCCACACGCGCGAGGTCAATCTCGGCCTGAGCTGGGATCTCGATCTGTGGGGCGGGCGCCGTGCCGCGTGGGAGGCCGCGCTCGGCGAAGCGCGGGCCGCGCAAATCGATGCGCAGGCCGCACGCGTGCTGCTGTCGGTCAACGTTGCGCGCGCCTACGTGAATCTCGCGTATGCGTTCGATCAGCAGGACGTCGCGCGGGCCGAATATGCGCGCGCCGACGAAGCGCTCACGCTCACGCGCCAGCGCGTCACGAAAGGCATCGACAACGTCGCGCAACAGCGCCAGGCGGAAAGCGAAGTCGCGGCCGCGACGCGCGAGCAGGCACGCACGGCCCAGGCGATCGACAGTGCGCGCATCGCGCTCGCGATCCTGCTCGGCGCCGGCCCCGACCGCGGCCTCGCGCTCGTGCGGCCCGCGCCGCTGCCGACGGCCGCGCTCGCGGTGCCGGCCGACCTTCCGGCCGCGCTGCTCGGCCGGCGCGCCGACCTCGTCGCCGCGCGCTGGCGGGTCGAGGCGGCCAGCCGCAACGTCGCGGCCGCCCGTGCGGATTTCCTGCCCAACGTCAGTCTCACCGCGCTGATCGGGCTCGCGACGCGCGGGGGCGCATCGCTGTTCCAGGCGGCATCGCGCACCTATAACGCCAGCCCGGCCGTGAGCCTGCCGATCTTCGACGGCGGCGAGCGGCGCGGCGTGCTGCGCAGGCGTGACGCGCAATACGACCTCGCGGTCGCCGGTTACAACAAGACGCTGATCGGTGCGATCGGCGAGGTGGCCGACGATCTGCACCGGCTGGATTCGCTCGCTGTGCAGACCGATGCGCAGCAGCGTGCGTTCGACTCCGCCACCGATGCGTGGCGGCTCGCGGACGCGCGCTACCGGGCCGGCGTCGGCAGCTACCTCGACGCGCTCGTCGTGCGCCAGCAACTGCTGGTCGCGAGCCGCGAGGTCGCCGCGCTGCGCGCGCAGCGCGCGGACCAGTCGCTGCAGCTCGTCGCCGCGCTCGGCGGCGGCTTTCGCGCCGAGCCGGACGACGTCGCGCTCGCCGCCACTCCTTCCCAACGTCCTTGATATCGAACCATGAGCAGCGACAACTCCCTGCAGACTCCCGCGCGGCCGGCCGCCGCCGATTCCGCCAGCGCCCGCCAGCAGCCGGCGGCCGACCACACCGGCGCACCCCGCGCGCCGGGCGGGCCGGGCGGGCCGGACACCCGCACGCCACCGGCACCCGGCGGTGCCGCACCCGCGACGCCGCCGGCACCGCCGGCACGGCGCAAGCATCTGGTGCGCGCGCTCGTCGCCGTGTTCGCGCTCGGCATTCTCGGCTGGGGCATCTGGTACGTGATCGTCGGACGCTGGTATGAATCCACCGACAACGCGTACGCGCAAGGCAACGTCGTCGAGCTGACGCCGCAGGTGACGGGCACCGTCGTGTCGATCGACGCGGACGACGGCAACCTCGTCCGCGCCGGCACGCCGCTCGTACGCCTCGACCCGAGCGACGCGCAGATCGCGCTCGCGACCGCGCAGGCCGATCTCGCGGCAACGGTGCGCAAGGTGCGCGGCCTGTACAGCAACGAACGCGGGCTGGCGAACAGCATCGACGGCGCACGCGCCGAACTCGACTCGCGACGCACCGCGCTCGACAAGGCGAAGGCCGACTACAGCCGCCGCGAGGATCTCGGCCGCTCCGGCGCGATTTCACGCGAGGAACTCGCGCATGCACGCGACACGCTGACCTCCGCGCAAAGCGCGTACGCGGCCGCGCAAAGCGCGCTCGCCACGTTGAGCGAGCAGCACCAGACGAGCAAGGCGCTGATCGACGACACCGCGGTCGCATCGCACCCCGACGTGCAGGCCGCTGCCGAACGGCTGCGCGCCGCGTACCTCGCGCATGCACGCACCGACGTCGTCACGCCCGTCACCGGTTATGTCGCGAAGCGCACGGTGCAGGTCGGGCAGCGCGTGTCGCCCGGCGTACCGCTGCTGGCGGTGGTGCCGCTGCGCGAGCTGTGGGTCGATGCGAACTTCACCGAGAAGCAGCTCGAACACATGCGCATCGGGCAGCCGGTCGAACTGACCGCCGACCTGTACGGCGACGCGGTGCGTTATACCGGCCGCGTGCAAAGCCTCGGCGTCGGCACCGGCAGCGCGTTTTCGCTGCTGCCGGCGCAGAACGCGACCGGCAACTGGATCAAGATCGTGCAGCGGCTGCCGGTGCGCATCGAGCTGACGGAACCGGCCCAGCTCGACGCGCATCCGCTGCGCATCGGCCTGTCGATGCACGCACGCGTCGACCAGCACGACCGCAGCGGCGCGATGCTGTCGCGACGCGAGCAGCGCGCGCCGGTCTTCCGCACCGACGTGTACCGCGACGAGCTGGCCCGCGCCGACAGCCTGATCGCCGACGTCATCCATGCGAACCTGCCGTCGGCAGCGCGCGCGGAGACGGTGCGATGAGCGGCCCGATGGCGGCCGCCGACAGCGGTTTTCGACCATCGAGCGTCGGGCTCACGACCTTCGGCCTCGCGCTCGCGGTGTTCATGCAGGTGCTGGACGGCACCGTCGCCAACGTGTCGCTGCCGACGATCGCCGGCAACTTCGGCGTGAGCACGACGCAGAGCGCGTGGGTCGTCACGACGTTCTCGGTCAGCAATGCGATCGCGCTGCCGCTGACCGGGTTTCTCGTCAAGCGCGTCGGGCAGGTGCGGCTGTTCGTGTGGGCAACGCTCGCGTTCACGTTCGCGTCGCTCCTGTGCGGCCTCGCGCAAAACCTGCCGCAGCTCGTTGCGTTCCGCGCGCTGCAGGGCCTGGTGGCCGGGCCGATGATCCCGACCACGCAGGCGCTGATGCTGTCGATCTACCCGCCGCAGCGGCGCGGTTTCGCGCTGTCGATGATCGCGATGGTCACGGTCGTCGCGCCGATCGCGGGGCCCGTGTTCGGCGGCTGGGTCACCGAGCATTACTCGTGGCGCTGGGCGTTCCTGATCAACCTGCCGATCGGCGTGTTCGCCGCGCTGTGCGTGTTCGCGCAGATGCGCGCACGCGTCGAGACGACCGTTGCCGCGCGCGTCGACTATGTGGGCCTCGCCGCGCTGATCGTCGGCGTCGGCGCGCTGCAGATCGTGCTCGACAAGGGCAACGAAGCCGACTGGTTCAACTCGACGTTCATCGTCGTGATGTCGGTGGTCGCCGCGTTCGGCATCGCGCTGTTCCTGATCTGGGAGCTCAACGAGCCGAACCCGATCGTGAACCTGCGGCTCTTCGCGCATCGCAACTTCGCGGCCGGCACGCTGACGCTCGTGCTCGCGTATTCGGCGTTCTTCGCGGTCAACGTGATCGTGCCGCAGTGGCTGCAGCGCACGCTCGGCTACACCGCGTTCTGGGCCGGGCTCGCCGTCGCGCCGATGGGCGTGATCCCGGTGCTGATGACGCCGTTCATGGGCAAGTACGCGCCGCGCTTCAACATGCGCGTGCTCGTGTGCTGCGCGTTCGCGATCCTCGGCACGTCGTCGTTCCTGCGCGCGGGTTTCGTGCCCGACATCGACTTCACGCACATCGCGCTGATCCAGCTGCTGCAGGGCCTCGGCCTCGCACTGTTCATCATGCCGATCAACAGCATCCTGCTGTCCGACCTGAAGCCGGACGAGATCGCCGCCGGCTCCGGCCTGTCGACGTTCCTGCGCACGCTCGGCGCGAGCTTCGCGGTGTCGATCACGTCGTTCCTGTGGGACCGGCGCGCGATCCTGCACCACGCGCAGCTCAGCGAGCACGTGAGCGCGTTCGACCCCGCCGTGCGCGCCGAAGTCGCGCGGCTCGGCGGCGGCGATCCGCAGCGCGCGGCGACGCTGCTGGGCAACCTGGTCGATGCGCAGGCGTACCAGATCTCGTTCAACGACGTTTCGTTCGCGCTCGGCTGCGTGTATCTCGCCGTGATCGCGGTGGTCTGGCTCGCCCGTCCGCCGTTCGGCCCCGGCGCCGCCGCGAAACGATGAAGCGGGCGCTGCGCGGCCCGTTCCGACCCATGCTGTTCAATTCGATGGAGGTTGACCCGATGCCCACCCACCAAGCTGGTGCCATGCCCCCCGACCTGGCGACGCTCGCCGTGTTCGACGTCGCGGAATTTCCGTTCGTCGTCGTGCGCAACGACGCGATCGCATCCGCCGGCTACGCACAGCGCTGGCTCGACGACATGCACGCGCTGATGCGGCACGGCGAGCCGTTTGTCATGATCTTTCCGCCGGCCCGCCCGGATGAAGCGCACGACGACCGCAAGGAACGCGGCATGTGGCTCAAGCAGAACCGCGCCTCGCTCGCCGCGGTCTGCCGTGCGCTCATCACGATCGAACCGGACCCGGCCGAGCGTGAAGCGGCCATCGCGAACGCATCCGGCATCGAAAAGGCGTTCGGCATTCCGTTCGACGTGACGGCGTCGCTCGACGACGCGAGGCAGGCAGGCCGGCGACGTCTGGCCGAGGCGGTCTAGCGCGGCCCGTTCACGCGCAACGTCTCGAACCGGTTGCGCAAGTCCGCCTGGCTGCAGATTCCAACTAAACGAACGGGGTGGCTTGTATGAATGGACTGGATTGTCTGAAATGGTTGGTACCCGGCGACACGGACGCGTCATGGCAGAGAATGACCGACGCGGCCGCCGGAATGGGGTTCGACAAGGTCGTGCTGATCGTGTTGCCGTTTACCGGCGCGTCGTTCGATCTCGCGCGCAAATGGAGCAGCGGCGTGCCCGGCTGGACGGCGCTGTACCGGCAGCGCCAGTTCGACCGCGTCGACCCGATGCTGCGGCATTGCTTCCGTTCGGCACTGCCGCTCGTCTGGGACGACGCATTGTTCGCGCTGCCGGAGCAGCGCCCGTGTTACGAAGCGGCGGCCGCGTACGGCATGCGCAGCGGCGTCGTGCTGCCGGTGCGCGGCGCGAAGGGGGAGGTCGGCATGCTGTTGTGTGCGAGCACCGACGAGCTCGCCGCCACGCGCGAGCACTGCGACCGCCATCTTGCGGCGCTGACGCTGCTGCGCGACGTCGCGTGCGAAGCGATCGCCGGCACGCGCTGCCATGCACCGCCCGACAGCGTGCCGCGGCTCAGCCGGCGGGAAGTCGAATGCCTGCGCTGGCACGCGGCCGGCAAGACGTCGTGGGAAATCGGCCACATCCTGAACGTGACCGAGTCGTGCATCAATTTCCACTTCATGAACATCCGCCGCAAGTTCAACGTGTCACGTCGGCACGAAGCCGTGCTGCGAGCGGTCGAGTGGGGGCTGATCAGCATCTCCGACGTGACCGTGCCGACCTGATGCGGGCGCATCGTCGAGCCAGCGGTCGAGAAACGCGCTGAGCCACGCGGCCGTCGCCCGGTCGTGCCGCCGGCCTTCGCGTGCCTGCGTCGCGAGATCCTGCGCACCGGGCGCCGACAGCTTGTGCGCGGCGGCCGTGCTCCAGCGCCGCATCATCGGATAGCTCACTTCCGGATGGAACTGCACGCCGTACGCGCGCGGCCCGTAGCGCACGGCCTGGTTCTCGAAGTGCTCGCCGGTCGCGAGGATCTCGAGCCCGGCGACGCGTTCGAAGCCCTCGCGATGCCACTGGTAGACGTGCGACGGCCACGACCCGAGGCGCCGGCCGGCGGGCGTCGCGGCGATCGGCCAATAACCGATTTCCGCGCGCCCGTCACGATGCGCGATCACGCGGCCGCCCAGGTGGCGGATCATCATCTGCGCTCCCAGGCAGACACCGAGAAAGGGCGCCGCCTCGCGCAGCGGCACGCCGATCCAGTCGATTTCATCCTGAATCCAGCGATCGCCGTCGTTGGCGCTCATCGGGCCGCCGAACACCACGGCGCCCGCGTGGTCGGCCAGCGTCGCCGGCAGCGGGTCGCCGAGCGGCGGGCGACGAATGTCGAGCGGATGGCCGCGGGCGGCAAGCAGCCGGCCGATCCGGCCGGGGCTCGACTGTTCGCGATGCAGGACGATCAGGATCGGGCGAAGGGCGGAGTGCGTCATGTCGTGTCGAGAGGGTCGTGAGTTCGTGAGACCGCGAGGCTATGTGAGTCGTCACGCGCAGAGTCAGCCCGGCTGGCCGCGCAACGCGTCGAACGACACCATGACCTGTTCGCGATAGGCGGGGCGTCGGCTCAGGCGGGCGTACCAGGCCTCGACGTGCGGCAACGGCGGCCGCTCGACGTCGAGCGAGAAATAGCGGAACAGCGTCGCGCCGGCCGGTATGTCGGCCAGGCCCGGCGTCGCCCCGCCCAGGAAGGGCTGGGTCGACAGCAGCCGGTCGAGCAGCTGGAAATGCGTCGCGCTGCGCGCGGCCTTGTCGCGCACGAGCGCATCGTCGCGCCGCTCCGGCGGCGTTCGCACGAGCGCCCAGAACAGCCCGGTCATCACGTCGGGTTCGAGCGCGGTCTGCGACCAGTCCATCCAGCGCTCCGCGCGCGAACGGGCGAACGCGTCGCGGCACCAGAACGGATTGTTCGGCACCCGCGCGGCGAGATAGCGCAGGATCGTGTGCGACTCCCACACGACGTCGCCATCCCAGTCGATCACCGGAATCCGGCAGGTCGGATTCAGCGCCGCGAACGCGGGCGTCTGCAGCGAGCCGTGTTCACCGCCTGCCGCGATGTGCCGGTACGGCACGCCCAGCTCGCCGATGAGCCACAACACCTTCTGCACGTTGAACGACGTGCGGCGGCCCCAGACGGTCAGCATCGCGCGGCATCCTCGCAGGCGGCGGCCTGCCGCGCGCACGCCGCATAACGATCGAGACCGGCCGCGAGATCGGCGATCAGGTCGTCCGGGTCCTCGAGCCCGACATGCACGCGCACGCCGCGGCTGCCGGCCGGCCAGCGCGCGGCAAGGCCGTGCGCGTCCAGTTCGAACGGCAGCGCGAGGCTCTCGTAGCCGCCCCACGAATAACCGAGTCCGAACAGCGCGAGGTGGTCGAGAAACGCTTCGACCGCGTGCGGCGGCGCCGGCTGCAGCACGACCGAGAACAGCCCCGATGCGCCGCGGAAATCGCGGCGCCACAGCGCATGTCCGTCGTCGCCGGGGAGGGCCGGATACAGCACGCGCTGCACTTCGGGGCGCGTCGCGAGCCAGCTCGCGACCGCCAGTGCGTTGCGCTGGTGCTGCCGCAGCCGCACGCCGAGCGTGCGCAACCCGCGCAGCGCGAGATAGACGTCGTCGGGGCCCGCGCACAGTCCGAGATCGCCATGCAGTTGCTTCAACGCGGGCCACGCGCGCTCGGTGGCCGACACGGTGCCGAGCATCGCATCGGAATGCCCGACCAGGTACTTGGTGCCGGCCTGGATCGACAGGTCGATGCCGAACGCATGCGGTTGAAAGAAGAGCGGCGTGGCCCAGCTGTTGTCCGCGACAACCAGCGCGCCGTGTGCGTGCGCGAGCCGGACGAGCGCCGGGATATCGTGCATGTCGAACGTATAGGAGCCCGGCACTTCGACATACAGCGCGCGCGTATTCGCACGGAATGCGGCAGCGACGGGCGTGCGGCCGTCATACCAGGTCGTCTCGACGCCGAGCCGCGCAAGCACGCCTTCGCACGCATGGCGTACCGGGCCGTAGACCGATGCGGTCATCAGCAGGTGATCGCCGGGCTTCAGGCACGACAGCAGCGCCAGCGTGCACGCGGACAAGCCCGACGGACACAGCACCGCACCGGCACCACCTTCGAGGCTCGTCACCGCGCGCTCGAGCGCGTCGGTCGTCGGCGTGCCGCGGCGGCCGTAGATATACGGCTGCGTGCGGTTCAGCAGATCGGACACCGTCGGGCTGAGCACGGTCGACGCATGGTAGACAGGCGGATTCACGAAGCCGTGCCAGGCCGCGCTGTCGCGGCCCGCGTGCATGAGGCGCGTGTCTTCGTGCATCCGGTCATTCATGCCGTCGTGCAGGGTGCCGCCCGGTCGCGACGGGAGTGCGGCGGATTTCAAGGCCATAGCGCACACCGTTCCCAGCACTGACCGTCACGACGGTACGCCTGCCGCGCAAAACGGCGTGCGCTGTCGGCACGCCAGAATTCGGCTTCGTCCGGTGCGAGCGTGTACAGGTGCCAGTCCTCCGACACGAGTGCGGGGTCGGCGGCCAGCCGCGCGAGCTGCGCGTCGATCGCGCGCGTCAGGTCGGCGGGATCGTCGAGCCGTTCGCTTTGCCGGCCGGCCAGGATGCTCGCGCGCGACCGCTCCGGGCGGCCCGCGAAATCGGCGCGGCCTTCGGCGGCCGGCAGCCGCTCGACCGGGCCGCTCAGGCGGACCTGGCTCGCGATCACCGGCCAATAGAACGTCAGCGCGGCGAACGGCCGGTTTTCGATCTGGCGCCCCTTGGGGCTGCGCGTACTCGCCGCGAAATGCCAGCCGCGCGCGTCGACGTTCAGCAGTACGACGGAGCGTGCGTCGGGCCGCCCGTCCGGGCGGACCGTCGACAGCGTCATCACCTGCGGTTCGACGGCGCCTGCGGCAACGGCCTCGTCGAGCCAGCGTTCGAATTGCGCTTGCGGCGTGTCGGGCCAGTTCTCGGCCGGAACGTGCGGCGCCGCATGCGCGAGGGTTTTCAGCGCCTTCAGGCGCGTGGCGATCGTATCCATGGCGGGCTCAGGCAATGCCGAATTGCGTCGCGCGGGCGATCAGCCGGTGCGCGGCGAGATAGTCGGGAACTTCCGCGAGGAAACCGTCGACGACGGCCGCGGCCACGCGGCGGCCGCCGGACGCTCGCCGGGCGGTGTCGAACGCGTCGATCACGCGGCGGGCGAGGGCGACTTCGTCGGCCGTCGGCGTCAGCACGCGATTGACGACCGGCACGAACTGCGCGTTGACGATCGCCTTGGCCTGGTATCCGAGGCCGCGCGACACGCGCATGTCGAGCTCCGCGCCTTCGTTGTCGGCATAGCTGTACGGGCAATCGATCGCGGTGATGCCGACGGCCGCGCATTCGACGCGAAAGCGCGAACGTACATAGTCGAGTTCGCGGCCCGCGCGGGTGCGCTCGGCCCCCATGTCGGCCACCATGTCCTCGGTCGCGACGAGCACGGCGGACACGCGCGGGCTCGAACGCGCGATCGCCATCGTGTTCACGAGCCCGAGCGTCGACTCGATGTTCGGCACCAGTTCCGTCGAGCCGGGCGCGATATCGTATTCGCGCTCGAAGCGCGTGACGGCTTCGTCGAGCGCGACGACCTGCTCGGGCGTCGCGACGTACGACATCATCACGATGTCCGGCCGGCCGCGCATCGCCGCGCGCAGGTCGTCGATGCCGCCCGCGTCGAGCGGGTTCACGCGCACGGACGCGAGGATGCCGGCATCGCGCCAGCCCGCGAGCACGCGCTCGCTGAGTTCGCGCGCGGCCGGACGCCGGTCCGGCGGCGTAAAGGTCTCGAGTTCCTGGATCAATACGTCCGCGCCGCTCGCGGCGCCGGCGACGAGCGCATCGTGATCGGCGCCGGCGAGGAACAGCCAGGAGCGGCGCAGGCGGGAAGGGCGTCGGTGGGTCGTTGTCATGCTTGGATTCCTGTAGGGTGCGTCGTACGCATGTCGATGGCGGGCGTTCAGCCGGCGCGCATCATCTGGTTGAAGATGTTCTTGCGATGCATTTCCTCGGTTCCGCCGACGCTCATGAAACCCAGCGCGTCCGACGCGAATGCGGCCACCGGCCCGGCCTGGTAGCCGAGGCTGCCGTACAGCCGCACGAGGCCAAGCGCACCGTCGACGAGATCCTGCGCGCCGACCAGCTTCGCGATCGAGCAGGACATCAGCGCTTGGGGGTGATCCGTCAGCAACTGCGCGAGCGCGCCGCGCGCGAGCCACGTGCCGCGCTCGATGCCGATCTGCAGGTCGACCAGACGACGCTGCACGTACTGGTGCGCGTCGATCGTGCTGTCGAAGCTGCGCCGGTCGCGGCAATAGGCGATTGCGTCGCGCAGGTACGGCGCCGTCACCTGCGCGGCGACGAGGCCGTAGTAGAGACGGCCGAGCGAAATGATGTCGATCAGGTTGCCGAGCCCGGCGCCCGGTTCGCCCAGCAGCTGGCCACGCGCGATCGGGCAATCGTCGAAATGCAGCGCGCCGGTGGGCAGGTCGTCGAGGCCGAGCTTGCGGTCGGGCGCCGCGACGGTCATGCCCGGCTGGTCGCGGTCGACGATCACAAGCGCCGTATTGCGCCGGCCGAGCGTTTCGACACGCGTGACGACGAGGATGAAGCGCGCGAGCGGCGCGTGCGCGATGTTGAATTTGCTGCCGGTCAGCCGGTAGCCGTCGCCGTGCTCGACCAGCTTCGTCGCAATGCTGCGCACGTCGGTGCCGGTGCCCGGTTCGGCGATCGCCGTCGCGCTCAGTTCGCCGCGCAGGATCGCGCCGAAATAGCGGTCCTGCTGGGTTGCCGTGCCATAGCGTTCGAGCGCGCGCACCATGCCGGCCTGCGCGATCACCGACAGCAGCAGCGCCGGGCGGCGGATCGTCGATGCAAGCCCCTCCAGCGCCGCGGAAAAGTGCCACCAGCCGTGACCGTCGCCGCCGTAGGTCTCCGGCACGATCATGTCCCACAGTCCTTCCTGGCCGAGCCGGGTCCAGCCGGCTGCATCGAATCCGGCAGGCGCGCGAGCGTCGCGTTCCACCGCGGCGATCTCCGTGCCGATGTCGCGAAAGCGCGCGAGCGTCGCATGCTGTTCCTGCGTCCAGTCAAATGGCATCTGTCGTGTCTCCGGTCGAAGCGGCGCGGCCTCGGACGGCGCGCCAGCGATGCCGACAAGAGTAAGGGGGCGCGGACAGCGGAGGTACTGGCAGTAGTGGTAGTTGCCGGGCGGGGTGTCGCGGCAGGAGTGGGCGGGCGTGGAGCTTCGCAGGGTGCGTTCGAGTGCACGCGTCGCGGTGTGCGCGCATCTCGGTCGGGGCGCGCCGGTTTGATCCCGGCATCGCATTTCATCCCGCGTCGCGGGACGATATCGAATCGGAGCAGCTGTTCACGGAGCGACTCGTTCTGGCGGTCGGTCATCATCTTCTCGCGAAGAAGCGCCGGATCCATGGGAAACGCTCGACTCGATCCCGTTGGTATTGCTCACTTATTGCCGGGCTTCGCTCGGTGTCCCGATACCCAACACGCCGCCCCATGCTCCCGAAGCCGGGCGACCAGTCGGTGGACCTGTCGGGTCGTCAATTCCAGCCGTTCCGCTGCACGCCATGGTTTGAGCTTGCCGTCGGCTACGTCCTGAATGACCTTGAATCGATCCGGCTCGCGCATCGTCATGGTGATCGTCCCAGTCGCGTTCATCGCCTGCGCTCCCAAGGGTGCAGGCGATCAACCTACAGGCCAAAACACGACATTTTTATTTAGCGGAAACGCGACATCTGAACTTGGGACCTACACACAAACTAACGATAATTATGATTATGTCAACTATGATTTGCGCGAAGTACCACGCCGTTCCCTCGCTCATCTGATGCCGGCATAATATCGCCCGCCGCGCGAGCGTACCCGTCTTTGCTACGCCGGTATATCGAATCTGTACCCCGGGAGCAAACATGCGTGACGTCATCGACGGTTTTCTTCGTTTTCAGCGCGACATCTATCCGCAACGGGCTGGGCTCTTCAAGCAGCTCGCCACATCACAGAACCCCAAGGCACTGTTTGTCACGTGCTCGGACAGTCGCGTCGTGCCCGAATTGCTCACGCAGCGCGAGCCGGGCGAACTGTTCGTGATCCGCAATGCAGGCAACATCGTGCCGTCCTACGGCCCCGAGCCCGGCGGCGTTTCCGCCACCGTCGAATACGCGGTCGCCGTCCTCGGCGTTCGCGATATCGTGATCTGCGGTCACTCCGATTGCGGTGCGATGGGCGCGATTTCACGCTGCACCTGCCTCGATCATCTGCCGGCGGTCGCGAACTGGCTGCGTCATGCCGACGCCGCTAAAGTCATCAACGCCGCGCATGAATACGACACGCCTCGCGCGAAGCTCGACGGGCTCGTGCGCGAAAACGTGATCGCGCAACTTGCCAATCTGCGCACTCACCCGTCCGTGGCGCTCGCCCTCGAACAGGGGCGCATGAATCTGCACGGCTGGGTTTACGACATCGAGACAGGCAACATAGATGCGCTGGACGGCGTCACCCGAAGCTTTGTCTCGCTCGCCGAGTCGCCTACGGTAGTCGCCGTGAGCTCGCGCGATCGCGGGCAGGTCTAGTCTCCCCGACAGCTCGCGCCCAGAGTCGGGCGCGAACACGCCCCCGCTCCCGAACAGACCGGGCCCCGCTCCTCTCCTTCACGATCGTCACCGACAACAACGCACGCGGTACCCGACGTTCTCCCGAACGTGACGCGGCCGCGGATGCATGGCTGCCCATGCAGTCGGGCTAATGCGCAGTGCGCCGCAACATCATCGTGTCGTAGCCGAGCGTCCGCACGCGCTCGACAAGCGCGTCGGCTTGCTCGGTCGACGGCCTGGCGACGCGCGTCAGGATCCACAGGAATCGCCCTGACGGCTCGCCGACGATCGACCACGAGTAGTCGTCGGCGTGATCGAGTATCCAGTAGTTGCCGAAAAAGAACGGCCCGAAGAACGACACTTTCAGTTTCGCGTCGCCGCTGTTCGCCACGATCTTCGCCCGTCCGTCCGAGCTTCGTGCGCGGCCGCCCGGCCCGCCTTCGCGACACGTATTGCGCACGTCGACGAGGCCGTCTTCCCGCTTCGCATAATCGGCCGTCACGCCGTCGCAACCGCGCTCAAAGCGGTTTTCATAGCGCGCGAACTCGTACCATCTACCCACATAGCGATCAAGATCGACCGCCTTGGCCGGCTGCGGCACCTGGGCGTTGCCGCTCTCGCCTCCCGCCAGGCCCGCGCATCCCGCGAGCAACAGCGCCGCTCCAGCCAGCGCCATGGAAGCCGTCCACACGGACGACGTACAAAGGACAGATCGCTTCATTGACTCCCTCCCGGCCAGGAAATCACGCCATTGTGCACGCAACCACCCCGCCGCAGTGACGGCGGCCGGTTGCATCCCGGCGGGCGATTCGTTCGTATTTCGCTGCAACGTCTTCATACGGTTCGCCACCATGCACGACATTCAGCGGGTCCGCCGTCGATTGCTCGATCAAGTGCATCCGGCAGTGCTATATTTCGCTCGACATTCACGCCATGGCGATCCTCGCCATTTCTTCAGCATGAACGACACGCCGGATGGTGCCGAGCGCTTCGCCCCGTCAACCGACGCGGATGCCGTGCGTCGCGAGCACCTGAATCAGGTCATGTCGCAGGTCGCGAGCGGCGATCAGGCGGCTTTCGCCGAGCTGTACCGGCTGACCTCGTCGCGGGTGTTCGGCATCATCCTGCGCATGGTTCACGATCGCGGGGAAGCCGAGGATCTGCTCCAGGATGTCTACACGGCCGTGTGGCGACGTGCTGACGCGTTCGACCCGGCACGCGGCGGTGCGATGACGTGGCTGACCACGCTGGCGCGCAACAGGACGATCGACCGGTTACGGCAGCATCGCGAGGCGCAACTCGACGAAGAGCAGGTGCTGGATCTCCCCGACGAGGATCCGACGCCCGCCGCGCTCGCGGAAGCAAGCCAGGAGCGCCAACGCCTCGAACGGTGCCTCGAGCGGCTCGATCCGGATCAGGGCCGCGCAATACGCGAGGCTTTTTTCAGCGGCGCGACTTATAGCGAACTCGCAGCGCGACTGCGTGTGCCTCTCGGAACCATGAAAAGCTGGATCCGGCGCAGCCTGATGCAGCTGAAGGTATGTCTCGAGCAATGAATACGCCAGCCGATCACGATCCCGAATTGCGCTGCGCGGAATACGCGCTCGGCGTACTCGACGCCGATGCGCGGCACGCACTCGAGGAGTCCGCCGCACGCGATCCGCTGTTGCAGGCGACACTCGAGCGCTGGCAGCGCCGCTTCGCACCGCTCGCGGAAGACATCGCACGCGTCGCCCCGCCTGGCCGGGTCTGGACGAGAATCCAGCGTGACCTCGGCTTCGTCGTTCCGCCGGCCGCGCGCGGCGCCACGCCATCGGGCGGATGGTGGAACAGCCTGCGACTGTGGCGTTGGGTCGGCCTTGGCGCGAGCTTGGCCGCCCTCGGACTGCTCGCGTTCAACCTGATCCTGGTGAGCGAAGCGCCACCGCGCGTGGCAGCTGTCGAGGGCAACTACATGGTGGCCACGATCGCACGGTCGGACGGCGTCGCACACTGGACCGCCACCGTCGACCTGCGCCGCGCCCGGATGGTCGTGGTGCCGGCGGACAAGCCGACGATCGCCGCGAATCGCTCGGCCGAGCTCTGGCTGATTCCGCCGAATGCGAAGCCGATCTCGCTCGGCGTATTCACGCCGGACGCACCGGCGTCGATGACGCTGCCGCCCGCGATCGTCGCGCAGTTCAGCGCACGGGCGGTGCTCGCCGTGTCGATCGAGCCGCGCGGCGGCTCGCCGAGCGGTCAACCCACGGGTCCGGTGCTCGCCACCGGGGCAATGCACGCGGCATAACAGGCGCCGCGCCAACCTGCGGCGGACATCCGTCCGCCGAGGGTGAGCGCGGTGCGTGCCCCTGTCGCCCGCGCGCAGGTCGCGGCGCATCCCGATGCATCCGTTTCGCCTTCGGCTCCGTATATGACGGATATCGCGTCCCCGGAGCCGCCCGCATGCATGCCGTCGCCGTTGCCCTCCTCGCTTTCGTCGGACTGTTTCTGTCGTTCACGGCGGTGTGGATCAGCCAGTTGCGCTCCCGGAATGCCGGGATGATCGACCCAGTCTGGGCAGTGACGCTCGGCGGCATGGCCGTGTTCGTCGCGGGGCTCGGCACCGGCCCGGCATTGAACCGCGCACTCGTCGCGACAGGCGGCGGCATCTGGGGGCTGCGGCTCGCACGACACCTGTGGCGTCGCAACCGCCGGCAGCCCGAGGACCGGCGCTATCGGCAATTCCGCGTGCAATGGGGCGACGCCGCGCCGCGCAACATGTTCTGGCTGTTCCAGTTGCAGGCGCTGATCTCGATGTTGCTGTCGGTCGCGTTCTTCGTGCCGGCATACAGTCCGGCCGCGCCGTCCCGGTCCGCAGCCGTCGCGGCCGTCTCGATCTGGCTCGTCGCCGTGGCCGGAGAGGCCGCCGCCGACCGGCAGCTCAAGCACTTCCTCGCTGCCCCCGGGCGCCGCGACCGCGTCTGTCGAGTGGGCTGGTGGCGCTATTCGCGGCACCCCAACTACTTCTTCGAATGCCTGCACTGGTGCGCATACGCGGCGCTCGCGATCGGCATGCCGTGGGGCTGGCTCACGCTGATGCCGCCGTTCCTGATGGCGTGGCTGCTGCTCAGGGTCTCCGGCCTGCCGCTACTCGAGGCGCATCTCGTGCGAACGCGGCCGGGCTACCGGGAATACATGCTCACGACCAGCGCCCTCGTTCCGTGGCCGCCCAGGCCGGCCGCACCACCGCCCGTTGCCCGCCCCGACCATCCAGAAGACAGGAGTACGCGCTCATGACCGCCACCGCCTCGCAACCGTCGCCCGCCCGGATGCCTGCCCCCGGCGACACCTGGCTGATCCGCTGCTGCGAACGCGGCTGGCTGCCGGATCCGCTGATCCGCGCCGGCATGCGCACGCTGCTGCGGCAGCGCCTGCGCGACGAACATCTGCTCGACGGCGAGCGACGCACGGCCGCCTTCGACCGGCTGGTGCACGAACTGAACGCGAGCCCCATCGCGATCGACACGCATGCGGCCAACACGCAGCATTACGAAGTGCCCGGCGCGTTCTTTGAAGCCCATCTCGGCCCCCGGCTGAAATACTCGTGCGGCTATTACCCGCACGGCAACGAAACGCTCGCGCAAGCCGAGGACGCCATGCTGTCGCTTTACGCGGAGCGGGCCGGCCTCGCGGACGGCCAGCGCATCCTGGATCTCGGCTGCGGCTGGGGGTCGCTGTCGCTGTGGCTCGCCGAGCGCTATCCGCACGCGCGGATCGTCGGCCTGTCGAATGCTCACGGTCAGCGGAACTTCATCGAGCAATGCGCGGCCCGGCGCGGGCTGACCAATCTGCGGATCGTCACGGGCAACGTGGTGGACTTCGATTTCGCGCCCGGCGAAGCGGGTTTCGACCGCGTGCTGTCGATCGAGATGTTCGAGCACATGAAGAACTACGGGCAACTGCTGGCGAAAATCGCACGCTGGATGCACGGCGACGGCAAGTTGTTCGTGCACGTCTTCGCGCACAAGCTGCTCGCCTATCATTTCGCGGTGCGCGACGACACCGACTGGATGTCGCGTCATTTCTTCACCGGCGGCACGATGCCGTCGGCCCATCTGCTGCTGCGGTTCCAGGACGACGTCCGCCTCGACCGCCAATGGTGGATCGACGGCACCGCCTACGCCCGCACGGCCAACCACTGGCTCGCTTCGCTCGATGCCGCGCGCGGCCGGATCATGCCGATTTTCGAAACGGTCTACGGCGCCGACGCGCGGATCTGGTTCCAGCGCTGGCGAATGTTCTACATGGCCGTCGCCGAACTGTTCGGTTATGCCGGCGGCCAGGAATGGGGCATCGCGCACTACCTGTTCGACAAGCGGCCCGTACGCGCGTGAGACGTGTCATGCCGTACCCAATCGTCCGCCGTTTCGCCGTCATGCTCGCAGCCGGTCTTGCGCTCGCCATCGCCGCGGGCTGCTCGGGCAATGCACCGAACACGAATCCGCGCGCAGCCGTGCCCCTGTCGAGCGTGGCCGTCGACCTGCCACGCTACATGGGCCGCTGGTACGTGATCGCGAACATCCCGTATTTCGCGGAACGCAACTACGTGGGCAGCCGCGCCGAGTGGACGCTGCGCGAGGACGGCCGGATCGACGACGTGTTCGTCGGCCGCAAGGGCGGCTTCGACCGACCCGAGAAACGCTATCGCTTCGTCGATACGGCAAAGCCCGGCAGCGGGGGCGGCGAATGGCGCGTGCGGCTGTTCTGGCCGGTATACGTCACGCAGTTGACGCTCTATGTCGATCCCGACTACCGCTACACGATCCTCGGCTACCCGGGAAAGACGCTCGGATGGATCTTCTCGCGCGAGCCGACGATGGACGACGCGACGTATCGCTCGCTGCTCGCGCGGCTCGATGCGATGGGCTACGACACGTCGCGCTTCAGGCGCGTGCCGCAAACACCCGGACAGATCGGTCAACCGGGCTTCGCCTCGCCCGGCGAGCGCGACTGAAGCGGGCCCGGCGCATCCGCCGACCGCTTTGCTCCGTATCTTGAAAAACCGTTCCCGAGACCGCCGACCCGCCTGACGGAGACCCTTCGCGATGCACCAGCCCCTCACTGCCTTGCCGCCCGGGCGGCGGATCGCCGTCGTCGGCGCCGGCATCGCCGGCCTGGCGAGCGCCTACCTGCTGGCCCGTCGCCACCGCGTGACGCTGTTCGAGGCGGCCGGCTACCTCGGCGGCCACACGCACACCGTCGATGTCGAACTCGACGGCGCGAGCCACCCGGTCGATACCGGGTTCCTCGTGTTCAACGACCGCACCTATCCGAATCTGATCGCGCTGCTCGCCGAACTCGGCGTGGCCGCGCATCCGAGCGACATGTCGTTCTCGGTTTCGATCGACGGCGGCCGGCTCGAATGGGCCGGCAGCAATCTCAACACGGTATTCGCGCAACGCCGCAACCTGTTCTCGCCGTCGTTCCTCGGCATGCTGCGCGACATCCTGCGCTTCAACGCGTCCGCGCAGCATCACCTCGAAACGGCACACCGCCAGCGTCTGTCGGTCGGCGAGCTGCTCGCCGCGGGCGGCTACGGCACCTCGTTCCAGGAGCACTACTTGCTGCCGATGGCGGCCGCGATCTGGTCGAGCGCGGCCGACGACATCCTGCGGTTTCCGGCGGCGACGTTCCTGCGCTTCTGCCTGAACCACGCGCTGCTGCAGGTCAACGACCGACCGCCCTGGCGCACGATCGCCGGTGGCGCGCGGCAGTATGTCGAGCGCATCGCCGCGACGCTCGACGACGTACGCGTGAACACGCCGGTCCGCACGATTCGGCGCGACGAGCACGGCGTCACGGTGGCGACCGACGCGGCCGGCCATGAGCGGTTCGACGCCATCGTGCTCGCGTGCCACGCGCCGACGAGCCTGCGGCTGCTCGCGGACACCAGCGACGCCGAGCGCCGCGTGCTGGGCGCCGTGCGCTACCAGCGCAACGTCGCGGTGCTGCATACCGATACGGCGTTGCTACCGCGCCGGCGGCGCGTCTGGTCGGCGTGGAACTACCTGAGCCGCCGTGCGGCGCCGGCCGCCGGCGGAGCATCGCCCGTGTGTGTCAGCTACCTGATCAACCAGCTGCAGCCGCTGCCTTTCCACACTCCGGTCGTCGTCACGCTGAATCCCGTCGACGCGCCCGCGCCCGGCACGCAGCTCGGCCGCTACGACTACGAGCATCCGCTGCTCGATCTCGCCGCCGTCGATGCGCAGCAACACCTGCCCGCGCTGCAAGGGCAGCGCCGCACGTGGTTCGCGGGTGCGTGGACAGGCTACGGCTTTCATGAAGACGGCCTGAAATCCGCCTTGCGCGTGGCCGGCGACTTCGGCGTAAAGCCGGCCTGGGCCACGTCATGAACGCGCCGTTCGCGAGCGACGGCAGCGCCGCGCGGCTGCTCGTAGGGCACGTGATGCACGAGCGGCTGCGGCCCGTGCACCATGCGTTCACGTATCCGCTGTTCCAGATCTGCTGCGATATCGAGCGGCTTCACGAGATCGACGGCAACTGGTTCGGCGTCGATCGCTGGCGGCCGTTCGGACTCGCGTCGCGCGACTACGGGCCGCGTGACGGACAGCCGCTTGCGCCGTGGCTGCGCGCCCGCCTCGCCGAAGCCGGCATTCCGGCCGACGGCCCGATCTGGCTGCAGACGATCCCGCGCCTCTTCGGCCATGCGTTCAACCCCGTGAGCTTCTGGTACTGCTACGACCGCGCGGGTCGCCTTCGCGCGCTGTACGCGGACGTGCGCAATACGTTCGGCGCGCACCACGGCTACTTGCTGAGCGCGAGGCGGCACGCGCCGATCGGGGACGACACCGTCCTCGTCTGCCGCAAGACGTTTCACGTATCGCCGTTTTGCGACGTCGTCGGGACATACGCGTTTCGCGTGCGCCAGCGCGGCGACCACCTGCGGGTCGCCATCGACTACCGCGACGATGACGGCCTGCTGCTGCGGACGGCGCTCGTCATGCAGGCCGGCCCGCTGAGCGCCGCGCGGGCGTGGCGCGCGCTCGCGCGGCAGCCGTTCAACGCGATCGGTGTGATCGTCCGGATCCATTGGCAGGCGCTGCGGCTCTGGCTCAAGCGCGTGCCGTTCCACGGCAGGACGCCCCCTGCCCGGCCGTCCTGCGCCGATGCACCGCCGCCCCCGTCGGCACGGGTGTCGCCGCCCTGCCGCCCTGCGGTGTCCGACCACGAGGTCCGCCCATGACCCTGCTGCGCCTGTTATCGAATGCATCGCAACCCGCGCTGCCGCTTTCTTCGCGGTTGTTCGTCGCGCTGCTGCGGCGGCTGCGGCACGGCCACGTGATACTCGTGACGCCCGAAGGCGCGCAATACGTGTTCGGCGATCCGCACTGCCAGCCGGCCGCGACGCTGCAGATCCGCGACTGGCGGGCGTGCCGCGCGATCCTGCGCGCGGGCGACATCGGGTTCGCGGAAGCGTATCGCGCACGCCAGGTCGACACCCCCGACCTCGTCGCGCTGCTGCGTCTGGCGATCCGCAACGAGCCGGCGATCGCGCAGACGCTGACGGGCGGGCGGCTCGCCCGCCTTTGGTATGCGCTACGCCACCGGCTGCGGATGAATACACGCGCCGGCAGCCGCCGCAACATCCACGCGCATTACGATCTCGGCAACCGCTTCTACGGGTTGTGGCTCGATGACACGTGGACGTATTCGAGCGCCTGCTTCGACGGCGACGAGCAGCGCTCGCTCGCCGATGCGCAGGCGGCGAAATATCAACGCATCGTCGCATCGCTCGGGCTGCGCGCCGGCATGCACGTGCTCGAAATCGGCTGCGGCTGGGGCGGCTTCGCGATGTACGCCGCACGCCAGGGCATCCGCGTGCGTGCGCTGACGATCTCGGAGGCGCAATACGCGCTGGCGGTCGAGCGCATCGCGCGTGCGGGGCTGTCCGATCGCGTGACGGTCGAGTTGCGCGACTACCGCGACATCGACGGACAGTACGACGCGATCGTGTCGATCGAGATGTTCGAGGCCGTGGGCGAAGCGTTCTGGCCGGTGTATTTCGACACGCTCGGGCAGCATCTGAAGGCAGGCGCGCGGGCGCTGATCCAGTCGATCACGATCGCCGAGCCGCAGTTCGAGGCCTACCGGGCTTCGAGCGACTTCATTCGCGAGTTCATCTTTCCGGGCGGCATGCTGCCGAGCGCCGAGCGCTTCGTCGACGCGGCTGGCCGCGCGGGTCTCGCCGCGGAGCCGGTGCTCGCGTTCGGACTCGACTACGCACGCACGTTGCGCGCCTGGCGGGAGGCGTTCGAGGATCACGTCGACGCCGTGCGTGCACTGGGGTTCGACGAGACCTTCATCCGAACGTGGCGGCTTTACCTCGCCTATTGCGAGGCGGGGTTCGCCGAGCGGCGCACCGACGTGATGCATTTCGTCGTGTCGTCGGCACGCTGACATGAACGCGAGACACCGGGCTGCGATCCTCGCGCTGGCGGCGGTGCTTTCCGCGGCGCCGGAGGCCGGCGCGCGTTGCGTTGACGAGGTCGCGTCGGCACGGATGATCGGGGCCGGCCAATTCTGCGTATTCGGCGTCTGTCTGTACGACGCGCAGCTGTGGGCGCCCCACCCGCCCGCGGGATTCGACACGCCGTTCGCACTTTCGCTCACGTATCGCCACGACGTGAGCGGCGCGCGGCTCGTCGCCACCGGCATGGCCGAAATCGAGCGCCTCGCGCCCGCACCGCTGCCCGCGGCGACCCGCGACGCGTGGCGCGCCGACATCGCACGGGCATTTACCGACGTCGCGCGCGGCGACGTACTCTGCGGCGTCTACCTGCCCGATCAGGGTGCGCGCTTCTACACGAACGGCCGCCTCACGGCCGACATCCCCGATCCGGTCTTCGCGCGCGCCTTCTTCGACATCTGGCTCGATCCGCGCACCCGTGCACAATCGTTGCGCCGCCAGTTGCTCGGCGACACCGCACGTTGACGGCGGAACGCGCAACGATCGCCACCGCCGCGCGTCTCCCGGATCGGCCCCGGAGCCATTCCGCCATCGCCGAAACCGCCGCCTGTCTCATGCTGTCGCAGGCCGGCTGGCTCGTCTGCGTCCCGAGCACCGCGCACCGGCAACGCTGGATCGGCACGTTCCGTGCGGGGCTGCTCGCGGGCGCACACCTGCTGCGCACCCGCGCGCCCCCTCAAATGCACTACGCCGCCCAGTGCATTTGAACATGCCCTGCACGCTGCGCCCCCTCTACACTGAGCCCCGGGATATCGAATGGCGTCACGAATGTGATCCAGCATTGTCCCAATGGTCACGCAACCCGATTGAACGACGAGGTCGATCATGTTCGAAAAGACGGAAGGCACGGTGCAGAAGCTGGCGGGCAAAGCGCAGGAGGCGGTGGGTGACGCCACGGGAAGTGCCGACATGCAATTCGACGGAAAAGCGCGCCAGGTGGCCGGCGCGGTTCAGCAAACCTATGGCGAGGCGCTCGAGCAGGTGCGCGACGTTGCCGCAAGCAATCCGATTGCGACGCTGGCGACCGTCGCAGCGGTGAGTTTCATCATCGGCGCAATGTGGTCGAAGCGCTGATCGGCTGTCACGAGCCCGACGGCATGCGTTGAGGTCATCATCGGAGCATGTCATGGTTTTGCTTTCGAGAATCAGGAAATGGCAGGATGTCGCGCAATTCTCGGTCGCGCGTCTGGCCGACTACGCGGGTCTCGCGGCAATCGAATTCGACCTCGCCAGGAAGTACTTCCTGCGCGATCTGATGCTGTATGCGTTGCTCGGCCTGAGCGTGACGTTCGGACTGGCTTTCGTGTGCGTGGCAGCGATCGTCAGCGCCGCACGAACGCCGTATTTGATCGAGACGTCATGGGTCGTCGCCGGGTTCTGGGTGTGCGTGTCGATCGCCTCCTTTGCGGCGGTGCGCATGCGTGACAAACACGGCACGTTTTCCGTCCTGACCGAGGAATTGCAGCGCGACATCCAGACCGCCAGAGAGAGCCTGTGATGAAACGACGAATCTCCGATGGTTCGCCGGAATCGAGGCGGCGTGTCCTGCTGGCCCGCATGGCGGCGACCCGGGCCGAACTGTCCGCGTCGAACCACGTCGTCGAAACGGCCCGGCGAGCGCGTTCCGGCGACATCGCGGACTATCCGGCGATGAAGCTGCCGACCCTCGGCGGCTCGGCCGTCGCGGCCGTCGCGGTGGCGCTGGCCGGTTTCGTGATCCTTGGGCCGCGGCGCATCGTGACGACGGCCGTTCGCGCCGGGCTGGTCGCGTTGATCGGGCGAATGACGCGGGACATGGTGGAGAAGTAAACCGGCGCAGACCCGCGCGAAACGTCCGGGCGAGTTGCCGGAGCGGCCGCTTCCACGAGAGGCCCGGCCGGCTGACCGGTCCGATTTCTTCGGACCACTTCAATCGTGCTGGACGGCTTCAGGGTAGTGCAAAAACGAGCAGTTCCGTTTCGCGTTCTGTCCCGTTGCGCGGACGGTCGGGCAGATCCCGTTTCACGAATCTGCTATCAATCCAAAGGAGAGGGGAAACATCATGGATGTACATGGTTTGATCGTATGGCTGATCATCGGCGCAGTCGCAGGATGGCTCGCGGGCGTACTCGTCAAGGGCGGAGGCTTCGGCTTGCTGATCGACATCGTGGTCGGCATCGTCGGCGCGGTGATCGGCGGCTGGCTCGCCGGGTTGCTCGGCATCGGCTTCAGCGGCATTCTCGGCTCGATCGTCATCGCCGTCATCGGCGCCGTGATCCTGCTGTTCGTGATCCGTCTGTTCAATCGCGCGGTCTGACGGGGTCTGACGGCCGACCGCGTGTTCTTCGTCACCATCCGGCATGCGACCCCGCATGCCGCTTACCGATCATGCCGCGAAAACCGGTGAGTCATTGGCTGAGATTGAATCCGTTCGCTTCGCTGCCCAAGAGAACGGCGACGCGGCGCACAGCGGCCCCGCGCACGAAGCCCGCTTCCCGCAAGCAGCCCGCGCTGTCCACCGACGGCGTGTGGGCCCGCTCGTTCTTCTCGTCGCTGCCGGCGCCCGGCCGTTTCGTCAATCACGTCACCTACTCGCTGTATCGTCCGCGAAACGCGCCGCGCCATGGCCCGCTCGTCGTCTTGCTTCACGGCTGCAAGCAGACGGCCGAGTCGTTCGCGCTCGGCACGCGGATCGATCGTGCCGCCGATCGTTTCGGCTTCTCCGTGCTCTTGCCCGAGCAATCGAAAAGCAGGTACCCCCATCGCTGCTGGAACTGGTTCGACCCGCCCGAGCCGACCGCCGGCTCCGACGCGGATGCAATCGCGTCGCTGATCCGGGCGATCGTCCGGCAGCACGCGTTCGATCCCGCCCGTGTCTACGTCGCGGGCATGTCCGCCGGCGCCGGGCTTGCCGCGCAACTCGCGCTGCACGCCCCGACGCTATTTGCGGCCGTAGCGCTTCATTCGGGCGCCGTTTCGGCGGCTGCCCGCTCGTCGCTCGACGCATTGAAGGTGATGCAGTACGGCAGCCGCAGCGACCCGGTGCAACTCATCGATGCGGCCGTCAGCGTGCGGGACTACCCCGGCATGCCGGCGCTGATCGTGCATGGCGAACGGGACGGCGTCGTTGCGAAAATCAATGCGGAACAGGCCGCGCGCCAGTGGTTGCGTGTCAATCGTTTCATCGACGCGGAGGGTGAGCCCATCAGCGGTACGCGCACCGTGTCGGATCGAGGCGACCGGCTGGTGATCGACCATCGGCGCAGCGGCCGCTGCGTCGTGCGTGTCTGCATCGTACGCAGGCTCGGTCACGCGTGGAGCGGCGGCGACGCTCGCGTGCCGTTTCACGCGGCGGAGGGCCCGGATGCGACCGCGATGTTGTGGTCGTTTTTCAGATACCGCCGCCGCGACGCTCCGGCGAGCGCGGGCACCTGACGCCGGATATTCGCCGCCGGTCCCACGTCGTTCGAGGCAGGACCGCGGGTATTGCTCAAACAGACGAGCAGCCCCCCAATCGACTGCTGCCTCACTTTTCAAGAACACTCAAGAAACCGGATTCATCCACTCAGTCAACCCTTCCCGCGCGTTCAACTCGACAAACGTCGGCATCCCGCGAAGGTGCTGTATGTACCTCGCAAGATGCGGCCATGTCGTTGCCGGGCGCGGCATGTTGCGCGTCCAGCGCATGAGCATCAACGCAAGGAAGTCCGCCGTACTCAACCGATTGTTGATCAGGTACGAACGACCGTCGGACAGCAGATTGTCGAGATGCGCCATCGACTCCTCGATTTGCCCCCGCGAAAACGTCTTCACCATCTCGGCGCATCGCGGATCGCCATCCGTTTCCGCATAAAACCAGTTTCGCATCGCAGGCAATACCGAATTGGCCAGATAGACCATCATCTCGAACCACTCGGGACGTTCGGGCGCGCCCGGACGGGGAGCCAGCGACGGCTGCGGATGGCGTTCGGCAAGCAGCATCAGCAAGGCGGCCGATTCGGTCCGCGGTATGCCGTCGACGACCAGCGTCGGCACTCTGCCGGCCGGATTCATCCGCAGGTACTCGGGCGTATGCTGCGCACCCGCATCGATATCGACGAGACGCGTTTCGAACGGCACACCGAGTTCGATCAGCATCCAGTGCACGGCCATGCTTGCCGCACCGGGCGAGTAATACAGAACGTAGGACATCGTTTGAATCCGTCTCCTGGAATTCGAATTGAACATCGCGCCGTCTGCGAGACGTCCGCACGACGATCGCATTCAATCAACGCAACGCAACGCACGAAATCCACCTGCCGGCACTGCGTGGCACGTCGTCACTCCCCCACCGCCTCAGCCTGACGATCGTCGCGCGTCGCCACCGCCGCACGCCGGCCGCGTCGCCCGGCCGACGCCACGACACGAAACGCCACCGGCGCGAACACGAGCCCGAACACCGTTGCCGCCAGCACACCCCCGAACGCGCCCGTACCGATCGATCGCCGGCTTTCCGCCCCGGCGCCCGTCGCCAGCACGAGCGGCACGACACCGAGCAGGAACGCCATCGACGTCATCACGATCGGCCGGAATCGCGCAGCGGCCGCATCGACCACCGCCTGCCGCAGCGGCACGCCATGACCGGCCAGGTCGCGCGCGTACTGCACGATCAGGATCGCGTTTTTCGCCGCCAGCCCGATCACGGTGATCATCCCGACCTTGAAGTACACGTCGTTCGGCATGCCGCGCACGAGTGCCGCCGCGATCGCGCCGATCATGCCGAGCGGCACGATCGTCAGCACCGACAACGGAATCGTCCAGCTTTCGTACAGCGCGGCCAGCGCCATGAAGACCGCGAGCACCGACAACCCGACGAGCAGCGGCGTCTGCCGTGCGGCAACCTGCTCCTCGCGCGCCGCATCGACCCAGTCGAAACCGATCCCGGCCGGCAGCGCACCGGCCAGCCGCTCCATCTCGGCCATCGCCGCGCCCGAACTCGTGCCGGTCGCCGCCCGGCCGCTGATGTCGAGCGACGGATAGCCGTTGTACCGGTTCAGCATCACCGGGCCGATCGTCCAGTGCGGCGCGGCAATCGCCGAAAGCGGCACCATGTCGCCGGTGCGGTTCGGGACGGTCAGCGCCATCAGTTGCGCGTCGGTCGCGCGCGCGACCGGGTCGGCCTCGATGATCACCCGCCGCATCCGGCCCGACGCCGGAAAGTCGTTGATGTAGTTCGAGCCGAACGTGCCGCCCAGGAGCCCCGCGATCCGCTCGAACGGCACGCCGAGCGCATACGCCTTCGCGCGATCGACGTCGAGCTCGATACGCGGTGCGTCCGGCAGGTCTTCGAAATGCACGGCCGAGAGCAGCGGATCCGCCTTCGCACGCTCGGCAAGCTGCGCGCGGGCCGCCTTCAGCGCGTCGAGCCCGCCCCCGCCGCGATCCTCGAGCCGGAACGTGAATCCGTCGGAATGCCCGATGCCGCGCACCGAAGGCGGCAGCGCCGCCTCGACGTCGCCGTCGAGGATCGCGCCGAAACGCGCGTTGAGCCGGTCGCGCAACGCCATCGCGTCGACGTCGCGTTGCGCCCAGTCCTTCAGTTCCACGAACGCCATCCCGACGTTCTGCCCGCTGCCCGCGAAACTCCAGCCGATCACGCTCGTCACGTTCGCTATCGCCGGCTCCGCGCGCAGGATCGCCTCGACACGCTCGACGACCGCGAGCGTGCGCGCCTGCGTGGCGCCCGCCGGCAACTGGATCATCACCTGCAGTTGCCCCTGATCCTCGGTGGGCAGGAAGCCGCCCGGCATCATCCAGTACAGCAGCCCGCATGCGAGCACGAGTGCCGCATAGACGGCCACGACCATCCCGGTGCGGCGCACGGCAAACACCGCGACGCGGCGATAGCCGGATTCGGCGCGCGCGAAGGCCGCACCGAACCGGTCGGCCAGACGCGCGCCGATGCCGCGTCGCGTCGCCCGGCCGGTTCTCCCGTCGTGTCGCGCGACCGGCTTCAGCAGGTTCGCGCACAGCGCGGGCGTGAGCGACAGCGCCATGAACGACGACACCAGCATCGACGCGATCATCGCCACCGCGAACTGCCGGTAGATGCCGCCGACACTGCCCGGGAAAAACGCCATCGGCACGAATACGGCGGTCAGTACGGCAGTCACGCCGACGATCGCCCCGCCGATCCGCTTCATGGCCCGCCGTGTGGCGTCGCGCGGCGATACGCCCTCCTCCATCACGCGATGCACGCTCTCGACGACGACGATCGCATCGTCGACCAGGATGCCGATCGCCAGCACGAGGCCGAACATCGTGAACACGTTGATCGACAATCCGAACGCCCACATCGCGACGAACGCGCCCATCAGCGTGACCGGAATCACGACGGTCGGCACCAGCGTGTAGCGCAGGTCGCGCAGGAACAGCCACATCACGCAGAACACCAGCACGACGGCCTCGACGAGCGTCAGCACGACTTCGTGGATCGCGATCTTGACGAAATGCGCGCCGTCGAAGGGAATCTCGACCGCGATGCCCGGCGGCAGCGTCCGCGACAGCTCGGCGAGCCGTGCGCGGATCGCATTCGACGTTTCGAGCGCGTTGCCGCGCGGGCCGAGCTGGATGCCGACCGTCGCGGCCGGCCGGCCGTTCAGCCGCGAATAAAACGAATAGTCGTCGCGGCCGATCTCGACGCGCGCGACTTCGGCGACGCGCACCGCCGAACCGTCCTGCTTCGACTTCAGCACGATCCGGCCGAACTCCTCGGGCGACGCAAGCTGCCCCTTGACCACGACCGTCGCGGTCAGCTGCTGGCCATGCACGAACGGCGCGTCGCCGATCGCGCCGGCCGTGACCGTCGCGTTCTGCGCGCTGATCGCCGCGATCACGTCGTCGGCGCCGAGATCGTATTCGCGCAACTTCACGGGATCGAGCCAGACCCGCAGCGCCTCGTCGGCATCCCACAGCTCGGCCGCGCCGACACCCGGCGCACGCTTCAGCTCGCGCAGCACGTAGCGGTTCAGGTAATCGCCGAGCTGCGCGGAATCGCGCGTGCCGTCGGTCGACGTCAGCGTGACGAGCATCAGGAACGTGTTCGCCGCCTTGAACACGCCGATCCCCTGCTGGACGACCTGCTGCGGCAGCCGCGGCTCGACCTGCTTCAACCGGTTGTTGACGTCGACGAGCGCGATGTCCGGATCGGTGCCGGGCGAGAACGTCACGTCGATCTCGAGGTTGCCGTGACCGTCGCTGCTCGTCTCGTAGTACAGCAGCCCGTCGGCGCCGTCGAGGCTTTCCTCGATGACGCTGCCGACGTCGGCATCGACCGTCTCGGTCGACGCGCCCGGATAAGACGCGGTGACCACGACCCGCGGCGGCGCCAGGCGCGGATACTGCGCGATCGGCAATTGCGGAATGGCCAGCACGCCCGCGACGACGATCGCGAGCGCGACGATCCACGCAAAGACGGGACGGTCGATGAAGAATGACGGCATCGGCGAGTACCGGCAGCCGCGCTATAGCGTGAGTTCGAACGCGCGCGCGAGCAGCCCCGGCAGCTGCGCGCCTCCGGTGGCGCGCTCGCCGTACGTGTCGTCGTTCGCGAGCAGCGCGGGCGTCGCGCCGAGCTGCTCGAGCTCCGATCCGAACAGCCGGTAGAAACTGTCGTCGAACCGCATCGCGTCGACCGGCGCGACGATGCGCCCGCCTTCGACCCAGAACGTCGCGAAGCGCGTCATCCCCGTCATCCGGCAGGCGATCGGGTCCGAGAAGTTCAGGTACCAGAGGTTGCCGACGTAGAGCCCCGTGTCGAGCGCGGCCAGCACGTCGGCATCCGCGAGCGTGCCGCCCGCGATCGTCAGCGACTGCGGCGATTCGCCGTTGTCCGCCCCGTTCGGCACACGCCCGTGCTCGCGCGCGGTGCGTGCGCTCACGAGCTGCCCTTCCCCCCGCCCGCCGACGACGAGCGGCACGCTGTCGCGCCGGTAGCCGTCCGCGTTGAACGCCGGCGCGACGCCCAGCGAGAAATCCTCGGTGATCGACACGCGCGGATCGAGCGCGACCTCGCCGGCGTACAGGCGATGCAGCGGGCTGCGGGCGCTCGCCAGCGCACGCGCCGAAAAGCCGCTCCAGCCGAGCAGGCTCGTCATCTCGTGAACGGCGTCCGGCGCGAAATACGCGCGGTAGCGTCCGGGCGCAAGCGCCTTCGGCGTGCGACCGAGCACGGGCAGCCGCGCGGCGGCCGCCTCGACGCGGGCGGCGAACGCCGCATCGCTCCAGTCGTCGCCCGCGTAGACGGTCTTGATCGCCCGTCCGCTCGGGTCGTACAGCGACCAGCTGAAGTTGAAGTTCTCGACCTCGTACCAGCCGCGGCTGCCGGTCGACGACGCGAAGCCGCGCGCCAGCGTACCGCCCGCGTAGAAGCCGACGAAATCGAGACCGCGCGCGCATTCGGCCACGACGCGCGCGAGCCCGTCCGCATCCGGCAGGCGCCCGGTGCGGTGCGTTTCCTGCAGCCACGACGAGGTATCGAACAGCAGGTGCGGATCGTCCGGCGCGTCGCGCAGGCCGTCGCGCAGCACGGCCAGCGCGGCGGCCAGTTCGGGCAGGTCGGCCGCCGGATCGCCGCAGACGGTCAGCGCCGAGTGCGCCTGCCGCGCCCCGTCGACGAGCCGCACGGACAATCGCCCCTGCGTGACGCGCCCGGTCTGGCGAATCCTGCCGCCGTTGAAGCGGACGAAGTCGGACGTTTCGCTGGAGAAACCGAGCAGGACGGTTTCGGCCGGCGCCTTCAGCCGTTGCGCCTCGTCGGCGAGCCGGGTGAAATGCGCGTGCCAGTCGATTCCGGCGCGGCGTGCCATCGGTTCGAATCCCGTCATCACGCGCCTCCGAATACGTCGACATCGGCGAACACGCAGGCCGGCGCGGCGTGGCCGACCCGGATGATCTGCGCGGGCTCGCCCTTCCCGCAATAAGGCGTGCCGTAGATGCCGAACGTGCCCGCGTCGCCTACCGCGCGCAGGCTGCGCCAGAACTGTGCGGAGATGCCGCGGTAGTTCGGGCGCTTGACGACCTGCGTGAGCCGGCCGTTCTCGATCAGTTGCCCGAATTCGCAACCGAACTGGAATTTGTTGCGGTGGTCGTCGATCGACCAGGACGTGTTGGTGCGCATCAGGATCCCGTGCTCGGTGCCCGCGACCAGCGCATCGAGCGACTGGTCGCCGGGTTCGACGTTCAGGTTCGCCATCCGGTCGATCGGCGCGCGGTTCCAGCTCGACGCGCGCGAATTGGCGACACCCGGCAGGCCCGCACGCTGCTGCGACAGCGCCCCGCCGAGCAGCCGTTCGAGCACGCCGTTGCGGATCAGGTACTGCTTGCGCGCCGGCGTGCCGTCGTCGTCGAACGCGTAGGACGCGGCTTCGGCGGCCGGCTCGGGATCGAACGTGACGTTCAGCAGCGGCGAGCCGTACTGATAGTGGCCGACCATCTCCGGCCTGACGAAGCTCGATCCGGCGAAGTTGCGCTCGTCGCCGAGGATCCGGTCGAGTTCGAGCGGATGGCCGATCGACTCGTGGATCTGCAGCATCATCTGGTCGGGCATCAGCAACAGGTCGCGCCGGCCGGTCGGGCAGTTCGGTGCGGCGAGCAGCTGCAGCGCCTCGTCGGCGACGCGCGCGCCGGCGCCGTCGAAGCCGTAGCGCGCCAGCACGTCGAGGCCGCCCTGCGCCAGCGTGCCCGATTGACCGAGCGAGCGCGTCTGCGTGTCGCCGTCGCCGTGGGCGACGGCGTGCAGCTCGGGCATCAGGAAGCGGAACCGCTGGTCGATCCGGACGCCGTCGCTCGTCAGGTAACACTGTTCGGTGTCGACGATCATCACGCTCGCCGCGCGCTCGACGATGCGCGCGCCGAGGTTCGCCGCCGCGCATTCGTGCGCGAGACGCTCGATCCATTCCGCGCGCGACGGCAGTGCTGCGTCGACATCGGGCGACGCATACGTGCCGCTCGTCTGCGGGCGCGCGGCCTGGAGATGATCGACCAGCGCCCACGGCGCGCTTGCCCGTGCCCGCGCGGTCGCGATGTCGAGCGCCGCCTGCAGCCCGGCCGGGGACAGGTCGGGCGTCGCCGCATAACCCGCGCCCGTGCCGGCCCGGGCCATCAGCATCGCGCCGCGCTCGCGCGTGCGCGAGAACGGCTGCGCGACGTCGTTGCGCACCGCATGTTCGTCGATCGTCTCGTCGACGATGCGCAGCGACCAGAAATCGGCGTCGCTGCGCAACGCCTGCGCTGCCTGTACGGCTCGGGCGCCCGGCGCCCGGTTCTCGTCAATCATCGGTTCTCTCTTGCCTCTGCTGCGGGCCGTGCGCCGGCGCCGGCATGGACGACGCGAGCAGCGCCCGTGTATACGGATGGGATGGCGCGTGCAGCACGTCGAGCGTCTCGCCCTCCTCGACCACGCGCCCCGCCTTCATCACGATGACCCGGTGGGCCATCGCGCGCATCACCGCCAGATCGTGCGTGATGAACAGGTAGCTGAGTTTGTACTTCTTTTGCAGATTCGTCAGCAGATTCAGCACCTGCTTCTGGATCGACACGTCGAGCGCGCTCGTCGGCTCGTCGAGCACCAGCAGTTCCGGCTCCACCGCCAGCGCCCGCGCGATCGCGATCCGCTGCCGTTGCCCGCCGGAAAACTCGTGCGGATAGCGCAGCATCGCCTCGGCAGGCAGCCCGACCTCCTGCAGCAGCGCGGCGATCCGCGCCCGCCGCGCGTCGCCGGTCACCTGCGGCCGGTGCACGCCCAGCCCTTCGCCGACGATCTGCTCGACCGTCATGCGCGGCGATAGCGAGCCGAACGGATCCTGGAACACCACCTGCATGCGCCCGTACAGCGTGCGCCGGCCCTGCGTCGTGCGCAGCGACGCGAGCGGCATGCCGTCGATCTCGATCCCGCCCGACGCCGGCCGCTGCAAGCCGAGCACCGCCGACGCGAGCGTCGATTTCCCCGAACCCGACTCGCCGACGATCCCGAGCGTTTCGCCGCGCTTCAGGCTCAACTGCACGTCGTGCACGGCGCGGAACGTCGTCTTGCCGAGCACCGAGCGCCAGCCCTTTGCCGCGATGCGGTAGTCGACGGCGAGTTGCCGCACGTCGAGGATCGTCTGCGCGCCGGCGGCGACCGGCTCGACCGCCCGTTGCGGCGCGCTGTCGAGCAGCCGGCGCGTGTACGGATGCTGCGGCGCCGCGAACAGCCCGGCGGTCGTGCCGGTCTCCACCAGCACGCCCTTCTCCATCACGGCCACACGCTGTGCGAAACGCCGCACGAGGTTCAGGTCGTGCGTGATCAGCAGCACGGCCATCCCGCGCTCGGCGGCCTCCCGCTCCTGCAACTCGATCAGCAGGTCGACGATCTGCTGGCGCACCGTCACGTCGAGCGCAGTGGTCGGCTCGTCCGCGAGCAGCAGCCGCGGCCGGCACGCCAGCGCCATCGCGATCATCGCGCGTTGCCGCTGCCCGCCCGACAGCTGATGCGGAAAGCTGTCGATACGCCGCTCCGGCTCGGGAATCCCGGTGCGCCGAAGCAGCGCAATTCCGCGCTCGCGCGCCTCTCCCGGGCGCAGCCCCTCGTGCAGCCGCAGGCTCTCGGCGATCTGCTTGCCGATCGTATACAGCGGATTGAGCGCCGTCATCGGCTCCTGGAACACCATCGCGATGTCGGCGCCGCGGATCCCGCGCATCTGCTGCTCGGTCTTAGCGAGCAGATCCTCGCCGTCGAACAGCATCCGTCCCGATAGCGTCGCCTGCTGCGCGAGCCGCAGGATCGACAGCGCGGTCACGCTCTTGCCCGACCCCGACTCGCCGACGAGCGCCACGCGCTCGCCGCGGCCGATCGACAGGCTCAGGTCCTGGACGGCCGCGTTCGCGCCGAAATGCGCGGAAAACCCGTCGATCTGCAGCAACGGTCTCGTCATCATCGCCCTCCGCCGAATGCCGAGCCGCGCGTGCGCGTGTCGAGCGCGTTGCGCAGCGCATCGCCCATGAAGGTGAGCAGCAGCAGCGTCACCACCAGCGCCGCGAACGCCGCGATCGAGATCCACCACGCATCCAGGTTGTTCTTCCCCTCCTGCAGCAGTTCGCCGAGGCTCGGCGTCGGCGGCGGCACGCCGAGCCCCAGGAAGTCGAGGCTCGTCAGCGACAGGATCGCCGCGCTCATCCGGAACGGCAGGAACGTGATCACGGGCGTCAGGCTGTTCGGCAGCACGTGGCGCCAGATGATCTGTGCGTTCGTCAGCCCCATCGTGCGTGCCGCTTTCACGTAGTCGAGCGCGCGGTTGCGCAGGAATTCGGCGCGGACGTAGTCGGACAGCACGAGCCAGCCGAACATCGACAGCAGCACGAACAGCAGCCACAGCGACGGCGTGAAGATCGACGCGAAGATGATCAGCAGGTACAGGTCGGGCAGCGCGCTCCAGATCTCGATCAGGCGCTGGCCGACCAGGTCGGTACGGCCGCCGTAGAAGCCTTGCAGCGCGCCGGTCAGCACGCCGACCAGCACGCCCGATACCGTCAGCGCGAACGCCATCAGCACCGACAGCCGGAACCCGTACAGCAGCCGCGCGAGCACGTCGCGCCCGAACTGGTCGGTGCCGAGCCAGTTGCTGGCCGACGGCGGCGCCGGATACGGGCGCGACGCGAAATAGTCGATCGTGTCGTAGCGATAGCGGTTCGGCGGATAAAGCGCGAAATTGCCGTGCGACTCGAGTTTCGTGCGGATGTACGGGTCGAGATAGTTCGTCATCGCGGGAAAATCGCCGCCGAACGCGGTCTCCGGATAGTCCTTCACGATCGGGAAGTAATAGTGCCCGTCGTAGCGCACGATCAGCGGCCGGTCGTTCGACAGCAGGTTCGCGCCCAGGCTGAGCACGAACAGCACCGTGAAGATCACGAGGCTCCAGTAACCGAGCGGCTGTGCGCGAAAGCGCAACCACGTGCGCCGCCACGGCGACGGCGAGGCCGCGCACGCCGCGCATGCCTGGTCAGTGGTCCAGGCGGTTGAACTGGATACGGGGGTCGACGAGGACATAGCAGATATCCGCGATGAGTTTGGTCAGCAGGCCGATCAGCGTGAACAGGAACAGCGAACCGAGCACGACCGGATAGTCGCGGCGGATCACCGAGTCGTACGACAGTTGCCCCATGCCGTCGAGCGAGAACAGCGTCTCGATCAGCAGGTTGCCGTTCAGGAATGCGCCGACGAACGCGGCCGGCAGCCCGGTGAGCAGCGGGATCGCCGCGTTGCGCAGCACGTGCTTCCACAGCACGTCGCGCTCGGGCGCGCCCTTCGCGCGGGCGGTCAGCACGTATTGCCGGCCGATCTCCTCGAGGAACGTGTTCTTGGTCAGGATCGTGACGATCGCGAAGTTGCCGACGACCGACGCCGTCACCGGCATCACGATGTGCCATAGATAGTCGAGCGCCTTTCCGATCAGCGTCAGGTCGTCGAAGTTGTCGGACGTGAGCCCGCGCATCGGGAACACCTGCCAGAACGTGCCGCCGCCGAACAGCATCAGCAGCAGCACGCCGAGCACGAAGCCCGGCACCGCGTAGCCGGCCAGCACCAGCACGCTCGTCACGGTGTCGAACCGCGACCCGTTGCGCACCGCCTTCGCGATGCCGAGCGGCACCGACACCAGGTACGTGAGGATCACCGTCCACATCCCGAGCGTGATCGACACCGGCAGCTTCGAGCGAATGACCGCCCACACGCTGCGATGCGCGAAATAGGACTGGCCGAGGTCGAACGTCGCATAACTCTTCAGCATCAGCACATAGCGTTCGAGCGGCGGCCTGTCGAAGCCGAACTGCTTGCGGATCTGTTCGATCTGCTGCGGGTCGACGCCCTGGCTGCCGTGGTAGCCGCCGCCTCCGCCGCCCGCCTCCCCGCCGCGCGCACTGCCGTGGCGCAACTGCGCGAGCACCTGTTCGACCGGCCCGCCCGGCACGAACTGCGTGACCGCGAACGTGATCGTCACCACCCCGATCAGCGTCGGGACCATCAGCAGCAACCGCCTGAGTATGTATGCGAGCATCGTCGTTCCCCCGTCAGGCCGCCGGCACGGGTTTCGCCGCCGGATGCTTCACGTACCAGTAGTCGATGATCCAGTCTTCGTACTGATAGGAATTCGGCACGATCGCCGGGTGGCCGAGCGTCGTCTTGTACGCGATCCGTGCATTCGGCAGGTAATACTGCGGGATCAGCGCGTACAGGTTGATCAGCACGCGGTCGAGCGCGTGCGTGGCCGTCTCGAGATCGTCGAGCGTGTCGGCGGCGAGCGCCGCGCGGATCAGCGCGTCGACCGCCTTCGACTTCACGCCCGGATAGTTCTCGGAGCCCGGCTGCGACGCAGCCGCGCTGCCGAAGCGGCGCGTCAGCTCCGCACCCGGGATCGTCACGGGCAGGTAGATGTACGTCGTCATGTCGTACTCGAAGTTGTCGAGCCGCTTCAGGTAGACCGCGCTGTCGATCTCGCGCAGGTACGCGTGGATGCCGAGCATCGCGAGCGCCTGCGTGTACGGCAGGATCAGGCGGTCCATGCCGGGCTGGTCGTCGATGATCTCGATCGTCATCGGCGTGCCGTTCGCGTCGCGCAGCGCGCCGTCGCGGTAAAACCAGCCCGCCTGCGCGAGCAGGTCGCGCGCCTGCTTCAGGTTCGCGCGCAACGAGTCGGGCGGCAGCGTCGACGGCTGCCGGACCATCGGGCCGAACACCTCCGGGGGCAGCGTCGAGCGGAACGGTTCGAGCAACGCGCGCTCCTTCTCGCTCGGCATGCCGGTTGCCGCGAACGGGCTCGCCTCCCAGAAGCTGTTGGTACGGCGATACTGCCCGTAGAACATCATCCGGCTCATCCAGTCGAAGTCGAACGCCAGCGCGAGCGCGTGCCGCACCCGCACGTCCCGGAACATCGGCTTGCGCATGTTGATCAAAAAGCCCTGCATCTGCGCGGGGCCGTCAGGAAACTCGCCGCGCTCGAGCATGCCGTTGCGGAAGTTCTTGCCGACGTACTTGCGCGCCCATTGCGTCGCGCTGTATTCCATGCGCGCGTCGATGTCGCCGGCCTTGAATGCCTCGAGCGCCGTGTACTGATCCAGGTACAGCTTGAACGACACGCGCGCGAAGCGGAACATGCCGCGTCGCGACGGCAGGTTCGCCGCCCAGTAGTGCGGGTTGCGCACATAGACGATCTGCTTGTCGTTCTTGCGCTGCTCGATCAGGTACGGGCCGCTCGCGATCGGCGGCACCGTTGCGATCTGGTCGAACGGCGGCCGCGTGCCGTCCGCACGCTGCCCCCACTTCGGCGAGAACACCGGCAGGTCGCCCGCGATCAGCGCGGCGTCGCGCTCCGCGTGCTTGAACTCGAAGCGCACCGTGTGGCCGTCGACGACCACCGCACGCCTGATGATCGAGAGCTGCGCGTTGTACAGCGGCGAAGCCTGCGGGCTCGTCAGCGTATCGAACGAATACCTGACGTCGGCCGCGGTGATCGGGTCGCCGTTCGAGAAGCGTGCGGCCGGATCGAGGTGGAACGTGGCCGAGAGTCCGTCGGGCGCGACCTCGACGTCGTCGGCGATCAGCGCGTATTCGGATGCGAGCTCGTCCCAGCTGCGCTGCATCAGCGTGTCGAACATCAGGTTCTTGATGTCCGGCGCAGGCGAGCCGCGCACGAGAAACGGGTTCAGCGAGTCGTAGCTTTGCGCTTCGTCGTAGTTTTCGAAATCGAGCGTGCCGCTGTCCGGCGCGTCCGGATTCGCGTAGTCGAAATGCGTGAAGCCCGGCGGATACTTCGGATGGTCGTATTGCGAGATCGCCGGCACGGCGAGCGCGGCCTGCGGCATGACGCCGCCCGACACGAGCCACGCGGCGCACGCAAGCAGCGCGGCGCGCGTGGCGGCACGCATCCACGCATGCGTGCGCTTCAGGCGCTTCAGGTGCGAGTGGCGCGGCACGCGTGCCCGTCGCCCATTCAACAGTCTCATGGTCAGTCTGTCCGGAAGCGTGCGGGCGCGCTGCCTGCGCACGGTCGATGCCTGTGCCGGACGCCGCATGCCGGCCGCGTCCCGCGTGGGGTTCGTGCTGTACACGATCGGATCAACTGCGCCGCCGCGCGGCCCAGTTGCGGGACGTCGTGGCGCCAGGCGAAAAAAGGCCGCCCCGAAAAGGGGGTAGTGGACGTGGAGCGGCCTGTCCAAAGCCTGTCAGCGCATAACGATCGCCGTCAGAACTTGTACGTCGCGCCGACCTGCGCGAACCGGCCGATGTACGAATACACCGACGTGTCGTACCCGCTCTGGTCCAGCGTGCCGTTCGCGAAGATCGGGTCGTACGGCGGCGTGCGGTTGAAGAGGTTGTTGATGCCGCCGTAGATCGTCCAGTTCTTGAAGCCTGTGTACGTCATCATCAGGTTGAACTGGCTGTACGAGCCGACCTTCGACGGCGCGGGCGCCGGCAGCAGGTTCTGCGCGTACGGGCCCGTGAACTGCCACGTCAGCGCCGCATCGAACTTCCGGTAGTTCCAGTCCAGCGTCGTGTTGCCGCGCCAGCGCGGGAAGCTGCCGCCGAACGGCTGCGTGATCGTGAAGTTGTTGCCCGCGCCGTTGACCGGCGTGCCGCCCGGGAAGCCGATCTTGTAGCTGTTGATGTACGCCCAGTCGCCCGACAGCGTGACCGTGCCCCAGCCCTTGAGCGGCAAGCCCTGGCGGAACGTGCCTTCGAAGCCGTTCGTGTCGAGGTAACCGAGGTTCTGGTACGGAATCATCTTGTACAGCAGCTGGCCCGTCGTCGGATCGGTCACGACCTGCGACGGCGCGCCCTGGCCGATCACGTTGTCGATGCGGATCTTGTACCAGTCGAAGCCGAGATCCGTGTAGCGGCTCGGCGATACCTGGAAGCCGATGTTGAAGTTGCGCGTGCGTTCCGGCGCGAGGTTCGGGTTGCCGACGGTGATCGACGTGTAGTTCTGGCCGGTGGCCGGATCGACCTGGATGCCGAGCGTCTGCGACTTGCTGTCCTCGACGAAGGTCGGCGCGCGGAAGCCGCGGTTGTACGACGTATACAGCGTGAGGGCCTTGATCGGCTGGTAGCGCAACGCGAAGCGCGGCGAGAAGGCACCGCCCACGTCCGTGTAGTGGTCATAGCGGCCGGCCTGGCTGAACGTCAGGTTCTCGAGGATCGGCACGTTGATCTGGTAATAGACGGCCGCGACGTTGCGCTGGCCGTTCACCGTCTCGAGGTCCGGGGTAACGACCGCCCCGCTCAGGTATTCGGAGCCCGGCGTCAGCACTTCGCTCTGGTGCGTGAACTGCGCGCCGAAACCGATCCCGACATCGCCGGCCGGCAGATGGAACAGGTTCGGCGTCGACAGCGTCGCGTCGATCGTGTCGAGCTTCGAGATGCCGAGGTTGTTCGCTTCCTGGAACAGCCCGTTGAACGCGTTCGGCGTCGCCGCCGGGTTCGCAAAGTTCAGCGTGCCGTTCTGGTAGATGTTGTTCAGCGCGTTGACGTTCAGCTGGTTCGTGAACACGTTCGACACTGTGCTCTGCGAGTGGCTGACCGACGTCGCCCAGTCCCAGTCGCCGTACGGCAGCGTGAACGACCCCTTGATGCCGGCGGCCGCACGCCAGTAGTTCGCCCAGGTCTTCTGCGCGACCGTATTCGGAAACGCGTAGGTGAGCGGCGTGGCCGCGCCCGTCGTGTTGTACGGGTTGCTGACCGGTACCGTGTAGTTGAACGGCGACAGCAGCTTCGTCTGCGGATTCCAGACGAGCGCCGGGTTCTGCGGGTTGCCGATCACGTTGTTCCACAGGCCGTCGTTGGTCGTGGTCGTGTTGTAGCTCTCGAGGAAATCCGCGAACGCGGTCGTCTTGTCGTCGATCTTGAAGTCCCCGTGGAGCTTCGCGTTCAGGCGCTCGGTCATCGGCAGGATCGACGTGCTTTCAGCCGTGTTGTACGCGCAGATCGTGCCCGGCGATCCGGACGACAGCGAATTCGACGCGGCCTGATGGACCGAGCCGCCGAACGGGCAGCCCCCGCTCAGCGCCTGCGCGACACCGCCGGGCATGTTCCAGTACGACGGCGCGAGCAGCGAGAAGCCGCCCGGCTTGCCCGTGAAGTCCTGGTTGCGCGTCGAATCGCGGTCGGCCAGCGTGAAGCCGTTCGACTTGTAGTAGCTGAGCGCGGCCGTCACGTTGAAGCGGTCGGCGTTCAGGTCGCCGAAGCCGCCGAGCACGCCGAATTTCGTCGTGCCGTCGCCGTTGCCGGCATTGATCGCGCTGCCGAGGCTGCCGTCGAGCTGCAGGCCGCGGAAATTGTGTTTCGTGATGATGTTGACGACCCCGCCGATCGCGTCCGAACCATACTGCGACACGGCGCCCGTCTTCACGATTTCGATCCGCTCGATATCGTTGAGCGGGATCGTGTTGAGGTCGAAGAACGAGTCGACGCTGTTCGAGAAGAATGCGTAAGGTGCGACGCGCTGGCCGTCGACCATCACGAGCGTGTACTTCTCGGACAGGCCGCGCAGCGCGATACCGGCCGCGCCGGCCGCGAAGTTGCCCGATTGCCCTTCACCCCAGCTGTTCGCCGAGTTGGCCGCCGCATCGCGCAGGAAGTCGGTGACGGTCACCGCGCCGCTGGCCTGGATTTCCTTCGGCGTGATCGTCTGGACCTGCTGGAAACCGGTCTTGTCGGCCTGCCGGATCAGCGAACCCGTCACTTCGAAGCGCTTGATCTGCGCGACCTTGCCCTGCCCGTTCGCGCCGGGTGCGGCGGGCGTGGCCTCTGTTGCGGCGCCCGCTGCCGCGTCGGGCGCCGCGGCGCCCGTGGCAGCGGCGGCATCCGGCGTGCCGCCCGCCTGTGCAACGGTCACGGGCGCGCCGTTCGCGACCGCATCCGCGATCGCGACGGCGCCCGGCGCCGGCTGGCTCTGGGCAAACGCCGGCGGCGCCAATGCTGCCGTCAGCGCCAGCTCCGCCCAGACTATCCTCTTGATGGCCAACGCCAAAACTCTCTGCTTCATCTTGTTCCCTCTCGCTCGTAGTAAGACCCCACCTGCTGCGCGCCGGAACCTTGTGAATTCCTTGCGCGTCCTGGGTGACCGTGTACCGGAACCCGCGATTGCCACGCCTTCGATTGCCACGTTTTCTACCGCCACGACTCGAACGGCTCGGCTTCGGGGCACCAGCACCATTCAGCATCACCGTCGTTTTCTATTTTGATTCGCCATACTAAACACCTACATTGAGCGCATTACCTGCTTCCTGCCGATTCGACCGGCATCCGCTACCGATCGGGTACCTCTCCTTCCTGACGGCCCGCCGCGCCGGCCGCCCTTGCTAGAACAGCCTGGGCGTGCCGACCCAGACGATCACCGCCTCTTCGTCGGCCGTGTTGCGCCACGCATGCGGCATCGTCGATTCGTAATGCGCGGTATCGCCCTCGTTCAGCGTGAACGTGCAATCCTCGAGCGTCAGCGCCACCTGCCCGCGCAACACATAGACGAACTCCTCGCCCGCGTGCGTCGTCATCTCGGACGACAACTGCCCCGCCGGCATCCTGACGAGGATCGCGTCGAGCTTGCGGCCGTCCACCAGATTCGTCAGCCGGGCGAACCGGCTGGCCGAGTTGGTGAACTGGAAATACTGCAGCGCATTGCCGCGGCATACCGAGCGCGCCTCCGTCGGCGTGTCGATGAAGTACTGCATCGTCACGCCCAACGCCTTTGCGATCCGGACCAGCGACGTGATCGACGGCGTCGCCCGCCCACGCTCGACCTGCGACAGGAACGGCTTCGAAATGCCGGCGATCGTCGACGTTTCGTCGAGTGTGAGTTTCAGGCGCTGGCGCAGCGCCCGGATCTTGTTGCCTAGCGACACGGCGACGAGCACCGACTCATCAGGGGGCAAAACCATGGAAAGACGGACCCTCGCAGTCGAAATCGGTTTGATGTCGTCAAGCCTCGACCGATGCCATGACGCGACCGGCCCGGCGCGATACCCGGCTGCACGCTGTCGCGGCGTGCACGCCGCGCGTGGTGCGGCACGGCACCCGCATTGCTCGGCCGTGCCGATCCCGCACATTTCATTCGGTTTACTAATCAACAAGGCTACCCCTTTTCCCTCGGCTGACCTGCCCTTCATGCATCGGTGCCGTCTGATCGGAGCACCGATTTCCGCTCACCGACCACTCCCGCTCCCGCTCCCGCGCCGCGGGCCGTCGTGCCCGTGCGTTGCGTTAGCGGGATGCCACCACGGTCCAGAGCCGTGCGAGGTCGGCGGAACCGTCGGTGCCCTTGACCGTGCGCAGCACCTGGACCGCCCGCGCCTTCTGACCGGCCACGTAATACGCCTCGCCGAGCCGCAGTCGCGCCGCGTCCGGATGCTCGAGCCCGCCCTCCGCGATCGCCTGCTCCATCATCGGCAGGCCCTGCTGCGCCTTGCCTGCGAAGACGAGGTTCATACCCGCGTCGATCGGCGCAGCCGGCGTCGCGGCTTCCCCGCCCGACTGCGCGCGCTTTGCCGCGAGCGCCTGCAGCCGCTTCTCGCGATCCGCCTGTGCGTCCTTGCCGAGTACGCCGGACGCGAACCCCTGGTCGATCACCTGCTTGCCTTCGGCGGGCGACCCTGCCACCAGCGCGAGCTGCGTCATTTCCATGTACGCGTCGGCTGTCGCGAGCGAGCCCGTCGCCCGGCGCAACCGGTAGATGTCGAGATCGAGCGACGGCAGATACCCCGGGTTGCCACGAATCGCCGTGACCATTTCGTCCCAGTATGCGGGGCTCGGGTGGTAAGCCACCAGCAGCCCGAGCGCACCGCGATACGCGTTGCCGTCCTTCACTTTCTGCGCGCAGGTCGCAAGCATCTGCAACTGCCCTTCATCCGGCGCGTGTCCGCCGTTCGCCTGCGCGTCGGTGCTCGCTTTCAACTGGCTCACGAGCGGTGTGCAATCGTTTGACAGGTAGTACGACTGCGTGAGCAGCGTGCGCATTTCCGGATCGGATCCGCCGGCCTTCAGGTAGCGCTGGGCGATCCGGATCGCCAACGGGTAGTTCTTCTGCTGGAAGTAGATGCCGGCCAGCGCCGCCGTGGTCCGCTGCTCGTCCTCGCCCGACAGCCGCCCCGAGTTCAGCACGGCCTCGTAAGCCTGCGCAGCCGTGCCCGAGTCGCCTGCCGCCATCGCGGCCGCGCCGCGCATCTCCTCCACCATGTAGGTTTCGTACGGCGTCCGGTTCGGCACGGCCGCCGCCTGGGCGATCTTGCCCAGTGCATCGCGATACTTGTGCGCCCGGTACAGGTCCTGTGCGGCCGCCAATGGCTTTGCCACGTCCGGCCGCAGCGCGTCCGCCGGTAATGCCGGGCGTCCGAGCAAGCCTGCCGCGCCGAGCGCCGCCACCGCCATCATCCGTTTCCATCGTCGCTGGTTCATCGGCTCGTCCGTGGCGTCATTGCATGAACTGTTCGTTACCGATCAGGCCGATCTTGGTCGCGCCCACGCGTTGCGCGGACGCGAGCACGGCGGCCACGTCCTTGTACGGCACCAGCTTGTTGGGGCGCAGGTGGATTTCCGCCTGCACGGGTTCCGCCGCCACCTGGGTCAGTTTCGCCTCGAGCGCCGTGCGGTCCGGCACCGGTGCACCGTTCCACGTCGTCGTGCCGTCGAAGTCGATGTCGATCTGCACGATTTCCGGCGGCGTGGCCGGCGGCGGCGGGTTACCCACCGGCAGGTCCATCTTCACCGAATGCATCTGAATCGGGATCGTGATGATCAGCATGATCAGCAACACCAGCATCACATCGATCAACGGCGTGGTGTTGATATCGACCATCACTTCCGGTTCGGCATTGCTTCCGCCCGAAGGCACATTCATTCCCATCGTCGACTCCTGTCGATCAGCGTTAGTGCTTTAGCACTTACGCTGGTCCCATGCTTCGCGGTCGATCAGCGTTAGTGCTTTAGCACTTACGCTGGTCCCATGCTTCGCGGTCGATCAGCGTTAGTGCTTTAGCGCTTACGCTGGTCCCATGCTTCGCGGTCGATCAGCGTTAGTGCTTTAGCGCTTACGCTGGTCCCATGCTTCGCGGTCGATCAGCGTTGGTGCTTTAGCGCCTACGCCGCCCTCATGCTTCGCAATCAATCAGCATTAATGCTTCAGCACCTACACCGACCCCATGCCCCAAGGCCGACCAGCGTCAGTGCATCAACCCCAACCGCCAGCCCGCCATCTCACCAAGATTCCCGTCCACGACTAGCCGCCGCGCGCGGGCGGCTCCGTAATGAACGACAGTTTCGCAATCCCCGCGCGCTCGCACATCGTGACCACCCGGCCGATGAACTCGTAACGCGTGTTCTGGTCGCCGCGCACGTGGACGCTCGGCTGCGGCTGCTGCTGCGACACGTCCTTCAGCTTCGCGAGCAGTGTCTGCGCATCCACCAGCTGTTCGCCCCAGAAGAAGTCGCCGTCGCGGTTCACCGCGATCTCGATGCTCTTCGGTGTCGTCTGCAGCGGTTGCACCGTCTCCTTCGGCAACTGAAGCTGGATCGTGTGCGTCACGACCGGGATCGTGATCAGGAAGATGATCAGCAACACCAGCATCACGTCGACGAGCGGCGTCGTGTTGATGTTGGCGATCACCTCGTCGCTATCGTCCTGCCCGACGTTCATGGCCATCGCGCGTCTCCGTCAGCCGGTCAGTTCGCGAGCGACGCCGCGGCCGGCGACGAGGACGCCGCGCGTACCGGGCGCCGATTGCCGGCCAGCAGCACCGTGTGCAGTTGCGCGCCGAAGTTGCGAACCCGCTCCATCACCGACTTGTTGCGCCGGACCAGGAAGTTGTAGCCGAGCACCGCGGGCACCGCGACGGCGAGGCCGATCGCGGTCATGATGAGCGCCTCGCCCACCGGGCCCGCGACCTTGTCGATCGACGCCTGGCCGGCGATGCCGATGGCGGTCAGCGCGTGATAAATCCCCCAGACCGTGCCGAACAGCCCGACGAACGGCGCCGTGGAGCCCACCGTGGCCAGGAATGCGAGCCCGTCCTGCATCCGGTTCGACACGTTCGTGATCGAGCGCTCGACCGATACGTCGATCCACGTGTTGCGGTCCACGGCTTCCAGCAGCGCATCTTCATGATGCTCGCCGGCCTCGATTGCCGTTTCGGCGATGAACCGGAACGGTGACGCCTCGTCGAGGAGCCTGGCGCCCTCGGCCAGCGACGGTGCGGACCAGAGTTGCGCATCTGCCAGTTTCGCGCGGCGGTTGGCGCGCAACTGTTCCAGGAACTTCGTGATCATGATGTACCAGCTCCCCATCGACATGATCACCAGCAGGATCAGCACGAAACGGGCGACGAAGTCGCCGTTCTTCCATAGCGCGCCGAGCCCGTACGGGTTCTCGACCGCTTCCGTCGTGGCCGGCGCGGGCGGCGGAGCCGGTTCGGCGGCGGCCGGAGCCGTGGCGGGTGCGGCAGACGGCGCCGCGGCCTGTGCCGCCGTGCCGGCCGCGCCGCTTGCCTGCGCACGGGCGAGCTGCGGCGCAACGAACCCGTCGACTGCGACGACGGACATCAGGATGCTTGCCGCCAACGCGGCCAGTGAACGCTTCGTCATACCCCACTCCAGTTATTTCGGTGAACTTAATACGGCAGTTCGTGATGGTTTTTCCCGACCCGGTTCGCGCCGGGCCGCCCACTGCATCAATTCAGATTGAACGAGAACGGTACCTGGACCCGCACCGACTGGCCCTGCGCGACGCACTTGAATCGTTTTACGGTGTTGTAGGCAGCGCGATCGAGGACCGGATCTGCCGACTGCGCCACGCGCTCGTTCGTGATGTTCCCTTCCGCATCCACGACGAATTCGATCGTTACGTCACCCGTGATGTTGTTTTCCTGCGCTTCCTTCGGATACTGGATCGACGCGCGAAGCGCGTCCGAATTCGGGCAGACGACACCCACGTCATGGCTGACGGGTTTGGCCGGCGCCGGGGGCGCCACGACCGGTGCCTGCACGGCCGGCGCGGAGGGTACCGGGGCCGACTGGTGCGTGATCGTCGCCTGCGGCGGCGCCTGCACCGCCACTTCCGGCGGCGGGACGAACGGGGGCGGCGGCGGCGCGAACTTCGGCGGCGGGAGTTTGACCACGGGCATCGGCGGTGGCGGCGGCTTGACCGGCTCGATGATGCGGGTTTCGATCGGGTGCTGGATCACCTGCACGACTTTCGTCGCCAGGCCGTTGAGCAATGCGTAGATCAGCACTGCATGCAGCACCAGGACGATTCCGACGCCGCCGAACCGGCGTACCGGATTCTGTTGCTTCTTGCCGAACTCTCGCGGACGGCCCAGCGTAGCCAGTCCGCTGTTCGACGTAACCAGACTTTCTTCGACTTTCATGCCCACCATCCATCCCCCAAGCGATTCGCCCAGTTTCGGATTGCTGCCGGCGGCGAAGCCAGGTCGGCATCGCCATCGCATCTACCCGAACATTTCATTTCAAATTCAATTTGCAATCCGAATTGAAAGAATTACATTCGAATTCCAATACACTCTTTTTCAAGGAATCGTTCCGGCCGGCGCGGCCCGGTGTTGCACCGGAAAACCACGCGCCTGCACGTTCAGGCAATTGTCAGCTGAGCGGGCGGCGCCGCGCGTTTCGTATGACGATTCACCGTTCGTTACGCGGTGATGTCATTGGCGCCGTTCACTTGGGTGCAGAAGATAGCAAGGAAAAAATTTTGCCGTCAAACTTTATTTGATACCCGAATACAAAGTTTGGAGGGGATATTCAAATAATATTCCGGTAAGCACAAATACAACTTTTATTATTAATTTGGTAATTGAATTGTATGGGTATATGCGAAAACGGATATTGATCCGCTTCAACATAAATATCGGCATATCTCCTGCACCGCACCAAAAAAGGGAATTCGGAAAGTAACCTCGAGGATGCATCCCCCGCCTCGTCATCGCCCGCATGTCGACGGGCATGCCGGTCGACCGCCTCGAACTGGCCGGGATCGTTTCCTCAAGGACGGCGCACCGGAGATGTCGAACCAGAGGTATCAGAACAGTTAATCTGGAATGCGACTTAAATTCATGATTGGTCGGCCGCCGTAAATACGTCGCCAAAAAATTCGGATGGCGAATTAACTATCCGACGGCCATCCCGCTGACAAGACCTGCAACCCTGTCACACTCGCACCGACAAATGCCCGGGCACCGCAAGCGTCAGGACTGCATGCCCTGCATCTTGTGCGAGAAATGCGCACGCTCGGCCGTCTCCATCAGCGTCAGGAATTCATCCTGCATCATGTGGATCAGCGCTTCGTGGTCGCCGGCCTCGAAATAGACTTCCGGCTGCTGTGCGAGACGTTCCTCGAGAAACGTCTTCATGCCGTACGCCATGCAGACCGGCGGCAGTGCACCCATGTCGCAATCCTTGAACAGCTCGCGCAGTTCGACCTCGCGGGCGAGCACGAGATGGCGTCCCGTCTTCACCCAGAGATCCGACAGGCGCACGGCGTGCGTGGTCGGCAATACGGCTGCGACGTAGCCTTCGTCGTCTTCGAGGAGCACGGTTTTCGCGAGGCGATCGCCGGGGATATGCGCGGCGGCGGCCGTCTCCATGCTCGTATGGCTATAGGGGTGGTACACCACTTCGTACCGCGATGACTTCTGGCGCAGGCAATCCTGCAGGGTGGCTGATACTGGCATGGCACACCTCGTCTGGGCGAATCGGGCGAACGGCGTTCGCTCCGGATTTGTTCAGCATAGGTCGCATTCGAGCCAATGGAAACGCCGCCTCACCCCTTCCTCATTCGGGTGCCCGTTCTGGTTCCAACCCCGATTCCAGCCCCTTTTCGCGCAGCCATTCGCGGTTGAAGAGCCGAGCACGATAGATGTCGCCGCGATCGCACAGCAAAGTCACGATCGTATGCCCCGGGCCCATCCTGCGGGCCAGCCAGACCGCCGCCGCGACGTTGATTCCGCTCGATCCGCCGACGTACAGCCCTTCTTCGCGCAGCAGCCGGTAGACCATCGTCACGCACTGCGAATCGTCGATCCTCACGGCGTCGTCGATCGGTGCGCCGGCCAGATTCGCGGTGACGCGCGTCGAGCCGATGCCTTCGGTGATCGAGCTGCCTTCGGCACCGAGGTCGCCCGTTTTCACGTAACCGTAGAGCCCGCTGCCGTGCGGATCGGCCAGCACGATCCGGACCTCAGGATTCTGCTCCTTCAGGTAGCGGCTCACGCCCGCCAGCGTGCCGCCCGTGCCGGTTGCGCAGACGAACGCATCGACCGTGCCCGCCGTATCGCGCCAGATTTCCGGTCCGGTCGTCTCGTAGTGCGCCTGCCGGTTGACGACGTTGTCGAACTGGTTGGCCCATACCGCGTTGTCGAGTTCGTCCGCGAGCCGCCCGGCAATCTTCTGATAGTTGTTCGGGTCGCGATACGGCGCCGCCGGCACCGGGCGCACGTCGGCGCCGAGCGTGCGCAGGATCGCCATCTTGTCCGGCGATTGCGTGTCGGGAATCACGATCACGCAGCGATAACCGCGCGCCGCGCAGATGTGCGCAAGACCGATGCCCGTGTTGCCCGCCGTGCCCTCGACGACGGTGCCGCCCGGCTTCAGCGCGCCGCGCTGCTCGGCGTCGCGGATGATGTAGAGCGCCGCGCGATCCTTCACCGAACCGCCCGGATTCATGAATTCCGCCTTGCCCAGGATTTCGCAGCCCGTTTCCGCGCTGAGCTTCGCCAGCCGGATCAACGGCGTGCGTCCCACGCAGTCGACGAAGCCGTGTCGCACGTCCATGTTCCCCTCCGTTGCATTCGCGCTCGCGCGCCCTACACAACCAAGGATAGGACGCGTCGCTTTCGACGCCAGCCGCCGCGTACTAAGCTTGGAGAGCCCATTGCGGCGCGCGCGCCGCATCGCCAGACGAGGTCCGCCATGCTGCAATTCGAAACCGTCACCATCGACAAACCCGAGGCCGTGAACTTCATCCTCGGCCAGTCGCATTTCATCAAGTCCGTCGAGGACATCCACGAGACGCTGGTCGGTACCGTGCCAGGCATTCGTTTCGGGCTCGCGTTCTGCGAGGCATCGGGCAAACGTCTCGTGCGCCGCTCCGGCACCGATGCGGAACTCGTCGAGCTCGCGTGCCGCAACGCCCTTGCGATCGGCGCCGGTCACGCGTTCATCGTGTTCCTCGGCGACGGTTTCTATCCGGTCAACGTGCTCAATGCGATCAAGGCCGTGCCGGAGGTCTGCCGGATCTACTGCGCGACCGCGAACCCGACCGACGTGATCGTCGCGGAAAGCGCGCAGGGGCGCGGGATCGCCGGTGTTGTCGACGGCTTTCCGCCGCTCGGCGTCGAAAACGACGACGACGTGCGCTGGCGCAAGGATCTGCTGCGCACGATCGGATACAAGGCGTAGGCGCGGGCCGCCGGTGCGGCCGCGGCGCATACATCGAGCTTCCGCCAGGGCCTGCCCTGCAGACGTGGCCGCATCGCCGATGCGGACCGCGTCTCCCGGCCCTGCGAAACACGAAGAAAAAGCGGTGGGATCAAAGGCGCGACCGCGGTCAGGATTTCAGGTCGCTGAGTTGGCTGACCGTTAGTTGCAATCTCGAGAACAGGATTACGCTCCCGATGGCGACGCGCCGGCCACCCGGCTGTCCTATACTGGCCGCAACAGACCGACCGGCAGCCAAGCCGACACGACGACCGCGCCGCCGCCCCCTTCCCGGAGCCACGCATGCATTACCAGCTGATCTACGAACTCGTCGACGATTACCTGTCGCGGCGCGAACCGTTCCGCGCCGAACATCTCGCGCTTGCACAGGCCGCGACCGAGCGCGGCGAACTCGTGCTCGCCGGCGCGCTGTCGGACCCGGCCGACCAGGCCGTACTCGTGTTCGAAGGCGATTCGCCGGAGGCGGCCGAGTCGTTCGCGCGCGCCGATCCGTATGTGCAGAACGGCCTCGTGAAATCGTGGCGTGTGCGTCCGTGGCGCGTCGTGATCGGCAAGCACGCGCCGCGCTAGCCGCGACGCAGGACTACAGCCACCCTGCCCGCTTGAATCGCCACCACAGCGCGAAGTCGGCGACGACCATCACCGCGATGCAGCCGTAGAAGCCGTATTTCAGGTGCAACTCGGGCATGTTCGCGAAGTTCATCCCGTAGATGCCGGCAATCATCGTCGGTATCGCGAACAGCGCGGCGAACGAACCGAGCCGCTTCGTCACTTCGTTCTCGGCCAGCGAAATCATCCCGAGGTTGACCTGGATCGCCGTGACGACCATCTCGCGGCGACCTTCGATCGTCTTCACGATCCTCTGCAGATGGTCGTACACGTCGCGGAAATAAGCCGCCATCCCGCTGCAGACCTGCGGCACGCGTCCGCCGGTGAGTTTCGCGAGCGGTTCGATCAGCGGCGCCGTGTGCTGGTACAGCGTCACGAGCCGGCGCTTCAGCGAATAGAGATCCTCGATGATCGCGCGCGACGACGCGGGCGTGGCCTTCGCGAAGATCCGATCCTCGAGTTCCTCGAGCTCGGTGCCGAGCGTTTCGAGGATCGGGAAATAGCGGTCGACGACCTGGTCCATCAGCGCGTAGAACACGAACGCCGAGCCTTCCCGCAGCAGATGCGGCTCGTGCTCGCAGCGCTTGCGCACGTCGCGGAAATCCTGCTCGGTGTGATTGCGGATCGACAGCACGTAGTTCGGGCCGACGAACACGTTCAGCTCGCCCACCTTGAATTCGCCGTCGTCATCGAGCTCGACCGTATGCAGCACCGCGAACAGCGAATCGCCGTACTCCTCGATCTTCGGCCGCTGGTGCCCCTTGCGGGCATCCTCGAGTGCGAGCTCGTGCAGCCCGAACTCCTCGCCCATCAGGTCGATTTCCTCGGGTGTCGGATCCTTCAGCGCGACCCACACGAAGCATTCGGGCTTCGACACGTAGTCGCTGATGGCGTCGATATCGATGTCGGCCAGCTTGCGGCCGTCCTGGTATGCAGCACAGTTGATCAGCATGGTGTCTCTGATGTTGCGGTTTGCGCATCAGTTTACCGGTTTGCTGCGCGGGCGGCCCGGCTTGCGCGGCACGACGATATTGGTCATGATCGGGCTGCGTGCGCCGCAGCACGCGCACCAGGACACTGCGGCCCAACCGTCAAGGAGACAGACCCATGTGGTATTTCTCGTGGATACTCGGCATCGGCGTGGCGCTCGGCTTCGGCATCATCAACGCGATGTGGCTCGAGGCGGAAGTGTTCTCGCGCGGCGACACGCGCAACGGTGCGCCGAGCCCGCAGCCGGGAGGCAAGGTTTCGTGACGCACCTGGTGTTCTTCTGCGGTCACGCCGGCACCGGCAAGACCACGCTCGCGAAGCGGCTCATCGGGCCGCTGATGCGCGCGACCGGCGAGGCCTTCTGCCTGCTCGACAAGGACACGCTGTACGGCCGCTACAGCTCGGCCGCAATGGGTGCGCTCACCGAGGATCCGAACGACCGCGACAGCCCGCTCTACCTGAAGCACCTGCGCGATCCCGAATACCAGGGCCTGCTCGACACGGCCCGTGAAAATCTCGCGCTGGGCATCGGCGCGCTCGTCGTCGGCCCGCTGTCGCGCGAAGTGCGCGATCGCCGCATTCTCGACCGCGCATGGCTCGGCATCTCCCCCGACGTCACGCTGACGGTCGTCTGGGTCTACACGTCGGAAGACGTCGCGCACCAGCGGATCGTCGCGCGCGGCAACCCGAACGATGCCTACAAGCTCGCGCACTGGGACGAATACCGGCAGCGCCGCTTCGTGCCGACCGGCCACGAATGCGACGGCATCGTGATGTTCGACAACACCGCGCCATCCGACGCCGACATCGATACGCTGCTGTACCGCATCGCGCCGCCTCCGCCTGCGGCGACGATCGTCCCGCCGCTGCCGGCCTGATCGCCCCTCCTGTTCGTTCCCGCAAAAAACAACGCCGGAAGCGCTGCTGCGCTCCCGGCGTCGTACGGCCCTCGTGCCGGAGGCTGGCGGACGGTCAGGCCACCGCGTGCACGCGCTCCATCGTGCCGCCTTCGTACAGCTTGCCGAAGCGGTTCGACAGGAACGCCTTCAGCGACACCTTTTCCTGCGGGATGAAACCGCTTTGCGGCAGCTTCTTCTCGCGGAACAGATCCAGCACCGCGCACATCGCGCCGGCCGTCGTGATCTGGATCGCGCTCATGTGCATCCCGCACACGTCCTTCGCGAAGATCTTGCGCGTGAACACGTCCTGCACCAGCTGGCCGTCCTTCACGCCCGTCACGGTGATGAACACGAGCACGACGTCCTGCTTCGTCGACGGCACCGCGCGGCGCATGATCGACTTCAGCGTGTCGCGATCGGTCGACAGGCGCAGGTCCTCGAGCAGGAACTGCACGAGATCGCGGTGGCCCGGGTAGCGCACCGACTTGTAGTCGAGCGTCTCGACCTTGCCCGACAGCGTCTCGCACAGCGTGCCGAGGCCGCCCGACGTGTTGAATGCTTCGTATTCGGTACCGTCGAGCGAGAAGTGCTCGAGGCCTTCGAGCGGCTGCACCCACTGCTTGCGGCCATCGCGGATCGCTTCGCACGGCTGGCAGTATTCGTTGATCAGGCCGTCGACGCTCCACGTCAGGTTGTACTTCAGCGCGTTGGTCGGATACTCGGGCAAGGCGCCGACGCGCATCTTCACGTCGCGCACTTCGCTGAAGCCGTTCACCAGTTCATGCGCGGCGAGACCGATGAAGCCCGGGGCGAGGCCGCACTGCGGCATGAACGCACGGTCGGAGCCTTCGGCCAGCTCGCGGATCGCATGGGTCGCACGCACGTCTTCGGTCAGGTCGAAGTAGTGGACGCCTGCAGCCTTCGCGGCGGCGGCAACGTTGACCGCGAGGTAATAAGGCAGCGCATTGACGAGCGCATCGAAACCCTTCACTGCTTCGCGAATCGCGTTTGCGTCGGCCGAATCGACCCGTTGCGTCGCGATGCCTTCGCGCGACAGCTTCGCGAGCGCATCCGCATCGCGGTCGAACGCGACGACTTCGTAGTCGCCCGTTTCACGCAGCATGTGAGCAATGGTGTGGCCGATCAGACCTGCGCCGACGATGGCGATTTTCATGCGCTTATCTCCTGATGATGGGTGTGATGTAGTGGACGGCGTCGAGCCATGAACACAGTTTAGGGACGCGCAAAATCAGTTCCAAGACGAAGAATGATGCGAAACGACCGATAATTTCGACGTTACGACGACACATTTCGTCGAAACGTCGAAACGAGGTTTTTTCACCCGTTACGGGCCGGCCGTGACTGGCCAAAGTCTCGCGAGCCGGACTGCATGCCGACTACACGATTGCCGAGGTGGCATCGCATGCAATCCCTGCCCGCCGAACGCACGCCGCACTAGCTGAACAAGGTGCCCGACGTCGCGCTGTCGCTCCGGATCGTCAAGATCATGTCGACCACGGTCGGCGAAACCGGCGCGGACTATCTCGCGGTCAACGTGGAGCTCGGCCGGATCGTCACGCGCATCGCGATGGCGTCGCGGCTCGCGATTGCGTTGTGGATGCAGTTGCGTACGCACTGCGATGTGTCGTGGATCTGCCAGCCAACGGTGGTGCTGGTCAACATCGTCGGTACGCGGATCGCCGACCTGCTCATCGTCGAAGTGAACGTCAGCCTCCACGCGAGCGCGACGATCAACGCGGCGCGCTCGCGGCGATCTTCATCGTGCGGCATCGCGTTGAACGCACGCTGTCTATCGACACGATCGTCACACCGCAATGCGAGCGGCTCTATGTCGGGCCGATACGGCAGCGCAACAAGCGCGGTGCAACGAACACCGCGCCTGAACGTCAGCCGCCGATCGTCCCGCGATCGATCTTGCGCGACAGGATGATCGACGTCGTCGTGCGCTCGACGCCTTCGAGCGTGCCGATCTGGTCGAGCAGGTCGTTGAGCCGTTCGGGCGAATCGGCGCGCAGCCATGCGACGTAGTCGTACTCGCCGCTCACCGCGCACAGCAGCTGCACTTCGGGCATCCGGTCGAGCTTGCGCAACACGTCCTTGCCGAACTTCGGCGTGAGGATGATGCCGACATACGCGTAAATGCTCGCGTCGAGCACGTCCTGCCCGAGCCGGACGCTGTAGCCGGCGATCACGTTGGTACGTTCGAGCCGCGCGATGCGTGCGACGACCGTCGTGCGCGCGACGTCGAGCTGGCGCGCGAGATCCGCGACGCTGGCACGCGCATCGGCCTGCAGCAGCGCGACGAGTTGCCGGTCGAGATCGTCGAGTTGGTCGAGGCGGGGTGGACGCATGAGGCTGGGCCGGGGCACGACGTGCCGGCAAAGTGGAAGGTGACGCGATGATAGCGCCGAACGCCGGCCTGCCCAAACCGCATCGCCCGGAACCGATTCGAACCTTTCAATTTCGATTCGTATCGGATGTAAGCAAGTGTCGCATTCACTGCTGCGCCGCACTCAACGTGCTACTAATAGCTGGCGATGCGAGATGCGTGCTTGCGGCAATTGCCGCCGCGCCCGCTCGCCAGACACCACCCCGGAGAGCCAACCATGAAGAAAATCTCGCTCACCCTCGCTACGCTCGCCGTTGCAGCCAGCGCGTTCGCGCAAACCCCGGCGCAGCCGCAAGCGCCCGCTCAGGCCACGACGACCGCAGCCGCGGCTTCGGCCCCGACCGCCGAGCAGCGCGAGGCGCGCCATGAAGCCCGCGTCGAGCAGCGCATCAAGTACCTGCACGACCAGCTGAAGATCACGTCGGCGCAGGAGCCGCAGTGGAAGACGTTCGCCGACACGATGCGCGGCAACGGCGACACGATGGGCCGCCTCTATCGCGAACGGATGGCCAAGCACGACGTCTCCGCACTCGACGACATGAAGCAGTATGCGGAACTGTCGCAGGCGAACGCGGACGGCGCGAAGAAGCTCGCCGACGCCTTCGCACCGCTCTACGAGAGTTTCCCGGCCGACCAGAAGGCACTGGCCGACACGACGTTCCGCAGCTGGCTGCACCACGGCGGCGAGCATCGTGGCAAGGGCAAGACAAAGGGCAAGGAAGGCAAGGCGGCAGCCGCGCCGGCTGCCAGCGCACCCGCGCAACCCTGACGCCCGCCCTGCCGGCGCCGCCGGCACCGCACACGGCCCGTCCGGGCCGAACGGCACCGCTACAGGCGACCGGCGCGTCACACGGCGCGCCGGATTCGGGATAAGCTCCCGGCTTTTCCCGCACTTCCCCGCCATGCTCGAACTCAAGCACATCGACCTGCGTACCGATCCGCAGGCCCGTCGCGTCGTCAAGGACGAAACCGTCGCCGTTTCCTTCGCGGACGCCGACGGCGAACTGATGAGCCTCGAAGGCCCGAACCGCTATGTGGCGGGCGACGCGCTGATCACGGGCTCCACCGGCGACCGCTGGGTCGTGTCGCGCGCGCGCTTCGACGCCAAATACCTGCCCGCCGATCCGGCACTCGCACACGGCGCACCGGGCGCCTACCGGAACCGGCCGGCCGTCGTGCTCGCCCGCCGGATGGACGAGCCGTTCACGATCGCCCGCTCGGAAAACGGCGACACGCTGCGCGGCGTCGCCGGAGACTGGGTGATGCAATACGCGCCCGGCGACTACGGTGTCGTGCAGGCGCAGCGCTTCGCGCAGGTCTACCACGACGCGTGACGCGTCGTGCCGGCATCGCGCCGGCGCGAACGATCACGCAAAGTCTTCGTCGAGCTCGAGTTCGGCGTCGCGCTCGACGGCCTCGCCGGCCGCGTGGCGCTCCTCGAGCGACCCGAGCATCGCTTCCGTATACGCATGCAGCACCGCATGGCTGCGCGCGCGCTGCATCGGCTTGAGCGCCAGATAGCGCGCGAGTGCCGCCGGCACGATGCGGATATCGAGCGTCATCCGCTTCGGCGTCGCGCCGAAACGCATCGCGAGCCAGTGCACGGACAGGAACCGCCCGCGCGCGTCGCTGCTTTCGGCGAAACGCGTCTGCTCCGGAAAGAGATCGCAGATCACGCGTGCGAGCGCGTCGAATTCCGCGCTCTGGCATTCGATCAGATAGTCGTCCATCCCGTCTCTCCCGTCAGGCTGCCGATTGCGACGGCCGGCACGCCTTCACCAGCACGACGACCAGAAGCGCGGCCAGCACGAAATACGCGGCCTCGACCCAGCCGGCCGGCAGCACGCGCACCTGGTACAGCAGCGCCGGCGCGGCTGCCAGCGCATGCAGCACGATCGCGAGCGGCAACACGCCCGCGCGGCCGGCGCGCACGCCGCGCCAGACCAGCACCGACAGCGCAAGCTGCAGCACGAACGCCGCGCAGCGCTCGAGCAGCAACAGCAGGATCGACTGTGCCGACAGCGTCGCGAGCATCACGTGCAGCCGCACGACGGTATCGCCCGGCAGATCGGCGAGCTGGGTCTCGAGCTGGCCGCGGCTCGCGAGCCACGCGAGATACGACCACTGGCCCCACACGAGTACGCCGACGAACCACGCTTCGGCGCCGCCGTGGCCGATCCCGTAGCCGATTCCGCGGCTGTCGCCGGCCGACGCGCCGTAGCGGCGGTTCAGGAAACGCATCCCGAGATAACGGCCGGCTTCCTCGAACACGGCGGTCGCAAGCGCGCTGTACGCGACGAACGCGAGCGGCTGCGTGAGCCAGCCGTCGGGCGGCGTCTGGCTCAGCACGAGCCCGTGGAATGCGCGTTCGAGGATCATCGCGAACAGCGTGAAGACGGCCACGCCGACGATCGTGTCGCGGCGGTTCAGCGCAAGCGGCTTGCGCAGGATACGGAAGAGGACGAGCGGCAGGAGCGCGATGATCAGCGTGGCGGCGATCAGCACCGCCAGCGTGACGGGGGCGACAGTCATGTATTTCCTTGTTCGGGGCAGCGCACCTGACGCGCTGCGTGCCCCGAATGATACTCAGCTTGCGGTCGACGCGCGCACAACCAGCTCGCCGGGCAACAGCGAGACGCGTACGTCGCCCGCTGCGCCGTCGATCCGCTCGTGCACGAATTCGACGGCCTTGTAGCCGATTTCGTAGGTCGGCTGCCGGATCGTCGTGATACCGATCAGCTCGGCCCATTCCGGATCGTCGATCGACAGCAGCGCCGCCTTTTGCTGCCATGCGGCGCCGAAGCGCGCGCGCAGGTGGCGCGCGATCGCGAGCGCGACCGGCGCGTTCGCGGCGAACAGCGCCGCACGCACGCCGCGCCGTGCCGCGTCGTCGATGCGGGCATCGATGTCGGCGAACGCCGCCGCGGTCGCATCGGGCTCGTTCAGGTCGAGCACGACCGTCGACGGCACCGTCAGCCCGCGCGCGCCGAGTGCCGCGCGGAATGCGGCCTCGCGCAGGCGCCGCGAACTGACGCGCTCGAACGGTTGCACGACGAAATGGATTGCGTCGAAACCGTGTTCGATCAGGTGCGCGAGTGCCGTCTCGATCGCGTCGGCGTTGTCGAGGCCAATCAGGTCGGCCTCGAAGCCCTCGACGGTCCGGTCGACGAGCACGGCCGGGATGCCGGCCCCGCGCAGCGGGCGCAGCACGTCCTCATCGGCGCCGAGCGCGTTGACGATCAGCCCTTCGACGCGGTAGGTCGTGAGCAGCTGCAGGAAGCGGCGCTCCATCTCGACTTCGTTCGCCGCGTGACAGATCAGCGGCATGTAGCCGAGCGCCTGGCAGGCCGCCTCGACGCCTTGCAGCACTTCGACGGTATAGGGATTGGTCAGGTCGGCTGCGAGCATGCCGAGCAGCCGGTTGCGGCCGCGCTTGAGCCCGCGCGCCATCTGGTTCGGCCGGTAGTTGAGCCGCGCGATTGCCGCTTCGATCCGCTGGCGCAGATCGGTGGACAGCACGTGCGTCTCGCCGTTCAGGTAGCGCGACACGCTGGTTTTGCCGGTGCCGGCTTCGCGCGCGACATCGCTGATCGTCGCCGGACGCGTTGTGGTTGGTTGCGAATCGGTCACTGTCGTGCCTCGCGACGTTCGATCCGCGCCGCGTCGTGAGCAGACGGATCTTTGTTGTTGGAAACGTAAGCCACCCGGTGGAATCTCCTGTCGATCAGCGTTAGCGCTTCAGCGCTTACGCGGATCCCATGCTTCGCGGTCGATCAGCGTCCGCCCTTCACCGCTTACGCGGATCCCATGCTTCGCGGTCGATCGGCGCCGGCGCGTCGGCACCCGCCCCGGTCACGTGCACAAGCAGTCGGCCGCACCGGACCTGGCGCGGATACCCGTCGCGAGACGCCGCAGGCAGCGCTGCCGTGCCGTCGATACGACGCGCGGGGATCATAACGCAGCCAGCCCTCCGGCACCAAGACCATCGACTCTAACGAAGCCGCCCGTCCGCCGGGCGGGCACCTGCTCGCGGTCGGCCCGTTACCCGCCGCGGCTCAGGCGCGTGCGAGCGCATCCGGATTGACGAGATTCGTGCGCAGCGTGCCGGCCAGCGCGCCGACCAGGTTTTCCGCGGCGCAACGCGCCATCGCGTGGCGCGTCTCGTGCGTCGCCGAGCCGATATGCGGCAGCGCGACGACATTCTTCATCTGCAGCAGCGGCGAATCCGCGGCCAGCGGTTCCTTCTCGAACACGTCGAGCCCCGCGCCGCGGATCGTACCCGCGCGCAGCGCATCGATCAGCGCGGCTTCGTCGACCACCGGCCCGCGCGATGCGTTGATCAGGATCGCGCCGCGTTTCATCTTCGCGAATTCGGCCGCGCCGATCAGGTGGTGCGTTTCGGGCGACAGCGGCACTTGCAGGCACACGAAATCCGCTTGCGCGAGCAGTTCGTCGAGCGTCACGCGCCGTGCGCCGTACTGCGTTTCGGCTTCCGCATGCGCGGACCGGTTCGCATACAGCACCTGCATCCGGAAACCGAGCGCCGCGCGGCGCGCGACCGCGCCGCCGATCCGCCCGAGCCCGACGATGCCGAGCGTCTTGCCCTGCACGTCGGTGCCGTACAGGTCGGGGCCGATGCTGCGATGCCAGTGGCCTGCCTTCACCCACTCGGCCAGCTCGACCACGCGTCGCGCGGACGCGAGGATCAGCGAGAACACCGTATCGGCGGTCGATTCGGTCAGCACGTCCGGCGTATGCGCGAGCACGATCCCGCGCCGCGTGAGATCCGCGACGTCGAAGTTGTCGTAGCCGACCGAAATCGTCGACCACGCCTTCAGCCGCGGTGCGCGGTCGAGCATGTCCGGCGTGACCTTCAGGCTCGCGCCGATCGCGCCGTCCGCGTCGCCGAGCGCATCGGCGAGGGCTGCGGCGCCGTCGGCCTGCACGACGTCCGCATGCTCGCGCAGGTACGAGAGGACGTCATCGGGCAGCGGCTTGTACGCGACGATACGGGGCTTCATCTGATTCATTTTCCTTGCAGCGGCGCCGCGAGCGGATGCGTATCGGGCGCCTGGGGTTTGACGGACAGCGTGAGGATCACCGCGGCGACGAGCGCGGCGCTCATGAACGCGTACGACGCGACGGGCGAGCCGGTCGCACCGTTCAGGTAGCCGACGAAGTACGAGCCGACGAACGAGCCGAGCGCGCCCATGCTGTTGATCAGCGCCATCGCGCCGCCGGCGACGTTCTTCGGCAGCAGTTCCGGGACGATCGCGAAGAACGGGCCGTACGGCGCGTACATGGCGGCACCGGCCACGACCAGCAGCGCATACGAGATCCAGAAATGCGACGAGCCGAGGGCGTACGATGCGGCGAACGCGGCCGCGCCGATCAGCAGGAACGGCCACACGAAGCCACGGCGCGAACCGACCTTGTCGGACGCCCACGACGCGGCGAGCATCGCGATCGTCGCGGCGAGATACGGCAGCGCGGACAGCCAGCCGGTCGCGACCATCCCGAGGTCGGAGCCGTTCTTGACGATCGACGGCAGCCACAGCACGAAGCCGTACACGCCGATGCTCCAGCAGAAATACTGTGCGCACAGCTTGATCACGGCCGGCGAGCGGAATGCCTCGCCATAGTTGCGCACGGGCTTGATCGCCGCCTGCTCGGCCGCGAGCGCGGCGTCGAGGTCGCGTTTTTCCTGTGCGTTGAGCCACGGCGAATCGGCGGGCTTGTCCTGCACGAGGAACCACCAGCACACGGCCCAGAGGACGGCCGGCACGCCTTCGGCGATGAACATGTGGCGCCAGCCGAATTCATGCACGAGATAGCCCGAGACGATCGACATCCACAGCACGGTGACCGGGTTGCCGAGGATCAGGAACGTGTTCGCGCGCGAGCGTTCGTTTTTCGTGAACCAGTTGCTGATGTAGATCAGCATCGCGGGCATCACGGCCGCCTCGACGACGCCGAGTACGAAGCGGATCGCCATCAGCGACGGGATGTTGCTGACCACGCCCGTGAGTGCCGCGCAGGCGCCCCACAGGATGAGGCTGACGAACACGAGCTTCTTCACGCTGCGGCGTTCCGCATAGATTGCGCCGGGGATCTGGAAGAAGAAGTAGCCGAGGAAGAACAGCGCGCCGATAAGCGACGACAGGCCCTTGCTGATCCCGAGGTCCTGGTTGATGCCGGCTGCGGCGGCGAACCCGTAGTTCGCGCGGTCGAGGTAGGCGAGGCTGTAGGTGATGAAGACGATCGGCATGATCGTCCACCAGCGGCGGGCAGCGAGTGTATTGGCCATCAGAATGTCTCCTGTGTCGATCGGAGTTAGCGCTTTAGCGCTTACTCCGATCCCATGCTTCGCGGTCGACCAGAGTTCGCGCTTCAGCCCTTACTCCGATCCCATACATGCACGACGAAATGAGTCCGCGGATTGTGCCGTGTCCGGCCTCTCATTGCGCGGTGAAGGTTTCCTCTAAGCGATCGGCGTGATTGGTGACGTTTTCGAATCGATCGAGCGCGGCACGGGTCGGCAGCCCTTCCGAGTCGCCGATCACCTGGATCGCGAGCGCGCCGATGCGGTTGCCGCGCGCCACGGCCTGTTCGATCGTCTTCCCTTCCAGCAGCGCGCTGACCACGCCGACCGCGAAGCCGTCACCGGCGCCGACCGTGTCGACGACGTTCCGCACACGCTCGCCCGCCACCGTTCCGTCACGGCCGTCAGCCGTCCGGTAATACGCACCTTCGGCACCGAGCTTGATCACCACCGCGCGCGCACCTTGCGCGAGATAGAAGCCCGCGATATCGGCCGGCGTGTCGTGCCCGGTCAGTTGCCGCCCTTCGGCGATGCCCGGCAGCACCCAGTCGGCGAGCGACGCAAGCGCGTTCAGCGTCTTCGCCATCACGTCGGCGGACGGCCACAGCGTCGGGCGCAGGTTCGGGTCGAACGAGATCGTCTTGCCGGCCGCGCGCATTTCGCGCGCCAGCTTGAACGCGAGCTCGCACGACGTCGCGGAGATCGCCGGCGCGACGCCCGTCAGGTGCAGGTGGCGCGCGCCGAGCACATAGTCGGCCACGTAGTCGTCGCACGACAGGTGGCTCGCGGCCGAGCCCTTGCGGAAATACTCGACGGTCGGGTCGCTGCCGTCGTCGTTGCGCGACTTGAGCTGAAAGCCGGTCGGGTAGCGCGGATCGACGGTCACGCACGATGCGTCGATGCCCTCGCGCGCCAGCGTGTCGAGCACGTAGCCGCCGAACGAATCGCGGCCGACGCGGCTCATCCAGCCGACCCGGAAGCCGAGCCGCGACAGGCCGATCGCGACGTTCAGGTCGGCGCCCGCGATCCGCTTCGCGAATTGCGTCGCATGCGCGAGATGACCGGGCTCGGTCGAGACGAACATCGCCATCGCTTCGCCGTAGGTCACGACATCGAGTGCTGCTTTCATGAATGAACTCTCCAGGATCCTTCCGCCGTCACGCGGTTGCGAGCCACGCGACTCGGCGGCATGCATCGCCCGCCAGGTCGGCCGCGTCGAACGGAAACTCGATGCCGCGCGGCGCCTGCTGCGGCAGCGCCGCGAGCACGCCGGTCACGAGCGGGTCGTTCGGCGCCGGCGCGGCGGCGAAACGGCGCGCGCCCTCGCCCTCGACGGCCTTGCAGTGAATGTATTCCACATGGGACGCGAGCACTTGTGCGCAATCAAGCGGCGCTTCGCCCGGCCACTGCCAGTTGCCGATGTCGAACGTCATCCCGAGCGCATCGGGCATGCCCGCGGCGGCCAATGCATCGAACAGGCCGCGGAACTGCGCGAGCGCGCCGCCGACCGGAAGCTGGCCGTTCTCGACCACCACGCGGGCCTTCGCGCCGCGCGACAGCGCGACGATGTCGGCCGCGTGCGCGTCGCCGGCGAAGCCGCCGAGCTGGAATTTCACGAAGCGCGCGCCGAGCGCGTCGGCTTCCGCAAGCGCGCCGCGCAATGCGTCCGCATCGAGCGCGCCCGTTTCCGTGTACAGGTTGGCCGGCGTCGAATAGACCGACCACAGCCCGTGGCCGGCCAGTAGCGCACCCAGCGCGGCGAGCGCGCCGGGCGCAGCGTCCGCTTCCGACGCGAACAGTTCGCGCCGCACCTCGAAACCCGTCGCACCCGATGCCGCCGCGGTCGCGACGAATGCGCTGTGGCCCTCCTGACGCACGCGGTCCATCCCGAATGCGCTCGCCACGATCACGATGTCTGTCATTCTGCCCTCTTTTCCCCGGAATGGAACCGGTTCCATTTGCTTGAGACGGATGGTGCGCTTCGCCTCGAACCCACGCCATAGAGGAAATCCCTAAGTTGGGGCATGGCACGAACGCACGTTCCGACGGCACGCATCACGCATGCCCGGGCCGGCTTCGGCCGTTCCGGCGAGGTTCAGGCGATATCGTGCGCGAGGCTCATTTCGAGGAATTGTGCGGCGACCCGCGACGGCGCGCCGCCGTGCGGCACGAGGATGGAGAAGTGACGCGTGAGCGGCGCGGGCGCGAGCGAGCGCAGGACGAGCGCGGCATCGTCGTGACGCAGCGACATCGCGGACACGAACCCGACGCCCATCCCGGCACGCACGGCTTCCTTCACGGCCTCGACACCCGCGATCTCGAATGCGACACGCATCGGCGCCGCGCCTTGCGCGAACGCGCGCTCGACGAGTTGCCGCACGGCGGAGCCCGCCTCGCGCAGGACGAGCGGATGGGCCGCCAGCGCGTCGAGCGTGACGCCCGGCGCGTATTCGGGCGCAGCCAGCGGATGCCCGGTCGGCACGATCGCCACGATCTCGTCCTCGCGCCACGCGTGCACCGCGGTGCCCGGCGGCAGCGCCTCGCCGGGCGGCCCTTCGATCATCGCGATGTCGAGCGACGGCAGCGCCGCGACCACGTCGGCCGTGTTGCCGCTCATCGTGTGGATCGCCACGCGCGGGGCGCGCGGCTGGAACGCCGAGATCAGATAAGGCAACAGGTAGCTCGCGGGTGTCGTGCTCGCGCCGATGCGCAGCGTGCCGGCTTCCAGGCCGCGCACCGCGTCGCGAAACGCGCGCGCCTGCGCGAACGTATCGCGCTGCGCTTTCGCGTACTGCGCGAGCTGTTCGCCGATCGGGGTCAGGCGGATGCCGCGGCCTTCGCGCTGGTACAGCGGCTCGCCGAATTCGTCCTGCAGCAGCCGCAACTGGCCCGACACGGCCGGCTGCGACAGATGCAGCGCCACGGCGGCGTGGCTGATGTTCAGGTGTTCGGCGACGGCGGCGAACGTTATCAGTTGATCCGGGGTCATGGGGATAAATTATCGGCTTTCCGGATAGTTTACGTCACAAATCACAATTTTTCATATCGATATAACGAAATTAGGATTACAGCATCGCAACACGCTCCATCACGGTGCCTCCATGTCCACTGCCCCGAGTCCCCATCTCAGCCCCGCCGCGCCGTCGATGCGCGGCCAGTTGAACGGCGTGCTGTTCGTCGCGCTGTTCGCCGCCGCCGTCACGAGCCTGTCCCAGCTTCCCGCGATCGCGGGGCTCGGCCTGTCGCCGCTGATCGTCGGCATCGTCGCCGGTGCGCTGTACGGCAACGCGCTGCGCGACGGCATGCCGGCGAGCTGGGCGGCCGGCGTCAACTTCTCCGCGCGCAAGCTGCTGCGCATCGCGGTCGCGTTCTTCGGGTTGCGCGTGAGCCTGCAGGAAATCGCGCAGGTCGGGCTGCCGGGCCTCACGGTGTCGGTCCTCGTCGTCATCAGCACGCTCGCGATCGGCACCTGGGCCGGCATGAAGCTGATGAAGCTCGACCGCGATTCCGCGCTGCTGACCGCCGCCGGCAGCGCGATCTGCGGCGCGGCCGCCGTGCTCGCGTTCGAGTCGACGCTGCAGTCGAAGCCGCACCAGAGCGCGATGGCCGTGGGCAGCGTCGTGCTGTTCGGCACGCTGTCGATGTTCCTGTACCCGATCGCCTATCACGCCGGTCTGCTGAATCTCGACCCGGCCGGCCTGGGCCTGTTCTTCGGCGGCACGATCCACGAGGTCGCGCAGGTGGTCGGCGCGGCGAGCGACATCAGCCCGCAGGTCGCGCACATCGCGACGATCGTCAAGATGACGCGCGTGATGCTGCTGGTGCCGGTGCTGCTGGTGCTCGGCTGGTGGCTCGCCCGCTCGGCCCGCGCCACCGCCGGCGGCGCGCAAGGCAAGCGCAAGGTGGCCGTGCCCTGGTTCGCGCTCGGGTTCCTCGGCTTCGTGATCGTCAACTCGCTGAACGTGCTGCCGACGGACGTCACGCACACGCTGAACGTGCTCGACACCTTCGCACTGACGATGGCCATGACCGCGCTCGGCATCGAAACCCGCGTGGCACAGATCCGCGCAGCCGGCCCGCGCGCGCTGATGACCGGCCTGATCCTGTACGTGTGGCTGATCGCCGGCGGCTACGGGATCACCTGGGCCGTGCAGCACTGGCTTGGCTGAGTTGCCCGCCCGTGACACGTCGCGCGACGCGCCCGCCGGGAAGGTCCCGCGGGCGCGTCGCAGTGCTATGCTTCGCGTCGTTTTCCATCGCCCTCTTTCAGCCGTGCTCTCGTTCCTGCTGAAGCTGCGCACTCGCGCCCAAACGCTGTTCCGCCTGTCGGACGCCCATACGATGCTGATCTGGTCGGCCATCGTCGGCGTCGGCGGCGCCTTTGCGACGATGGCGTTCCGCGAAGGCATCGACCTGATGCAGCACCTGATCTCCGGGCAAAGCGGCAGCTTCGTGCAGATGGCGAAACGCCTGCCGTGGTACGTGCGGTTCTGGATGCCGGCCGCGGGCGGCTTCCTCGCCGGCTGCGTGCTGCTGCTCGCGACGCGCGGCGACAAGAAGGCGGGCAATACCGACTACATGGAATCGGTCGCGCTCGGCAACGGCGTCGTGCCGGTACGGCAGAGCCTGTGGCGCAGCGTATCGTCGCTGCTGACGATCGGCAGCGGCGGCTCGATCGGCCGCGAAGGCCCGATGGTGCAGCTCGCGGCGCTCGCCGCGTCGCTCGTCGGCCGCTTCGTGCACTTCGACCCGCCGCGCCTGCGCCTGCTGGTCGCCTGCGGGGCGGCGGCCGGCATCACGTCCGCCTACAACGCGCCGATCGCCGGCGCATTCTTCGTGTCGGAAATCGTGCTCGGCACGATCGCGATGGAGAGCTTCGGCCCGATGGTCGTCGCGTCGGTCGTCGCGAACATCGTGATGCGCGAATTCGCCGGTTATCGGCCGCCGTACGAGATGCCGGTGTTTCCGGCCGTCACCGGCCCCGAGGTGCTGCTGTTCGTCGTGCTCGGCGCGCTGTGCGGCGTGCTCGCGCCGCAGTTCCTGCACCTGCTCGACGCGTCGAAGCACCATTTCAAGCGGCTGCCGGTGCCGCTGCCGGTGCGGCTCGCGCTCGGCGGCCTCGTCGTCGGCGTGATCTCGGTGTGGACGCCGGACGTATGGGGCAACGGCTATAGCGTCGTCAACCAGATCCTGCATTCGCCGTGGACCTGGCAGGCGCTGGTCGCGGTGCTCGTGTTCAAGGTCATCGCAACCTCCGCCACGGTCGGCTCGGGTGCGATCGGCGGCGTGTTCACGCCGACGCTGTTCGTCGGCGCGGTGTTCGGTTCGCTGTTCGGGCTCGCGATGGAAGCGCTGTGGCCCGGCCATACGTCGGCATACTTCGCGTACGCGATCGTCGGGATGGGTGCGTTCATGGCGGGCGCCACGCAGGCGCCGCTGATGGCGATCCTGATGATCTTCGAGATGACGCTGAGCTATCAGGTCGTGTTGCCGCTGCTGGTGTCGTGCGTATTCGCGTATTTCGTCGCGCGCGCGACCGGGACGACGTCGATGTACGAAATCACGCAGCACCATTACCAGGACGCGCAGGAGAAGCTGCGCCTGCGCACCACGCAGATGCGCGAGCTGATCCAGCCCGCGCAGACGGTCGTGCCGCTCACGGCGAGCGTCGCCGACATGACGCGCGTGTTTCTCGAATATCCGGTGAAGTACCTGTACGTCACCGATGATGCCGGGCGCTTTCGCGGCGCGGTCGCGCTGAAGGACATCACGTCGGACCTGCTCGACAAGCGCGACACGACCGACAAGACGGCCGCGCATTACGCGCACACGCCGTTTCCGCTCCTGACGCCCGACATGCCGCTCGCCACCGCGCTCGAACGCTTCATGGCGTTCCAGGGCGAACGCCTGCCGGTGATCGAAAGCGAAGCCGAGCCGACGCTCGCGGGCGTCGTCTACAAGACGTCGCTGCTCGACGCGTACCGGCGGATGACCGGCGAGCGCTGATTCGCACGACGCGATGAGGCGCGGCGCATGCCGCATGCTTCATCGCACCCCGCCTTTGCCGCGCATCGCACGCGGCACGACGAATCCGCTGCCGCGTCAGTCCGGCGCACGCCCGAGCACGACACGCGCGAAGAACCCCGCGAGCACCGACTCGGCCACCTCGGCCGGCACGTGCTGCGGATCGGCCGCGTAATACGACTGCACGCCGTCGCACAGGCACATCAGCCCGAACGCGAGCGTCTCCGCCGGCAACAGCAGCGGCGTGCCGGAGCGCTCGGAGAAGCGCCGGATGAATTCGGCCATCTGCACGCGCTTGGCGTGCAGGAACTGGTTGAAGCGCACGCGGAACTTCGCATCGCGCGCGGCCTGCAGCTTCGCCTCGCCCCACAGCAACGAGAATTCGTCGTCGGCGAACAGCGTGCGGTAATGCGCGAGCGTCATCGATTCCATCTGTTCGCGCGACCCGCCCTCGTCGAAGATCGCCTGGAAATCGGCCTGCACCTGCGCATGGTTGCGCTCCAGCAACTCCAGCAGGAGTTCCGACTTGCTGCGGAAATTCGAGTAGAACGCGCCGCGCGTATAGCCGGCCGCGGCCGCGATGTCCTCGACGCTCGCGGCCACAAAACCTTTCTTCAGAAAAATGCGATGCGCGGCATTCAGCAGACGTTCGCGCGTCTGATCCCTGCTCTGCTCGCGGGTTAAGCGCTGTGGTTTCATGGCGCGCAGTCTAGCATCGATTCCCTTTCAAATTCATCTTTGCACTCAGATACAGGTGTGTATTAGAATTCGCCACAGTTTCTGAAAATGCTGTCCGCGCGCCCCTGTCGGCGCCGCTCGGGGCAAGCGCGCGCCGCGCTTGCCGGCTTCGTTCCGCTCTCGCTCTCACCTCACTTGGGGGTTTCGTGAATCGCTCCGGTTCCCGCGCCGTGCTGCTGATCGGCACCGCGCTCGTCCTCGCCGCCTGTCATCCAAAAGAATCCGCGCCGTCCGCCCCGCGCCCCGTCGTCGCACTGCCCGCCCATGCCGACGACGCCGCGGTCGCCCGCACGCTCCCCGGCGAGATCCAGCCGCGTTATGCCACCCCTCTGTCGTTCCGCATCGCCGGCAAGATCATCGAGCGCAAGGTGCGCCTCGGCGATACGGTCAAGGTCGGCCAGGTCGTCGCGCTGCTCGATCCGTCCGACGTCGAGAAGAACGCCGCGAGCGCACAGGCGCAACTCGACGCCGCGACGCACAGCCTCGCGTTCGCGAAGCAGCAGCTCGACCGCGACCGCGCACAGGCGCGCGAAAACCTGATCGCGACCGCCCAGCTCGAACAGACCGAGAACAGCTACACGTCGGCGCTCGCGCAGCGCGACCAGGCGCAGCAGCAGCTCGCGCTCGCCCGGAACCAGCTTCGCTACGCGACGCTCGTCGCCGATCACGCGGGCTACATCACCGCCGAACAGGCCGACACCGGCCAGAACGTGTCGGCCGGCCAGCCCGTCTACCAGCTCGCGTGGTCCGGCGACGTCGACGTCGTCAGCGACGTGCCCGAAGCCGCGCTTGCGCCGCTCACGCCCGGCCACGCGGCCAGCGTCACGCTGCCGTCGCTGCCCGGTCGCCAGTTCGCCGCGAAGGTGCGCGAAATCGCGCCGGCCGCCGATCCGCAAAGCCGCACGTATCGCGTGAAGCTCACGCTCGCCGCGCCCGATCCGGCGATCCGGCTCGGGATGACGGCCAGCGTCGCGTTCGACGGCGCACCGGCCGCCGGGGACGCGCCGTCGATCACGCTGCCCGCGACCGCGCTGTTCCACGACGGCGCGCAGCCGGCCGTGTGGGTCGTGCGCACGAAGGACGACACGCTCGAGCTGCGCCGCGTCGACGTCGCGCGCTTCAACGAGCGCACGGTGACGGTGTCGCACGGGCTGCAGCCCGGCGAGCGCGTCGTGTTGCAGGGCGTGCACACGGTCAGCGCGGGCGAGAAGGTACGCGCGATCGCGCCGCTGCATCCGGAGGACTTCGCATCGTGAGCGTTTCGTACGAAGAAGGCCGCTTCAATCTCTCCGCGTGGGCGCTGCGCCACCAGGCGCTGGTCGTCTACCTGATCGCGCTCGCGACGCTCGCGGGCATCCTCGCGTACACGCGGCTCGCGCAGTCCGAAGACCCGCCGTTCACGTTCCGCGTGATGGTGATCCGCACGTTCTGGCCCGGCGCGACCGCGCGGCAGGTGCAGGAACAGGTGACCGACCGGATCGGCCGCAAGCTGCAGGAAACGCCGGCCATCGACTTCCTGCGCAGCTATTCGCGCCCCGGCGAATCGCTGATCTTCTTCACGATGAAGGATTCGGCGCCCGTGAAGGACGTGCCCGAGACCTGGTACCAGATCCGCAAGAAGGTCGGCGACATCGGCTATACGCTGCCGCCCGGCGTGCAGGGCCCGTTCTTCAACGACGAATTCGGCGACGTCTACACCAACATCTGGACGCTCGAGGGCGACGGCTTCACGCCCGCGCAACTGCACGACTACGCCGATCAGTTGCGCACCGTGCTGCTGCGCGTGCCGGGCGTCGGCAAGGTCGACTATTTCGGCGACCCCGACCAGCGGATCTTCATCGAGGTGAACAACGCGCAGCTCACGCGCCTCGGCATCTCGCCGCAGCAGCTCGGCCAGGCCATCAACGCGCAGAACGACATCTCGTCGGCCGGCGTGCTGACGACCGCCGACGATCGCGTGTTCGTGCGCCCGAGCGGCCAGTTCGACAACGTCGATGCGATCGCCGATACGCTGATCCGCATCAACGGCCGCACGTTCCGGCTCGGCGATCTCGCGACCGTGAAGCGCGGCTACGACGACCCGGTCGTCACGCAGATGCGCGCGGGCGGCTCAGGCGCGGCCGGCTCAGGCGCGGCCGGCAAGGCCGTGCTCGGCATCGGCGTGACGATGCAGCCGGGCGGCGACGTGATCCGCCTTGGCAAGGCGCTCGACGCCGAATCGAAGGACCTGCAGGCGCAACTGCCGGCCGGCCTCAAGCTGGTCGAGGTGTCGAGCATGCCGCACGCGGTCGCGCATTCGGTCGACGATTTCCTCGAAGCCGTCGCCGAAGCGGTCGCGATCGTGCTGGTCGTGAGCCTCGTGTCGCTCGGCCTGCGCACCGGGATGGTGGTCGTGATCTCGATTCCGGTCGTGCTCGCGGTCACCGCCCTCTTCATGTACCTGTTCGACATCGGGCTGCACAAGGTGTCGCTCGGCACGCTCGTGCTCGCGCTCGGGCTGCTCGTCGACGACGCGATCATCGCGGTCGAGATGATGGCCGTGAAGCTCGAACAGGGCTACACCCGCGCACGCGCCGCCGCGTTCGCCTATACGAGCACCGCGTTCCCGATGCTGACCGGCACGCTCGTCACCGTGTCGGGCTTCCTGCCGATCGCGCTCGCGAAATCGAGCACCGGCGAATACACGCGCTCGATCTTCGAGGTGTCGGCCATCGCACTGATCGCGTCGTGGTTCGCGGCCGTCGTGCTGATTCCGCTGCTCGGCTACCACATGCTGCCCGAGCGCAAGCGGCACGCGCACGAGGCGCACCTGCCCGACGATCACGAGCACGACATCTACGACACGCGCTTCTACCGCCGCCTGCGCGGCTGGATCGACTGGTGCATCGAGCGGCGCTTCGTCGTACTGCTGATCACGGGCGCCCTGTTCGTCGTGGCAATGATGGGCTTTTCGCTCGTGCCGCAGCAGTTCTTCCCGAGTTCCGATCGCCCCGAGCTGCTCGTCGACCTGCGGCTGCCCGAAGGCGCGTCGTTCGCGGCGACGCTGCGCGAGACCGAGCGCCTCGAGAAAGTGATCGACAAGCGCCCCGAGATCGATCATTCGGTGAGCTTCGTCGGCAGCGGCGCACCGCGCTTCTACCTGCCGCTCGACCAGCAGCTTCAGTTGCCGAACTTCGCGCAGTTCGTGATCACCGCGAAATCGGTGAAGGATCGCGAGAAGCTCGCGACCTGGCTCGAAACCACGCTGCGCGAGCAGTTCCCGGCCGTGCGCTGGCGGCTGTCGCGGCTCGAGAACGGCCCGCCGGTCGGCTACCCGGTGCAGTTCCGCGTGAGCGGCGACAGCATCGCGACGGTCCGCTCGATCGCCGAGAAGGTCGCGGCGACGATGCGCGGCGACGCGCGCACGGTCAACGTGCAGTTCGACTGGGACGAGCCGGCCGAGCGCTCGGTGCGCTTCGAGATCGACCAGAAGAAGGCGCGTGAACTGAACGTCACGTCGCAGGACGTCTCGAGCTTCCTCGCGATGACGCTGTCCGGCACGACCGTCACGCAGTACCGCGAACGCGACAAGCTGATCGCGGTCGACCTGCGCGCGCCGAAGGCCGATCGCGTCGACCCCGCGAAGCTCGCCGGCCTCGCGCTGCCGACCCCGAACGGCCCGGTGCCGCTCGGCTCGCTCGGCCGCTTCAAGCCGACGCTCGAATACGGCGTCGTGTGGGAGCGCGACCGCCAGCCGACCATCACCGTGCAGTCGGACGTACGCGCCGGCGCGCAGGGCATCGACGTCACGCATGCGGTCGACGCGAAGCTGAACGCATTGCGCGCGCAGTTGCCGGTCGGCTACCAGATCAACATCGGCGGCTCGGTCGAGGAAAGCGCGAAGGCGCAGAAATCGATCAATGCGCAGATGCCGCTGATGGCGATCGCGGTGTTCACGCTGCTGATGATCCAGCTGCAGAGCTTCTCGCGCGTGCTGATGGTCGTGCTGACCGCGCCGCTCGGGCTGATCGGCGTGGTCGCCACGCTGCTGATGTTCGGCCAGCCGTTCGGCTTCGTCGCGATGCTCGGCGTGATCGCGATGTTCGGGATCATCATGCGCAACTCGGTGATCCTCGTCGACCAGATCGAACAGGACATCGCCGCCGGCCACGGCCGCGTCGACGCGATCATCGGCGCGACCGTGCGGCGGTTCCGCCCGATCACGCTGACGGCCGCGGCCGCCGTGCTCGCGCTGATCCCGCTGTTGCGCTCGAACTTCTTCGGGCCGATGGCGACCGCGCTGATGGGCGGCATCACGAGCGCGACCGTGCTGACGCTGTTCTACCTGCCCGCGCTGTATGCGACGTGGTTCCGCGTGAAGCGCGACGAACGCGACCCGCAGAACGGCCCGCCGTCCGGCGGCAGCACGCCGGCCGCGCCGTCGGGAGCCTGACCATGGATCGATCGATGAACCTGAAAACGAAAGCCGTGCGGGCACTCGCCGTCGCGAGCCTCGCCGGCCCGCTCGCGGGCTGCGCCTGGTTCGCGCCGAGCGGTGAGCCGCCCGCGATGCCGTCGCCCGCGCACTACGGCACCACGCCGCAAGTGCAGCAGACCGTGTCCGCGCAAGGCGTCGCGCAGCAGTTCGAGGTCGGCGCGCAGCCGGTGCCCGACTGGTGGAAGCAGTACCGCTCCGATGCGCTGAACGCGCTCGTCGACGAAGGGCTGCGCAACAGCCCGACACTCAGTGCGGCATCGCACTCGCTGGATGCCGCGCGCGAACAGCTGCGCGGGCAGATCGGCAGCTCGATGCTGCCGTCGATCGACGCGAGCGGCCAGGCCGCGCGTCAGCGCGCGCTCGGCGTGCCGATTCCCGCGCTCGGCGCGCCGACGCTGCTGTACGACACGTTCGTCGGCCAGTTGCAGGCGAGCTACACGATCGACCTGTTCGGCGCGTCGCGTTTCGCGAACCGCGCGCTGGCGCGACGCGTCGACGTCAGCGCGTTCCAGCTCGAATCCGCGCGACGCGCGCTGGCCGCGAACATCGTCACCGCGTCGATCACGGTGTCGGTGCTGAATGCGCAGATCAACACGACCGAGCGGCTCGTCGCCCTCGCCAACGACCAGGCGCACGATGCCGAACGCCGCTACGCACTCGGTTCCGCCTCGCGCAGCGACGCGCTGAACGCGCGGCAAAGCGCCGACACGTTCGCGGCGAGCCTGCCCGCGCTGCGCCAGCAGCGCGACTCGGCCCGCCATGCGCTCGCGGTGCTGGTCGGCCGCACGCCCGACCGGCCGCCGGCCGATCTCACGCTCGCCGATCTGCACCTGCCCGAGCAGGTGCCCGTCGTCGTGCCGTCGGACCTGCTGCAAAGCCGCCCGGACATCCAGGCCGCCGACGCGGGGCTGAAGGCGGCCGCGGCCGAAGTCGGCCTCGCGACCGCGCAGATGTTCCCGCAGCTGTCGCTGTCGGCCGCGATGGGCAAAGGCGGCTTCAGCTGGCCGGCGATGCTGTCGGGCGCCGGCGCGATCTGGAACGTCGGCGCGTCGCTGAGCCAGCCGATCTTCCACGGCGGCGCGCTGCTCGCCCAGCGCCGCGCGGCGAAGGCGACTTACGAGGCCGCCGTCGACCAGTACAAGCAGGCCGTGCTCGGCGCGTTCCAGAACGTCGCCGATTCGCTCGCGGCGCTCGAGCACGATGCGGAAGCGCTCGACGCGTCGTCGCGCGCCGCGCTGTCCGCGCGGGGCGCGTACGACGACGCGGCGGCCCGCGTGCGGCTCGGCGCGCTGCCGCCGTCGGCCGCGCGCGCCAGCGAGCTGCAGTATCGCAATGCACGGCTCGACGAGATCCGCGCGACCGGCGCGCGGTTCGCGGATACCGCGCGGCTCTACCAGGCAATGGGCACGCCGCCGGTCGACAAGGGCGGGCCGTCCGGCAAGGCCGGCAACACAGCCGCCGACGGCGCAACCGGCCAGCAAGCGCGCGCCGCCACCGCCGATACCGCCGCCACCGACACGCCGCCTCCGCAATAAGCCGGCCCCGCCATCGCGTGCGCGCGGAATCCCCGCGCGCACGCCTCCCCATCTTCCGCTTGACCCTCACGTAGCGTAACGTTCGAGACTCCAGTGTGCGTACCGAACGGAGGAACGAATGCGACTGAAAGTGGGAGAACTGGCGAAACGCAGCGGGCTGACCGTCCGCACGCTTCATCACTATCACGCGATCGGTCTGCTGACGCCTTCGGCGCGCGCCGACAACGGCTACCGGCTGTACGACCGCCACGACATCGCCCGGCTCCACCAGATCCAGGCGTTGCGTCGCTTCGGCCTGTCGCTCACCGAAATCGGCGATCACCTGAACCGGCCCGGCACCCCGCTCGTCGATCTCGTGGCAAAGCAGATCGCGCTGCTCGACCGTCAGCTCGCGCAGACCGCGCAGCTGCGCGAGCGCCTCGTGAGCCTGCATGCGCAGCTCGCCGCAGGCACGGAGCCGGAGCTGGCCGATTGGCTCACCACACTGGAGTTGATGACCGTGTACGACAAATATTTTTCCGAGGAAGAACTCGCGCGCCTGCCGATGTACCAGAAAAGCCAGGCGGGCGACGCCGAATGGATCGCACTCGTCGACGAAGTGCGCGCGCTGCACGACGCGGGCGTACCCGCCGAGGACGAACGCCCCCGTGCGCTCGCCAGTCGCTGGATGACGCTGCTCGTGCGCGACACGAACAACGACCCGCGGCTGCTGGCGAAGCTGAACCTGATGCACGAGCAAGAACCGGCGATGCAGTCGAAGATCGGCATTTCGACCGCGCTGCGCGACTATGTGCTGCGTGCGTCGTCCGAAAACAAGATGCGGATCTTCGAGAAGTACCTCGCGCCGGACGAGATCCGCTTCATGCGCGCGCACTACGGCGAACGCGCGATGGAATGGCCGCAACTGATGGGCGACGTGCGCGACGCGATCGATGCGGGCGCCCGACCTGCTTCGCCGGAAGGCCGCGCGCTCGCGCAGCGCTGGCTCGAGCTGTTCTGCAGCTATGCCGGCCACGATCCGGCCACGCATGCGAAATTCCGCGCGGCGATGATGAACGAGCCTGCACTGACGCAGGATACGTGGGTCGACGACACGCTGATCGGTTTCGTGCGGGAGGCGATGGCGCAGCTTGCGCCCGCGCGCTGAACGCGTTGAGCGCATGAACGTGCGGGCGGCAGGCGGGTTTCCCGCGTGCCGCCCGTTTCACCATTTGCAGCCCGTGTCGCGCACCGCATCCAGCGCGAGCATCGGCAACGCCAGCAGGCCCGCGCGTGAATACGCGTGCCGGCAGTCGGTGCGACGGGCATTCGACATGCCGTCGGCCAGCCTCGCATCGACAGTGTCACGGCGCGCGGCCACGCCGCCGGACGACGCGCCCAATGCCCCGACCGCCGCCTGCGCCGGACTGCGCGCCGCCGCATGCCGCGAGCCGATCGCGTCCAGATCGCGGCGCCAGTCGAGATCGGGGCCTGGTGCGTTCTCGGAATGGGGTTCACGTCGGGTCGCGATTGCGCCGGCAGGCGTTTCACCTTGCCGACGCGAAACGCCCCCCGTATTCGAAGACGCCCGCTTCGTCATGCGCGACACCGCAACCGCGGCGGATCGTTTCGTCGATGACACGGCGCCCTCGGCACCGCGCTCACTCGCGGCGCGCCCGGTTCGCCCGGCGTCAGGCACGCCCGCCGCGGGCACCGGCCGCGCGGGAATCAGCTCGACGCGCAGCGCAAGCCGGGGCCGCGCCCCGGCGTTCGGGCCGGCCACCGTCGACGCCCGCTGCAGCACGAACCATCCGAGCAGGTGAATCGATACGGACGCGACAACAGCCAGCGCGACGATGCGCGACCGGCGCCGCCCCGCCACGCCGGCCAGCCGCGATGGCGATGCGTCAATCCGGCTCGCCGACACCGTCATCGCTGAACGCGAGCAGGTCGCCGGGCTGGCAGTCGAGATAACGGCAGATCGCCTCGAGCGTCGCGAAACGGATGCCCTTGATCTTCCCTTGCTTGAGCAGCGACAGATTCTGTTCGGTGATGCCGACCGCCGCCGCGAGATCCTTCGAGCGGACCTTGCGCGTCGCGAGCATCACATCGAGCTTGACCACGATCGACATGGCGCGCCTCAGACGAACTGCCGATGTTCGGCATCGAGTTCGCTCGCCTGCCGGAGGATGTGCGCGATGACCGCGATGCAGGCCGCGGTGAACAGCGCGACCACGTACGGCAGGCTGAACCCGATGCTGACCACGCGATGGCCGACCGGTTCGCGCAGCGTCGCCCACACGCTCAGGAGCGGTTCGCACAGCAGGCTCAGCAGCACCCACATCCCGATCGCACGGCCCGTCTTGCCGAGATGGCCGGCCGCCTGCGCGGAGAAATAGTCGCGGCGCGCGTAGGTGCGGAACAGCGCACGCAGATGACGCAGGCCGTTCGCGAGCGCGATCAGCGGCACGCTCGACAGCAAGATGCCGACCGCCTTCTGCCACCACGGGAACGCGGCGACATCCCCGTGCAGGTTCGAGATCACCGAATCGGTGAGGCCGAATACGAGGCCGGGCCCCGACGCCGCGTTCAGTGACGGGAACGCCCAGCACGCGGCGTTGAGCACCAGCATGCCGACGATGAACCACAGCGTGACGGTGGCCATCTGCTGGCTGATACGGGCGATGCGATCGGAATGCATGACGTGTCCTCGACGACGAATGAACGAGCGTCGATTGTACGTCCGAAATTATCGTAAAACGATAATTAATTGCTGTTGAACCATGATTTTTTATTGTTCGACAGGTTCGACTCACCCCCAGCAGGCATGTGTCGCACGCGCCGTCACGATCGCCGGGCGCGCGCCTACCGGTAGTCGCGCGCGCTGATCGCGTGCCAGTGCTTCGTCATGTAGCGCAGAAACGCGGGGCGGGCTTTCAGGTCCGCATTCGGCACGGGCGCCGCGCCGCCGTCCATGAACTTGCCGTTGACCGTGACGGTTTCCTCGCCGCGCAGCACGTACTTCGTGCCCTGGTCGATCAGGAAGTACTTGACCTGGTCGGCGCTGACGTCGCCGCGGCAGCCGATCCTGTACGCGAACAGAAACTGCTTGCGGCCGTTGCCGAGCAGGTCGCGCATCTCGATCGATGCGGGCACGACGTCGAGAATCACGTCGACCGGACATGCCTTCACGTAGTCGCGCACGGTCCAGTCGGGCCGGCCGTCGAGCGTCGCGGCGACCTTGAGCTCGAGGTCGTCGCCGGACGCGGTGCGTACGAGCGTCACCGCATGTGCGCCGGCCGCATCGGTCCACGTGTATTCGGTGGCGGCCTGCGCCAGGTTGCACAGCGCAGTGGCGGCAAGAAACAGACAAGGCGAAAGGAAGCGTCTCTTCATCGGCGAGGTGGAAGCAGGATCGAACGCGCCATTATCGACACAGCCGCGTGCCTCTGCCAGCCGCCTGCCCGTTCAGCGCTCGCGCGCCCCGAGCCCGAGCGCCTTCATCCGCCGGTACAACGTCCGCTCGCTCATCCCGACCTGCTCGGCGAGCGCCTTGCGCGTGCCGTCGAACGTGCGCGCGATGCGCACGAGCTCCGCGTCCGACACGCCGCGCGCATCGGCCGCGCGATCCTGCGGCGCCGCCGATGCGGCGACCAGCTCGGCCGGCAAGTGTTCGACCCGGATCGTCCCGTCGTCCGCGAACAGGCACGCGCGTTCGAGCACGTTGCGCAGCTCGCGGATATTGCCCGGCCACGCATAGGCATCGAGACACGCGCGCGCGCGTTCGGTGAGGACAAACGGCCGTGCGCCCGTCTCGCCCGCGCCGGCGCGCGCGTTCGCGATTCGCCGCAGGATCGATTCGGCCAGCAGCGCGACGTCCCCGCGCCGCTCGCGCAACGCCGGCAGCGGAATCGGAAACGCGTTGATCCGGTAGTAGAGATCCTGCCGGAACCGGCCGTCGTCGATCATCTCGCGCAGCGGCTTGTGCGTCGCCGCGACCAGCCGGAAGTCCGCGCGCAGCGCCTCGACGCCGCCGACGCGGCGGAACGTGCCCGACTCGATCAGGCGCAGCAGCTTCACCTGCATCGGCAGCGGGACGTCGCCGATCTCGTCGAGAAACAGCGTGCCGCCCTGCGCGGTCTCGACGAGGCCCGGCTTGCGCTGGTTCGCGCCCGTGAACGCGCCCTTCTCGTAACCGAACAGTTCGCTCTCGAACAGCGTCTCGGCGATCCCCGAGCAATCGACGACGACGAACGGCCCCATCGCGCGATCGCTCGCCTCGTGCAGCGCGCGGGCGAACAGTTCCTTGCCGGTGCCCGATTCGCCGAGCAGCAGCACCGGCAGCATCGACGGCGCGACGCGCTGCAGTGCGCCGAGCGCCGCATTGAACGCGTCGGCGCCGCCGACGAGCCCTTCCGCACTCGGCTGCGCGGATGCGCTGCGCACCGTGGTCAGCCGCTCGACGTACGCGATCACGTTGCCGTGCGCATCGAAGATCGGCCGCAATTCGACGTCGACGTGTTCGGGGCCGCGCGGCGTGTGATGGATGTGCAGCACGCGGTTCAGCCCGCGCGACTCGAGCGCCTGCTTCATCGGGCAATGCTCGCCGGCCTGGTCGCACGGCACGTCGTAGTGATGCGACACCTGGAAGCAGTGCCGGCCCACGTGCTCGACGCCCGCGACGCCGAACTGGCGCCGGTACGCATCGTTCGCCGCGAGGATGCGGTAATCGGGATCGACGACGATCATCGGCTGCGGATCCTGCTCGAGATACGCGACGAGCGCGCGCACGTCGGGCATGACGTCGGGGCGCGGCGCGGGGACGATCGGGATGGTGTCGTGCGGATTCATGCGGACGCTCGGTGAAGGAGATGCCTGACGGACTGGCGGGCGGACTGCCAGACGGACTGCCAATTCTGCCACGACACTGCCAGAAGTGGCAGTCGGCAGCGGTAACCGAACGCCGGCGACGCCCGTGCTTCGCCGCGCCTGCGCCGAAAACCCGAATCGAATCAAATCCCTGGCAGATCGGCCGGTGCCGCGACGCAGGCTGGCACGCTTCTTGAGTTACAGATCGCGATTGCAGATGCAGAACCCGATCAAGGACACCCCGTGAGCAATGCCACCACGCTGTCGGTCGAAGGCTTTTTCGACCCGGCGACCCACACCGTCAGCTATCTCGTGCTCGATACCGCGAGCCGCGCATGCGCGCTGATCGACAGCGTGCTCGACTACGACCCGACATCCGGCCGCACGCGCACCGCCAGCGCCGACCGGCTGATCGCCCGCGTCGCCGAACTCGGCGCGGACGTGCACTGGCTGCTGGAAACCCACGTGCACGCCGACCACCTGTCGGCCGCGCCGTACCTGAAGGAACACGTCGGCGGCCGGATCGCGATCGGTGCGCACGTGCGCCGCGTGCAGCACGTGTTCGGCACGCTGTTCAACGCGGGCCCCGGCTTCGCGCAGGACGGCCGCCAGTTCGACCGGCTGCTCGACGACGGCGACACGCTCGCGCTCGGCACGCTGACGATCCGCGCGCTGCATACGCCGGGCCACACGCCCGCCTGCATGACCTACTGCGTCGACGACGCGACGCAGCGCGCGGCATTCGTCGGCGACACGCTGTTCATGCCCGACTACGGCACGGCCCGCTGCGACTTCCCGGGCGGCGACGCGCGCACGCTGTACCGCTCGATCGCGCGCGTGCTCGGCCTGCCGCCCGACACGCGCCTGTACCTGTGCCACGACTACCAGCCGGGCGGCCGCGACGTGCAGTTCGTGACGACCGTGGCCGAGCAGCGCCGCGCGAACGTGCACGTGAAGGACGGCGTGACCGAGGACGATTTCGTCGCGATGCGTACCACGCGCGACGCCACGCTCGCCATGCCCGTGCTGATGCTGCCGTCCGTGCAGGTCAACATGCGCGCCGGCCACCTGCCCGAGCCCGAAGACAACGGCGTGCGCTACCTGAAGATCCCGCTCGACGCGATCTGAGCGCCGGCGCCCCAACCGAGACCCCGACATGACCTCCATCCGCAAGCTGACCGACGCGCTGTCGGTCTCGCCGCAGATCGCGGCGGCCGACCTGCCCGCGCTTCACGCGGCCGGCATCCGCGCGATCATCTGCAACCGCCCCGACGGCGAAGGCCCCGACCAGCCGACCGTCGCCGAGATCCGCGCGGCCGCCGCGCCGCTCGGCATCGACGTGCTTTACCTGCCGGTCGATACGGGCAAGGTGACCGACGACCAGGCCGCGCAATTCGGCGCACTCGTCGCGTCGATCGACGGCCCGGTGCTCGCGTACTGCCGCAGCGGCATGCGTTCGGCCACGCTGTGGGCGTTGTCGCAAGCCGGCCTGCGCCCGCTGAACGACATCGTCGCGACGGCCGCCGCGGCCGGCTACGACCTGCACGCGCTCGCGTCGCGTGTCGTGCCAGGCGGCAAGCAGGCGGCACCGGCCGTCGACGCGCGGCACGACATCGTGATCGTCGGCGCGGGCGCGGCCGGCATCGCGGTCGCGTCGAGCCTGCTCGCGCGCGACGCGTCGCTCGACATCGCGGTGATCGATCCGGCCGACGTCCACTACTACCAGCCGGGCTGGACGATGGTCGGCGCGGGCGTGTTCCGGCCCGAGACCACCGCACGCCGGATCACCGACGTGCTGCCGCGCGGCGTGCACCGGATCCAGGCCGCCGTCGCGGGCTTCGAGCCCGACGCGCACGCGGTCGTGCTCGACGGCTGCCGCCGCATCGGCTATCGCAAGCTCGTCGTGTGCCCGGGGCTCAAGCTCGACTGGCACGCGATCGAAGGCCTCGCCGACACGCTCGGCCGCAACGGCGTCACGTCCAACTACCGTTACGACCTGGCGCCGTACACGTGGGAACTCGTGCGCGCGTTCCGCGGCGGCAACGCGCTCTTCACGCAGCCGCCGATGCCGATCAAGTGCGCAGGCGCACCGCAGAAAGCGATGTACCTGTCGTGCGACCACTGGCGGCGCGCGGGCCGCCTCGAGGCCGCGAACGTCGAGTTCCTGAATGCGGGCGGCGCGCTGTTCGGCGTCGCCGACTACGTACCCGCGCTGATGGAGTACGTGAAAAGCTACGACATCGCGTTGTCGTTCGGCCACAACCTCGTCTCGATCGACGGCCCGGCACGCCGGGCGACGTTCGCGCGCGCGCTGCCCGACGGCGGCAAGGAAACCGTGGTGCGCTCGTTCGACATGATCCACGTCGTGCCGCCGCAGAAGGCGCCCGATTTCGTGCGGTCGAGCCCGCTCGCCGATGCGGCCGGCTGGATCGACGTCGATCCGGCGACACTGCGCCACCGGCAGTACCCGGACATCTACGCGCTCGGCGACGCCACCAACACGACCAATGCGAAAACGGCCGCGGCCGCCCGCAAGCAGGCGCCCGTCGTCGCGCACAACCTGCTCGTGTCGCTCGGCCGCGCGCACGGCGACGCCGCATACGACGGCTACGGCTCGTGCCCGCTCACCGTCGAGCGCGGCAAGATCGTGCTCGCCGAATTCCTGTACGGCGGCAAGGTCGCGCCGACCTTCCCCGCGTGGCTGATCGACGGCAAGCGCCCGTCGCGGCTCGCGTGGCTGCTCAAGGAACGCGTGCTGCCGCCGCTCTACTGGAAGGCGATGCTCAAGGGCCGCGAATGGCTCGCGAAACCCGCGATCGCGCGTTGACCGGAGCCCGATGACGTCATGCTGATTTCCCTCGTACTGGGCGGTTTCGTCGGCGCCGTGCTCGGCCTGACCGGCGCCGGCGGCGGCATCCTCGCGGTGCCCGCGCTCGTCGTCGGCATGAGCTGGCCGATGCAGCAGGCCACGCCCGTCGCGCTCGTCGCGGTGGCCGGCAGCGCGGCGCTCGGTGCGCTCGAAGGCTTCCGCCGCGGGCTCGTGCGCTATCGCGCGGCATTGCTGATGGCGGCGGCCGGCGTGCCGCTGACCACGCTCGGCGTACGGCTCGCGCACGTGTTGCCGCAGCGCCTGCTGCTCGCGCTGTTCGCACTGACGATGCTGGTCGTCGCCGGCCGCCTGTTGCGGCAGGCACTGCGGCATGCAGCGGTCGACGCCGACGCGTCGCCGCTGTGCGTCGGCCGCGTGAATCCCGATACGGGCCGGCTGGTGTGGTCCTGGCCGGTCGGTGTGGCGCTGGCGTCGACCGGCGCGATGACGGGCCTGATGACGGGGCTGCTCGGCGTCGGCGGCGGCTTCGTGATCGTGCCGATGCTGCGCAAGTTCACGAACGTGTCGATGCATGGGGTGGTCGCGACATCGCTGATGGTGATCGCGCTGGTCGGCACCGGCGGCGTGTTCGCGACGCTCGTGTCGGGCACACGTGCACCGCTCGACGTGACGCTATGGTTCACCGTCGCGACCGCACTCGGCATGGCCGCCGGTCGGGGCGCATCGAGACACCTCGCCGCGCGGCACGTACAGGCCGGGTTCGCGGCCGTGCTCGTGTGCGTCGCGCTCGGGCTGCTGGCGAAGGCGGCGTTCGGCGCGTAATCGCGTACCGACCGGCGCCGATCGACGCGCAGCGCCTCCAGACAAAACGCCCGGCCGACTCGACGTCGACACCGGGCGTTTTTTATCGCGGGCGCCACCGGCCAACGGCGCGACGCCCCGCCGTCGTCAAGACAGATGCTGGATGGCCGTCAATTCGGCCTTTTGAGCCATTTGCGCAGCCTGCCGGCAATCCCGGATCGCTCGACATACCCCAGCGCCGAAACCGCACACATCATTCCGATTGCCGCATACAGCAGGGCCATTTCTCCGTTCCCTGCGATGTCCGGCCAGGCTGCCTGTGTCAGAACCGCAAGAACGGTCAATCCAGCCGCACCGCCCACGATGACCAGCATCGGCAATACCGCCCTCCGAGGAAGCCGCGTGCTGGCCCGATAGACCGGATACGAAAGCAGCATTGCCACGGGAAATGCAACCGTGAAAGCCACAGCGGAAAAAAAGATCGAAACTTCTCCGAAATCCTTGACGGACACAATGCCCATCAACAAGCCTGCCACGATCGCGGCAGTCAGGCTTGCACCAAGCAATTCTGAAATCTTCAATTCCTTTCTCCCGTCGCGCCAGACAAAACGCCCGGCCCGACTCGTCGTCGGCACCGGGCGTTGTTCATGGCAGACGCCATTCAGGCGTCAGGTCGCGAACCCCGCCATCCGCTTGCGCTCCTGGCGCAGCATCACGAAGTTCGCGATCACGACGCCGGCCGTCACCGCGACGATGAACAGCGTCGCGAGCGCGTTCATCTCCGGGTTCAGCCCGAGGCGCACACGCGAGAACACCACGAGCGGCAGCGTCGTCGAGCCGGGGCCCGACAGGAACGCCGATAGCACGAGGTCGTCGATCGACAGCGTGAACGACAGCAGCCAGCCCGCGATCAGCGCCTGCGAGATCAGCGGCAGCGTGATCGTGAAGAACACCTTCAGCGGCGTCGCGCCGAGATCGAGCGCGGCCTCTTCCAGCGACGGGTTCAGCTCGCGCACGCGCGACTGCACGATGATCGCGACGTACGAGATGCACAGCATCACGTGGCCGAGCCAGATCGTGAAGATGCCGCGCTCGGCCGGCCAGCCGATCCACTTCGCCAGTTCGATGAACAGCAGCAGCAGCGAGATCCCCTGGATCACCTCGGGAATCACGAGCGGCGCGTTGATCATCCCGCTGAACAGCGCGAAACCGCGAAAACGCCCCATCCGCGCGAGCACGAAACCGGCCCAGGTGCCGATGATCACCGACGCGAACGCGGTCAGCACGCCGATCTTCAGCGACAGCCACGCGGCCGTCAGCAGCTCGTCGTCCTCGACAAGCGCCGAGTACCAGCGGAACGAGAACCCCGACCACACGGTGACGAGCTTCGACTCGTTGAACGAATAGACGATCAGGCTGATGATCGGGATGTACAGGAACGCGAAGCCGGCAAACAGCGCCGCGAACTGCAGGTAACGATTCGGCTTCATCGACGGCCTCCCTGCTCCTTCGCCTGGAAGTGCTGGAACATCGCCATCGGCACGAGCAGCAGCAGCACCATCGCGCAGGTCACGGCCGACGCCATCGGCCAGTCTGCGTTGTTGAAGAACTCGTTCCACATCACGCGGCCGATCATCAGCGTGTTCGCGCCGCCGAGCAGCTCGGGAATCACGTACTCGCCCACCGCCGGGATGAACACGAGCAGGCAGCCCGCGATGATCCCGTTCTTCGACAGCGGCAGCGTGATCTGCACGAACGCCTTCCACGGCTTCGCGCCGAGGTCGTACGCGGCCTCGAGCAGACGCAGGTCCATCTTCACCAGGTGCGCGTACAGCGGCATCACGAGGAACGGCAGGTACGAATACACCATCCCGATGTACACCGCGTAGTTGGTGCGATACAGCTCGATCGGCGTATGCGTGAGGCCGATCCACATCAGGAAGTTGTTCAGCAGCCCGTTGTTCTTCAGGATGCCGATCCACGCGTACACGCGGATCAGGAACGACGTCCAGAACGGCAGCATCACGCCCATCATCAGCAGGTTGCGGGTCGCCGGGTTCGAGCGCGCGATGTAGTACGCCATCGGATAGCCGATCAGCAGGCACAGCAGCGTCGTGATCGCGGCCACCCACACCGAGTTCACGTAGGTCGCGAAATACAGGCTGTCCGTGAACAGGAACGCGTAGTGCGACAGGTTCAGCGCGACGTGCACGACGCCGTCGGCGTACGACGCAAGCTCCGTGTACGGCGGGATGCCGAGCTGCAGCTCCGCGAAACTGATCTTGACGACCAGCACGAACGGCACGAGGAAGAACAGCACGAGCCACGTGAACGGGCCGGCCACGACCGCCGTGGCGCCCGTCAGGTTGAAGCGCCGCACCGGCCACGAGAGCATGGACTTGAACGAGGTCATGACGTCAGCACCACGCCGGCAGTCGCGCTCCAGCGCACGTAGATCTCGTCGCCGAGCGACGGCGTGTCGAGCTCCGAAATCGCGAGGCTCGACACGTTCGCGATCACCGTCTTGCCGCCGTCGAGCTTCACGTGATACAGCGAATAGCCGCCCATGTACGCGACGTTGCCGATCCGGCCGCGCGCCCAGTTGAACGCGCCTTCGGGCGGCTTGCGCGTGAGCGCGATCCGCTCGGGGCGCACCGACACCGTGACCGGCATCCCGAGCGGGCCCGAGATCCCGTGGCTCACGTACAACCGGCTCGGCAGCTCCGGCGATTCGATGTACACGTGGTCGGGTTCGTCCTCGACGGTCACGCCTTCGAACAGGTTCGTCGAGCCGATGAATTCGGCCGAAAAGCGGCTGTTCGGGTATTCGTACACTTCGTTCGGCGAGCCGATCTGCACGATCTGGCCTTCGCTCATCACCGCGAGGCGATTGGCCATCGTCATCGCTTCTTCCTGGTCGTGCGTGACCATGATGCAGGTGACGCCGACCTTGTTCAGGATGTTGACGAGCTCGATCTGCGTGCGCTGGCGGATCTGCTTGTCGAGCGCGGACATCGGCTCGTCGAGCAGCAGCAGCTTCGGGCGCTTGACCAGCGAGCGGGCCAGCGCGACGCGCTGCTGCTGGCCGCCCGACAGCTGGTGCGGCTTGCGCTTCGCGTACTTGGTCATCTGCACGAGTTCGAGCGCCGCGGCCACGCGCTCCTTCAGCTCGGCCTTCGGCGTGCCTTCCTGCTTGAGGCCGAACGCGACGTTCGACTCGACCGACATGTGCGGGAACAACGCATACGACTGGAACATCATGTTCACGGGCCGCTTGTACGGCGGCATCTGCGCGAGGTCCTCGCCGTCGATCAGGATCTTGCCCGACGTGACCGTCTCGAGGCCCGCGAGCATCCGCAGCAACGTCGACTTGCCGCAGCCCGAGCTGCCGAGCAGCGCGAACAGCTCGCCCTGGCGCACGGTCAGGTTGACGCTGCGCACGGCTTCGGTGTCGCCGAATTTCTTGACGACGTCGACGATCTGGACAAAGTTCTCGGCGCGCGCATCGGCGCCGGAGGAGGAAACGGAGGACGGTGCGCCCGCGACCGGCGCACCCGACTGGCTATTCATGATGTGCTGCATCTCTCCTGCGTTGAACGAACAAAGCCCCCGGGGGCACCAGGGGCTTCATGACTGCTGGGAACGCCGGCTCGCGTCAGCGGCCCGACTTCAGCTCGGTCCACAGACGCGTCTGCAGACGCTGGATTTCAGGCGGCAGCGGCTTGAGCAGGAACAGCGTCTTCACGACGTCGGCCGGCGGATAGACGGCCGGGTCGTTCGCGACGTCGGGCCGCACGTACTTGCGGGCCTCGGCGTTGGCGCTCGGGTAGTACACCGCGTTCGTGATCGCCGCGTGCACCTTCGGATCCTCGATGTAGTTGATCCACTCCAGCGCGGCTTCCTTGTTCTTCGCGTCCTTCGGGATCGCCATCACGTCGAACCACACCGGCGCGCCGCCCTTCGGAATGTAGTACTCGACCTTGTATGACTTCTTCGCCTCGATCGCGCGATGCTTCGCGATCACGACGTCTCCCGACCAGCCGAACGCGAAGCAGATGTCGCCGCCGACCAGGTCGTTGATGTAGCCCGACGAGTTGAATTGCGTGATGTACGGGCGGATCTTCTTCAGCACTTCCATCGCGGCCTTGTAGTCGGCCGGGTTCGTGCTCATCGGATCCTTGCCGATGTAGTGCAGCGTCGCCGCGAACATCTGGTCGGGCGCGTCGAGCACCGACACGCCGCAGGTCTTCAGCTTCGAGATGTTTTCCGGCTTGAACAGGATGTCCCAGTTGTCGAGCGGCACCTTGCCGAGCGCCTGCTGCGCCTTCGTCAGGTTGTACGCGAGACCGGTCGTGCCGTACGCCCAGGGCACCGAGAACTTGTTGCCCGGGTCCGCGCCGGCGACGAGCGCCATCAGCTGCGGATCGAGGTACTTGAGGTTCGGCAGCTTCGACTTGTCGAGCGGCGCGAAGATGCCGGCGGCGATCTGCTTGCCCGCGTAGTTGCTGGTCGGCACGACGATGTCGTAGCCCGAGCTGCCCGTCAGCAGCTTCGCCTGCAGCGTATCGTCGCTGTCGTAGTTGTCGTAGCGGACCTTGACGCCCGTCTGCTTCTCGAAGTTCGGGATCGTGTCCTTCGCAATGTAGTCCGACCAGTTATAGACATTGAGCTGCGTATCCTTCGCCGCTGCCGCCGATGCACCCACGCACAGCGCGAGCGCTGCGAACCGGCCCACTACCTTTGCTTTCATCCCGTTCTCCCTCCGGCCGGACACGTTGCCCGGCTGCCGTCTGCCTCGTCATGGCGGCGCATTCTGGCGCGCCGCCCCTCGAAAACCCCGAAAACTACCATCATTCGCGCCCCGTCACAAAAAAATCATGCCGGTGTCGCGCAAACGGAACAGATATCCCGCTGCTGGCCGGTCAGGCGGCCCGTGCGGCGGGACGTTCCCGGGGAATTCTATCGGGTAATCGGCGGCTGTCCACCGGGAAAGACGGGCGGCGACGAAACCGCGTTCGCCGGCCGGACGCGAGCCGTGCGGCGGCCGCGCCCGAACCCGGCCGTACTGTCACGCCGCTGCACCGGTACGGCATGCCGGCCGCGCCCGTCCGACCGACCGGCCGCGATGCATTAAAATGGCGGCTGACGATTCAACTGCGTGAACCCCTCCGATGGCCTCCAATCTCCACGACCTGCCCGACAGCCCCTGCATCGGCGTGTGCTCGACCCTCTTCGACGAAGTCTGCAAGGGCTGCGGCCGCACGGCGGCCGAAGTGTCGAACTGGGTGTTCCTGAGCGACGACGAAAAGCGCGCGGTATGGGAGCGCATCCAGCGCGAAGGCACCGCGATGCGCTTCCAGTACGACAAGCTGTAAATCCGCCGCGCAAAAAAAAGCGGCATGCAGACCGCCATGCCGCCAACCCCAACTCTGTTCTGTTTCTGTTCCTGTTTCTGTTTCTTTCCCGCCGCGCCTAGAACTTCATCCCGACGCCCACGCCGACGATCAGCGGATCGATGTGCAGCGTGCCGATGCCCTTGTCGCCGAGCGTCGCATCGGTGCTCATCCAGATCTTCTTCACGTCGACGTTCATGAAGACCTTCTTCGTCAACTGCACGTCCACGCCGAACTGCAATGCCGGGCCGAAGCTGCTCTTGTTGATCGACACGCCCTGCCCGCCGACGTTGAGCCCGTTGTTGTAGAAGTACGTGTAGTTCACGCCCGCGCCGAAATACGGACGCACCTTGCCGGCATGGTTGAAGTGATACTGCAGCAGCAGCGTCGGCGGCAGCACGCCCACGCCGCCGAGATTGCCGAGGCTCGACGTCAGCTGGTGCCGCGACGTGCCGAGAATCAGTTCGACGCCGAGGTAGTCGCGGATCATGTACGTGAAGTCGAGCTCGGGCACGATCGCGTTGTTCACGCCGACGTTGAGCGCGCCCAGCGTGTCGCTCGCGCGTTCGTTCGGCTGGATGCTGATCGCACGCAGCCGGACCAGGACGTCGCCCTGGTTGATGCCGTCGCCCGGCGAGGCCGCGTGCGACAGCGAAGGCATCGCGGCGAAACTGGCCGCAACGGCGGCAGCGGTGACACAAGTTCGAATCGTTTTATGCATGGTACGGACCCCCAAAGAATGGTTCCCATTTTCCTCGTAGGGTCTTTTCATCGTCTTGATATCCGTCAAGCCAGCGTAAACGTGGGACGGTTTGCCGCAGGCTCGGTCGCACAGCCCGTCAGCAGCAGGTCGAGCAGGTCGCGCACGCTGCGAATCGCACGGCCGAACGGCAACGCCTCGCGGCCGCGGAAGAACAGCCCGTTCGCGACGTCGCCGCGCAGCGCCGCCGCCAGCCGTGTGTCGATGCAGAAATGGCCGAACTTCTCGATGCCGTCGCGCAAGCCGCATACGCTCAGGCATTCGAGCGCGGTCGGGCAGCGCTGCTTCAGCGCGCCGAGCTTGTTGCGGATGCGCGTCTCGTTGCGCAGGTAACGATCGAGCCACGGCGTTTTCACCGCGCGTGCGGGCAGCCCGGTCACGCTGACGAATTCGACGATGTCGTCGGGCGTCGCGTCGGCCAGCACGCGCTTGAAGTGCGGATGCGCATCGCCCTCTTCCGTCACCGCGAACGGCGTGCCGACCTGCACGCCGTTCGCGCCGGCCTCGAGCGCCGCGCGCACCGTGTCGTGACTGTTGATCCCGCCCGCAACTATCAGCGGGATCGTTTCGCGTGCGATGCCAAGCGACGCCATCACCTGCGCGGTCTCGTCGAGCACGCGTGCGAAATCGAAACGGCGGTCGTGCATGTCGTCGATCTGCGTGACGCCGAGATGGCCGCCCGCATGCGCCGGATGCTCGATCACGATCGCGTCGGGCAGGCGCCCCTTCTTCATCCACTTCTTCAGCACGAGCGCGATCCCGCGGCTGTCCGACAGGATCGGGATCAGCGCGATGTCGTGTCCTTGCGTGAGATCGGGCAGGTCGAGCGGCAGGCCCGCCCCCATCACGATCGCATCCGCGCCCTCGTCGCATGCGACCCGCACGTAGTCCGCATGCGCGCTCACGGCCTTCATCACGTTGACCGCGATCATCCCGCGTCCTTCGCTGTAGGTCTTCGCGAGACGGATCTCGCGGGCGAGCGCCTCGAGGTTCGCGGCCTCGAGCGTCGCGCGATCGGGTTGCGCGCGGCAACGCGCGAGCAGGTCCGCATGATGGTGACGCAGGTCGATGCTCGCGATCGTGCCGACCGCGCCTTCGCGCGCGACGCTGCCCGCCAGGCGGTGCGCGGAGATGCCGACGCCCATGCCGCCCTGCACGACAGGCAGCAAGGTGCGGCCGCGGATCGTCAGCGGCGGAAAGGAAGTGCGTACGGTCATCTGAAACCTCGTCGGAACATCGGAACCGCGATGATCGACGATCCACCGCCGCGCACCTTGACGACCGTCAATAAAAAAACGGCACCAGCGTGCCGTTTTCGGTTCGTGCGGCGCGAAGCGCTCAGGCAGGCTTCGCGGGCTTGAGCTGCATCGACTTGTACTCGAGATATTCCTCGAGCCCGTACACGCCGTTCTCGCGGCCATGCCCCGACTGCTTGTAGCCGCCGAACGGCGCGGCGCCGTTCCACGTGCCGCCGTTGATGTCCACCTGCCCGGTGCGGATACGGCGTGCGATGCCCATCGCGCGTTCGTCGCTGCCGGCCCACACCGCGCCACCGAGCCCGTACGGCGAATCGTTCGCGATCCGCACGGCCTCGTCCTCATCGCGATACGTGATGATCGACAGCACCGGCCCGAAGATTTCTTCCTGCGCGATCGTCGATTTCGGATCGACGCGGCCGAACACGGTCGGCTTCACGAAGAAGCCCTTCGTGAGCCCTTCCGGCAGGCCCGTGCCGCCCGTCACGAGCTCCGCGCCTTCGTCGATCCCGCGCTGGATGTAGTCCTGCACGCGCTGCTGCTGCACGGCCGACGCAAGCGCGCCGAGACGCGTCGCATCCTGCCGCGGGTCGCCCGCGACGTACGATTCGGCCGCGGCCTTCGCGATCTCGCGCGCTTCGTCGTAGCGCGCTTCCGGCACCAGCATGCGCGTATGCGCCGAGCAGGTCTGCCCCGCGTTCAGGTAGCACGCGTTGACCGTGCCCTTCACCGCCGCCGCGAAATCGGCATCGTCGAGGATCACCGACGCCGACTTGCCGCCCAGCTCGAGCGCAACGCGCTTGACGCCCGCGGCCGCCAGCTCGGCGACGCGCTTGCCGGCGCGCGTCGAGCCCGTAAACGACACCATGTCGACGTCCGGATCGGTGGCCAGCACCTCGCCGACCACGGGGCCGTAGCCGCACACGAGGTTGAATACGCCGGCCGGCAGCCCCGCTTCGTGAATCGCTTCGGCAAGCATGAACGCGTTGAGCGGTGCGACTTCGGACGGCTTCAGGACGACCGTGCAGCCGGCCGCGAGCGCCGGTGCGACCTTCAGCGTCACCTGGTTGAGCGGGTAGTTCCATGGCGTGATCGCCGCGACGACACCCACCGGCTCGCGCACGACGAGCGAGTTGCCGACCTGTGCCTCGAACTCGAACGACTCGGCAAGCTTCGCGTACGCCTTCCAGTTGTAGATCGGGCCGCCGACCTGGATCGCGCGCGACAGCTTGATCGGCATCCCGACTTCGCCGGTGATCGACTGCGCGAGCTCCTCGCTGCGCGCCTGCAGATGCTCGACGATCTTGCGCAGGTAGCCCGCGCGCGTCGAGGCCGGCGTGGCCGCCCACGCGTCGAAGGCCGCGCGCGCCGCGCGGATCGCGTCCTGCGCGTCGGACGCGACGCCTTCCGGAATCCGGCCGATCACGGCTTCGGTGCCCGAGTCGATCACGTCGATCGTGCCGGTGCCGGCCGGCTTGCGCCACGCGCCGTCGATATAGAACTGGTCGTAGATTTTCATCGTTTTCCGCCTCCAGGAAAGCCGACATTCTAGCGAGCGTTTCGGCCGGCCGGTGTGACGATTGACAGCTATTGGAAAGGTCTTTAGCCTCGGCGCCTCATTCATCATAAGAAAGGAGAATGCCTTGAGCATCCTGACCAAAATCGAGGGCGGCTATCTTCAGGTATTGCGCGTGATCGTGCTGTTGTTCGCGACCGCAGTCCTGATCGGCGGGGTCATATTCGGCGCGATCGCACTCGATGCGCGCCTGTCGAAACCGCCGAAAGTCGATTCGGCCATCCAGGTCGATCCTGCATCGTTCGCGTGGGAGAACGATGCAACCGCCAAGGCCACGCCGGCCGCCGGCGGCGCGGCAGCGAAGGACGACAACGCGTCGCCCGCGCTGCGCCTGTCGACGCAACTGTCGGGCATCGTGCAGAAGCACGGCCGGGCGGCCCTGTCGCCGGACTACGCGGTCGATCGCGACGCGTACGAGCCGTCGTTCCAGCGCGTGCTCGGCGACGACGACCATCCGGAAGTCGCGTACTACGAGCAGCAGATCGCGTATCTCGACAAGGTGCTGTCACGCGCGGATGTCGCGGCCAGCGTCAAGAAGAAAGTCACCGGGCACGGCGACGAATATGCGCGCGAGCAGGCGTACACCGACGTCGTGTCGGCGGTCATGCGCGACTTCTCCGAGCGCTACGACGCACGCCGGACCGCGATCGACAATGAGAAGAAGGCCGCCGAAGAAACGGCCGCCGAGAACGGCCAGACCGCGCGCTTCGCCGGCGTCGCCGCGCTCGTCGCGCTGTATTCGTTCGTGTCGCTCGCGGTGCTGATCATCCTGATCCGCGTCGAGCGCAGCATCCGCTCGATCGCGCGCGCCACGCACACGGCGACCTGATCCCGCTCATCCGCCAGCCCGCGCGCCGGGCTGCGGGGGCCCGGCAACGGGCCCGCTTTGCGGCGCAAGCGACCGCTTCCTGGTCGCTTCCCGGTCACTCCCCGGCCGCATCTTCCCGCGTCGTTCCTCACACGCTCGCGCACTTTTCGTTCCCGCCGCTCCCTCATTCCGCCGTCGGCCATCCGCGTCGGCGCGGCGTCCGTTTCGCCACCGCCATGTCAGCATCCGCCCGGGTGCGCGGCCGGGCCCGCATCGTGCTATGTTTTTACTATCGGCACCGGCCCGTTGCAACCGGCGCCGCCCGGAATCCATGTATTTCGTGAGCGCTGCCATGTCCGACGCACCCCATACCCTCGGCTCGCAAGACCGCCTCGAGCTGCTTTGCTGGCTCACCTGCGGCAACCTCGGCGCGTTTTACCTCAACGAATCGTGGCCGGACGCCACGTTCCAGGTCCAGGCCGCGCACCGCTGGCTCGACCGCCATCACCGTCAGGCCGACTGGCTCGCGATCGCCAAGCTCGCGGCGCTCGCGCAGGACATCGCCAAGCGGCACGCCGGGTTCGTCGATGCGTCGTGGGCGCGCGACGCGGTCGAGGAAATCGTCGATACCGACGACCTCGACTATCGGGCGAAACTCGTGCAATGGGTCTACGAAGACTGCTGCAAGGCGCTCGCCGACAAGCGGCTGGCCGATTGACGATCGGGACGGCACGCGCGGCACCGCGCTCCTGTCGTTGACGGGAATGTCAGCCTGAAAGACTGACAGGGGCGGTACGTCGCGCACCGCACCCCGAATCGCGAGGCGCGCTTACAGCAGCGATTTCGCCTGCGTCAGCACCTTGTCGCAGATCTGCCTGGTTACCTGCTGCTTCAGTCCGCCGCCGCTCAGGTCGAGCTTGCTGCCATTGCCGGCGTCGAGCACACCGCTCGCGCCGCTGGTATAGCCGCTGTCGGACGACGCGTTGCCGCCGAGCTTGCCCATCAGCGCGTCCTTCACCGACGACGCACCGCCGGATGCCCCGCCGAGATAGTTGTTCTGGATGCAGAACTGCAGCAGGCCCGCGACGTTGCCGGTGCTGCCCGGCATCAGCGACGAACCGCCACCGCCCGTCAACGCGCCGCCGATGCCCCCGAGGTTGCCGAGCGCACCGCCCGCGCTGCCGCCTGAATCGCCCCCGCCGCCGACCTGCTTCAGGACATCGCCCAGCTGCGCATGCGCCACCGAAAACGGCGCGAGCAATCCGATCAGCGCACCGGCAATGGTCGCGCGGTATAGACGTGCATTCATGTGAAGCCTCCCGGTTGTGACTGCGTGAGTACCGCGAATCGAATCCAAGGATACTCAATCAACCCGTGCATGACAGCCTTCGGAGGCGGCCTGAAACGTCAGGCATCGTGATATCGCCACGATTTGACAAAGCTTGACGGCGAGCCGCGTGCGGACATGCCGGTTTTGCATCCGCGCGCGATCGCCCGTCCGGGTCGCCTGCGCGCGCGAAGCGTCATAGAATCGTCGTCGCCGGCCGCCCGGACCCTCCGGCCCGATCTCGATCCCGAACATGAAGGACGCTCGCGTGACGCTTGCCCATCGATATCTGCTGTTCGCCGGCGTGGCGACTGCGCTGGGTTGCGGCGCAGGCACAGCCGGCGCGGCCTCGGCCACAGCCGCCGCCGCGTGCCCTTCGCCATCGTTCGAGCGCTATCCGGCACCCGCCGCAAGCGCACCGCGCAAGCCCGCCGCGGCACCACGCCTGACCACCCGGGAAGCCCGCCTCTACCGCACCGTCATTCGCGACGAATTCACGCAACCGGCCAACTTTGCCGGCCACTACCGCGTCGCGACCTGGGGTTGCGGAACGGATTGCCGGAATTTCGCGATCGTCGACAAGTACACGGGCGCGACGTACACGATGCCCGGCGTACAGGCCATCGCAGGCGTGACGGGCAACGACGAGGAGCGCGTCGATTTCCGGCCCGGCAGTACGCTGCTGATCGTCGCGGGCTGCTTCAACGACGATTGCGACTACAACGACGCGAAGGCTGCCCGGTTCTTCTACGAGTGGACCGGTACGCGCTTGCGTCGGGTCGGCACCTGTCCATTGGCCATCGAGCCGCGCGAGTAGCCGGCCGACGGCTGCCGCTCGCCGCGACTTGCGCTATCGTTCCCCCGGTACACCTTGAACGGCGCACCCACCTGCGATGCCCATTTGCCTCAGTTTCGATGACGGCCCCGGCCCGTCGACGCCCCTCCTGCTCGACGTCCTGCATGCCGCGTCGTGCCGCGCGACCTTCTTCCTGCTCGGCCGGAATCTGGCAGGCGCGCTCGATGTGGCCGCACGCATGGCGCGCGAAGGCCACCGGCTCGGCAATCACACCCGTTCGCACGCAAAACCGGGCACGCTGTCGGACGACGCGTTGATCGACGAGATCGAGACGACCGACGCGCTGATCCGCGATGCCTATCGCGAGGCCCGTGTGCCCGCGCCGGATGCAATCCCGCTGCGCCTGCCTTATGGACTGATGCCGCGGGACAGTCGCGCCCGCGTGCTCGCACGGCTGCAACGCGAACATACCGGCTGGACCGCGATCCTCGACGACTGGCAGCGGCCGGCGCCGTCGCCGCAGGCACTGTTCGACGCGATGTGCGCCCATGTCGACGCCAGCACGGCACGGCAGCGCGACGTGCTGTTCTGCATGCACGACGGATCGCGGCACGGCGAGGCGCGGCCCAACACGGTCGAAGCCGTGCGCCTGTTCCTGAATCGGCCGCGCTGACGTGGCATCCGGCCGGCGTCAGGGCGCAGCGCCATCCAGCAACTGCCGCCAGCAGCCGAGAAAACCGATGCCGGGCCCCGGCACCCACAGGCCGCGCTGCGCGGCTTCCAGGTGAATCAGCGTCTGGTCCGCGCAGAACAGGGCCATCAGCGCGTCGCGGCGGTCGTGCATCCAGTCAGGCACGGCATCGGGCCGCGTCGCCGCATAGGCCCGCAGGCCGGCGTCCCAGCGGCGCGCGTCGAATACGAAGCGATCGTCCCGGCCCGCATCGCGCGACAGCGCAAACAGCGCAAACGCCGCTTCGAGCCACTGCGCGCCCTGCCCGACGTCGTCGAAATCGAGCACGCCGTTCACGGCGCCCCCCACGTACAGCAGGTTGCCCGCGTGATAGTCGCCGTGCAGCCAGTGCACCGTCCCCGTCAGCCAGCGTGCGGCAGCGTCGAGATGCGCGCCGATCCGACGGATCATCGTCCCGTAGTGGTCGCTCAGGTCCCCCGGCAACGGCGGCGCGGCGCGCGCGGTTACGCGTGCGTGCCGCGCCGACAGCCAGGCCAGCGGCGCCGATTCGGTCACGGGTATCGCCGCCAGCGCCGCATGCAGATGCGCGAGCGCACGCATCGCGTCGATCGCGCCCGCCTCCGCTTCGTCCGGCAGGCCGGGGCTGCCGTCGATATGCTCGAACAGATGCAGCCAGCTTCCGTCAGGCAGTCGCACGCCGGATTGCGCGTCGACGGTCGGCCGCAGGCGCGGTAGCGCCGGCAGCATCGGCGCCGTCCGCGTATCACCGAGATGACCGAGTATCGCCGCCTCGCGATCCACCTGCCCGACCGGCTTGCCGGACCACGACACGCGCAGCACCGCGCGTCCCGCATCGCACTCGACGAGATACGTTTTGTTAGTATGGCCCGACGCCAGCGCCTGCATGCGTGCAGGCCCGATGTTCCAATACCGGTGAAGCCACGGTTCCAGCGTTTTCACGTCACTCCTACTCGTTGCATTGACCATGTCAGAGCGTCCTTCGGCCCGCATGCGGGACATCAACATCGAATGGCTGACGCGCGCCGCCGAATTCGACCACCTGTTCCAGACGCGCTGGCTCGGCGAGCGCTTCTTCCACTTGCCCGGCGACATGCTCGCGCTCCAGGAACTGATCTGGCGCGAGCGTCCCGACTGCATCGTGCAGACCGGCATCGCGGCGGGCGGCGGCGTCGTGTTCTCCGCGTCGATGCTGGCGCTGAACGGCGATCGCGGCCGTGTCGTCGCGATCGAGCCGCGCCTGCGCGACGACGTCAGGCAGCGCCTGCAGTCGCATCGGCTCGCCGATCGCATGGTGCTGATCGAAGGCGAATCGTGCGCGGCCGACACGCTCGCATCGGTACGCGCGCAGATCCCGCACGATGCGCGCGTGATGGCGATCCTCGACCTCACGCATACCCACGCGCACGTGCTGCGCGAACTCGAATGCTATGCGCCGCTCGTGACGCCGGGCAGCTACGCGATCGTGATGGATACCGTCATGGAATACCTGCCCGCGTCGATGTTCGACGGCAAGCCGTACGGCAAAGGCAACAACCCGGCCACCGCCGTGCGCGACTATCTCGACCGCGACGACCGGTTCGAGGTCGACTACGACATCGAAGACCGCGTACTCATGACGCTGTCGCCAGGCGGTTTCCTGAAGCGAGTTCGCTGATCAGGCGCGCGGCCTCCGCCGAGCCGTCACGCGCGTAGCTCGCACGAATCCGCGCCGCCTGCTCGCGCAACGAACCGGGGCGCAACAGGCACGCGAGCGCATCGGCAATCTCGGCCACGCCGGCGTGCTGCAGATCCAGCACGCGCCCCGCGCCGGCCCGCTCGACGAAGTGCGCCGAATGAAACTGGTCGTTGCAGAACGGCGACAGCAACATCGGCACGCCGCATGCGAGCGACTCCATCACCGAATTCGCGCCACCATGGCTGACGAACGCGTGCGTGCGTCGCAGCAGCGCCAGTTGCGGCACGTAACGCACCGCGATGACACGCGCGTCGTCGGCCGGCAGCAGATCCGCATCGACCAGCTCGCCCACCGACAACACCAGTTGCGCCGGCGTCGCGCGCGCCGCCTCGATGACTTTCGCGAACACATCGGGATGGTAATAAAGCTGGCTGCCGAGCGACATGTAGACGAGCGGACGATCGGCATCGAGGCGCTCCCACGGGAACGGCGTCTCGTCGCCACGCGGGCCGGACGGCAGCGCGGGGCCGACCAGTTCGACACCGGGCGGCGGCGCGCCGACCAGCGCGTCGGTCGTGAACGCGAGCGTCAGGTGCGGCGACAGGATGTCGCAACCGCGAAAGCGCGCATCGAGCCCGTAGCGCGCGAACAGTCGGGTGCGTTCCGGCGCCAGCCATCGCACCGTGCGCAGCAATTCGGAGTCGAGATCGTCCGGCAGCACCGGATTCAGCGAATTCGACATCGCCACCCACGGCAGCCCCTCCAGCTCGGCGGCGATCGCAGCCGCATAGAGCAGCGGATCGATCACGACCACGTCGGGCCGCCAGTCGCGCAGCACCGCGCGGATGCCGTCCACCTGTGCGGGCGCCAGGTCGATCAGCAGCGTGCGGATCCAGTGCCGCAGCCAGTCCGCGTCGCGGATGTTCGCGGCAAAGCTCGCGCCGCGCGACAGGTCGTGACGCTCGGGTGTCTCGCGCGGCCCGACGAACGCGAAGCCGCCGGCGCCGTCGAGCTGGGCGCTGATGTCGGCCGGCGCATAGAACGCGACGTCGCAACCGGCGGCGCGCAGATGCTGGGCCGGGCCGATGCAGGGATTGACGTGCCCTTTCTCGGGCACCACGCAGAACAGGATGCGTTTCATGAGCGGCTCAGGTTGGGCGATGCGCGGCATCGAGGGGAGTGCCGAGGCGGTTGAAATGATCGAGGATCAGCGACAGCGTCGTCCACAGCATGCGTTCGTTGTCCGTTTGCAGCGTGGGCGCGTCCAGACCGAGCGTGTCGGCCAGCGCGTGCGTGCGGTCGCGATCGAGCAGCGTCGCGAGATCCATCGCCGGGGCGAGCCGCCCGCGCTTGGGGCCATGCACGAGCCGGTCCGGCAGGTTCAGGCGCGCACCGAGATCGCGCAGGCATTGCTTGTCCGGATCGGGGGCGATGCTGGTCAGATGCGCGACGACGGCATCGTCGACGAACGGCGGATGCAGGTCGACCGACGCCGCATCGAACAACGCATGGCACAGCGGCAGATAGTTGGCCGACTGGTCGCGGCGCAACACCTGGTCCGCGCCGTCGCCGGTGATGGCCACCTCGACGCCGTCCGCGGCCATCGCCTCGGCCAGCAGCAGCTTCGCGACCGGATGCAGGTTGAACATCGGCTCCTCGACCGCATGGGTCGTTCTCGGCAGCGCCGCGACGAAATCCGCCTCGTTCACGCGCACGAGCTTCACGTTCGCCTGCATCTGCCCGGCCAGTTCGAGTGCCGCATCGCGTTCGCAATAGTCCGGCATGTCGGTCACGAGGATGTAGGACGTCACGTGCCGCTGCGCGCCGAGTTCGCGCAGCAGCGCAAGCAGCAGCGCCGAATCGAGCCCGCCGCTCAACGCCAGCGCAACGCGCTTGCCGCTGTCGAGCGCACGTTGCAGCGACGCGCGCAGCACGGTTTCCAGATCCGCGTGCTGCGGCCGCCCGGGTGCCGGCTGAACGGCCAGCCCTTGCGGCGAACGGATCAGCGCATGGCCGGGCGGCACCGCGCGCACGTCGCGCAGCACGGTGCGGCCGACCAGGCGCTCGCCGCTCAGGTAGCCCGCGATGGCCGCCGCGTCCGGCTCGCCGGCCGGTTGCGCCGACGCGCGCAGGACGGCCCGGATGCCGGACGCCGCCGTGCCGCTGCGCGGATGGTAGTGAAGCCGGTCGAAGCCGAACAGGTCGCGCGTGCCGACGATCATGGATAACGAGCCTTCAAGGAGTCCACTTCAATGCGTTTGAGGATGCGGTGCGGCGCCACCGGCGCGCTGCCGCCCTGGCAATGCAGGCACGCTTCGAGCGGCGCCTCGCGTTGCAGATAGGCGAGCATCGCGTCGAGCATGCCCGCGTCGTCGCGCAGCGGCAGGCCGTCGGATCGAAAATCCTTCTCGCCCTTGTAGAGCGTGTGGAAATGCGCCGGGCGCGTGCACGTATAGAACATGCCGTCGCGAATCATATGGCAGCGCTCGCGAATCCAGCAATCGTGATAGAGGCGCTGCGCGGCGTCCCGGTCGGTGCCGGGCTGTGCACGGTTCATCGTCGTGAACACGTCCTGCACCTTCCAGTTCAGGCGCACGTCGAAGCGCGCGGCCTGGTGCTCGATGTGCGCGACCAGGTCGGCCGAAAGTGACGGCTTCGGATAGCGCGAGATCGTCAGCGCGTCCACCGCCTGCCAGAACGCGTCCGTCATCTCGCCGAGCTTCAGGCCATTCGTCGTGACGGAGATCACGGGCGCGATACCCGTGGCGCGCACGCGCCCGACGAGCTCGACGAGCGCCGGATGCAGCAGCGGTTCGCCGCCGACCAGCTTGAACATGCGCGGGCGCAGCACCTTCGCCGCACGGCGCAGATCGGCCTCGAGCGATGCCGGGCTCGCATACCACTCTGGCAGAAGCGGCGACAGCGAACAGCATTCCGCGCACGTCAGGTTGCAGTGGTCGACGACATGCGCTTCCAGCGAGCGCGTCAGGACGCGCCCGTCTTCGACACGGTAGTCGCGATCCAGCGGCGGCGGAAATACGTGCTGCCGCTCGCCCGGCGGCGACGTCGGATGCGGCATCCGGTTCAGGTTCGAATTCACTTCAGCGTCCTGCTTCGATGCAACGGGAAAAGAAATCGACCAGGCGGTCGCGGGCATCCACCATCGCGGATGCCATCGTCACCGCGCCGCTCAGATGCGACGCGAAACGCGACGGCTCGTCGAGCCAGCCTTGCACGATCCAGAGCTTCAGCGCGTGCTGCAGGCATGCGGCATCGACCGCCCAGGCAATGCGTGCCGGATCCACCGGCCGCACCCGCAGGTATGCGCACACGAACGCTTCCGCCAGCTGCGGCGCTTCCAGCGGCAAATGATTCAGGCAACGCACCAGTTCGTATTCGCGCGGCGCGCCGATCGTCGCTTCCCAGTCGAGGATCAGCGGCGGCAGCGTGCCCGGGAACAGATAGTTGAACTGGTTGTAGTCGTTGTGGATCGGGTGCTGCGGATCGTCGGCGGGAAACGCGTCGATGCTGCCCGGATAGTAGCGGTCGAGCATGCGCAGCGCGAGATCGACGTAGCGGCGCAAGTTCGCGGCGTTCTCGTTCGAGCGTGCGTGATTCAGCGCATCGAGCAAACTGCGGCGCACCGCATCCGCGTCGATCGCGATCAACCGCGCACGGATCGTGTCGAGCGATGGCAGCTGAAGCCGTTCGAGACTCAGATGCAACGCGGCCAGGCTCGCGCCCAGCGCCTCCCATTCGGCCGGCGAAAACGTGTCGTAGGTTCTGAACTGCCCGGTTTCCCAGCGCGTGAGCATCGCGTGGGCGTTCGCCCCCGTCCAAAGCGGTGCGCCGGCTGCCGTGCGTTTCAGCGCCTGCACATGGAAACGTGTATCGCCGTGCGTCTCGAAGTGCGCGAGCACCGCCGCTTCCCTGGCCGCACGCGCCTGATGCCCGGCCGCGTAGAGCTTGACCGCTACGCCGCCGTCATTCGTCGGCAGGTGCCACACGCGTTCGCTGACCTGGCGCGGCGGCCCGCTACGGCCGAGCGCGCAGGCTTCCAGGATCTCGTCGAAGGTCGCGGCGAGCGGGCCCATTCAGATGTGCTCGGCCGGCCCGTGCCGATACGGATGACCGGTCAGGAACGTGTTGTGTCCGACATAGCGCAGCTTGTACATCGCGGGCCGGAACAGCACCGAAGGATCGTTGTTCGCGATGCCGAGCAGCGGATACAGGTCCTGCCGCACGAAGAATGCGTTGTTGCCCATGTCGTCGCAGCAGACGAGTTCATAACCCTTCTGCCTGCCGAGGTGCACGAGCGATTCGAGGCTCGCGCCGTAATAGGTCGAGCCGTCCCATTCGTGATCCGGGTTGAAGCACATGACCCAACGCTCGGGCGGCGTGTAGTACGGGTTGTATTCGATCACGACGATGCGCGGCTTGAACGCCCGCAGGCCGCGCCAGACCCAGTAGTCGTTGCCGTCGATATCGATCGACAGCAGGTCGAAGTCGGTCGGCGTGTTCGCGTCGGCGAGCAGATGATCGACCGTGTCGGGCTGGACGCGGTCATGATGCAGGCGGATGCGCTCTGCACCCGCGTAGTGCGCGGCCAGCTTGCCGAACCGGTACGCGCTGCCCTCCACCAGCACGCCGGCCCAGTCCTGTTCGCGCAGCAACCGGGCGGTGTTGCTGTTGCGCAGGCCGTCGCTGGCGCCGATATCGACGCAGAACCGGTTGACCGGCGCGATCCGCTCCATCAGGCGCGACAGGATGCCTTCCTCGGTGCCCTGCGCGTACAGGCTTTGCGCAAGGCCGGACAGGTCGAGCGGGAGAGGATGGTCCGGCATCGGGGGCGGCTCCGGGTCGAAATGGGGAGTGATGATTGGCGTTCGGTGGGTAATTTACCCGAAGTCGATTCGCGGGAGGAAACCGGAATGAGAAACGCTGCCGGGCCGCGCGGCAAGCGGAAATGAAAAAGCCCGCATCGACAACGCTGTCGATGCGGGCCCGATTTACTTCCGGCGGTTCGCTCCGTGGGGACGGCTGGAGGCACTGCTTGCCTGTCCAGCCGCGGCACTTGGCCGGAGGAAGCCTCAGGACACTTATTCCTGCCCCTGGCTCGTCAGGAACTCCTCGTAATTCCCGCCGAAGTCGAACAGCGTGCCGTCCGTGCGCACTTCGATGATCCGGTTCGCCAGCCCGCTCACGAATTCGCGGTCGTGCGACACGAAGATCAGCGTGCCTTCGAACTGCTCGAGCGCGATCTGCAGCGACTCGATCGATTCCATGTCCATGTGGTTGGTCGGCTCGTCCATCAGCAGCACGTTGTGGCGGCCGAGCATCAGCTTGCCCCAGATCATGCGGCCCTTCTCACCGCCCGACAGCACCTTCACCGACTTCTTGATGTCGTCCGACGAGAACAGCAGGCGGCCCAGCGTGCCGCGCACCATCGTTTCGTCGTCGCCGTCCTTGCGGTACTGGTCGATCCAGTCCATCAGCGTGATGTCGTTCGGGAACTCCTCGTACGTGTCCTGCGGCATGTAGCCGACATTCGCGTTCTCGGACCACTTCACCGTGCCGTGCTCGAGCGGGAGCGCGCCGAGCAGCGAACGCAGCAGCGTCGTCTTGCCCGCGCCGTTCTCGCCGATGATCGCGATCCGCTCGCCCGGCTGCACCGACAGGTTGAAGTTCTGGAAGATCGTGCGCTCGTACTTCTTCGTGATGTCTTCCGCGACCACCGCGACGTTGTGCAGCTTCTTCTCGAACTCGAAGCGGATGAACGGGTTCTGGCGCGACGACGGCTTGAATTCCTCGATCTTGATCTTGTCGATCTGCTTCGCGCGGCTCGTTGCCTGACGGGCCTTCGACTTGTTCGCCGAGAAGCGGCGCACGAAGTCCTGCAGCTCGGCCACGCGCTCCTTCGCGCGCGCGTTCGCCGCGGCCTGGCGCTCGCGCGCCTGTGCCGATGCGAGCATGTAGTCGTCGTAGTTGCCCGGCCAGACCTTCAGCGTGCCGTAGTCCATGTCGGCCATGTGCGTGCACACCGAGTTCAGGAAGTGACGATCGTGCGAGATGATGATCATCGTCGAGTTGTACTCGTTGAGCGTGTGCTCGAGCCAACGGATCGAGTTGATGTCGAGGTTGTTGGTCGGTTCGTCGAGCAGCAGCACGTCCGGCTTCGAGAACAGCGCCTGCGCGAGCAGCACGCGCAGCTTCCAGCCCGGTGCGACGTCGCTCATCGTGCCGTTGTGGAACTTCTCCTCGATGCCGATGCCGAGCAGCAGCGCGCCCGCGCGCGCCTCGGCATCGTAGCCGCCGTATTCGGCGAACTTGCCTTCGAGCTCGGCGGCGTGCATGTAGTCGTCGTCGGTGGCTTCCGGGTTCGCGTAGATCGCGTCGCGCTCGGTCATCGCGGCCCACATCTCGGTGTGGCCCATCATCACGACGTCGAGCACGCGCACGTCTTCGTACGCGAACTGGTCCTGGCGCAACTTGCCCAGGCGCACGTTCGGCTCCAGCGCGACGTTGCCGGCGCTCGGCTCGAGGTCGCCGCCCAGGATCTTCATGAACGTCGACTTGCCGCAGCCGTTCGCGCCGATCAGACCATAGCGGTTGCCCTCGCCGAATTTGACCGAGATGTTCTCGAACAGGGGCTTTGGCCCGAATTGCATCGTGATGTTGGCAGTAGAAAGCACGGCAGGTCCCGTTAAAGGATAAATCGACGGAAAACCGTGTATTTTAGCAGGTGTCGGAGAAACTGCCGACCACACCGTTCCGGCAGCGCATTCCAGCCCCCTGGACAGCCGCCCGGCGGCCCGCCAACGCGACGGCCCGCGCCCCGCCGCCGCCTGACAGGAATCCCGCATGCTTGCCAGCCAGCTTCGCGAACAACTCGTCGGCGCGTGGCGCCTCGTGTCCTACGAAATCCGCCCGCGCGACGGCAGCGCCGTCACCTATCCGCTCGGCCGCGACGCGCGCGGCTGGATTCTCTATACGCGGGACGGTTACATGTCGGCCCAGCTGATGGCTGCCGGCCGCCCGCCGTACGCGAGCGGCGATCTGCACCGCGGCACCGAGAGCGAGTGCACGGCCGCCGCACGCGGCTACATTGCCTATTCAGGCCCCTTTCATCTCGACGACGACGGCACGCTGACCCACGAAATGGACGTCAGCCTGTTCCCCAACTGGATCGGCAACGTGCAGCAGCGGGTCTTCAGGCTCGACGGCGATCGCCTGCAGCTCGGCACCGTCGGCCCCGTGCGAATCGACGGCCGGGAAGTCGACGCCGTGCTGCTGTGGGCGCGCGCGGGTAGCTGACGCGCCACGAACGGTCGACACGGTTCGCCGGGGCGATACATCGATACGGCCAGGCGGCAGGTCGTTGCAAGCCTGCTCCGCGCACGGGGCGGTTGCATCGGCCGCACGCGCGTCGCGCTCACCGCGCGACGCACGTCCGTCACTTGCCGGCTTTCGCGGCGGCCTTCTGGGCCGCCGTCGCCTTCACCTGCCCGAACAGCTCCGAGCACGGCACGTCCTTGTTGTTGCTCGGCGCGATCAGCGGGATCAAGGCCGCGAACGGGTTGATCAGGCCGAGGCCGACCATCGCGCCGGCGCGCAGCGCGAGCGCGCCCGCATCGACGCCGACCTTCGGATCCTTGAACGTGCCCTTCGCATACAGCGGCGAGCGCAGCGAGAAGATCCGGAAACCCTTCGTATGCGGATGGATCTTCAGGTCGAGCGTTTCGTCGCGCAGGCTGATCGGGCCGTCGACGTTGATCAGCGCGTCGTCGGTGTCGAGCGCGAATACCTTCGGGTCGAGCATCCCGTTGGTCGCGACGAAGTCGACTGCCGCGCAGTTGATCTTCACGTCATTGTTGCCGAACAGCTTCTCGTACACGACGTTCGCGACGTTCAGCCCCGCCGCCTCCATCAGCAGGCGGCTGATGCGGCCGTCCGTGACGAGCGCCTTCACTTCGCCGGTCGACGTCGCGGCCAGCGCGGCCGGCGAGTTGCCGGTCGCCGACAGCGACGCGTCGCCGTTGATCTCGCCGAGCGCCGACTGCATCACCTTCTGCGTGGGGAACAGCTGCTTGAGCTTCAGGTGCCGCGCGGCCACCGTGAAGCGGCCCTTCAACGGCGCGCCGCTGCCGTCGAGGTGCGCGGTCGTCGCGAGCGTGCCGCCCGCGACGCCGAACTGCAGCGGTTCGAGCGACAGCACGCCGTCCTGCATCACGATGTGCGTGTACAGGTTCGTGATCGGCAGGTTCGAACTCTTGATCAGCTTGCGGCCTGTGAACTTGACGTCCGCGTCGATCTCGCGCCAACGATCGGTACGGAACGTCTCGACCGGCAGCACGCGGCCCGGCGGCTGGCGTGTCGTGTCGCCGCGCCGGGCCTTGCTTGCGGCCGTATCCGCGCCGATCACCGGCGCGAGGTCCGAGAACTGCAGCAGGTTCGACACGAGCTCGCCCGACAGCTTCGGCCGCGGCTCGCGCTGCTCGTACACCAGCGTGCCGCCGAGATCGCTGCCGCCGACGCGGCCGTTGAAGTTCTCGTAGCGGAACGTGCTCGCGCGCCGCTTGAAGTTGCCGATCAGCCGCCCTTCCGTCGCGTAAGGCGGCGTGTCGGGCAGCGTGATGCCGGTGAGCTGGTAAAGGTGCGACATCGATGTGCCCTGCAGCCACAGCCGCAGGTCGATCGCCGCGAGATGCATCGGATCGGTCAGCGTGCCGACGATCGCGAGCCGCGTGTCGCCGGCCTTCACGTCGGCCTGCAGCGGGAACGGCCGCGACGCATCCTGGATCGCCAGCACGCCGCCGAGCTTGCCGGTACCGCTGATCGGCACGTTCTTGTAGCGGCCGTCGACCTTCAGCCCGAACGCATAGGTCGGGCCGGACGGCTTCGCGAGCGCCGCGACGCCGCTTGCAGGAGAAGCGGAAGCGGCGACCGGAGCCGCAGAAGCGGACGACGACGAAGCCGATACCGCCGCAGATGCAGCCGAAGCCCCCACCCCCGACGCCGCACTCGCGGCCTGCGCGGCGGACGCGCCCGATGCGGCTTCCGCGTTGGCCTTCGCGCTCAGTTGCGCGGCGCCGCGCTTGCCGACACGCTGCGCGGATGCCGCGCGCGACGTCTGCTCCTGCTCCTTCAGCACATCGCCGAGCGGAATCGGCTGCCCGAGCGTATCGATCGCGACGGTCAGGTCGGCCTTCGTGATCGCGTCGCGATACGTGACGGTGCCCTTCGCGAAGCCGAAGCTGTCGAGCCGCACTTTCCACGGCGACGGCTGCGACGATTGCTTGAACTGGAAGGTCCACGTGTTGCGGCCGTCGGCGAGGCGCTCGAGGTCGACGGCCGGATTCACGACGTCGATCGACGGGATGACGATTTCATGCGCGAGCAGCGGCAGGATCGCGAGGTCGAAATGCGCGGCATCGAGCGTGACGAACTTGGGCGTCTTCGCCCAGTCGGGGTTGCCGATCTCGAGTTGCGTGGCCGAAAAGCTCGGCCAGGGCACCCAGGCACGCCAGCCGGTTTCGCCGTCGGGGCGGCGCCAGCCGACCTTGAGATCGCCGTTGATCGCGAACGGGCGGCCGAGTGCGGCACTCACCTGTTCATTGACCCACGGCTTCGCGCGGTTCCAGTCGAATGTAAAGAGAAAGACGCCGGCCGCCGCGATGAGCACCGCGACGATACCGACGATCCATGCAGCCGATTTGCCGATGGCTCGGGTAAGCGTCATGGCGGTTCCGTTGTTGTTCTGAAATGTCGCCGCACCTTGCCGGGCCGCTTGCGTGGACGAACGGCGCGCGACACCCGCGGCTTTTCAGTCGGTATTATGACGCACGCCATGGTGACGTTTCGGCGCCATTAACGCTTTTTTTCATTTGTGACATGACAGCCCCCAACGGCCTCATCGATGCGCAGCACATCACGCGGCGCGACGCCAGCAGCGGCAAGACCCTGCTCGCCCCGACCGATTTAAGCCTCGCAGCGGGATCGCGAATTGCTGTCACGGGACCGTCCGGGTCGGGCAAGAGCGTGCTGCTGCGCGCGCTCGCGCTACTCGATCCGCTCGACGGCGGCCACATCCTGTGGCGCGGCAAACGGATCCGGCGCAGCGCGATCCCGCGTTACCGGCGCAGCGTCGCCTATGTACGCCAGCGCCCCGCGCAAATGGACGGCACCGTCGAATCGCAGTTGCGCTATCCGTATTCGCTCGCGATCTATCGCGACGTCGCGTTCGATCGCGCGCGCGCCGAAGCGCTCGCCGCGCAGGCCGGCCGCGGCCCCGACTTTCTCGACAAGCGCTCGAGCGACCTGTCGGGCGGGGAAGCGCAGATCGCCGCGCTGCTGCGCGTGCTGCAGCTCGATCCCGACGTGCTGCTGCTCGACGAGCCGACCTCCGCGCTCGACCCCGAATCGGCGCGCGCGATCGAGTCGCTCGTCGGCGCATGGTTCGACGCGGCGCCCGACGCCCGCGCGTACATGTGGATTTCGCACGATCCGGCCCAGGCCGCACGGATCGGCACGATGCGGCTCGTGATGCAGGCCGGCGTGATACACGTTGCCAACCCGACGGAGGCAACACGATGAGCCCCGCATTGCAGGACCTGAGCCTCGTCGACGTCGGCATCGCCGCCGCGCTCGTCGCGGTCAACGGCGCGATCTCGATGGCACTGTCGCTCGGCCTCGGCCGCAAGCTCGCGCTCGCGGCCGTGCGCACCGTCGTGCAATTGCTCGCGATCGGCTACGTGCTCGGCTGGGTATTCGGTCATCCTCACTGGTACATCGTGCTGCCGCTCACCGCGCTGATGACCTTGATCGCCGGGTTCGCCGGCGCGGGGCGCGGCAAGCGCACCTACCGCGGCCAGCGCATCGACAGCATCGCGTCGATCTGGTTCAGCAGCTGGTTCGTCGCGGCGGTCGGCCTGTTCGTCGTGATCCGCATCCATCCGTGGTACGCACCGCAATACGCGATTCCGATCCTCGGGATGATTCTCGGCAATACGCTCACGGGCGTGTCGCTCGGCGTCGAGCGGATGATGGAGGAGCTCACGGCGCGCCGCGACCGCGTCGAAACCGCACTCGCGCTCGGCGCGACGCGCTGGGAAGCCGCTCAGGACGCCGCGCGCCAGGCCGTGCGCGCAGGCATGCTGCCGACGCTGAACCAGATGGCCGTCGTCGGCGTCGTGAGCCTGCCGGGAATGATGACGGGCCAGGTGCTGGCCGGCCAGTCGCCGCTGCAGGCCGTGCGCTACCAGATCGTGATCATGTTCCTGATCGCCGCGGCTTCCGCGCTCGGCACCGTCGGCGCGGTGCTGATGACCTATCGCCGGCTGTTCTCGGCCGATCACCGCTTTCTCGCATCGCGGCTCGAGGAACGCGCGCACTGACACGCGGAAGTCGCCGCGCGATGCGTTCGCGCGGTTCGCCGGTCAGCGCGCGCCGCGACGCTTGCCGATCGCCTGCCGCAATGCGGCCACGATATCCGCGTCCGCTGCGAGCCCGTCGACCGACGCAACGAGCCGCACCGTGCGCGACGTCGTCACATAGGCTTGCGCGCCGACATAGCCGCCGCTGCCGGCCGAGCGTGTCGTCACGACGAGCGCCTGCGGCGCCCGCGTGCCGAGGTCGGCCGTGAACGCATCGGTGATCGTACCGTCACGCGCGTGCAGCGCGCCCGTCACGTAGTCGTCGGTATCGAAGCCGGCGGCGGCATGCGCGGTCGAATACACCCGCACCGCGTAGCTGCCGGTCGAGCACGGCTCGAGCGCGCCGCTCGACACGACGGCCACCTGCTGCCGGGACGGCAGCCCGACCTTTTTCACGAAACCGCAATCGTCGGCCGCGTGCGCGTGCATGGCGGCGAACGCAATGGCGCACAGCAATGCGCGGATTCGGCATTTCATCGGGATGTCGTTACGGGAAGTGGATGATGCGGGCGAGCATAGCGTGACATTCGCATGACGTCACGCTGGTCGACGCGCGACGCCGCCGCACGCCGTGCTGCTGCCATACCGTTGCAGCAGCACGGTACCGCGAGCAGGTCGCGGGAAAGCACCGTGACGGCGACACGAAACGCTCACGCGCCGCCGGGCCGGCCCGCGCGCCGAATCCGTTGCGCGCGCACCGGTTCCGGCAGCGGCCCGCGCGCGCCGTTCAGCGCTTGATCGACACCGTCACCTTCGTGCCGTCGCTCATCGTGACGGACTTCGAACCGCCGTTGGTCGGGATCGACACCCACTTCACCTGGCTCACCGACGCGACGTCCGGGCATTGCAGCGACTTGCCGCCGACCGTCACATTGCGCGTGCCCTTCGGCGCGGCCGCCTGGAAGCTCATCTGCACGTTGGCGACGCCCTTCGCGTCGATCGACGGCGCGAGCCGCACCTGGGTCTGGCGGACCATCGCGCCGTTCGCGTCGCGCGGCAGGCTGTCGGCGTTCGGGCAACCGTCCGGCATCGCGACCGCACCGCTCGGCGGCACCGACTTCCAGTTGAAGTCGTCCGTCTCGCCCGAGCGGATCTTGCGGGTCTCCTGCGTGTTGCCGAAGGTCTTCGAATCGACCTTGACGGTGTATTCGAGCTGTCCGGTGCCGCCGCCCTTCAGGCTGCCCTTGACCGGCGGCGCCGCGAATACGCTCGCGCTGACGCACGCCGCCGCGAACACGACCGACCACGATGCGGCGACTGACAAGCTGCGTTGGCTCATGCTGACCTCCTTGGTATGCGGCGGCACGCGCGTGCCGCGCGGTTTTCGATGCATGATGCGCTGCCAGTCTACCGCCAAGCGGCATGCCGTGCGCCGCAAACGCATCGGGTGTTACCCCGCTTGCGTTCGCGGCGCCGCAACCTTACGCGCGATGCCGGCTCAGAAGCCGCTCAGCACGAGCTTGCCGATCGCGCGCCCGGCCTCGAGCAGCTGGTGCGCGCGCCGCACGTTCGCGGCATTGATCGTGCCGAGCTGTTCGCCGAGCGTGGTGCGCAGCGTGCCGCCGTCGACGAGCCGCGCGACTTCGCCGAGGATCCGGTGCTGCTCGATCATGTCCGGCGTCTCGAACATCGCACGCGTGAACATGAACTCCCAGTGAAACGCCGCACTTTTCGCCTTCAGCAGTTCGACCGGCACCGGCTTGTCGTTCTCGACGATCGTGCAAATGCCGCCCTGCGGCCGGATTACCTCCGCAGCGGCGGGGAAATGACGATCCGTATCGTTGAAAATCAGCACGTAGTCGACGCTCGGATGCCCGGCCTCGCGCAACTGCGCAGGCAAGTCGCCGAAATGGTCGACCACCGCATCCGCACCCAGCGCACGCACCCATTCGGCCGACGCCGGCCGCGACGCGGTCGCGATCACGTGCAGCTTGCCGAGCGCCTTCGCGAGCTGGATCGCGATCGAGCCCACGCCACCCGCGCCGCCGATGATCAGCACCGATTTGCCGGCGTCCGCCCCCTGCGGCGACACGCGCAGCCGGTCGAACAGCGCCTCCCACGCGGTCAGTGCGGTGAGCGGCAGCGCGGCCGCCGCGGCGAAATCGAGCGTACGCGGCTTCAGCGCGGCGATCCGCTCGTCGACCGTATGGAATTCGCTGTTCGCGCCGGGCCGCGTGATGCTGCCCGCATAGAACACTGCGTCGCCGGGCCGGAACAACGTGACGTCGGCACCGACCGCGACCACCGTGCCGGCCGCATCCCAGCCGAGCACGCGCGGCGTGTCCTCGACCTGCGGCTTCGGCGCGCGCACCTTGGTGTCCACCGGGTTCACGGAAATCGCCTCGACCTTCACGAGCAGGTCGCGCGGGCCCGGCACGGGCTGCGGCAGCTCCACGTCGAGCAAGGCTTGCGGATCGTCGATCGGCAGATAACGGGTCAGTCCAACGGCCTTCATCACGAAACTCCTTCTGGAAACCTGGGGGCCGCGGCGCAGCCCCATGGACGTCATCGTAGGCAACCCGATCATTCGAGAAAACCGCTATATTTCCTGAAACATTTTCAGGAAATTCAGAATAATGGCCTCCGATCCGATTCCGGCCCCCGACAAGCCGCTCGACCTGCTCGACGTCGCGCTGTTCGTTCGCGCGGCCCTGCTCGCGAACGTCACCGCGGCCGGGCGCGAATTCGGCGTGTCGGCCGCGGTCGCGAGCGCGCGCATCGCGCAACTCGAGCGTCAGCTCGGCGCACGGCTGCTGCACCGCACCACGCGCCGCATCAGCCTCACGCAGGACGGCGAGGTATTCATGGCGCACGCCGACACGCTGCTGTCGGCCGCCGACGCCGCGCGCGCATCGGTCGGCCACGGCCGCACCGAGCCGTACGGGCGGCTGAAGGTGTCGATGTCGTCGTCGTTCGGCCGGCAGCATGTCGCGCCGGTGATTCCCGCATTCCTGCGCCGCTATCCGTCCGTGTCGCTCGACCTGCGGCTGTCGGACGAGATCGTCGATCTGGTCGACGACGGCTACGACGTCGCGATCCGCCTCGGCGCGCTGAAGGATTCGACGCTCGTCGCGCGCAAGCTTGCCGCCAACCGCCGCGTGCTGTGCTGCTCGCCCGCGTATCTCGCCGGGCACGGCACGCCGCGCCATCCGGCCGACCTGACGCAGCACGAATGCGTGATCCTCGGCGACCAGCGCGACTGGTCGTTCGCCACGCCGCAAGGCCCGCTGACCGTGCGGGTCGGCGGCCGGCTCGTCGCGAGCAATGGCGAGGCCATCCGCGAAGCGCTCGTCGACGGCTTCGGGATCGCGATCAAGTCGACCTGGGACGTCGGCCCGCTGCTCGCGAGCGGCGCGCTCGTCACGATACTCGACGACTATCCGTTCGCCGACGACGTCGCGATCTGGGCCGTCTACCCGAGCCGCACACACGTGCCGCTGAAGACGCTCGCGTTCATCGCGTTCCTGGCCGAGCATTTCGGCGATCCACCGTACTGGGATCGCGCGGACGGGCGATAGGCGCCTTCATTCGGCTCGCGCCGCGGGCGTACCGGTTCGAGTCGGGCCTCGGGATTCGTCCCTGCCGCGACCGCCCGGCCCGGCCAACCGGCTACAATGGCGCGTTCGCGACGCAATGGCCCGCAGTCGAACGGGGCCGCGCACGCAGACGGCCGCCCATTGGCCGCGCACGCTTTTCATCCGTCTCCCAACCATCCCGTCATGACCCACAACCTCGTCATCCAGAGCCTTGCGCCGCTGTCGGACGCCCATCACAAACCGCTGCTCGCGCTGTCGCGCGGCACCCGCATCGTGCAGACCGACGATCATGCGCTGCGCATCGAAGACGCGAGCCCGGCACAGCGCATCGACATCGACGCGTACTGCGGCACGCACGCGCTCGACTTCGCGTTCGTCGAGGCCGGCCGCACGCTCGCCGATTTCGGGCTCGCCGTGATGGACATGGATTCGACGCTGATCACGATCGAATGCATCGACGAGATCGCCGATTTCTGCGGGTTGAAAACGCAGGTCGCCGAGATCACCGAAGCGTCGATGCGCGGCGAGATCCGCGACTTCAACGAAAGCCTCACGCGCCGCGTCGCGCTGCTGGCCGGGCTCGACGCGCACGCGCTCGAACGCGTGTACGAGGAACGGCTGCAATTGACGCCGGGCGCCGAGACGATGCTCGCCGGCGTGAAGGCCGCCGGCATGAAGACGCTGCTCGTGTCGGGCGGCTTCACGTTCTTCACCGAGCGGCTGAAGGCGCGCCTCGGCCTCGACTACGCGCATGCGAACACGCTCGAGATCGTCGACGGCAAGCTGACCGGCAAGGTGCTCGGCGAGATCGTCAACGCCGACGTGAAGGCGCGCCTGCTGCGCGAGACGTGCGCGTCGCTCGGCCTCGAGCCGAGCCGCGCGATCGCGATGGGCGACGGGTCGAACGACCTGAAGATGATGGCCGAAGCCGGGCTGTCGGTCGCGTACCACGCGAAACCCGTCGTGCGCGACGCGGCGACGGTCGCGTTCGATCACGTCGGCCTCGACGGGCTGCTGCGGCTGTTCTGATCCTGCCGCACGTCAAATGAAAAACGCCGGCGCGATGTTGCATCGCGCCGGCGTTTTGTCGTGCCGGGGAACCTGACCGGCCGGCGATCAGCCGAGTGCGGCCTGCATCGCGCGTTCGATGTCCGCGCGCAGGTCGGCTTCGTCTTCCAGGCCGACATAAAAACGCACCAGCGTGCCGCGATGCGGCCAGTCCGGACGCATCGACGCGACGTCGTAAGGCATCGCAAGGCTGCATGCGCCGCCCCAGCTCCAGCCGATCGCGAACAGTTCGAGCGACTCGACGAAGCGGTCGACCTGCTCCGCGCTGTAGCGTTCGTCGAACACCACCGAGAACAACCCGCCCGCGCCGGTGAAATCGCGCATGAACGACGCGTGCCCCGGGCAATCGGCCATCTGCGGATGCAATACCGACGCAATCTCCGGCCGCGCCTTCAGCCATTGCGCCAGCGCGAGCGCGCTCTTGCCGTGCGCGTCGAAGCGCACCTGCATGCTCGGCAGGCTGCGCAGCACGAGCGAGCAATCGTCGACCGACACGCCGATCCCGCAGCGCATCCGCGCGAGCTTCAGCTTCGCCTGCAGGTCGGCGCTCGCGGTGATCGTCGCGCCCATCAGCACGTCGCTGCCGCCCGACTGGTACTTGGTCAGCGCCTGCACCGAGATGTCGACGCCGTGCTCGAACGGCTTGAACGCGAGCCCGGCCGAAAAGGTGTTGTCGATCGCGGTGACGATGCCGCGCGCCTTCGCGGCTGCCGTGATCGCCTGCACGTCGGGCACTTCCATCGTCACCGAGCCGGGCGCCTCGATCCAGATCAGCCGCGTGTTCGGCTGGATCAGGTCGGCGATGCCGGCACCGACGAGCGGATCGTAGTAGCGCGCGGTGATGCCGAAATCCTTCGCGAGCCAGTTGCCGAAATCGGCGTTCGGCCCGTACACGTTGTGCGGAATCAGCACGTCGTCGCCGGCTTTCACGATCCCGAAATAGACGTTCATGATCGCCGCGAGGCCCGACGGCTGCAGCAGCGCATGCGTGCCGCCCTCGATCTCGGCAAGCCGCTGCGCGAGCGTGAGCGACGTCGGCGTCGAATGCAGCCCGTAGCGCCACTGGTTGTCGTTGTGCCAGACGAGCGCACGCATCGTCGCGAGATCGGGGAACACGACCGTCGACGCGCGCGCGACCGGCGGCACGAACGAACGGAAACCTTCCGGGATCACGTCGTCGGGTTGAACGATGCGGGTTTGCAGCGCGCGCTTGGGAGTGGATGCAGTCATGACAGGAAGCCGGGCACGAGGCCGTTCGGTTGCGGAATAAGTCGCCAGATTAGCCAAAATCGGCACGATTGGCCCGGTACAATGCGCGCCGCGCGCGCCGAGCCAGCGCGGGTTCAGTTGTCGGTGCGCAGGTTGACGACGCCGCCCACCGTCTCGATTTCCTGCACGCGGCCGTCGCGCACCTGCAGCGCCGCGCGCTTGCCCGGCGCGAGACGCAGCACGACGGGCTGCGGATCCGACTCGTCCGAATTCATCCGATCGGCCTTCAGGGTGCCCGTCGCGTCGAAGCGGCCGATCCACACGCCCGTGATGTTCGTGCCGTCGTTCGATTCCTCGATTTCAAGCGTGTCGCCGTCGCGATCGCCCGCGAGCAGTACGACCTCGCCCGTATCGGCGAACTGGTATTCGCCGTGCACGCCTTCCTCGTCCGTCTTCGGGCCGAGATGCACGACGATCGGGCGGTCGCCGAGCGTGCCTTCGTAGCGCGGCAGGCGGGCAAACTCCGGATTCGGCTTCAGCGGCCGCGCCGGTGCCGGTTCGTCCTGCTGCACGCCCGGCGCGACAGCCTGCGCCGCGACCACGCCCGGCATCGCCATGCCCGCCGCCAGCGCGCCCGCGACGACGAGCGCCCGTTGCCATTGCGAATATCGACCCACCTTGTGTTGCTCCTTGCTTCAGATTCGCTCGCAAATTGCGGCGATGCGCTGGCCGTCATACGAAGCCGCGGCCGGCGCGCGTATTGCGCATCAGCCTTGCATCAGGCGCTCCACCGCCTCGCGCTGCGGAATCGGCGCGACCGCGCCGTAGCCCGTCGTCGACAATGCCGCCGCGGCGTTCGCATAACGCGCCGCCGCGAACGGATCGTCGCCCGCGACGATCCGTGCGACGAAGGCACCGCCGAAGCAGTCGCCCGCGCCCGTCGCGTCGACGGCTTCGACCGCGAAGCCCGGCACGACGCGCCGCTCGTTCGGCGTCGCCACGTAGGCACCTTCCTTGCCGAGCTTCAGCGCAACGACCTGCGGCCCGTGTTCGAGCATCGCGTCGACGATCGCGTCGCGATCGTTCGCGCCCGTGATCGCCGTCACGTCGTCCCAGCTGGGCAGGCAGATATCCGTCTGGCGCAGCGCCTCGCGCATCACCGCGCGGGCGCGCGGCAGCGGCCACAGCTTCAGGCGCAGGTTCGTGTCGAAGCTGACCTTCGCACCGTTGCGGCGTGCGTGGTCGATCGCCGCGAACGCGGCGTCGCACGCAGCCGTGCTGATCGCGAGGCTGATGCCCGACAGGTGCACCGCCTTCGCGGCGGCCAGTGCGTCGAGCGGCAGGTCGCCCGCCGCATAGCGGCTCGCCGCCGAGCCCGCGCGCAGATAGTCGAACTGGTGGCCGTCGGCGCCGTGCGTGACGAAATACACGCCGGTCGGCGCCGTGCGATCGATCCGCACGTACGTCGTGTCGACGCATTCCGCGCGCCACATGTCGGCCAGCAGCCGGCCGAACGGATCGTCGCCGATCGCCGATACGAAGCCCGTCGACGCGCCCTGGCGCGCCGCCGCGATGCAGAAGTTCGACGTGTCGCCGCCGAAGCCCTGCAGGAATTCAGGCCGGCCCGGCTGCGACTGGTTGAATTCGATCATCGCTTCGCCGAGCGCGAGGATCTCCGGGAATACGGCGGCCACCGCTTACACCTCGCCCCACAGATCGTGGCCGTCGGCGCCCGTGATCTTCACGGACACGAAATCGCCGACCTTGTAGCGCTTCGAGGCCTTCGCCGCCGGCTCGACATAGACGACGCCGTCGATCTCCGGCGCATCGGCCGCCGTGCGGCCGATCCCGCCTTCCTCGCTGACTTCGTCGATCAGCACCTTGAGGGTCTTGCCGACCTTGCGCTGAATGCGGTTCGCCGACACTTCCTCGGCGACTTCCATGAAGCGTGCGCGACGCTCCTCGCGAACCTCATCCGGCAGCGCGCCGTCGAGTTCGTTTGCCGTCGCGCCTTCGACCGGCGAATACGCGAAGCAGCCGACGCGATCGAGTTCCGCCTCGCGGATGAAGTCGAGCAGCGTTTCGAACTGCTCTTCCGTCTCGCCGGGGAAGCCCGCGATGAACGTGCTGCGGATCGTCAGGTCCGGGCAGATCTCGCGCCACTTCTGCACGCGCTCGAGCACCTTCTCGGCGTTCGCCGGACGCTTCATGCGCTTCAGCACTTCCGGATGCGCGTGCTGGAACGGCACGTCGAGATACGGCAGCACGTGGCCCTTGAACGGACCTTCGGCCATCAGCGGAATCACTTCGTCGACGCTCGGGTACGGGTACACGTAGTGCAGGCGCACCCATGCACCGTACTGTGCCGCGAGTTCGCCGAGCGCGGCGACCAGATCGGTCATGCGCGTCTTGATCGGCTTGCCGTTCCAGAAGCCCGTGCGGTACTTCACGTCGACGCCGTACGCGCTCGTGTCCTGCGAGATCACGAGCAGTTCCTTCACGCCCGACTTGAAGAGGTTCTCGGCTTCCAGCATCACTTCGGCGACCGGGCGCGACACGAGGTCGCCGCGCATCGACGGGATGATGCAGAACGTGCAGCGGTGGTTGCAGCCTTCGGAGATCTTCAGGTACGCGTAGTGGCGCGGCGTGAGCTTGATGCCGGCCGCCGGCACGAGGTCGGTGAACGGGTCGTGCGGCTTCGGCAGATGCGAATGCACGGCCTGCATCACTTCGCCCACCGCGTGCGGGCCGGTGACGGCGAGCACCTTCGGATGGACCTCCTCGATCAGGTTCGAGCCGCTAGCGCTCGACTTCGCGCCGAGACAGCCGGTGACGATCACCTTGCCGTTCTCGGTCAGCGCTTCGCCGATCGCGTCGAGGCTTTCCTGCACGGCTTCGTCGATGAAGCCGCAGGTGTTCACGACGACGAGGTCGGCGCCGTCGTAGGTGCCGGAGATTTCATAACCTTCGGCACGCAGTTGCGTGATGATCTGTTCGGAATCGACGAGGGCTTTCGGGCAACCAAGCGAAACGAACCCTACTTTGGGGGATTGGGACATCTGGAATGTGGGGGCGTGGCAGCAAAAGCGTGAGTTTACAGCGATTTATGGGTCAGCAGCCTAAAAGGAGCGGCTGGAGACGGCGCAGGCTTTCAACTCGGATACGCCGTGCGGCGGCCGGCCGTGCGCAAGATCGAGCTTGATGCGACCCTTTCACTACGTGACAAAGGGTCTTCCGCTTACCATCGGCGATGTCTGGAAGGGGCACTCGACGTGTTCGTGCAGGCGGATGCAGGACGGCCTGCGCTGATTGTCGGGGGGCCTGAGCCGCCAGAGTCGAGCCGACACTTGTTTCGTCGTTGGCGCAGCAACCCACGTCGATCGCGAATACCGGGATAACGGTCAACGCGGCCGGCGACAGCCTCGCGGCGAAAGAACGCAACACCGTTCTGCCGGTGTGCGCTCCGTACATCAGGCATCAGCGTGCAGACGAGGAGTTCGGAGGGGACCGGTTGGACGCTTTGCTGTTCGTTGCCGAGCCGAACACGAGAATGACGCCGTCCTTACAAGATGCGAAATCCCGGGTTTCGACCCTCGATCGATAAGCCGCTGGCGTCCTGCGGACCTGAGGTTCGAGATGCCCCCTTACCTGTCGATCACTGATTGTCGTCGTTCATCCATACTCGTTGCCTACGCTATCGCAGCGGTAATCCATCTCCGATAGACATCACAGACGGCACCCCCACGTCGCGATCGCTTGCACCGCTTGCTTTCACTCCACTAGCCACCCAGTCTCGCCCTCGACCAAGGTGCCACCATGGCTGGTGGTGTCGCCCTGACGCGCCGCCGGCCGGCCTTCGATCTCCGTGCCGGGCGAGCCGGTTTGAATCTCCGCACCGCAACTGATGCGATCGCCGACGCGCGCGATTGCTCGGCCGTTAATGGCAGCGGACTCGGCGCCGCTGACAACGGTTCCGTCGCCGTGGATGGGACAGCTGTGTCGGTGACCGACGAGTACGATAGGTCGCATATCAAGCTCCTTATGTTTTGTACTACTTTTGAATATCCTGGCGCTTACTAGCGAGCAAGCGAAGACCATCGAAGATGTCGATCGCCAAGGCAGGTAACGAGGCCAGGGCGAGCTTCATAGTCACAACGGTGATGGCGAGGCCCACGCAACTGATCACGGTCAGTGCGCCGAGCACCTTGGCCAGCCTCGTGCCGTGGAAATGGCTCTGCTTGATCGGTACCGTTGGGTGGTGCGACCGCCACGTCGCCATGGCGGGTTCAAGCGCCGCCTGGAATGCCTTGTAGCCGGGTGTCTTGCGGTTACCGAGCAACACGAGCGTTGGCTGCTTCCGGCGCGTGAGTCGGATCAGTCCATCCAAGGTATCTGCGGTGATACTGTCAAAGGTAACGGTTCCATAGCGCTTGAAGACCAAGGCATCGGGTGTGATGTGCACCACGTCTTTGGCAGGCGGGTACACCACGTGGGCCAAGATCAACGGGGTGACGATGCAGACGACTGTCAGCACCGCGATGGCAAGAAGAGGTCCGGCGGTGGGCAATGGGAAGAGCACGAACATCGACACGACTAGCAGTGGAGAAAATAGCGCCGTCAACGGAGCGGGCTGATGCCACCGGGTGTAGATAACCACGTTAGGTAGGTCATTGACTCCGTTGATCGCCATTTCGAGGCTGGAGTTGGTCATGCGAGCGCACTCCAGAAAATAGTTGATCGGCCGCTTCGAAACCGATGGGCCTCCGCTCAGGCGCTTTGCGCACCTGGCCAAAGTCGATGGCGGGATTAGCGCTGGCGAGCTCCACCTGCAACAGGAAGGTCTCGGACAAGCCTTCGTGCAGGGTGAACTCCACCACTTCGAACGACTCGTCACCAGCGGTGAAGGTAAAGCGCAGGACGGATTGCGTGGGCATGGTCGCTCCCGTGGCCTGGGTTACGGTTTGAGGATGTGATCCAGCGATTGCAGGACCTGGTCGGTGGTGGCACCTAGCCTGATCGAGAAGAACAGGTAGGCGCCAACCAGTACGACCAATGCGATGGCCCAGGGTGTCCAGAGGGGCATCTGGCGCTTGAGCCGGTAGCGATGCGTAGCGACGGTCGGCGCGTCGGTGAGGCGCTCGGGAGCATCGCCACGCAGCGGCCGCAGGATGCGATGGAGCTTGACGATGATGGCGTTGAGCGTGTCCTGCTGGTTGTGCTGCTGACCGTATTTGCCCTGGAAACCCAGGCAAAGGCAGAGGTATTTGAATTCCAGGACGTGATGGTACTTCTCCGGCTCCATCTGCATGCGCGCGAGCACGGTGAAGAATTTTTCGCCGCCCCAGGTTTCGTTGTGGTGGTAGCTGAGCAGCGAGCGTTCGCGCCAGAGCGAGCTGTGGCCCCAAGGAGTGGCCATGACAGCTTCGTCGATGAACGCGCACAGCGCGTAGCGGTAGGCCAACTGGGTGGCGCCGTCGTAGCCGAGCTGGCGCACCTCCTCGGACAGCGCGGTGATCTGGTCGCGCACGTTGGCGTAGAGCCTGGGGATGTCGTCGCAGCGGTCAAGGCGGCGCAGGCGAATGACCAGCCCCAGCAGCGGCTGCGCGGCATCCACTAGAGGGTTGAGGCTGTGGCCGCGTAGCTGAAATTGCAGGTCGTCGTCGTAGTCGATGTGGTGCACCGAGTCGAACAGCATGCGGTCCTTGTCGCCCATCGGGGAGACAGGCGGTGTGCGCAGGAAGTCGCCCGACGCGGCTCCCGGTGGATACGGCGCCGTTTGCTGTGCCCGCAGTCGCGGCTCGCGATCAATCCTGTCGTTGCCGATGTCGACGGTGGTGTTCATGTCATTGACTCCGAATGGCCCAGAACTGGAGTTCCAGTTCCGGGAAGTCGCCGGTGATGTGGAAGCCGAAACCGTTGGCGCCCTTCTGCATCAACTTCTGCCAATTCGGATGCGTGCGATCGAGCTGGAAGTAGGTGAAGCCGGCATGGAACGGCAGGTGGCGCGGCGCCACTGGCAGCGGGCTGAGTGGAATGCCGGGCAGTTGCAGACGGATGAGGTCGAGCAGCGTCTGCTGGGAAGCGACCTTGGCCTGTTGCAGGAAGAGCTGGCGCAGCTGGTCCAGCGGCATGCGCGCGCGCACGGCGAGAATGAATTCCGCGCTTTGCATGAGGCTGGAGTCGTTGACCTGGGCGGTAAGCACGCCATGGCGCTCCTTGACCAACGGCAGGGACACGGCGCGCGGTTGCAGCACGGTGCTGAGCACGCGGCGCAGGGTTTCCTGCAGCAAGTGGAAGGTGGCCTGCGGGTTGTCGTGCTGGTAGGCCGGAAACTCCGGCGGTACGCGCGCCTCGTCGGTAAAGGTGACGAGTTCGCCGCAGGCCTGGCCGCACGCGAGGTAGGCGTCGAGCGGATGCACGTCGCTGTCGCGTGCCAAATGCCGGAACAGGTGCTGCCAACGATTGAGCGCTTGCAGCAGGTTGAAGTCGGTGACGTCGGCGACGCCGGCCTGGCCAGGCGAGCCGATGCGCTCGGCGATGCTCTTGGCGCGCTCGTGCGCCAGCGCGGCGATTTCTTCCATGAAATGCGCGAGCTGGCTGATGGCTCGCAGGTGCAAGCCGGTGATGTGGAAGCCGCTATCCATCAGCAAGCTGCCATCGGGACGCCGGTCAAGAATGCGGCCGATGGCCAGCCCGGTGAAGGCACTACGGTCGTCCCGTTCCAGCGCCAGTTGCAGGTTGGGTACAGCCATGGCCACGGCGACATGGTTGCCCTGGTGGCTGTGGGTATCGCGCACGTCTTCGCTGCGCGCTACGTAGCGTGCATTGGCGTAGGTGTCCGGCCAGCGGATTTCGGCCATGCCGTCGGAACGCAGCGGCAGCGTGAGATAGACGGTCTGGTTGGCGGCCGTGGCATCGCTGATGTCTAGCGGCTCCGGCGGCGGCTGGTCGTGCGGGATGTCGAAGGCGGTGCCGTCGGGCAGGATGCCGCGCGCACGCACGATCGCGATCTTGCCAATGGCGAGGAAGTCCTGGTTCAACACCAGCTCGGCGAAACCGTAGCCGTATTTACGCCCCAAACGGACGTTGACGTAGTGCTCGAGGTAGCGACTGGTTTGTTGGAAATGCTGGGGCTTGACGAAGAGCCCTTCGTTCCATGCAACGGGATTGCGGGTGGTCATGGTTGCTTGCTCGTTTGGATGGCTGCCTCGCGAGAAGATCCGCGGAACAGCTGCTGCGGACGAGAGGCCGGTTTGCGCAACAGGTCCGGCGCGCTATCGGTCGGCTCGCGCAACACGCCCAGCGCGCCGCGAACGGGTTTGCGTTGCGGATCCCGCGCGCCGCGGGCGGGTTCGCGCAACGGATCCGGCGCGCGATAGGCCTCGTTGGTAATGGTGACGCGGGTGTCTTGCAGGGTGACCAGCAAGGCGTATTTGCGCCCGCGCGGTTCGAGCCGGAATACGTCGTATCGGCGGGTCGCATTGACATCGTGGAAGGCAGCTACGACGGCCACGTAGCGGGCCTTGTCTTCGATGGGACTGAATTCGATGAACTTGAACTGGCCTGGCGCGAGGGTGTAGTCGTCCGCGGCAATGAAGGTGCTGCCCAGCGCCTTCTTGGGATTCTGGCTGACGAGGTCGAGGTCGGCGTTTTCCAGCATGCTGTCGTCCTTGAGTTGGAGCACCTGGAAGGCGACCGGGGTGGCGGCGGCGCTGGACGCTGGCGCTGGTGACTCTGGCGACGGTGCACTGGCTGTGGCCAGACTGTCGCCCTTGCGGTACTGGCCCAGGTTTGACGCGACGCCGGGCGCGTCCGCTAGCGACGGGCTACGGCGAAGCTGCCCATCCGGCGGCAAGGGTGGCTTGCCGCTGAGCGTGGCGGTGAGGGAATTCGGAAGCTGGCGCCCTGTGCCATGCGACGGCAGCGGCACCACACCCTCCTCGCCCTGCAAATGGTCCAGCAAGGCGCGCAAGCCGCTGATGAGTTCGCCCTTGGTGGCGCCGTTGAAGCTGACGGAATACGGCCCCTCCCCGATCAGCTTCTCCTCGGTCGGTTCATCGACCACGGCGGCGCTGTCGGCGGCCGATGCGCTGACCGGGTTGGGATTGACGTAGGCGCTGGCGTACAGGCTGAGGGCGATCTGGGTGGGCTGGTCGTCGGGCGCGCCCACCGGGATGGACGGGTCCATCAAGACCCGGCCCGTCTTCTTGAACACGTTGCCCACGGTGCTGCAGCCGGCGAGCAGCATGCCGGCGAGCAGAAGCGCGAGGCTTCGCTTCATGGTGCCTCCGCACGCAAGGCCTGGTCGTAGGCTTGATCGAAGACCTCCCAAAACAATTTGTCGAAACCCTGCTGGCGTCCAGAGATCAACTCGTCGTAGTAGTGCCCATACATTTGCCACGCCCAACCATCGCTGTTCGCCTGGCCACTCTGCGGCGGGCGATAACGGGTAAAGCGCCGTTGTAACTGCTCCGGAGAGAAGGCTTGCAGCAGCGCGCTGAGACCGGCGGTGATGGCCTGATGGGTGGCCCGCTGCTGGCGATGGATCTGCTCCAGCGATTCCTCGATCGCTGCCGCGGGCGACAGATGCACGACACTGCGGTCGGCGGCGAACATGGCGCGGACGGTGTTCGGGTAGCTTTGACCCAGACGCAGCGGATTGTCTTCGATGGGCTGCAAGGTGCGCTGTCGCTGTCCGGGCGCGCCGCCGTGCAAAGCGCTCAGGCCGCCGATGGCCGCACTGAGGCTGCGGCCTGCCTCGTAGAGCAGCGCGTAGGTTGTTTGCGCATCCAGCGCCCCCACTGGTGCGCCGAGCCCTTCGATCAGCGGATTGACCAGGGCGGCCGGATCGTGGCCGTTCGCTTGCTGTGCACGCAGCCACTCGCGAGCGGCGGGGTTATGGCTGTCGGGCTCCGACATGATGGTGTCTCCTGATGCATGGATGGGCTTGCCGTGAACGGCTTCCTGCGCCGTGGCGGCAAGGTCGGCCTGGGCCGCCAGCGGCGACAGTCCGTAGTGGTGGGGATCGAGCGGATCTAACGAGGCGCGCGCGGCGGCGCCCCCGCTCCACTGGGCCGCGAGATCCAGCGCGTGCAACGGGTCGAGCTGGCCTTGCGGCCTTGTCGGCTCGCTCAAGGCCTGGAAAGCGGCCCAGCCGGGATTCGGCTCAACGGGGTGCGGCCCCTCGGATGCCGCGGCTGGCAAGCCGTCCAGGTAGTCGTCGGGCAACTGCATCAACTCCTCGACGTCGTGCTGAGCCAGCGCGCGCGACGGATCCGGCAACGCGTGCTGCTCCTCGTCCACGTGCACCGTGAGGCGGTACGGCCCGACGTGCAGGGTGTCCGCGTCGCGCAAGCGCGCGCTGGCGTGCAGGCCTAGGGGGCGGGTCTGCTCGTTCAGCCGGGTGTGGCCGCTGCGATCGATGACGATATAGCCGCCATCTTCGAAGCGGATTTCGCAGTGTTGAGGCTGCACCCAGCCGGCGCGGTCGTGCAGCAGCCAACTTGCACCCTGCGAGCCTATGGTGCCGCCGGCGGGGTCGAAGCTGTAGCGCGGTGCCGTGCCTTGCTGCAAGGCATCCGGGTTGGCGACGACCAAGGCCAGGCGGGGTTCCGTGGATACCGTATTCATGCGCGCACCGTCAGTTGAACGCGAGGCGGCCGGCGCAATGCAGGCTGCTCCAGAAAACTGGTCCAGCCCAATTCGGTGCCGACATCGCCCGAGAGGTTGAAGGAAGGGATTTCGTTTTCGCGCAGCGCCAGTTCGAGGTCGCACGGGGTTTGGTCGCGCAACAGGAAGGCGACCAGTAGCCGCAAACGCTCGAAGTTCTCGCCGTGCGGAAGAAATTCGCGGAACCGCTGCTGGCTGAGGTTGGCGATGACGATGGTGAATTTGGCGTGGCGCGTGCGCACGCTGTCGCCCACGCGGAAGCTCTCGCCGAGCTGGCCATTGAGGCAACCAAGCTGGACGCGATCGCCCGGGTCAATGTCGGCGTGGCGCAGTTCGAAATCGCGGATGTCGACGTCCTTGAGGTCGAAGCAGTGCGCAATCAGCCCGGCGACCATCGCGGGCGAACGGCTACGATGCACCACGGCGCCGGCGAAACTGAGCAGGCGGCTCCAGGCAATGGGCGTGTCGCCGCGGATGGCGGTGTTCTCCAGACCGATCAGCGCGAACAGGCGTTGCGAGAGCGGGTCACTGGCGCCGGGACGGAAGCGGATGTAGTGCCGGTACTTGCGCCAGGCCTGGTGCAGCAGTGTCAGCAGGCGGTGATGGAATACGTCGAAGAACGCCGGACGGATGCCGATGCCCTGCCCGGCCTCGTATGCCAGTCGCTCCACGTAATAGGACGGCAACGGTGAGTCAGGGCCGTGCATGCCGAAGAATGTCGCCTGTACTTCGTACTGATGCGGCTCGCCGTGCGCCAGGCGTCGTGCCAGCGACACGTCCGAGGCCGGGAAGCCCATGCCGGCATAGTTGCTCAGCTTGATGCGCTGACGTTCGGGATCGTCGCTTTCGGGCGATTCGAGGTCGTCGCCGTGCAACGCATGCAGCCGCTCCAGCAGCAAGAAGAAGTCGTGGTTCCTGGCGCCCGCCAGCAGCTTTTCAGTCAAATCAGGGCTTGGGTTCCGCTGCGCATGGGCCATGCGTAGTGCTCCTGATTGGTGGTGTTGATCGCCTCCAGCACATGGAAGGAGGAAATACTGCTGTACAGCGCGAGGAAGTGGCTCAGCACCGTGCCGAACAGGTAGAGATCGCCTTCGCAGGCAAACCCCGCCTGATCGAGCTTGACCATGCTGCGGATGCCTCGAATCGGCAGCGCCTGGAACATGCGGTCGACCGGCGTAGTAACGACTTCCAGCAATGCATCCAGACGCTTCTGCATGGCGCGGCGCCGCTGGATGTCGTGGTGAGCGGCGAAGTCGTACGCGCTGATGACGGCCTTCAACGGCTCGGCAGACAGCAGCGACAGATAGGTCGGCGACAGATTGGAGATGAGCCGCCACTGCAGGTTACCGTCCAGAACCGGCCGATACGACGGGGTGGGTGCCGTCAGGTTGCGACCGCTGACGAAGGTGGGGACGTCGTGTGTGGGGATGCACACGTCTCCCGCGCCCAGCGCCAGTGGTAGATCACGGTTGGTGCAGGTCAGCGACACCGAGACCGTCTCGTCGCGGCCGATGTAGTGGTGCTCGTCGCCACGCACGAACGACACGCGGTGCTCGACACCGGCAGCTGTGATCGACGGTTCGATGCGGGTGCGGTAGTAGAGCGTGGTGTAGCCGCGCTCGTAGTCGATCTGGTGGCGCAGCGACTCGAAGGGCTGGTAGGTACGCAGCCATTCGCCGGCCTTTCCGCTGCCCTCGCCCTTCCAGCCGTCGACACTGTCGATGCTGAAGATCTCGTAGGCGTCGGTCCGCTGCCCTGCCGGGCTCAGGCGATAGTCCACCGCTTTGCCGGTCAGCCGGACGGGCTCGCCCTCGTGTTCGAACAGGTTCACGGCCGGCGTGCAGTAAAGCGCCAGGTCACCCGTGCGAATGCGCACGTCCTCGGGCATGGGCCGGGTGAAAACGAATTCTAGGCGGATCTGCCCAATCTGCTCGGTGGGCCAAAGCGAACGCAGCCCGCGGATACCGAAGAAGAAGAACCGCCTCGGGAACAGGAAGTACTCCTGCAAAATACGGTAACCGTCCAGTGCATTCTTCGGGTACGGCAGCAGCGCCTGATCGGGGGCGAAGCCGTGGAACAGCACCTGGCTGGCAGGGATGTGACGCACCTGCCCCGCGACCTCCATGCGGATTTCGCCGAGGTACTCGGCCAGCCACAGGTAAAGCGTCATGGCGGTGTAGTCGCTACCGCTCAGGTAGAAATCGAGCTGGTCGCAATCGTAGGTACTGGGCGGGCTTTGGCTGAGCGTGGACAGGTCCACACGCACTGTCGATTTCTCCAGCGAGTGCGCATCGCTGACCTGATCAATCCGCAAGGGATAGATGGCCAAGTCCGCGCAGGTGCGGAACTCGCAGGAAATGCCGTCTACCTCGCGAGCGCGCATGCGCGTCCCCTTGGGGACCACATGTCGCTCCGTAATGGTGCGGTCCATCGGCAGGAACTGCATGATGGTGGCGCTGGGCAACGGACGCAGGTAGTTCGGCCACAGCAATTGCAGCAACGGGTGGGTCAGCTCCGGGAAGTCGTCATCGATCTTCAGGCGCAGCTTGGCTGTGAGGAAGGCAAAGCCTTCCATCAGCCGTTCCACATCGGGATCGGTGGCTTCCTCCCCCAGGTATCGCGCGAGCTGCGGATTGTTGCGCGCGAACACCTGGCCGAGGCGGCGCATATAGTCCAGTTCTTCGCGGAACTTTCTCTTCAGTGGCATCAGCCCTCCTGGCTGGGTGCTAGATCACGTGGACCCAGCGCTCCCGGTGCTGGACGAGCAGATCGATCTCCACGTCCTCCGTGCTGTCGTTGACTGGCACCAGACAGTGCAAACGGAAATGCAGCGGGCCCGTCTGACTCTGCGCAGTGACGGGGTGAACGTTCAGCACCTGCACGCGAGGTTCGTAGGCCACTACCGCAGTGCGCACGTCCTGGCATACCTGATGGCGCAAGTCCATCTGGCTGGCCGCGGCGTCGTTCAGATCCCCAAGGCCGAAGCCAGGGCAGCTTTGCGAGCTGCCCTGGCGGCTATTGAGAATGCGCTCGAGGTGGTCCTTGATGGCACCGATGCGCTCCGACGCCAGCGCCTGCCGCGTGCGCATACGGCGCGGCGGCAGGTCTGGATCAAGCCGTTCGAACAGGCTGCCCTGGCCGAGGGAACGCGGCATGGGTCATGCCCTCCGTCATTCCTTGTCGAGCCGACCGACCAGCGACAGGTCGAAGCTCGCGCCCATGTACTTGAAGTGCGGGCGCAACGACAGGGAAATCTGGTACCAGCCGGGGTTGCCCGTCGCGTCCTGCACGACGACCTTGGCGGCACGCAACGGACGGCGGCTGCGCACGTCGGCGGAGGGGCTTTCCTGGTCCGCAATGTACTGACGCAGCCAGTTGTTGAGTTCGCGCTCCAGGTCCTGGCGTTCTTTCCAGCTGCCGATTTGTTCGCGCTGCAGCACCTTGATGTAGTGCGCCAGACGGTTGACGATGAACATGTACGGCAGTTGCGTGCCGAGCATGTAGTTGGTCTGCGCGGCCTGCCCCTCCGGCGTGCTCTGGAAGACCTTGGGTTTCTGCACCGAGTTCGCCGAAAAGAAGGCAGCGTTGTCGCTGTCCTTGCGCATCGCGAGCGGAATGAAGCCCTCCGCCGACAACTCGAACTCCTTCCGGTCCGAAATCAGCACTTCGGTCGGAATCTTCGCCTGAAGCTGGCCAAGCGACTCGTACAGGTGCACAGGCAGATCATCCACAGTGCCACCCGATTGCGGACCGATGATGTTCGGGCACCAGCGGTACTTCGCAAAGCTGTCCGTGATGCGGTTGGCCATCAGAAAGGCCGTGTTACCCCACAGGTAGTTGTCGTGCTGGCCGTCGATGGTTTCGCGATAGGCAAAGCTGCGAACCGGATTCTCCAGCGGGTCGTACGGCTGACGCAGCAGGAAACGCGGCATGGTCAGGCCAAGGTAGCGCGCATCTTCCGATTCGCGCAGGCCGCGCCATTTGGCATGCCGCGGGCCTTCGAAGATATCCTTGACCTCTTTGAGGTTGGGGATGTCCTGGAAGGAGTCCAGATTAAGCATCTCGGGACCGGCCGCGGCGAGGAACGGTGCGTGCGCCATGGCGCCAATCGCAGCGACGTAGTTGAGCAGCTTGATGTCGGGTGCCGAGGGGCCGAAGGTATAGTTGCCGACGATGCAGCCAATGGGCTTGCCGCCGAACTGGCCGTAACCCGCGGTATAGATGAGCTTGTAGACATTACTGCGCGTGATATCCACTGCGCTCTCGAAGTCTTCCAGCAGTTCATCCTTAGTGACGTGAAGTACATCGATGAAGATGTTTTCGCGGAAGTCGGTGCCGGCCACCAGTCGATGGAGTCCGCGCCAGGCCGACTCCAGCTCCTGCAGGGCTGGCTGATGGAGAATCACGTCCATCTGCCTGCCGAGCTTGGCGTCGATCTGGGAAATCATCTGGTCAACCAGTTGCTTGTTGACCGGCTGTTCGCGTGCATCGGTCTTGAGCATCTCGGCAATGAAGGCAGCCACGCCGCGCTCGGCGACGGCATAACCTTCCTGGGCAGGCTGCAGGCGGGTCTGCGCCATGATCTGGGCCAGCAGGCCCTCCTGCGGCAACGCGTCCTGCTTTTGGGCAGCAGTGGTTTGTGCTTGTGTCATTGTTATGTCCTTTGCAAACGGGAAGAGGAACAGCGCGGCATCAGGCCTTGCCGGGTTCCAGCAACTGTTCCAGCTCCTTGGCGAGCTTGCCGCGGGAGGCTTCATCACCGAGCAGAGCCTGCAACTGCTTGCGGAAGGCCGGGATATTGCCCATCGGCCCCTTGAGCGCCACCAGCGCCTCGCGCAGTTCGAGCAGCTTGCGTAGCTCCGGCACCTGGCGGGCGATGGCATCGGGACTGAAGTCCTCGATGGCGCCGAACTTCAGGTGGACCGGCAAGGTGTCGTTCTCGCCCCCCTCTTCCAGTACGGCCGGCGCATCCATCGTCAGCCCCAGGCCAAATTCGGACATCACGCTGTTGAAGTTGTCCTTGTTAATGCTGACGGCGGTACGGTCTTCGAGTGCAACCTCGTCCTCACGCCCCTTGAAGTCGCCCGTCACCAACAATTTCAGCGGCAATTCGACTTCCTCCTGCTCGCCGCCCGTTGCCGGAACGTAGCGAATGTTGATGCGTTCCTTCGGTGCGACCGATCCTTGCTTTGCCATGAGCCACTCCCATTCGAATTGAAGTCTTTGCAGCGCGAGATTCGATAAACCCCGGCGCATAGCGCACTAAGGTGTATGCAGTGCAAGCGAAAGCGTGCCGGCCGAGCCAAGCCCCGCCGAACTAACACCATCTGTGGCATGCCGCAAAATCGCTTTCCGCTCGCAAACGACGAGGCTAGACGTTAATGGCAATTAATGAAATCAGACATGTCTTATTTTTATTCCAGAATATGTCATTTTCGTTCTAATACAGAATTTACGGAAATATCCCTCTTTAATTTCAGACGAATCCGATGGACGAGCGAGTTATTGACGTGGTTTCCTCGATAGCTTGACCGTGTGCTTATTGCGTGTAAACCGAAGGTGCCCTCACCCACCTTATACAAAACGCCAGACCGAAACATTCGTTTGCATTATTGGCAACGCGGAGACGCTTTTTCTAAAAAACCTTTCCTGAAAAGGGGAGTTCGATTACATGATTACGGTGGATCTCCCGGCGCTCTTCGAGCGCCTTAATGCGTTGTGTCGACATGCCTTGGAAGAAGCGGGCAGCCTCTGCATCGGGCAGCGTGGCGCCGAAGTCACCGTGCCTCACTTACTGGTCAAGCTGCTCGATCAGCCTCAGTGCGACGTGCGTCTCGTGTTACGCGTCGCGGGGATTGAGGTCGACACCGCGCGACACGCGCTGTCCACGGCATTTCCCGAGGGGGATAGCGGGCATAATCAATACCCTTCCTTCTCCCCTTTGCTGGTGGAGCTGTTGCAGGAGGCATGGCTGCTCAGCTCGGTGGAGCTGGGACAAGCGGAGATCCGTAGCGGCGCCTTGCTGCTCGCCGTGCTACTCAATCCGGGCCGCTACCTTCCGCTGGCAGCGATACGCCTACTGGATGGCGTGAGCCGGGAGCCGCTGCGCAAGCGCTTTGGCGAACTGTTGGCTGGATCGACGGAGGCGGCCGATACAGCGTCCGCCGACCACCGCCCTGCGGGCGTCGGCGGTGACGACAGTGCATTGGCCCGATTCGGCCACGACTTCACCGCACAGGCTCGCGAGGGGCGGATCGACCCGGTGCTGTGCCGCGATACCGAGATCGACCTGATGGTCGACATCCTGTCGCGCCGCCGCAAGAACAACCCCATCGTGGTCGGCGACGCCGGTGTCGGCAAAAGCGCTGTCGTTGAAGGACTCGCCCTACGCATCGTGCAGGCACGCGTACCGGAGCCGCTGCGCGACGTTCACCTATGGGAGCTGGACCTCGGCGCTTTGCAAGCCGGCGCGTCGGTCAAGGGCGAATTCGAGAAGCGCCTGAAGGCGGTGATCGACGAAGTGAAAGCGTCGCCGCAGCCGATCATCCTGTTCATCGACGAGGCGCATACGCTGATCGGCGCCGGCAACGCCGCCGGCGGCAGCGATGCAGCCAACCTGCTCAAGCCGGCGCTGGCGCGCGGCGAACTGCGCACCATCGCCGCCACCACCTGGTCCGAGTACAAGAAGTACTTCGAGAAAGACCCCGCATTGGTCCGGCGCTTCCAGTTGGTGAAGCTGGAGGAACCCAGTCCGGAGGATGCCGTGCATATTCTGCGCGGCCTGCGCCCCCTCTATGAGCAAGCGCACAAGGTCTATATCGGGGACGATGCCCTGCAAGCCGCCGCTGCGTTGTCGGCGCGCTACCTGTCCGGCCGGCAGTTGCCGGACAAGGCCATCGACGTGCTCGACACCGCGTGCGCACGCGCCGCCACCGCACTGGCCGAGCCACCGCGCCGTCTGACCGCGCTCGAGAACGAGCTTCGGCAGATCGATGCGGAGGCCGAACACCTAGTGCGTGATGCCAGGTCCGGCCGCGCACCATCGACGACACGACTGGACAACCTGCGCGATGCGCGGCAACAGGTGGAAACGCGTATCGCCGAGCTGCGCCATGCCTGGGAACAGCAGAAATCGGTCATCGATACGATTGTCAGCCTTCGCGGTCAGGACGCTAACGACAACACCGCCCGGCTGCTTTCGGGCTGGGTAACCCGCCTGGCCGACCTCCAACGCGATGGTGCCCTGCTGCATGCCGACGTGGGCGCCGAGCAGATTGCCCAGGTCATCGCTGACTGGACGGGCATACCAGCCACCACCATCAACAGCGATCAGTTGACGCGCCTCGAACAATTGCCGGCCGCCCTGCGACTGCGCGTCAAAGGACAGGACGCGGCGCTGGAGACGTTGCACCGACGCCTGCTCACGGCGGTGGCCGACTTGCGCCGGCCAGGTACACCGATGGGTGCGTTCCTGCTGGTCGGCCCCAGCGGCGTCGGCAAGACCGAGACGGCTCTGGCAGTGGCCGATGCGCTGTTCGGCGGCGAGCGTTTCCTCACCACGATCAACATGTCCGAGTACCAGGAGAAACACACCGTGTCGCGCCTGCTGGGCGCACCACCGGGCTACGTGGGCTTCGGCGAAGGTGGGGTGCTAACCGAGTCCATTCGTAAGCATCCCTATGCGGTGGTATTGCTGGACGAGGTGGAAAAAGCCCACCCGGAAGTGCTGAACGTGTTCTACCAAGCCTTCGACAAAGGCGAGCTGGCCGATGGCGAAGGTCGGCGCATCGACTGCCAGAACATCCTGTTCTTCCTGACCTCCAACCTCGGTTTCGACCAGGATGATCCGTCGTTGTCCGACCTCGACGTCGACAGCCTGCGGCAGCAGTTGATGCGCTTCTTCAAGCCGGCCCTGCTGGCGCGCATGCAGCTCGTGCCGTACCGCTACCTCGACGAGGCAGTGTTGGGCGACATCGTGGACAGCCGCTTGCAGCGTCTGCAGCGGCAATTCGCCGAGCGCTACAACGCCCCTCTGGAGGTGACCGAAAGCGCACGCGACGAGTTGCGCTCGCGCTGCATACGGCACGCCAACGGCGCGCGCATGCTCGACGCAAGCATCGACGGCGAACTGCTGCCGCCGCTGTCGCTCGCGGTCCTGCAGCAGCAGGCCAAGGGGGCGCCTTTCCAGCGCGCTGACCTGCGCTGGCAGGACGGCACCTTTCTGGCCACGCTGCACTGAGTGGAGCACGGCATGGAGACCGTGAGCGCCGTCCTGTTGGCGCGCGAACTAGCGCAAGCGAGCACCATGGCCGCGCTGGCGGGGGCCTGGCTGCGCGCTGCCTGCGATGGCACCGGTATCGAGCAAGCGCTCTGCTACTGGCATGAGCGCCCCGGCGACAGACTGCTACCGATCGCCCATGCCCATGTGGCAGACGCCGCGGGGCTCACCTCGATATCGTTGGAAGAGTTGGACAACCCGCTGGTGTATTGCCTGACCAGCGCCAAACCTTGTCATGTCGCACGGCTCGGATCGCTGGTCAACGTCGGTGCCGGCTTCGATGCCCTGCGCGAACATCTCACCGCCCGCGCCGCCCTGCTCGCGCTGCCGATTCATAGCCCACAGCACGAGGTGGTGGGCATCTTCGCGTTGATTGGCGCCGATGCGGTCTTGCGTGCCTGGCGGACAAATCCAATCTGGCAGGAGCTGGTCACCCTGCATAACGTGCTGATGGCGCGCCTGCTGGCATCGTCAGACATCCACCGCATCGAAGAGCAGCGACGAAGCGAGATCGACCAGGACAGGACACGTGCGGCCCGTCTGCTGGCCGCGGACTTCGTCGGCGTCGGGCCGACGGCCCGTCAACTGCGAGAAGACATGCTGCGGCTGGCCGACTCGTCGCTGTCCTTGCTGATCACCGGGGAGACCGGTTCGGGCAAGGATCATGCAGCCTGGCTGATTCACCAGGCCTCGTCCCGACGGGGCAAGTTTGTACCGGTGAACTGCGCGGCGATTCCGAAAGAGCTGATCGAATCCGAGTTATTCGGCGCGGTGCGTGGCGCCTATACCGGCGCCACCCAGGCGCGCGCGGGGCTGGTAGCGGAAGCCAATGGCGGCACCTTGTTCCTCGACGAAATCGGCGATATGCCACTGGAACTGCAAGGCACGCTGCTGCGCCTGCTGAACGAGAAGACCTTTCGACCGATAGGCGCAACACGCGAGCAGGCATCCGACTTCCGCCTGATCTGCGCCACCCACCGCCCCCTGCCTGAACTCGTGCGCGACGGCGCGTTCCGCGAGGACCTGTATTTCCGCATCCGCCAGCGCGTGTTGCGCATCCCGCCGCTGCGCGAGCGCCCGGAAGACATCCCGGCACTGGTCGCGCACGTGCTGCTGCAACACAACCGCGAATGCCAGGGCAACATCGCCGGCATTTCCGCGAGGGCACTGACACGCCTGCAAGCGCACATCTTTCCCGGCAACGTGCGCGAGCTGCGCAGCTTGGTGCTTGCGGCAGCCGAGCGCACAGCGCCCGGCAAGCACATTCGCGGCGACCTGCTTGCCGACCTGGAAGAAGACCTACCGCTAGCGCCGATCGAACCGCCGTCTCCGACGGCATCGGCACTGCAACAGCTCCTGCACACCGACAACTTGCCGGAAGCCTTGCTGCACTTCGAGCGCCTCGTGGTCGGCGAACGGCTGCGCCGGGTCGAGGGATCGCGGCGTGAGGCGGCGCTCAGCCTCGGCATACCCAAACGCACGCTGGCACGCAAATGCCTGGAGTGGAATTTGAATGGAGAGGATCGCTCATCATGAAATCGATCAGCCTGGCATTGCTGTTTGCGGCGGCCCTGGCCGGTTGCGACGGAGAACACCCCGCCGTCGCCGCGAACAACGATTGCACCACCATCGTGTTACCGCAGGAACGGCTGGCCTGCTTCGACGCCAAGGCAGGCACCCTGGCACCGCCACCATCGCCACCGGCCGCACTCCAGGCCAAGGCCCCCGCGGCGGCACCAACGCCCGCCGCCACGCCGGCCACCGCGAAGCGACCGGACATCACAGACCTGGTCCAGGCCAACGAGGCCAAGCGCCGCGCCGACGACACCGGCTTGCTGCTGATGCGCACGCCGGAAAAGCTTCCCGGCCAGGACAAGGTGGTTATCTCGGCGCCGGCGCTGGGAGGCTCGACACCCGCCCTCACCCTCGCGATCAGTTGCGTGCAAAACATCTCGCGCCTGCAACTGCTGACCGCCGACGCACTGCCCTTCAACCGCGCCAATCTACGGCTGCTGCTAGACGGCCGGCCCGTGTCGGCCAGTCAGCCATGGCAGGTCCTTGATGACGGTACGGTCACCGATGCGGGACGCGGTCTGGTAGCGATCGAGCAGCTCCGTCATCTGACCCAGCCTGCGCAGCACCTGCGGATCGAGAGCGACCAAGCCCCCTTCGACGGACTGGTCTTCGACGTCTCCCGGCTCCATGAGCTACTGGTCCAACAGCGCGAGGCATGTCACTGGTGAAATTGCTCGCCCCGCTGGACCTCGATACCTTGCTGGCGCCGATCGACCCGCGCCAGCCTGCTGGCGTTTTCGACGAGGAAGACGATGCTTACCAGGGCATCGATCACGAAATGGTCAAGCTCGGCAGCTTGCAAGAGGCGACCATCGATTGGCCCTACGTCGATGAAGCCGCGCAGCATTACCTGTGCAGCCAGTGCAAGCACCTGCGCATCGCCGGGCATCTGCTGACTGCTCGCGCGCGTACACGCAGCTGGCGCGGCTGGGCCGAAGCCACCGGCGTACTCGCCGGCATGGTCGAACGCTACTGGGAAACCAGCTATCCGAAACCGGGCGCCACCGGCTACCTGGCCAAACGACGGTTGGTGGGGCAACTGCTGGAGCGGCTGTCCGACAGCCTGGCCGCGTTGGAAAACACCGGTTACGGCGAAGAGTTCTACAAGGCCGGCCAGGCCGCACTCGATAGCCTGCAACGCAGTGCCGAAAGCGCCCAGCTCGACGTGCCCACCCTCTCCAAGATCGAGGGCCTGCTGCGGCAAAAGGCCGAGGCACTGCGTGCGCCGGAGTTGGCCGATGCCAAACTCGATACCCCCGTGCGGGGAGACGCGCTATCGGACGCCTTCTTCACGCCGGCACTGCCCACGCCCGGCAACGAGCGCGAGGGCCGCAAGTCGCTGCTGGCCGCAGCAGAAATCATCAACCAGCAAGACCCCTACGATCCCACCGGCTACTTGCTGCGGCGGTTTGCCCTGTGGGCCCACCTTACCAACGCACCGTCGGCACGCAAACACCACCAGACCGAACTGATGGCCGTGCCCGCCGACGTTGCCGAAGGATATGCGGAAGCGCTCATTGCCAACGTTGTCGACCCAGCGCTGTTGCAACGTGTCGAACGCAGCGTCACCACCTCGCCGTACTGGCTGCGCGGCAGCTACCTGGCCGCCGGCATCGCCCGGCGCCTGGAGATGCCGCTGGTAGCCGAGGCCATCCGTCAGGCGACCGAACGCTTCGTCACCCGGCTGCCGGCGCTGGGCAAGCTGGAGTTCGCCGATGGACGTCCATTCGTAGATGGCGAGACCCAGGCGTGGATCAGCGGCGCGCAGGCAAGTGGCGCCACGAGCGCCGCCGGTCATGACTACGCCGCCGTGCGCGACGAACTGCACAGCCTGCTCGAAGCGCAAGGCGTCGAGTCGGTGCTACGTCGGTTGGAGACGATCCAGCAGGAAGCAACCGACCTGCGGCACCGCTGCCATGTCATGGCGATCGCCGCCGAACTGCTGCAACCGCACGGCCTCACCTGGCTGGCCGATGGCCTGTTCGTCCGTGCGTACCAGTCTATGCAAAACGCCTCGGCGCCCGAGTGGGAGCCCAACCTTTTCAGCCTCCTCCAACGGCACCAGCCGGACGCCTCCGGGCACAAGGATTAAACAGGGAACATCGTCATGTGGAACATCGTGTCCAAACTGCAACGTTACGGCCAACTTGTCATGCGCTGGGGACGTCAAGGCGCGCCCGTGCTGCAACTGCTGCTACTGGCACTCGTGCTGGTCGCCATTTGGTGGCTCGGACCCAAGTGGAGCTGGGGCGAGCATCGCCCTCTGGCGAGCCTGACCGCCCGGGTGCTGGCAACGGTGGTTCTGCTGGTACTGCCGCTGCTGCTGTGGGCGCTACGCCTGCGTAAGCGCGCCATGCGCCTGGAGGCGGAACAGCAGCATGTGGAAGAGCAGCAGACCGACCTATGTCTGCGTTACGTCGAGGCGCAGGAGCGCGACCTCGATCGCAGCCTCGCCACCCTGCAAGCCAACCTCAAGGGACGACAGGCGTTGTACCAGTTGCCCTGGTATCTGGTGCTGGGGCAGGAGAACTCCGGCAAGACCAGCTTCGTCAACCGCTCCGGCCAAAGCTTCTCGCTCACCGGCGAAATGAAGGCTGGCAGCCGGCGACTGCAAGAAGACCCGGACAAGCTCTACGCCATTGACTGGTGGATGGGCGACCAAGCCATTCTCATCGACCCGCCGGGCGAGCTGATCAGCCAGCCGCGAATCGCCCAGTTCGATGCGCCCGATAACGCCGAAAACGAAGGCATGCCCACCCCGAGTGCACCCGCGTTGCCCACGCGGCTGACCCGCCACGGCGTGCTGCCAGAAGATATCCACGCGCGGTTGTGGGACAGCTTCGTCGGCTGGCTCGGCCGCAACCGAAGCCGTCGGCCGCTCAACGGCGTGGTGCTGATGGTCAGCCTGGAAACCCTGGCGCACCAGACACCGAGCGACCGCAAGGCGCTCGCGGCGGTACTGCGCGCGCGGTTGGCCGAACTCAGCCGGCAGCTCGGCACACGGCCGCCGCTGTATGTCGTGCTCAGCAAGTTCGATCTGCTGGAAGGCTTCGAAATACTCTTCGCGCGGCTGCCCAAGTCCGTGCGCGAGGACCTCTTCGGCTTCAGCTTCACCCTGGATGCGATCCAGCGCTACGACGCCTGGCTGGACGAGCTGGGCACGCACTACGACGCCTTCCTCGACCGACTGAACGAACAGGTCTTCGACAGCCTGGCCGATGTGCCCGACGTGGCGCAGCGTGAAGCACTTTACTCGCTCACCCGACAGCTCAGCGGCCTGCGGCCCCTGCTGCTGGGCTTCCTCGCTGACGTGCTGGGCAGCGATCGCTACGTCACCCCGGCGTTGCCGCGCGGCGTGTTCTTCTCCTCGGTCTACCAGCAAGGCGTGCTCAACAACGCTTTCCTCGCCTCCGCGTCGCAGTCCTATGCGTTACGTGGACCGGTAAACTACATGCAGCCCAGCGGGCGCTCCCTGGTCTACTTCGCGCAGCACCTGTTCCAGCGCGTCATCTACCCAGAATCCGGTCTGGCCGGCGACAATCCCAAGGTCATCGCCGAGAAGAAGCACGCGCTGGCCCTGCGCTTCGGCATAGCATCATTGGGCAGCGCGCTCGTGATCGGCGCGTGGTACCACTACTACGCACTGAATCGCGACAAGGCCCTGAGTGTGCTCGAGCGCAGCCGCACATTCAGCACCCACGCCATCGACGGCACACTCGACCCTACCGGCCGCAATCTGCTGCAACCGCTGGACCAGATCGGCAGCGTGGTCGCCGTCTACGGCAACTATCGCGATGCTTGGCCGGTCGTGGCCGACCTCGGCCTGTACCAGGGCCGCACCATCGGCCCCAAGGTCGACCAGGCCTACCTCACCCTGTTGTCGCATCGCTTCCTGCCCGCGCTGGCCAGCGGCGTGATGACCGAGCTGGATGGCGCCGGCACCGACAGCGATACCCAACTGGCCGCGCTGCGCGTCTACCGCATGATCGAAGACCGCCCCAACCGCCGCGCGCCCGTGGTCGAAAACTGGATGGCCGCGCACTGGCAAACCGCCTTCCCGGGTGAAGACGGCGTGCAGCGCGCGCTGATGCGCCACCTGGACTACGCCATGAAGTACGCCGACACGCGCCTGCCGCAATACCAGGAGCGCGTAGCTGCCGCGCAGCGCGAGCTGCGCACCATCCCGCTGCCGCAGCGCGTCTACATGACCCTGCGCCGCCAGGCCGGCGCCGCGCTGCGCGCGCCGCTGGATCTGCGCAACGAAATCGGCCCGGCCTACGACATCGTGTACGAACCCGAACGCGCCGCAGAAGGCAAGGACGGCAACCCGCCCGCCAACGGCCGTATCGATGCCCTGCTCACCGCCAAGGGCTACCGCGGCTACTTCGCTCCGCACAGCCAGGACATTACCGAACTGGCCATGATCGACCAGTGGGCGCTGGGCGAGCGACGCAACGTCGACTACTCCGAGGCCGACAAGCACGCGCTGGCCGATCGCATCCGCGCGCTCTACAGCCGCGACTACGTCGACACCTGGCAACGCAACCTCAACCAGATCGCGGTCCGCGACTTTCAGGATATCGGTCAGGCCGTCACCATCCTGGGCAGCGTCACCAGCCCGGCCGCACCGCTGCGGCGCCTGGTCGAAACCGTGCGCGACAACAGCGAACTCGGCAACCCGCCCGCCGTCACGGCCAGCGCTGGCACCGAAGCCTCACAAACCAAGGCCGCCGCGCTGGCCGGCAAGGCGGACAAGCTCACCGAGTCCGAAGCCCCGCCGCTTCCGGTCATCACCATCGCCCGCGCCTTCGCACCGGTCAGCCAGTTGCTCGACGCCAAGGGCGAGCGGTCCCCGTATCTCGACGAAACCATGCAGGCAATCGGCGCCGTGCAGGACAAAGTGCGCACCGTGCACGACAGCCCGGACCGCGGCAAGACAGCACTCAATTTGGTACTCGAACGATTCGGTCAGAAGGGCCCCGATCCCATCGCCAACCTGCAGCGCATCGCCGGTGGGCTGCCCGATCCGTTGAATCATCAAGTCGGCAAGCTGGCCGACGAGTCCTCGCGCATCGTCCTCGTCGAAGCCCTGCGCGAGCTGGAAAAACGCTGGGACGCCGACGTGTACCGCTTCTATCGCGAGCGCCTTGCTAACCGCTACCCGTTCAATCCAAGCAGCCGCGAAGAAGCCTCGCTCGACGACTTTACCGCTTTCTTCGGGCCGCAAGGGCACCTGCAACAGTTCCGCGACAAGTACCTCAACCTCTTCATCGAAGACAACCTGGAGGCCCTGTACTCCGAACGCCTCGGTGGCTATTTGGTACGCAACGACGTGCTCACCCAACTCGAGGCCGCCGACCGAATCCGCGACGCCTTCTTCAATAGCCGCGGGCAACTCGGCGTGCAGTTCTTCGTGGAACCTCTGGGCCTGGCCGCCAACAAGCGCAGCAGTTCCCTCAGCGTCGAAGGTCAACTGATCACCTATAACCACGGCCCCACCACCAGCACCGCCGTCATCTGGCCCAACACCCTGGCGCCCAGCAACGAAAGCCGCATGACCTTGGTCAACGCCGGCGGCAGCAGCAGCGGGCTCATCTACCGCGGCCCGTGGTCGCTCTACCGCCTGCTCAGCCAGGCCCGCCTCACCGGCGCCACAGCGACCAGCGTCGACCTCAGCTTCGCCGCGGCGGACGGCGGCATGCGCTACCGCATCAGCACCGAGAAGGCCAATAACCCCTTCACTCAACCACTGTTCAAGGGCTTCGCGCTGCCGCGCACGCTGCTGCAGGACGAGCGGCGTGCCGATGCGTCGACTGGCGGACAGGGCAAGGTGCTGGTAAAGCCAAGCGCGCGTCAGAACGGTGACGGTTAAATAGAACGTACTGCGTTTACAGGATCCACAATCAGCTCGGGCTTGGCCCCGCGCGGGGCTTTTCTGGGTGTGCCATGCACTAGGTCATCAACTTGCTCTGCAATGTCCACGGTGGAATAGCGAGTGCGTCGAAAGCCCGTATCGCCTTGCACAAAACTCGACACCGCGCCGTGCACGTAGCGCACGGGCGAGCCGCCCTGCCAGATCGCGAGCAGGCCATTGCGGTCGAGCACCTGGCCAAAGTCGATGGCTGTGTTGGCACTGGTCGATTCCACCTGCAAGAGGAACGTCTCGGACAAGCCTTCGTGCAGGGTGAACTCCACCACTTCGAACGACTCGTTGCCGGCGGTGAAGGTAAAGCGCAGGTCAGTTCGATCAACCATGAGCGCCCCTTGCCGGCCCGTTATTGGGCCGATGCTCTTCATGCTGAGTTGAGCGACCGGCTCAAGCGCCGGCCGCACGGGTGACCCGACCTCAGGCTTCCTGGGGCTTGCGCCAATCGTCCGATGCTTCGGTGCCGGTGATGGCGTGGGTCCAGGTGATCTTGCGGTAAGCCATGCCCACCTTCACCAACTGGGTGTACTCGGCCTTGCTGGCGTCCTGCGCATGCGGCAACACGGCGTTGATGTTGACGATGGTGGCATCTTCAAGCTTGGTGGTGAAGAAGTGTTCCTGCTTGCCTTCGGTCGAGGTGCGGTACCACTTCACTTCCACCTCGGGGAGCATTTCACCGGAGGCCAGTGCTTGGTACAGCAGCGGCGTGGCCTTGTTGAGCGGCGAGGTGAAGATGAACGGCTTGTGCACACGCTGGCCCGATGGCTGGCCGCTCTGCGGGTCGGTCGGCGTGGCGATCAGGTGTTCGACTTCCTGGACCAGGATCTGGTCCTCGTGACCTTCCTGATAGACGTTGCCGACGGAGTCGGCCGTGAAGGCGCCTTGCGTGATGTTGCCCTGGGTCTTGCCCTGGATGCTGATATAAGCGGGAGTCGGCACGGATGCAGTCCTTGTTGTTGGAATCGACACGGCCGTCTGACCGTGTTGCCATCGGGAGATGACTGCCTACGTAACGCAATGCCCGTGCCAATTTTCTCAAATCGGCATTTAATCCTTTAAATTCAGCGTATTAACTGGATGCGAGACGCTTCGGACGGACGACGAGGAACGCGAAGCCCCGAAAATTGATTTTTTGACTGGCATTTCGGGCCATTCGTGGCCCGAAAAATCGCAAATCATTGAAAAGGAATAGGAATAGGAATAGGAATAATCGGGGCATTTTGGGCTCGATCGGGCCACGGATGGCCCGATCATGAGCGCGACCGTCCGCCGGGCGTTGCACAGATCCTTCACCGGCTCGTTCCGGCTCTCGGCCATCTCGCGCAAGATCCGGATGACTTGTTCGTTGGTAAATCGCCTCTTCATCGAGTTCCCCTCGCCTCTGGAAGAAAAGAGAATTCACTTGCCACGTGGCAACAATCAGCGACGCACGTAGCCCAACCAGCGACGTCCGCAAGCGCACCCTCGCACCCCATCGATGCCACCTACCGCACAAAAATCGCCCCGGGCACAGCCGGCCGCTATGCGAAAATCCAGGCGTCCCTCCTTTTCAATCGACCCACCGGGGTTCGCATGACCACGCACATCACAATCGAATTCACCGAGCACGCAGCCGAAGCCATCGGCGAGCAGACCAGCACCAGCTTTTCGTATGACCAGGGCGCGCACGTGCCGCAACCGGGCGACTTCGTCGAACTCGAGAATTCGCGCCAGACGTTTCTCGTGATTGGCCGCGTGTTTTCGCTGAAGGCCAACTACAGCGCCGTCAAACTCGTGCTCGACCTTCCTCCGTCGGATGGCGAACAGGATTTCGATCCGGCGCACTGACGGACGACGAGAGACGCGTTACACGCATTTCACCAGCCTGAACCGACGACCACGCAGCGCCCGCCGCGCGCTGCTCGTCGATCAATGCGGCGGTCTGCGCATCCGAGTCCAGCCAGACAAGCGCCCCGCGCGTCGTCACCGGCAACGGGCCCAGCTCACGCGCCAGCCGGGCGAACTCCGGAAGCGCGCTACCGGTGCCCACCCAGCCAAACGACCAGTGAGTCGCACCGCCCGCGGCCGCCGGCTGCTTTTCCAGTAGCGTGACCTGCGCACCCGATCGCGCAAGATGCCACGCGATCGACGCGCCGACGATGCCTCCGCCGACCACGACGACGCGCAGCGGGTTGAATCCCCCGAGTGACATCCGGAAGTTGCGGGGTTCCGACTATCCCGTTCGCCGCGCTTCGCCGCTGTGCGGTCGCCTGCCGCCCATCATCGCGAATCGCGTCGTCCTCTCGCGCCCGGCAAACAATCAATCGATCGATATCCGCGGCACTTGAGGCGGGCGGACGATACAGAAAAGCCCGCCGAGGCGGGCCTTACTCAAACACCGGGCTCTACACTTCATCGCACGTCCGGAAACACCGCCGCCTTCAAGCATCGGTCGAACCACACCACATCGTCGCCATCGCCGATCGGCCACATTTCCGCGTCGAGTTGCGGCAACCCGGCTACGGGCGCTGACGCGTGGTTATCGCCACCGGGCGCCCCTGCGCGCATCCAAGCCGATTGCGCTCCACCGTTGTCGCACGCATTCTCATGCGCCTGTGTTTCGCAAAATGCCACGGGTCGAACCTTCCCGCCGTCTGCCGCGCTCACCGATCGGTACTGATAAACCGCACCGGTCGCCCAGTCCTCGCTCTGGCTGCAGACCCGTGCACGATGCTGCACATGGACAGCACCGAAACACGCATAGGAAACGTGCGCGCCACTTGCATCGTCGGGAATGAAATCGCAGTTTGCATCGAAACCGGTGAGCGGGCCGCCCGTGTAATTCGCGAGCCACTTGCGCTCGGCCAGCGCACGCGCGATCAACCCTTTGTCCGATCGATCGGCCAGCACGGCGGTGCGCCGATCGATGGCCTTGCGCACTTCGTCGACGGCCAGCGGATGGCCTTCGTAATCGGCGTCGAGACGGTTGTTGCGTGCGTCGATCCAGCGGCGCTGGCCGCGCACCAGCATGTCGCGGATCGTCGTGTCCGGCGCGGCCTTCAGTGCGCCCGAGTACGCCGAGTTCATGCGCGCGTCGGCCGCGCGCAGCATGGAGTTCGTACAGATGCGCTTCTCGATCGACTGCACCGCTTTCGCGCAATCCATCGCAAAGGCCGGTAGTGCCATGCCGGCGCTCATCATGAACATCGAAGCAAGACCCGCCAGCCGGCCGGCCGATGCCATTCGAATCCCTCGCATGCTCTCTCTCAGTCGGTTTTTTCTTGGTCGCACCGCATCGGTGGGGCATCGCCCGTCACAGCCTGTCGTGCCCGCGCGCCGGTATCGCATGTCGCCAAAGGCAGCCTCCATGCTTCACCTTGCAGCGCCGCTCATGGTACGCGCGCCTGCACGGACGCACACCGTCCGGCGCGGCGCGCCCCGGCGTTCCTTCACAGGTGACTGGATCTCGATCGACTGGACGACGGTCATGCACGCCCGAACCCGGCGCGCATTCGGTACCGACGGTCATGAACGACCGTCGGCGAAATGATCCTGCTGGCGGCGGCCGCACATCGTCGCGCCCGAATGCACGATCGGCCGACCCGCACCGCTTTGCTTCGCGGCACCGACGCCCGACGGTTTGCCCGCCGCGGTCGGCCTGCCGCGAAACCGTTACTTCTTCTCCGGCTCCGACGCGCCCGGCTGCTTGAACGGGAACGTGCTGAACATCGACTTCGCCTGGTTCTGCATCTGCTCCTGCATCTGCACGAACATGTTCTTCGACTGCTCGATGTAGCTGGTCATCATCCCTTGCATCATCGGCGCCTGCATGTTCATGAACTGCGACCAGACTTCCGGATTCATCGCATTGCCTTCGTACAGGTTCTTCGACTGATCCGCGAGCTTGTTCTGGATGTCGATGAACGCCTGGATGTTCTTTTCCAGGTACGTCCCCATCATGCCCTGCATCGCATGCCCGTAAAAACGGATGATCTGCGACAGCATCGACGACGAGAACATCGGCACGCCGCCGCTTTCCTCTTCGAGGATGATCTGCAGGAGGATGCTGCGCGTCAGGTCTTCGTTGGATTTCGCGTCGACGACCTTGAAGTCCTCCTGCTCCAGCACGAGTTGCTTCACGTCGGTCAGCGTAATGTACGTGCTTGTCTCTGTATCGTAGAGCCGACGGTTCGGGTACTTCTTGATGAGCCGTTCGGCCGTCTTCTTTGTAGTAGTCATGTAACGCCTTTGAGTGCAGCGTAGCGGAAGTGACGAATCCCCGCCGCCCGAATCCGGGAGGCGGGGGCCTTCGGAATACGCCCGGCTGCGCGGCCACCCGGCCCGCGCAGCGCGGACGCTCAGCCCATGTGCAGGCCGCCGTTCAGCGAGAAGTCGGCGCCGGTCGCGAAACCGGAATCGTTCGATGCGAGCCACGCGACGATCGAACCGATTTCCTCCGGCCCGCCGAGACGCCGCACCGGGATCGTCGCGACGATCTTCTCGAGCACGTCCGGGCGGATCGCCTTCACCATGTCGGTGCCGATGTAGCCCGGCGACACGGTGTTGACCGTCACGCCCTTCGTCGCGACTTCCTGTGCGAGCGACATCGTGAAGCCGTGGATACCGGCCTTCGCGGTCGAATAGTTGGTCTGGCCGAATTGCCCTTTCTGGCCGTTCACCGACGAAATGTTGATGATCCGGCCCCAGCCGCGTTCGACCATCCCGTCGATCACCTGCTTCGTCACGTTGAACAGGCTCGTCAGGTTGGTATCGATCACGGCGGTCCAGTCTTCGTGCGTCATCTTGCGGAACACGACGTCCCGCGTGATACCCGCGTTGTTGACGAGCACGTCGATCTCGCCGACTTCAGCCTTGACCTTGTCGAACGCTTCCTTGGTCGAGTCCCAGTCGCCGACGTTGCCTTCCGACGCGATGAAATCGTACCCGAGCGCCTTCTGGTCCTCGAGCCATTTCACCCGGCGCGGCGAGTTCGGGCCACATCCTGCGACCACCTTGAAGCCGTCTTTCGACAAGCGCTGGCAGATGCTGGTGCCGATGCCGCCCATCCCGCCCGTTACGTACGCAATTCGCTGAGACATAAATCTCACTCCATTTTTTGGTTTCGAGAGCTGCCGGAGCCCCCTCTGACTTCACGTGACGCCGGCCGAAGCCGCAATCGGCCGGCGCACGGATTCGGTTCGCCGGTGGCGAACGGCCGGTTACGGACGACCGGTTACGGACGCTCGACCGCGAGCGCAACGCCCATCCCGCCGCCGATGCACAGCGACGCCAGCCCGCGCTTCGCGTCGCGCTTGGCCATCTCGTGCAGCAGCGTCACCAGGATCCGGCAGCCCGACGCACCGATCGGGTGACCGATCGCGATCGCCCCGCCGTTCACGTTCACCTTCGACGTGTCCCAGCCCATCTGCTTGTGCACCGCCAGCGCCTGCGCCGCGAACGCCTCGTTGATCTCCATCAGGTCCAGGTCGCCCGGCGTCCAGCCCGCGCGCTCCAGGCACCGGCGCGATGCCGGCACCGGGCCCATTCCCATCACGCTCGGATCGACGCCCGCGTTCGCGTAGGCCTTGATCTTCGCCAGCGGCGTCAGACCCAGCGCCGCCGCCTTCTGCGCCGACATCACCAGCACCGCCGCCGCGCCGTCGTTCAGCCCCGACGCGTTCGCCGCCGTCACCGAGCCGTC